>JAGIBJ010000046.1:42316-64044 GCA_017744415.1 Solirubrobacteraceae bacterium
GGCGACGTGCTCGCCGCCTCACCCGGCGACTGGAAGGGCACGGGGCTGTCGTTCGGCTATCAGTGGCAGCGGTGGAGTTCCGCCGACGGCTGGGTCGACATCGCCGGCGCGACGGGCGCCAAGTACACGGTCGTGAAGGCCGACGTCGACCGGAAGCTCCGCGTCGTCGTCACGGCTTCGAGCGGTGATGGCTCGGTGCAGGCAGCGTCGGCGGGCACCGATCTCGTCGCGTCGGGGCAGACGGTGCAGGTGGCGTCGGCCGGGCCGCAGGCGAGTGGCGATGGCCCAGCGCCGCAGCTCGTCGTCGACCGAGAGCAGCGCACGGTGCAGGTGCACTACGGCGCGAAGATCGTGGTGACGGGTCGGCTGGTGGATGCCGATGGGGCGCCGATCGCGGATGCCGACGTCGACGTGTTCGAGCAGGTGTCGGTGGTCGGCGCGCCGTGGAAGAAGGTCGCGACGGTGAAGACCGACGGGCAGGGCGGCTACGTCTACCGACCGGTCACCCAGGGCAGTCGCGTGCTGCGCTTCGCATACTCCGCGCGGCGCGACTCCGGCGACTACCGCGCGACGCGTGAGGTCGTGATCTCGGTGACGGCGGGCATGAGCATCAAGGCCGTGCGCAAGTCGATCGGCTCGCGCGGGCTGATCCATCTCAAGGGTCGGGTGCGGGCCAAGCCGATGCCGGTTGCCGGCACGTGGGTCGAGGTGCAGGTGCTCGATGCCGGCGTGTGGCGCACGATCGGCACCCGGAAGACGTCGAAGACCGGGCGCTGGTCGTTCAAGCACCGCGTCCGCTCGGTCAGTCGCGTCACGTTCGCCTTCCGGGCCCGGCTGCGGCCGGTCGCCAACGTGCCGGCGGCCGAGTCGAAGAGCGTCCCCGTGAAGGTGCGCGTGCGGTGATGCCGCGCCGTCGTTTGGGGCTGCGCCGGACTGCTGGCGCGCGGGCTTCGTCGTCCACCCGGAGACTCAGCATTTCCGGGTGGAGGCTGCGCGCGGTCGGGATGGCCGCGGTCGTCGCGCTGACGGCCGGCGGCGCGCTGCCGGCGGCAGCCGGAGCCGAGGAGCAGCCGGCGATCCTCAAGGCCTACGGCCTCGACTGGATCGAGCGCGTCCGCGACGACGCCTGGCCTCAGCCGAAGGCTCAGCGCCCGGTGATCTGCCTCCTCGACACCGGCGTCAACGTCACGCCCGACACCCCCGCCGACGACCCCGACGGCCCCATCGTCGCCCGCCTCGCCCTCGACGGCGGCACCGGCGTCGCCCAAGGCACCGAGTGGCAGCACGAGCACGGCACTCAGATGGCCTCCATCATCGCCGCGCCCCGCAACGGCTACGGCACCGTCGGCGTCTTCCCCCAGGCGCGAATCGTCTCGATCCGCGTGACCGAGGGGACGGAGACGTTCATTAGGCCGGAGGCGGTGTACTTGGGCGTTCGCGCTTGCGTGCAATTCGCCCACGCAGCCGACGTCCGCACTGCGGTCGTCGCAATTCCTGAGTCGAGCTACGACCAACGCGCGATCGATCTTGAGCAATGGCAGTCGGCCGAGGCACTAGCGAGCCGAGAAGGAGCGAGCATCGTCGCGGCCGCGGGCAACGAGCCCAGCGCCGAACCCGTCGCACCATTTGCCGTTCCCGGGGCACTCGTTATCTCGGCCGGAAGCGAGACCGGCTTCGCGTGTTCGTTTGTGGCGGGAGTGGATCAGGCCACGGCGCTTCGAGGTCCGGGTTGTTTTCCGAGCCGCTCGTGGCCGGCTGGCTCGAGCGCTGCCACGGTCGCGACTGCCGCGCTCCTCGCCGCGGTAATCACCCGGACGCCTCAGCTGACAAGCGCTGAGGCGCTGTCCGTCTTGCGTGCGTCGGCAGTGCCTGGGGCAGACGGTTTGCCACGTCTCGATGGCGTAGCGATTGGTCGCGGCTTTCCTGTCGCGGGCAGCTCAGAGGCCGGTCCGACACTCGTGAGTACTGCGGTCCAGGGCCCGCAATCCGACTCTTCGCGTCAACTACTTTGGCGACCGAGGGTCCGGGTCAGTTGGTCGCGCGGGCACCTGCGCGTCCGACGTTTGGATCGGCACCGGAGAGGCCGGATCGTTGTCGAAATCAGCATCCGAGGTGGTGGACGGAGGACTCGCGAGGCGCGTCACGCCGCGTCGTCGTTCCGATTCCGAGTCTCCAAACCCGGGTTCGTACGAGTGTGGATCGTTTCGCCAGATCCGGGGCGCTGGCGGAGTCTCACGGTACGCTCGGCGGTGCGGTGAAGCTTCGGGGTATCCACCGGGTCGCCGTTGCTGCGGCGACCCTTAGTGCGTTCACGGGCTCGGCGAGCGCCGGGACGTACGTGGTGTCGAGCTGTGCGGCGACCGGTTCGTTGAGGACGGACGCGTGGACTTTCGTCGGTGGCGACGGTCCGCGAACGACCGCTGGCGACGCCTGCCCGGGGGGTACGAGTGGAACAGACGGACGAGTGCAGCTCGCATCATCTCTCTGGTTTCGACCCACTCTCGGCGGCGGTGGATCGCCGGCGGGGCGTATCGGTGGCTACCGGTTCGCTGCGGCGGCCGGATCGACAATCAAGGGCATGACGTACCGCCGACATCTCCAGACCATCGATCCGGTCTGGCGCGTCTCTTTGGTGTCTCAGGACGGGACTCTGCTGGGTGACGACTGCGCTCTTGTGGGGTTGCAGACAGAATGCCCCGGCTCAGATTCCACGTTCGTAAGCGGGACGTTCCCGACCGGGACGACGCAGCTGGACCTGGCTGTCTACTGCCAGCAGTCTGGCTGCGCCTACGGCGCCGGCCCCCTCTACGACTTCGCGATCGCCATCTACTCCTCGGAGGTGACCATCGAGGAGAACACGCCGCCGTCGGTGGGCGCGCTGACGATGTCGGGTGGCGGGGGCGGCTACGTGGGCCGGCAGACGAAGCTCAACTTCTCCGGGTCGGACACGTTGGGGATCCGGAGGTTCGAGCTGCTGCGGGATGGTCAGGTGAGCGCAACGGTGGATCGCACGTGCGTGGACTGGAGCGTGCTGCCGTGCTCGGAGCCGGATGCGGGGCTGAGTGCGTCGGCGAGCGGGAGCCGGACGGTGGCGGAGGCCGGGCTGTACGAGGGCAAGCAGAGCGTGCGGGTGCGGGCGACGGACGGCGCGGGCAACACGGCGCTGAGCGACGCGGTCGAGCTGACGGTCGACACGTTTCCGTGGGAGATCACGGGCATGCGCGGCATCGGGCCGAGCCGCGACCAGGAGCGGGTGCTCGAGTGGCGCCTGAGTGGTGACGGCGCGCCGATCGCGTCGGCGAGCGCGCGGATCTGCCGGGGCACCGGGCCGGCGCCGGCCGACTGCACCGACACGCCGATCAATCCGTCGGGGCCGATGCAGGTGAGCCTTCCGGCCGACGGCAGCAGCGCAACGGTGGCGATCACGCTGACGGACGTCGCCGGCAACACGTCGACCTCGCCCGCGTACCTGCTCACGCGCGACACCGTCGCGCCAGCGGCGCCGACGCTCACGCTCACCGGCAGCAACGGCACGGCCCGGGCAGTCGCCGTAGCCGGTGAGGCCGGCGCGACGATCCGCGCATCGCTGTGCCCCGCCACGGGCGGCGGCCAGTGCACGACGCTGTCGAACGCCACCGCACCGGCGACGGTCGGCGTCTCGCTCGGCAACCCAGGCAACTACGACCTGAAGGTGACGCTCATGGACGCGGCGGGCAACGTGAGCCCGACGAGCACGCTGCGCCTCACCCGCCAGGCAACGCAGTCGGAGCTGCGGCCGTTCACGCTGAGCGGCGTCGACCTCGCGACAAGCCGCAGCAAACGACGGATCACCGTGAAGGGCAAGGCGCCCGTCGGCTCGACGACGCGGATCGACGCGAAGCTCACCGGCCGCACGAGCCGCGGCAAGCTCGTCACCCGCAAGGCCACGGTCAAGGTGAGCGCGAACGGCAAATACAGCGCGCGGATCGCCTTCCCGAAAAGCGCCACCAGCCGCCGCGGGCTGAAGCTCGTCCTCACGCCGCGCCCCGCCACCGGTTGGCGGGCCACGAGCTACCGCAAGACGATCCGCGTCAAGTAGCCCGCCGAAGCTGAGCTGTGGACAAATCCCGCAGTTGTTGCGGGATATGTCCACAGGTCGGCCGACCGTTGCCAACCAAGCTGAGCTGTGGACGGATCCCGCAATGGGCGTGGGATCTGTCCACACGTCAGCGGCCGACGCTCAGTGCCCACCGGCGGAACGTGCGTCCGGCAAGCCTGGCGCGCGTCTGCAACGTGACGGGCGACACAGAACGCGCGCGGCCGTAGAATGCGCTGACCTGCCGCGAACCCTGCAGCGGTGGGCCCTTCCCTCAAGGCACACGCCCATCGGGCGACACCCCAGAACGTGACCCCGTCCCAACCGTCACACCGCGCACGACGCCGCGGATTCCGTCCCGATGCTCCGTCGGGCCCCTCGCTGATGGCTAGCGGCGGCCCCTTGCCCGCACCCGTCGGCAGGCCTCGGCTGCGCCGCGCCCGCCGCGCGCTCCTCCTCGTGCCCGCGCTCGTCGCGGCCGCGCTGATCGCCGGCTGCTTCCAGATCATCGGCCAGACGACGGTGCAGGAGGGCGACATCGGCGACGTGATCGTCAGCACCGACATGTGCCTCACCAACGGCACCGCCGGCTGCGAAGCCGGCCTCTCGGAGACGCTGAAGGACGGCGACCTGCAGTACCTCATCGGCTACCTCGTGCCCACGTGGGCCGGCGAGGCGGCGTCGATCACGTGGAACGGCGACGCGGGCGACCAGGTGCTCGAGCGCAACGTCGCCTACGAGAGCATCCTCCAGGGCTTCGCGCCCGCCCCGCTCGGCACGCGCTGGGTGGGGTACGCGAGCGGCCGCCGCAGCCCGCCGCCCGTCGGCACCGACCAGCGCATGCGGGCCACGATCCGCGTCGGTGTGCCGAACGACTCCGCGCCCACCAGCCTCTCGCTCGGCGCCGTCACCGGGTGGCGCGTGATCCGCGACGCCCAGGGCAACAAGCCGGCGCTCACGATCGACCGCGCGTTCAACTGCAACGAATCGACGGACGGCACGCCGACCACCGTTTGCATCCTCTCCGGCACGCCGCAGGGCCAGCCGACGACCCCCGGCCAGACGCCCGTCTTCGACGACATCCCGCTCAGCACCCTCGTGCTCGGCGCCGCGCCCGCCGCGAGCGCCCGCGCCGGCACCACCACGACGATCAAGTTCCCCCAGCAGAGCAACTGGAGCGGCTCGGGCAACGACACGATCGCGATGAAGGCCACGACGACCGTGCCCGGCGCAAAGCTCGAAGCCCCGCCGGCGATCATCCTCGGCGCCAGCCAGCTCCCCGCCGAGGTGCGCGTGCGCATCCCGCTCGCCACCGACACCGGCGACTACACCGTCACCCTCGCCACCGCGAACGGCCTGCGCACCAGCACGGCCAACCTGCGCGTCACCGGCATCCGCACGCTCATCGGCCCGCAGATCGCTGCGCAGGTGAAGACGATGAAGCAGTCGGTGGCCCAGCTGAAGAAGTACCTCGCCGACACCGACATGGACGAGATCCGTCGCGGCAACGTCTACGACCTCCCCATCGCGCTCCCCGGCGCCGGCACCGTGACCGGCACCTGGAAGGGCTCCACGAAGAAGGGCGGCAAGAAGGTGCTGCTCGGCAAGGACACCCGCACCCTCCGCGCGCAGGGCACCGCCGCCCTGCACCTCGTCACCAGCGCCGCCGCGCGCAAGGTGCTGCACAGCGGCCGCAGCCTCACCGGCAAGCTCACCCTCCGCTTCGTGCCCAAGGGGAAGAAGAAGGCGGAGACGGCGTCGCTCTCGATCAAGCTGAGCTAGCCGCCGCACCGCCGGCTCGCGGGCTCCGAAACGCGCCCTCGCTGCAACCGCGCCTGCACCACTACAGCCCGGGGTAGGCCCGCGCCGCCGGAGGGCGAAAACAACTCCCGTGCGCATTGCGGACGACGAGATCCGAGAGAAGTACCTCGAACGTGCGATCCGCGAGCTGAGCGAGGTCGAGCAGGCGGTACGCGAGTGCGAATCCTGCCAGCGGACCGATCGCAGCCCGGTGCTCTCCAGTGGGCACCCGCAGGCCGACATCATGCTGATCGGGTACGAGCCCAGTGCGTCGGAGCTCAGCGAGGGCGTCGCCTTCTACGGCCGCGCCGGCACCGCGATCCTCAAGAGCCTCAAGCGCCTCGACATCGATCCCACGACGATCTACGGCACGCTGCTCGTCAAATGCCCAAAGGTCGACGAGGAGCACACCGACGCGCCGCTCTCCGCGCTCGTCGCGCGTGAGATCGCGATCGTGCAGCCGTCGGTGATCGTCGTCAACGGCGAGCGCGCGCTCGGCGCCCTGAACGCCCTCGACATCCCACTCTCGCGGCCGCTGCGGTGGGCCCCGGGCGAGATCCAGCGCTTCACGCCCACGTGCGAGGCGATCACGGTGCCCGACATCAACGCCTCGCTCGACGAGGAATCCGCCAAGCGCGCCTTCTGGACCGCCTTCCGTCAGCTCGGCGAATGGTGGAACTCCCAGCCGCCCTGGTGATGTTCTCGCGCCGCCGCTGACGCGGTCGACAGCCCAGAACGCCCTCGCGCCGCGCTCTCGGCGCCCGGCCGCGGTGCGCCGAACGGCCACGCGCCATGGCCGGTACCGACCGGATGCGTCCCACGGATCCGCGCTCGTCGCGGCCACGCTGACCGTAATCCGAACGAGCACTCCGCCACCGGGCGGCGTGCACCGGAAGGAGCGCATCAATGGCGACAACCCACACTCCCCACACCTCCGATCAGGGCGCGGCCGACAAGGTTCGCGAGCTGATCGCCGACGAACGGCTCGGCATGCTCACCACGATCGACGCCGAGGGCAAGCTCACGAGCCGGCCCATGGCGCTGCAGCGGCAGGAGGACGACGGCACGCTGCTGTTCCTCACCGACAGCACCACGCCGAAGGCCGATCACCTCGAGCGTGACCGGCGCGTCAACGTTGCGTTCCAATCGAACGGCACGTGGATCTCGGTGGCGGGCAACGGCTACCTCGACCCCGACCGGGCGCTGGTCCGTGATCTGTGGGATGCCGGCGCCGACGCGTGGTTCCCGGACGGCCCCGACTCGCCGGACGCCGTCGTGTTGCGCGTCTATCCATCGAGCGCGGAGTACTGGGACACGCCGGGCAGCCGCGTCGCGAGCGTGCTCGCGTACGCCAAGAGTCGAATCACCGGTGAGCGCCCGGACATCGGCGAGTCGCAGGTCGTGGACTTCTAAGACTGCGCGGCGCAGCGGGGGTTTCTTTGGGACGGGCCTCCGCATGCGCTGCGTCGAGCGCGGATCGGTCGTCCGGCGTTCCGGCGCCGGGCGGCCGCGCTGCGTGCTGCCGTCGACTCAGCCGCGTTCGATCGGCGGCTGGCGCTTGCCGGCCACGAGCCGCGGCAGCTCGCGTGAGCGCCGTTCGGGCACCCAAAGCGATTTGTCGAGCTCATGCTCGCGAGCCGCGAACGCCCGCGCACGTGCCCGCTGCCCGAGCCCGAGCGCGATCATCGCGGCACTCCAGCCGCCAAGCAGGCTCTGGTTCGCGCCGGCGGTGAGCGCGGCGAGTGCGACGATGCCGATGATCAGGCCACCGAGCCACGAGCGCATGGCAAGCTGACGGGTCTCCGCAGCCGGCACCAGCACCACGCCGGCCGGCAACGGCTCCGCCGGCATCAGCGCCCCGCGGCGCGCCATCTGCGACGCCAGCAGCGTCAGCACGATGCCGATCACCGCCTGCACGCCGAGGATCGTGAACACGGTGTTCCGCTCGAACTCGTCGGACGCTACGACGATCGCGGTGCCCAGCAGCCAGCCGAACGTTCCGCCGATCACTGCTGCACGCGAGGTGGCTTCTGCGAGCGCCACCACCGAGACGAACCGCGGCGCCTGCCCGACTCGGGCGGAGGCCTCGGCATCGACGAGCGGGCGGGTCACGGCGCCGAGCCTACTGCTCCGGCGCGGCCGAGCAACCCTCTCCGGTGCCGAGCGCGGCGCGTGCGGCGATGGCGGGCGGGGAGTCTCAGTCGATGGGGGCGTCGGACAGACCGACGAGCGCCGGATCGCTCACGTAGCCCCAGGCCTTGAGGTCGTGACCGAGCTGGCCGCCGAAGCCGTTCACCTCGGCGAAGTCGCCGCGGGTCTGCGCGGCCGCGTACACGGCCTTCGCCGCGTCGTAGTCCTTGAGCAGCGCGAGGTCGGCGATCCACGCCGAAGCTGCGGCGCGGCCGATGTCGGCAACGATCTGCGGGTCGGTCTCCTGGGTCGCACCCTGCCAGGCCTGTTCCCACTTCTTCACGTCGGTGCGGATCCAGTCGGGGAACTGGGTGGTCACGTCGCGCAGCTGCCCGCCCTCGGCGGAGTAGATGCGGATCGGCTGGGCGCTCGTGGCGTAGGCGGTGTAGGCGGCGGTGAAGCGCGGGTCGTCGGTGATGAACTCCGGCGTGCTGCTGCCGCCGGCGTCGGCCAGTCGGTAACTGTGATCGGCCCAATCGCGAGTGATCGGGCTGCGGTTCCAGCCCTTCGGCGTCGAGCGGACGAGCGTCGTGATCGAGCAGCAGTGCGCCCCGCCGGTGTAGATGTCGACGAGCACGTCGGGGATGCCGTCGCCCGTCACCTCGCGCACCGTGAGCTGCGGCCGCGTGAGGTAACCCGTGGAGCCGCGCCCGGTGATCGCGAGCTTGCGCAGCGTCGTGCGGCCCGCCGCCTTCACGGTGAGCTTGAGCGAGCCGTAGCTCGGACCGCCGCTGGAGGCCGCGCCTTTTTTCACGTACGAGAGCGTGGCGTGCACGGCGCCGGACGACTTCACGACGACGCCGGTCTTGCCCTTCGGCGCCGTCGCGGCCTTCGACTCGGTGAGGGTGCCCGCGAGCAGGCAGGCCAGCGCGACGGCGGTGACGAGCACGGCGCGCAGCACCTTCGGCGTGCGCGGCTTCGGGCCGTTGATCGGGCCGTACTGCGCGAGCTTCGCGTACCGGCTGCGGGAGTGGGTGGGACGAAGCGTGTAGGTCTGCTTGCCGTACTCGGTCACGCCGCCGAAGGCGCCGTCGTTGCGGCGCGTGGACCGGCGACGCTCGGCGCCACGGCGACGGTCGGAGATGCGGCGATCCCGGTTGCGGCGCTCGATGCCGTCCGGCGGGCCGACATCACGGGTGCGCCGGTCGCGGCCACTGCGTGACCAGTCCTGCTTGCCTGCTGGCAAGTGGGCGGAGTATTCGATGCGCGCGGCGGAACGGGTGTGCGCGCCGTCTGAAGGAGACCGGGGCAACGGGGACGGAGTACTAGCGGTGGGACAGGGCGGACCGGGGCCCGCAGCGCCAAAGGTAACGCCGGAAACCATCAATGCCTAGGGATTTCTCTTGCGAGGCCGTCAGCTGGCGAGCGCCGGTGCGAGACACCCTGATCCTACGGGGCGCGTCTCGACGGATTGGTTCGGGACCCGGACGCGTCCAGGCGCGACTTTCGGGGTGTCGATGGAGGATGCAGGCCTCCAGCACAGGCCGGAACGTCACCCCGCAGGGGGTCAGAAGGCGATGAGCACCTTGCCGAACTTGCCGCCCTGGCGGAAGTGCTCGTAGGCGGCCGTCGCCTCGTCGAGGCCGAACGTGCGGTCGATCGGCACGGCGAGCTGGCCGCGCTCCACGAGCGGCAGCACCTCGCGCTCGACGGCCCGCGCCGCAAGCGCCTTTTCCTCGAGCGGCCGGGCGCGCAGCGTGGTGCCGAAGATCCGGCCGCGCACGCTCATGAGCGCGAGCAGATTGAGCTCGGCCTTGATGCCGCCGCCCACGCCGACGATCGCGATCCGTCCGCCGGGGGCGAGCGCGCGCACGTCGCCGTCGAGGTTGGTGCCGCCGATGAGCTCGAGCACCACGTCGAACGGGCCGAAGCCGGCGTGCTCGCCGGGGCGGGTGACCACCTCGGCGCCAAGTGCTTCGAGGCGCCAGTCGAAGCCCTCGTGGCGGCTCGTTGCCACGACCGATGCGCCCATTGCCGAGGCCAGCTGCACCGCCGCCGTGCCCACGCCGCCGGCCGCACCGTGCACGAGCAGGCGCTCGCCGGGCCGCAGGCCCGCCTGGCTGACGACGGCATCGTGCGCCGTGGTGAACACCTCGGGGAACCCGCCTGCGGATTCGATGTCGAGGGTCGACGGCACCGGCGAGAGCTGGCGCTCGTGCACCACGGCGAGCTCGGCCTGGCCGCCCCCGCCGACGATGCCCATCACCTTGTCGCCGAGGCCGAAGCGCGTCGCCCCCTCGCCCAGGCCGACCACGGTGCCCGCGAGCTCGAGGCCCGGGATGTCGGCCGGGGAGCCCGGGGGTGCGGGGTAGGCGCCGCGCACCTGCAGGAGATCCGCGCCGTTCAGGCCGGCCGTCGCCACCTGCACCAGCACCTCGCCGAGGCCAGGCTCCGGGTCGGGGCGGTCGTCGACGACGATCTCGCCATCCTTGATGGTCACGGCACGCATGGCGGTGATCCTAAGAAACCTGACGTCAGATCGGAGTCAGGTGCGCGACACGACGTGTCGCAGGGCGCCGTCTCGGCCCGAACGCGGTCTTACACGTCGGCGCGGTAGGTGCGCTGCAGGAGCTGCTCGGCCTGCGTCTTGATGTCGGGCGAGTGCAGGAGGACCACGCCGTAACGGTGCCCCTTGTGCTTGACGGCGGCGACGAAGGTCTTGCCCGCAGCATCGGTGTAGCCGGTCTTCACGCCGATCACGCCCGGGTAGTTCTCCTTGAGCAGCGGGTTGTGGTTGTAGAGGTAGAGCTTGCCGCCCTTGATCGGGAACGGCAGCACCGCCTGGCGGCGGCCGACGATCGGCGCAAGGCGCTCGTCGTCCAGCACGGCGCGGGCGAGCACGGCGAGATCGGCGGCGCAGCTGTGGTTGCCCTCATCGAGGAGGCCGCTCGGCGAGCTGAACCGCGTGCAGGGCAGCCCCATGCGCTTGGCACGCGAGTTCATCATGCGCACGAACCGCGGGATCGAGCCGCCGCCGGCCTGCCGCGCCAGGGCCGCGGCGGCGTCGTTGCCCGACGCCAGCATCAGGCCGTGGAGCATCGCTGACTGCCCGATCCACCTGCCCTCGGGCAGCACGCCGACCTTCGAGCCGTCGGTGTTGATCGCCGCCTTCGTGATGCGGATCTTCTGCTCGGGCGGGAGCTTCTCGGTGACGACGAGGGCGGTCATCATCTTCGTGACGCTCGCGATCGGGAGCGGCTTCAGCGGGTTCTTGCGCCACAGCACGCGGCCGTCGTCGAGATCGAAGACGAGCCCGGCGGTCGGCGGCTTGTCCCAGTCGACCTCGAAGAGGTTGCGCGCGCCGTCGAGCTGGAGCACGGGGCCGCCGCTCCCGGGGCCGCCGAGCTCGCGCTTCACAGCGAGCGGGCCGTTCGCCGCGGTCTGCGCACCAAGGTCGGCATTGATCTCTCCATCGTTGCCACGGCCGGCCTGTGGCGAGGCCGGGTCGTCGCCGCCCGCGACGACGAAGCCCGCGGCGCCGCCGCCGACCATCACGAGTGCGGCCAGCGGGGCGAGCCACCGCATCCGGCGCTGGCGGCGTCGGCGGGCGGCCTCGCGGCGGCGCTCCTCACGCCACGCGAATCGCTCCGCGCGCGAGAGCTGATGCGAGCCGGCCGCCGCGCGCGCGGCTCGCGGATCGTCCGACGCAATCGTGCGAATCGGGCGGCCGCCGACCGGGCGGCCGTCGCGGCGTGGCGTGCCGCCTGGCGGTGGCGCGAGCTCGCGGGGATCGCGGGCGATCGGCGCGGGGTCGTCAGTCGACGCGATGCCGTGGCCGGCGGCGTGCCGCGCCTCGGGCGGGACGCTCAATCCGTCACCCGGGAGATCGAACTGGTGGCCGGTCTCGTGGATGTGCGCGTCGAGCTCGTCGAGGCGCTCCCGGATCGTCCGGCGCGTGGCAGCAGCGTGCTCCGCGCCCGGGTGGGCGCGCCGCCCGGCGGGATCGGGCGCATCAGGGCGGGACGGATCATGGCCGGGCATCGGCGGCACCGACCGTAGCGCAGGGCCCGGCCAGCCACGGCTGGTTGCGCCGGCAGCCGACGTGTGGACAGATCGGTCGCCGGCTGCGGGATCTGTCCACACGTCAGCGCAGGTTGGGCCTGGCGCGCCAGAACGTCCCGCGGGAACCCTCGCTCAGAGCGGGAATCGGGCCTCGAGGAGCGCCGGATCCAGCCACCTCGATCTCTAGAATCTCGAGCCCGCCCGATGACCCGCGCCCCCTCGAAGCCAGCCGACGACCTCTCCATGCTGCGCCCCTGGCAGCGGAAGGCCGTCAAGGAGATGCGGGACTGGGAGATGGGCACCTACCTCATCGCCGCGGCCCCCGGCGCCGGCAAGACGCGCCCGTCGCTGCACTTCGCCAAGGAGGAGCTCGACGCCGGCCGCATCAAGCGCGTCGTGGTCGTCTGCCCCACCGCCCCGCTCACCCGCCAGTGGGCGCAGGCCGCCGACGAGGCCGGCATCCAGCTGCTCCCGGATTCGCCGCACCTCGAGCCGCCGAGCGGGTTCCAGGGCGTGTCGGTCACCTACGCGCGTGCCGCGAGTGCCGCGAAGCGCTGGCAGTCGGTCTGCACCCGCGACACGCTGATCATCGCCGACGAGGCCCACCATCTCGGCGAGGAACTCAGCTGGGGTGACGGGTTCAACGTCGCGTTCGCGCGCGCCGATCGCTGGCTGCTGCTCTCAGGCACGCCGTTCCGCAGCGACCGCACCCCGATCCCGGGCGCCGAGTACGACAACGACGGCTACGTCGTGCCCAACGTCTCCTACAACTACGGCGATGCCGTCCGCGATCGCGTGTGCCGGCCGATCCGGTTCATCCCGTTCGACGGCACGCTGCAGTGGGTGTCGGGCGACACCGTCGTCGAGGGCAGCTTCGCCGACGCGCTCAACGCCGGCGAATCGGCGCGCCGCTACCGTACGGCGATCAGCACCGAGCTTGCCGACGGCCTGCCGCGCATCCTCGGCCTTGCCCAGCAGCGCCTCGCCTCGCTGCGCGGCAGCAGCCATCCCGAGGCCGGCGGCCTGATCGTCGCCGCCGATTCCGAGCACGCCCGCCGCATCGCCCGCATTCTGCGCGACCTCGGCGAAGACCCGCTCACGGTGCTCCACACCGATCCGGGCGCGCACAAGAAGCTCGCGGCGTTCCGCAAGAGCGATCGCGCGTGGATCGTCGCGGTGAACATGGTGAGCGAGGGCGTCGACATCCCGCGCCTGCGCGTGGGCGTCTACGCGGCGGCCGCGAAGACGCCGCTGATCTTCCGTCAGGTGGTCGGGCGCTTCGTGCGCGTGATCCCCGGCCGCCCGCCGACCGACCGCTCGTGGATGTACATCCCCGCCGATCCGCGGCTGCGCCAGCACGCCACCGATGTGGAGGGCGACCTGCGCCACATCCTCATCCCGCAGGAGGAGGGCGACGGCAGCGAGCTCGACGAGCCGGAGGAGCGCCGCCGCGGCGAGATCACCGAGAAGCGCGACTTCAAGCCGGTGCTCGCCGACGTGCAAGCCCAGATGGATCTCTTCGCCGGCCTTGATGGCGGTGGCGGAGGGCTTTCGGCATCCAATCTGGCGAACGCCGAGGCCACCGACGTGCATGCCGGCTTCACCGCCGGCGCTGCGAGCGCCGCCGCCGAGCGCGCGGGCGAGCGCGCCGAGGCCGCTGCCGCCGCTGCGCCCCAGGCGCTCACGCGCGACGCCGACGGCCGGGTGATCCGCCCGAGCCAGCTCCTCGCCCAGCAGCAGGCCGACGCCGCCCAGAACGAGCAGCCGCCAGCCGAGGATCCGCTCGACCCGTGGGCGGCGCTCGACGATGACGACGACGATGACGACGACGGCACCCCCGCCCGCTCGTGGCAGCGCGCGAAGCCGAAGCGCAAGGAGGCGGTGCCCACCGGCAACAAGCCCGCCTGGGAGCACCAGGAGCAGCTGCGCCGCCGCCGCCACTCGCTCGTCTCCGAGCTCGCGCGCATGTCGAAGAGCACCCAGGCGCAGGTGAACGCGGAGATCAACGCCAAGCTCGGCATCCCGAAGGTGGAGCACGCGAGCAACGAGCAGCTCGAGCAGTCGATCGCGCTGCTGCTCGACAAGCTCAGCAAGCGCCGCTGAGCGCGCTTCCGAATGGTTGGGCCCTGGGAGGGCCCGAACGTTCCGAACTAGTCGTCGGCGTGCTCGGCGAGGTAGGCATCGGCGAGCGCCTTCGGCGCGCAGACGAGCCAGGCCTCTTCGAGGAGCTCTTCGAGTTTCTCCGGATCGGCGTCGTCGAGGCGCAGCAGCACGGCCGGGTAGCCCTCGAAATGAGGGATCGTGAAGAGCACCTCCGGGTCGGCGGCGATCACCGCCTCGCGCATCTCGACCGCCTCGATTCGCAGGCCGAGCAGGTCGCCCTCCGGTACCTCGCGCCCGAGCGCCTTGAGCTGCTTGATGTCGTTCTTGCTCAGCGGGCGCTCCCACGCGAAGCCGGCCTTCGGCCCGGCGAACCACGTCGGGCGGTTCCACCTCGTGCCCTCCGTCACCTCGGGCAGCGCCATCGCGATCCGTCGCACGTCGTCCCAGTCGGCCACTCCCGCAACGTAGCGGCGCAACTCGGCCGCGTCGACCGGGTTTGATGCGACGCAGCCCCGGCGCCCCCGACGTCGGCCTCCCACCACCGCCCGAGGACCGCATGCCCGCATCACCCCACCGTTCCGCCCATGCCGTGGCCATCGCGGCCGGCCTCATCGGCGCGCTCGCCGGGCCCTCCGCAGCCGTTGCGGACTGCGCCGCGCCGACGGGAAACCTCTTCACGCAGGTCGAGCGCGCGCATGTCGCGTTCTACGGCACGGCTCAGCCGGGCGAACTCGTCGGCGACAAGCTCGCGAGTCCCGCGACCTTCGCGGTCGCGTATCGCCTCGACGGGGTCGAGGATGCGCCGGCCACCGAGCAGGTACAGACCGACCGCACGGCGACGAGCATGGTGAGCGAGGGGCTCGCGATCGCCCCGAAGGAGCGCTGGCTGATCACCGGCACGCGCGGGGCCGACGGCGTCGTGCAGACCTCGTTGTGCCAGCCGGGGACGCGCCTTGCTGACTGGGAGCACCGTGCGACCTGGCGGATCTTCGGGAGCGCCCGCCACGCCAAGGCGACACTGTCGGACACCCGTGGCAACCCGCTCGACCGGGCCACGTTGCCAAAGCTCCCGCGCGGCCTGCGCGAGATCGAGGTGTGGACCTCGTCGGCGGCCCGAATCGTGCACCGCGGCAAGGTCGTCCGCCTCGGCAAGCGCGCAAATCGCAACACCTGGGACTTCCGGAGGGCCGTGCGCTGCGACCGCGTCGTCGTGGCCACCACGCAGGGCTTCTGGGCCGCCGAGGTGCGCTGAGGCCTCAGCCGGCGAGGTCGAGCGTCACCGGATCCGCGAGCAGTCGCCCGCGGAGGGTGAGGACGGCGCGGCCTGCGGCGTGATCGGCCGGCTCGAGCAGGCCGCCGGCGAGGTGCTCGGCGGCGGCGGCGCGGCCGTCGTCGGTGAGCACGTCGAGGGCGACGCCGGAGCGCAGGCGCAGTCCGAGCATCACCTGCTCGAGGCGCACGCTCTCCGCGTCTGGGATTTCGCGCGCCGCGGCCGGCGACTCGCCCGCGCGCACGCGCTCGGCCCAGCCCTTGGGATGCAGCGCATTCCACCAGCGCACCCCGCCGACGTGCGAGTGGGCGCCGGGGCCGGCACCCCACCAGTCGCCTCCGTCCCAGTAGCCGAGGTTGTGGCGGCACCAGGCGGCCTCGCCCGTCGCCCAGGAGCAGGTCTCGTACCACTGCATCCCGGCCGCGGCGAGCACGTGCTCGGCCGTCTCGAACCGGTCGACGATCACGTCCTCGCTGGGTGGCTCGAGCTCGCCGCGCCGCACCTGCGCCGCGAGGCGCGTGCCCGGCTCGACGATCAGCGAGTAGGTGGAGAGGTGGTCGGGCTCGGCCTCGAGGGCGGCGTCGAGGCTCGCGCGCCAGTCGTCGGCCGTCTCGCCCGGCGTGCCGTAGATCAGGTCGAGGCTCACCTGCTCGAAGCCGGCCGCGCGCGCCTCGGCGACGGCGGCCTGCGGCCGGCCCGGCGAGTGCACGCGATCGAGGGTGGCGAGCACGCGAGGCACCGCGCTCTGCATGCCGAGTGAGAGGCGCGTGAACCCGGCCTCGCGCAGCGCCGCGAGCTTCGCCGGATCGACCGACTCCGGGTTCGCCTCCGTCGTCACCTCCGCACCTGGGGCGAGGCCGAAGCGCTCGCGGATGCCGTCGAGCAGTCGAGTCAGGTCGGCGGCGGCGAGGAGGGTCGGCGTGCCGCCGCCGAAGAAGACGGTCTGCGCGGCCGGTGCGCCGTCGCCCAGCGTCCTCCGGGCGAGATCGAGCTCGGCGAGCACCGCTTCCACGTAGCCGCTCGCCGCCGCCGCGCCGTCCTCGCCGGGCACGTACGTGTTGAAGTCGCAGTACCCGCACCGTGTCGCGCAGAACGGCACGTGCACGTAGAGGCCGAACGGCCGCTCGCCGAGGCCCGCGAGCGCCGCCTCGGGCAGCGCGCCGTCGCGGGGTGCGGGATCGCCGTCGGGAAGCCTGGCCACGGGGCGTGCAGTGTAGAGCCCGCGAGACTCGCGTCCCGGTTCCGCTGCGCGCTGCGGCGCCCAAGGTCCACCCGCCGGTTCGCTACCCTCGGCGGGCCCTCGTAGCTCAGTTGGTTAGAGCAGCGGACTTTTAATCCGAAGGTCGTCGGTTCGAGCCCGACCGGGGGTATTCGCCTGGAGTCGGCGCGAGCGCGAACGTCTCATCCGACGGTCGCCAGTTCGAGTGCGTCTAGGGTGCTCGCGTCGCCGTCCGCAGGTACGGGTGCGGCCCACCGTTCACCGTGCCGCCGCCCAGAAACTGGACGCGAGTCTGAGTGGCAACGCGCCACTTATGGGTAAGCGTTCATTCGCCGAAGGCCGCGATTGCCCGTGTTTTCGGGGTGCTACTGACCGGCGGTCAAGTTGATGTGTGACCGGCGTTGCGGAGGCGGGCCTCGTAGGTAATGCTTATTACAGTTTCAGGAGCGTCTGTCCCGGCACCTCCTGACCTTCGATCCCTCGTCTGAGGCCTCGGTTCCACCCCGGCGCCCCACCCGCATGAGTCCCCACGCCACGTCCCGCACGTCCGAACCGCCGACCGATTTCGTGTTTGGCGAGGTCGCATTCCTGAGCGAATACTGCGACCACTGGGAGCACGCGAACGCCGACGGCGTCTGCATCACGTTCATCGACTACCTCGCAAGCCGCGAAGGCGTCCGCGACGAGGTCACGTTCGCCGAAATGGCCGTGTGGACCCGCGCCCTGGCCGCCCGCATCGCCGAGCGGATCCAGCCGGGCGACCGCGTCGCGATCATGGCTCCGCAGCGCACGGAATACGTCGCCGGATTTACGGCCGCGCTGCGCACGAACGCCGTCGGCGTGCCGCTCTTCGCCCCCGATCTTCCCGGTCAGGCGGACCGCCTCGCCGCCGTCACCGCCGACTGCCTGCCGGCCGTGGTGCTCACGACCTCCGACAAGCGCCAGCTCGTCGAGGACTTCCTCGCCGCGCAGAACCTCGCCGACCCGCCGGAGGTGCTCGAGATCGACGCCTTTCGCACCGGTCACGAGGAGCTCGCCGCGAGCTACCACGCCCCCGACGACCGCTCGCTCGACGACATCGCCTACCTGCAGTACACGTCGGGCTCGACGCGCACCCCGGCCGGCGTTGCGCTCAGCCACCGCAACCTCACGATCAACTGCTTCCAGCTGCGTGATGCCAGCGGCCTGAACTTTGGTGGCGCGACGCTCGTGAGCTGGCTGCCGCTCTTCCACGACATGGGCTTGCTCATCGGTTGCGCCGTGCCGGTGCTCGGCGGCGTCCACGGGATCATGCTCGACCCCGTCGCGTTCATCCTCAAGCCGCTCCGCTGGCTGCAGGCGATGAACGGCGAGCGCAACGTGGTGACCGCCGCGCCGAACTTCGCGTTCGACTACGTCGCCAAGCGCGTCAAGCCCGAACAGCGTGCCGAGCTCGACCTCTCCGGCGTCACGAGCTGGGTGAACGGCGCCGAGCCGATCCTCCCCGCGACGCTCGAGCGCTTCAACGCGGCGTTCGCCGAGTGCGGCGTGCCGAGCAATGCACTGCGCCCGTCGTACGGCCTCGCCGAGGCGACCGTGTTCGTGGCCACCACGCCGCTCGGCGAAGACCCGACCATCCTCCTCGTTGACAGCACCGAGCTGCAGCGCGGCGTGGTGAGCACCGAGGTGCCCGAGGGCGTGACGCCGATCCAGCTCGTCTCGTGCGGCAAGCCCGTCGGCCAAGACGTCGCCATCACCGATCCCGAGACGCGCGAGCAGCTCGAGGAGGGACTCGTGGGTGAGGTCTGGGTGAACGGCGAGAACGTCGGCCAGGGCTACTGGGGCAAGGACGACGAGACCAGGGCGCTGTTCCACGCGCGCCTCGAGAACCCCGGCCAGCTCCCCGCGACGGGCTGGCTGCGCACCGAGGATCTCGGCACGATCATCGACGGCCGCCTCTACATCACCGGCCGCATCAAGGACCTGATCATCATCGACGGGCGGAACATCTACCCGCACGACATCGAGTTCACGGTCGAAGAGGCGCACGAGGGCATCGCGCAGCGCCGCCTCGCGTCGTTCTCCGCGCCGACCGAGCATGGCGAGGCGCTGGTCGTCGTCGCCGAGCGCTACCGGCACTCCGCCGATGCCGGCTCGCGCCTCGAGGAGATCGCCAGCGCGGCGCGCGAGGCCGTGTCGCTCGATCACTCCGTCGCGCTCCACGACTTCGTGCTCGTCGAGCCCGACACGATCTCGCGTACCTCGAGCGGCAAGATCGCCCGCAAGGCGACCCGCACCGCGTACCTCGCCGGCACGCTCTCGCGCACGCCCACCAGCTGACGGGCCGCAAGCTCGGGTGGCATCGACGGGTCGCGGCCTTGCCCGGCCGTGCCCGGGCGGTTACGGTCGCCACGTGCGCCGGCGTGTCCCGCTCCTGATCACCCTCTGCATGGCCCTGCTCGGTGGCGGCGCGTCGCCGGCCCACGCGGTGCCGATCGTCTTCGGCAGCAACCTCCAGGAGACGGCCAACCTGCCGTTCGGCTGCGAGCTGCGCCCCTACACCACGCCGACGAACGGGGTCGCTCAGCTGATTCCGACCGGCCAGACCTCGTGCATGTGGTGGCAGTCAGGCGTGTCGGCGGCGTCGACCTATGTGCCGCGCGGGCTCGGCGTCGTCGTTGGGGCGCGGGTGAAGACGGGCGACAACCCGGCCCCGCTGCGAATCTCGATCATCTCCTCTGGCGCTGGCGGGTTCTGCTGCACGCAGCAGACGCGGAGCGACGTGTTCCAGCCTGCCCCGAACGCAATCACCACCGTCCCGCTCAATCTCGCGGCCGGCTCGGGCATCGATCCGAATCGCCAGGGCGGCCAGTACAACGACATCGCCGTCGTCACCGCGGTCGGCCCGGGCTCGCTGCCGGTGCACGACACGCAGGTGCACAACACGTTCAATCTGGCGGCGCCTTGGGCCAACTTCCTCCACCCGGAGCTGACCAACAACAACACGAGCCTCGACGTCGGCACGATGGACGGCTTCGAGGTGCTGCTGCAGGTGTTGTGGTGCGGCAACCCCGGCACGGGTTCGACGGCGACCGGTGCTCGTGCGTCCGCCGACCCGGACGAGCTCAAGGCGTACCGCGCGCAGGCGATCGACTGCCCCGCGCCCGCCGGGGCGACGGCCACGCCCAACCCCGGCGGTGGCGGAGGCGGCGCCGGCAATGCCGGCTCGTCAAGCGGCGTGAAGGCGGCCCGTCTGAGCGCGCCCGTGTCGAAGGGCCGCGCGCGTGTGCGGCTCACTTGCGCGAACGGCTGCACCGGCACGATGATCCTGCGAAGGCGCGGCACGAAGGTGCAGCTCGGCAAGAAGACGGCGTTCTCCGCCGGCGCCGGCCAGCAGCCCGTCATCCGCGTCCCGCTGACGACGACGGGCAAAGCCGCGGTGCGCCGCCGCGCGACCGTAGCGGCGGATGCCGTGGTGACGCTCAGCGGCGTCGCGAAACCGCTCAAGCTCGCGATCTCGCTGAAGCGCTAGTCGCCCCGGACGGTCAAACGTCGCCCGGCGCCCGCTCGCGTGTGGTGAACTACGCGCGATGTTCCACGCTTCTGCCCGTGCCCTGGCCGTCACGCTCGTGTCCGGCTCGCTGATCGCCGCGGCGCCTGCCGCCGCGGATGCTCCGGCTCCGAAGCGCTACACGATCAACCCGGTCAGCTCGATCGGCGGCGTGAAGCTCGGCATGCCGTACGCGGCGGCGCTCGCGGCCTGGGGCAAGGGCAGCGACTGCCAGGAGCAGGACGAGGCCGCAGCCGCTGCGGGGCACCCGATCGACCGGTCGACGATGCTCGGCGACTGCAGCTGGCGCGACGAATCCAAGCCAGGAACGACAGGCGCCCGCGGCCGCGGCACGATCCTCTTCAAGGACGGCAAGGTGCGGCAGATCGCGATCTTCGCCCAGCAGAACTCGAAGTACATCCCCACCTCGAAGGGGCCGCTCGGCAAGTTCAAGGTGAAGGGCACCAAGTACGGGCTTGGCTCGCCGGTCGGCTCCATCCAGAAGAAGCTCAAGGGGAAGGGCACGAGCTCGGGCGTCGGCGTGACCAAGGGCGGCAAGTACCTCAACTTCAGCTCGTCCGGCGGCAAGGTGTCCGACATCTCCCTCGGATACTCGTCCGACCGCTGATCGGTCAGCGCCGCGTGACCGGCCGGCCTCCGGCGCCTGATGCCACCCGCCCCGCGGACGCGAGGTGCGGGTGGTCGCCCGAACGTAGGTAGCACTGGGCGGTCTTGCCGACGGATTCGTAGAAAGCGTCCACGCGCCATCAAGGTGGGAGCGCGCCAACCGAGTAGGGGGCGGAACCAAGTTCCCGATCGAAGGTTCCCCTCTTGTCTCGTTCCCACCGCGCCGCGCGTCGAGTTCTGCTCGGCGCCGCCGCAACCGTGCCGCTTGCCCTCGGCGGTGCTGCTCTCGTCAACGCTGCGACGTCGCAATGCCTGATCTCCGATGGGAGCGGCTGCGACATGACCTTCCCCGCCACGGCGATCGGGAGCACCACCACCCAGACGCTCACGGTCAAGAACGACTGGAGCTACGGCGACATCACGACGGCCGTCCAGGGGACCAACGCGGCCGACTTCACCGCCACCCGCTCGCAGAGCTGCAACAACATCGGCTACGGCAACACGTGCACCGTCACGGTTGCTTACAAGCCGCTCGCTGGTTCTGCCTCGAGCCGCACCGCCTCGCTGCGCGTCCGCCTCACGTATGGCCAGAACAACACCCGCAGGGATCAGTTCGGCGACCTGACGGGCTCGCTTCCGACGCCTACGCCGACCAAGACGCCTACGCCGACGGCAACTCCCACGCCCACGCCAACAGCGACTCCCACGCCTACGGCCACGCCGACTCCGACCGTCGCCCCGACTCCGACGGCTACCCCGACGCCCACGCCGAGCCCGACGCCCGAGCCGACCGCTACCGCGACGCCTGAGCCGACCGCTACCGCGACGCCTGAGCCGACCGCTACCGCGACGGCTGAGCCGACCGCCACCGCGACGCCTGAGCCCACGCCCGAGCCGACCGCCACGCCTGAGT
>JAGIBJ010000047.1 GCA_017744415.1 Solirubrobacteraceae bacterium
CCCGCGAGCTCGGCGCCCGGGCCCGGCCGACACCGCCCGGCTCCGCCGATGCGGTGCGCGCCACCGTCGGGGTGGTGCTCGCCTACGGGGCAGCACTCGTCGTCGCCGCGCTCGTGTCCTGGGTGATCGGCGCCGCCAACGACGGGATCCGCTCAGCCGGCGACACTCGCGCCCAGCTCGCCGTGCAGGCGGTGATCTTCGCGGCCGGTGCGCTCCTGCTCGTCGAGGGCCTGCGGCTCTCGCACCACCCGCGCGAGGCCGACCCGCTCGCCGCGGCCGCCCGCGAGCGCCCGCTGCGCCCGGATCTGCCCTCGATCGCGATCGTGGGCGTGGGCGCGGCGGCGCTGGGCCTGCTGATCGGTCCCGTCGTCGGAGCCCTCCTCCCCAGCCTTCACGACACCGCCGTGCCCGTCGACGATCTCGGGGTCGGCCTCGGGGTCGGTGCCGACGCCGGCACCGTGCTCGTCGTGGCGGGCCTGATCCCGCTCGGTGAGGAGCTGCTCTTCCGGGGCGTGCTCGTCGGCGCGTGGGCGCGCGCTGGGCGGCCAGGGGTGGCGGCGCTGGTGTCGGCGGGCCTGTTCGGCCTCGCGCACGTGACCGTCGGCCCGCGAGCGATGGTCGTCATGGTGCTGCTCGGTGGGCTGCTGGCCGCGGCGATGCTGCTGGCCCGCACCCTTGCCGCGCCGGTGCTCGCGCATGCGCTCGTCAACGCGGTGGCGCTGGTCGACGGCGGCCTCGACGATCCCGTTCCGCTCGTCGTCCTCGTGCTCACCGTGCTCGCGGCCACGGCCGTCGCGTCGGGCATCTCCCGTGCGGTGGCGTTGCCTGACCCGCCCGTCGGTACGCTGGAACGGTGACCTGCGCCCCGGCGACCCGTCCACGCTTTGTCTGACGCGTCACCGCCGCCGGGCGAGGATCCGTTCGGCGATCCGTCGAAGCCGGTGTTCCTGAAGCCCGGGCAGCCGCACCCCTACGGCGACCAGGCGCCCTCGCCCTACGGCGAGCACGCCCCGCGGCCCGGCGTGCCGCCCCAGAGCCTCTGGGGCGATCCCGCGACGCCGAGCGCGCCCGCGCCGGGCCAGTACCCCTACGCCGGCGCCGTGCCCGGCGCGGATCGCCACCGCGGCCCCATGGACTTCCCCGCGGAGGATCCCGTGCGGCCGTGGCCCTGGTGGATCGCGCTCGTCGGCCTCGCGATGGCGATCGTGTCGATCCTGATCGGTGGGGCGCTGCTCCTCGGGCTGCTGAAGGGCTTGACCGACACCGATCTCGACGACACCTCGCAGTACGACTACCTGCTCGGCCTGGTGCAGGACGGCCTATGGATCGCGGTCGCGATCGCGGTGCCCCTCATGATCGTCCGCTGGATCCGCCCGGAGCACCTAGGCCTACGTTCGCGGCCGCTTGGATGGTCGGCGCTCAAGACCTTCATCCTGCTCTTCGGCTTTTACGTTCTGGCGGCGGTGTACGCGGGAATCCTTGGGCTCGATGAGTCCAACAACCAGCTGCTGCAGGACACCGGCTTCGGTGACACGCTCGGCAAAGACATCGCCTACGCGTTGCTCTACCCCGTTGCTGCTCCCGTCGCTGAAGAGCTGCTGTTCCGCGGGATCCTGTTCAAGGGGTTGCGCGACGGGTTCCGGGGCGCGATGGGGCGTGGTCCCGCGGTCGCGCTGGGCGCGCTGATCTCCGGACTCATCTTCGGTGCTGCGCACATCAACGGCGGGCAGAACGACTACATCCCGGTGCTCATCGCGCTCGGCGTGCTCCTCGCGCTCGCCTACGAGTGGAGCGGCACCATCTACGTACCGATCGCGATCCACGCCATCAACAATGCGGTTGCCACCGCGAGCTCGGCTGATCCCACGGCCGATTGGATCATCGGCCTGATTCTCCTCGGGCCCGTGCTCGCCGTGCTGCTGGCGATGGCCATCGGCCGCTTCGTGCGCCGACTTCGCAGCGAGCCGCCCGCCGCGCTGCCACCATCTCCGCAGGGGCCGCCCCAGTTCACGCCCCCTGGCGCATACTGAGAGCGCTGTCCGGTCGTCCGCCCCGCGTGTGAGGCTGCCGACCGAAGCCTCACACCGATTCCCCTGAGACGCCGCCGATGACTCCTCCCGCCGCCCGTTCCGCAGCCGTCGCCCTGAGCGCCGGCGCGACCGTGCTCGTCGTCGGCGTCACGCCGGCGATGGCCGTCCCGTTCAACCCGAAGCCCGGCTCGCCGGTGCGCATCGAGCGGATCAATGGCGGAAACGCGATGACGGTCGCCCAGGCCCACTCGACGGTGGGCCTCCGCGCGGTGTTCGACATCCCGGCCGACGGCGCGACCACCGCCGAGGTGCGCATCGCCCGCGACGGCAAGATCACCCACCGCCGCACCGTGCCGCTCGTCATCAAGGACGGCAAGGCGACGATCAAGAGCGGTATCAAGACCGAGAAGGTGGGCATTTACCGCGTGGGCGTACGCGTGAGCGGCCGGCTCGTCGGCGATGTCGTCGAATTCGACGCGATCCCGCGCAGCCTCAACTCGCGCTCCGGCAAGCGCTCGATCTCGCTCGCGCAGGCTGTGCTCAGCCGCCGCGCCTACGTCGTCGGCGCGCAGGGCCAGTTCGACGGCCGCACCGGCCGCGCGCTCGTCGCTGTGCGCAAGCGGCTCGGCCTCTCGCGCACCCCGACGTGGGATTCCACCCTCGCGAAGCGCCTCGCTCGCGGTGAGGGTGACTACCCCGTGCGTTTCAAGGACCACGGCCGGCACGTCGAGGCCGACCTCTCGATGCAGATCCTGGCCCTGATCGGCGAGGGCGGCAAGGTCGAGCGGATTTACCCGACGTCGTCGGGCGCGCCCGCCACGCCCACCGTCCTCGGCTCCTACTCCGTCTACCGCAAGGACTACGGCACCAACGCCAAGGGCATGGTGCACTCCTCGTACTTCATCCGTGGCTATGCGATCCACGGCTACAAGGAGGTCCCCACCTACAACGCCAGCCACGGCTGCCTGCGCGTACCGGTGCCCGACGCCCTCTCGATCTTCAACTGGGTCCGGTACGGCACCAAGGTGGATGTCTACCGATGAGCGCCGTTGATCCGTCGGCCTCGGCCCGCCGCGCCGCCGTCCCGCTCGTCGCCCGCACCGATCTTCCCGACGAGCTACGCACCGATCAGCTCGAGTCGGCGCGCCTCGAGCTCGCCCGCGGCCTCGCCGAGCACGCGCTGATCATCGGCGACGTGGTGCTCAGCAGCGGCCAGACCGCGAAGTACTACGTCGACGCGAAGCGCACGATCCTGCGCCAGCCCTGGTTCGGGATCCTCGGACAACTCGTTGCCGCCGAGGCCGCTCGCGTTGGCGCGACCGCGATCGGCGGGATGACGATGGGCGCGGATCCCGTCGCCTGCGCGGGCCTCGCCGGCCTCGAGGACGGCGCCGCCACCCGCGGCGACCGCGCCGCCGGCAAGGCCTTCTTCGTCCGGAAGGAGTCGAAGGCGCACGGCCTGCAGCGCCGCGTCGAGGGGCCGCTGCTCTCGGGCGACGACCGCTTGCTCGTCGTCGAGGACGTCACCACCACCGGCGGCTCGACGATCAAGGCGCTCGACGCGCTGCTCGAGGAGGGCCGCACCATCGCGGGCGTGCTCACCGTGCTCGATCGCGGCGCCGGCGGCGCCGAGGCGATCGCCGCACACGCCGGGGTGCCGCTCACGGCGCTGGTCACGATCGACGAGATCTACCGCTCCGAATGACGGGGGCGGCGCAGCGGTCGTCCGGCCGGCTGATCGCCCTCGCCGCCGTCGTCGTGCTGCTGCTGGGGCTGCTCGTCGGCCTCGGCCGCATGGCGAAGCACCAGGCGCCGCCGCTCGCCGGCACCAACGGCGTCGGCGTCGGCGCGGTGATCGCGACGATGCCCAAGCGTGGATCGGAGCTGTGCCTCGCACGCGCGCCGATCCCCGCAGGCACGGGCGCCGTCCAGCTGTGGCTCGGCTGGCACGGTGCGCAGCCGGTGTCGGTGTCGGGCGTGCTGCGGCTCACGGGCGGCGCCTCCGTGCCGGTACAGCGCACGGCGATCGAAGCCAGCGCGGGGTTCGCTACGTTGCCGCTGGGCGGCGTCGTCGGCCACGACGCCTACGGGCAGGTGTGCGTCACGCGCGGCGCCGGCGCCGGGGTGCTCGACGTGGCCGGATCCACCGTGATCCGTGCGCCGGGCGAACGCCCGGCCGCCGTCGACGACACATCGCTGGGCACGGTCGAGCCGAGCCTGCGCATGCTCGAGCGCGACCAGCGCTGGAGCTCATCGCTCGGGCGCGTGGATGACGTGATCGCGCGCCTCGCCAACCTCAGCCCGTCACCGCTCGGCCAGTTCGGCATCGTCGTCGCGCTGTTCGTCCTCGTGCCCGCGGCGTTCGGCCTGCTGCTGTGGAACCTCGTCACGGCACCGCGCCGCAGCCGCCGCCGCGTGGCGGCGCTCTGCGCCCTCGGATCGCTCGCGCTCACCGTGTCGTGGGCGACGCTCACGCCGAGCTTCCAAGGCCCGGACGAGCCCGAGCACTTCTCTTTCGCCCAGTACCTCGAGCAGACCGGCCGCCACCCGGATTCGCGCCAGGGCCTCCCAGCGGCGAAGGCGCCCTACTCGACGCAGCTCTCGGCGACGCTCGCCGCCCTGCGCAACAACGCCGTGGTGATCGAAGCGACCGCGCGCCAGCCGTGGACGTCGCTCACGCGCGACACGATCGACGCCACGAGCCGCCTGCCGCGCGACGACGGAGGCGGCTACACCGAGTCGGCCTCGGCGCACTCGGCCTTCTACTACGTGCTCCTCGCACCAGCGATCAAGCTCGCCGGCTCGTCGGTCGAAGCGCAGCTCTGGGGCGCTCGCCTCACCACGGCGCTGCTCGCCGCGCTGGTCGCAGGCTTCGCAGCCTGGGCGGCCGGCACGCTCGTCCCCGGCCGGCCCCGCCTGGCAGCCCTGGCGGGGCTCGCAGCGGCGACCGTGCCGATGGCGGGCGCCATGGGCGGCGTCGTGAACAACGACATGTTCGTCGCGCTGTTCGCCGCCGCCGCCTTCGCCGCCGTGCTCTCGCTGCTCGTCCAGCCCGCCGGCCGATGGTGGAGGTACGCCGTCGCTGCCGCCACCGTCACCCTGATCCCGATCGCGAAGGCGGCCGGCTTTGGCGTCACGATCGCATTGGGCGGTGCAATCGCCGTTGCCGGCACGCTCGTGCGCCCCGCTCGGCAGATCCCGCGCGCCGCGCTCTCGGCCGCTGGCGGTGCGATCGCGCTGCTCGCGGTGTTCGCGCTCGCGACGGTGGTGCTGGTCGATGGCCAGAGCCTCACGCTCTACAACGTCCACCCGGTGCCGTTCGGCCCGCCGATCCCCGGCCCGCCCGGCCCCACGTTCGTCGACAAGCTCGAGTACGTGGCGCAAACGCTCGTGCCGCCGCTCCACCTCGGCGGCACCGACTACTTCCTCGGCACCACGCCCTACCAGCAGGTGTACCTGCGCGGGCTCTGGGGCAGCTTCGGCTGGAACCGCCTCTCGCCGCCCACCCTTTACTTCTCAGCCCTGCAGCTCGCGGTCGTCGCCGGAGCGCTCGCCGGGTTCGTCGCCCTCTGGCGCGAGCGCGCACGCTGGCGCGACCGTCGCCTCGCAGTGCTCGCCGTGGCCGCACTCCCGTTCATCGCGATCGCGTTCGTGGCCTACGCGTACGCGTCGCTCGGGCCACGCGAGCGCTACTCCGAGCAGGGCCGCTATCTGCTGGTGGCGCTCGTGCCGATCTCGCTCTGGTTCGCTGCGATCCCCGCCGCGATCCCTCCAGGCCGCTGGCGCTCCATGGCGACCGGCGCGCTCGGCGGTGGCCTCTGCGTGCTCTCGCTCGTCGGCCTCGTCAGCGCCCTCGGCGGCTGGGCCGCCTAACCCGCGCCAGGAACCACTGATCCATGATCTGCGGCCCGGGGTGGCGCCTCGCACGCACGCTGGGCCACCGTCGATCCTCAATGCAGCAGGGCTGCACCTGCGGTCGCTGCCGCCCCATCGCACGCACGATCCACCACCCCGGGCCGCACACCTCATGAATCAGCGATTCCTGGCGCGGGGCGCTGCTGGGCCCCCGGCGCGGTGCTTAGCGCGCGCCGGTGCTCGTGTGGCGCCGCAGCCCGATCACCGAGATCAGGAACGACGAGAAGAAGATCTGCACGCCGACGATCATCAGCGTCGCGGCGAGCACCGCGGGGCTGGCGGCATCGAGGTTGCCGAAGTCGTCGTTGGCCCAGGCGAGCACCACGCCGATCGCGATGAGCAGTCCGCCGACCGTGATCACGCTGCCGAGCAGGAGGCCGTGCTCGAGCCGGAATCGCTCGCGCATCCGGTCGAACCAGGGGTCCTTCTCGTTCATGTAATACGTGCCGAACGCGTGGGCCGTGAGGCCGAGGCAGACGATCTGCACGCCCACGACGGTGAGCAGCGAGCCGACGATCATCGTGTGCACGCTCCACGAGCGGCCGAAGAGATCCAGGCCGCTGATGACGGTGGCCATCACGAGCCCGCCGAGCACGCTGAGCGTGAGACCGGGGATCAAGAAGAGGTAGGTGGGCGAGTGCGCGAGGAGGAAGCGCAGGTGGCGCCAGCCGTCGCGGAACGTGGAGAGCTTGCTCTCGCCACCGCGGGGCATATATTCGATGTCGAACTGGTCGATCCGCAGGCCCTCCTTCGCGGCGCGGATCACCATCTCGCTCGCGAACTCCATCCCGGGCGTACGGAGATCCATCGCGGGCAGCGCGTCGCGGCGCACGGCCCGCATGCCGCAGTGGGCGTCGCGCACGCCGGTACGGAAGAGCAGGTTCAGGAAGCCGGAGAGGATCGGGTTGCCGATGTACTGGTGCAGCCAGGGCATCGCACCGGGCTGGATGTTGTTCATCCGGTTGCCCATGACGAGGTCGGCGCCATCGGCCAGGTGCTGCACGAAGCGCGGAACCTCACCGAAGTCGTACGTGAGATCGGCGTCGCCCATCACGAGGTACTTGCCGCGGGCCGCGCGGAATCCGCCCAGGTAGGCGGCGCCGTAGCCACGCTCGGGCACGTGCACCACGCG
Source organism: Solirubrobacteraceae bacterium (assembly GCA_017744415.1). Classification (GTDB taxonomy): domain Bacteria; phylum Actinomycetota; class Thermoleophilia; order Solirubrobacterales; family Solirubrobacteraceae; genus JAGIBJ01. Next base: position 7,078 of record JAGIBJ010000047.1, read on the forward strand.
GGCGCCGGCGGCCACGGCGAGCTCGGCCGAGCGATCGGTCGAGTTGTTGTCGGCGACGAGCACCTCGCCGTCGAGCCCCGCTTCCTCGATGGCGGCGAGCGCCTGGGCCACGCACGCCTCGATGTTCTCCTCCTCGTTGAGGCAGGGGATCACCACGGAGACGGTGAGCTCGTCGGCAAGCTGCGCCTCGGCGGGCGGGCTGACGAGGGTGTCGGGCGTCGGTGCCACCGCGGGAACCTTAGAGCGTCGAGGGTGTCCGGCGGCGCGCCGGTGCGTTGTCGCACTCATGAGAGCGTCAACACCGTCGACCTGGTTCTCCATGCGAGTAGCGACCCGCGAGCGGTGCCGGAGTTGCGGTGCGCGCCCTGTTGGCGGCGCGCCTGTGAGAATCCGGCCGCGTGCGGATCTGCGTGATGTACGACTGCCTCTTCCCGTGGACGGTCGGGGGCGCCGAGCGGTGGTACCGCGCGCTTGCCGAGCGGCTCGCGAGCGAGGGCCACGAAGTCACCTACGTGACGCTGCTGCAGTGGGACGAGGGCGACGAGCCGAACCTCCCCGGCGTCGAGGTCGTCGCGCTTGGCCGCAAGCGGCGGCCGCTGTACGACGGTGAGGGCAAGCGCAAGCTTGGCCCGCCGCTCTTCTTCGGTTGGGCGACGCTCTGGTGGCTGCTGCGCCGCGGTCGCCGATTCGACGTGGTGCACACCGCGTCGTTCCCGTTCTTCTCGATGCTCTCGCTCGCCGTCGCCTGGCCCGTCGGCCGCTACCGCATCCTCTGCGACTGGCACGAGGTGTGGAGCAAGGACTACTGGCGCGAATACCTCGGGCCTTTGGGGGGCCGCATCGGCTGGTCCGTGCAGTGGCTTACGGCGAAGGTACCGCAGCGCTCGTTCGCATTCAGCCGGCTTCACGGCGACCGCCTCCGCGCGATCGTGCCGGGCCGTGAGGTGGTCCACCTCACGGGCGAGTACGCCGGTTCCCTCGAGCCGCCGCAGCCGACGGCGGCGCCGTCCACCCCGCACATCGTCTACGCCGGCCGCTACATCCCGGAGAAGCGCGTGCCGTCGCTCGTTCCCGCGATCGCCTGGGCACGCGAGCGCCGGCCCGATCTGCGCGCCACCCTGCTCGGCGACGGCCACGAGCGCCAGCAGGTGATCGACGAGGTGGCGGGTGCCGGCCTCCAGGACGTGGTCACGCTCCCGGGCTTCGTGAGCGCCGAAGAGGTCGACGCTACCTTTGCCGCCTGCTCCGTCGTCGTCCAGCCCTCTGCGCGCGAGGGCTACGGCATGGTGGTCGTCGAATCGGCCGCACGCGGCGTGCCGGTCGTCGTCGCCGAGGCCGACGACAACGCGGCGGTCGAACTCGTCGAGGACGGTGTCAACGGGTTCGTCGCTGCCGACACCTCCCCCGCCGTGCTCGGCCAGGCACTTCTCGATGCGATCGACGGTGGCGACGCCCTGCGCGCCTCCACCTGCGACTGGTTCGCCCGCAACGCCGAGCGGCTCTCGCTCGGCCGCTCGCTGGACATCCTCGACGAGGTGTACGGCCGTGAGGCGCGGGCCCGGCACGCGTAGGGACGCATGACGGAGTCGATCCGGCAGGATGCGGGCGTGGCCTCATCCCTCGCCTGCCCGTACAACCCGGCCCACAGCGTTGCCCCAGGCGTCGTCGAGGCGACGGAACGCATGCTGGGCCTTGGTGGCACCTATCGCTACGCCTCGTGCGCGACGTGCGGCGCGCTCTGGCTCACCGACGTGCCCGCCGACCTCGCCCCGTTCTACGCGGGCGACGACTACTACTCGTTCGAGGCGGCCGCGGATCCCGGCGAGCAGCGACTCCTCGCGCTCGCGATGAAGCCCCTCCTGCGGAGCCGCCGCCTGGCGCTCGCCGGCGGGATGAGCCGCTGGCGGGGCAAGGTGTTCCCGTTCGCCGCGACGTGGTTCGCCGGGCAGGGCATCACCCAGTCGTCACGCATCCTCGATGTCGGCTCCGGCAGCGGCACGACCCTCGCCCGGCTTCGCTGGCTCGGATTCAGGGATCTCTCGGGCATCGATCCGTTCCTCCCGTCGCCGGAGATCCGGATCGGGCCGGTGACGATCCGGCGGCAGGCGCTCGAATCGGTCGAGGAGCAGTACGACGTCGTGCTCTTCAACCACAGCCTCGAGCATGTCCCCGACCCGGTCGGCGCGCTGCGTGCGGCTTCCGCACGCCTGCGCCCGGGCGGCCGGGTCGTCGTCGGTGTGCCACTCGCCGACAGCGCGGCCTTCGAGCGCTACGGCACGCGCTGGGCCCAGCTCGATGCGCCGCGCCATCTCACCGTCCCGACGGCCGCTGCGCTCGACGCCGCTGCTGCTGCGGCCGGCCTTCGGGTGGTGAGTGCCTACCGCGACAGCCACGCCTTCCAGTTCTGGGGGAGCGAGCAGTACGCGCACGACATCACGCTCCACGGCCCGCGCTCCTGGCTCACCGATCCGGCAGCGTCGCCGTTCACGCCCGCGCAGATCGAGGCGTGGGAGGCCGAGGCGCGCGCGCTCAACCGCGCGGGTCGCGGTGATCAGGGCGTGTTCGTGTTCGCCGCGGCCTGACGGCCGGGCAACGCGCTGAGGAGCTCCGTCGGCACGAGCCGCAGGAGAAGCGCGCCGCCGCCGAACAATCCGACGGCGACGAGCGCCGCAAGGAGCTCCGGGATGGGCAGCGCGAGGCCGAGGCCGACGCATGCCGCTCCCAGTGCGATCGTCGTCAGCGTCGGCTGGATCGCAGGAAGGGCATCGCGCCGGCGCCGCGCGAGCGCGGCGAGCGTGACCGTGAGCAGCAGCGCCTCGCCACCGATCCCGGCGTAGGCCGCGCCCATGGCGCCGTGCGCGCCGACGAGCAGGGCGCCGAGCGCGCTCAGCGCCCCGAGCCCGACCAGATTGGTGACGACGAGCGCGCGCTCGTCGTGCAGCGCGAGGAGCGCCCACACGAGCGCCTGCGTCGTGGCCGCGAACGTCAAGGCCACGGCCTGGTACTGCAGCACCGGCGCGGCGCCGGAGAATTCAGCGCCCGCGAAGATCTCCATCAGCGGGCGCGCGGCGACGATGAGCACGACGGCCGCCGCTCCGGCGAGCAGCATGACCCCCTCGAGCAGGCGCTGGACGGCGTTCGCGAAGCGCGGCCAGTCCTGCTCGTCGGCAGCACGGCTCAGCAGCGGGTAGGCGACGCTCGCCACCATCAGTGAGAGCGCGGCGACGACCTCGGTGACGCGCGTCGCCGCAGCGAACAGGCCGGTCTCTGTCTTCGTCGTCGCCAGCGATGCGATCACCGTGAGCACCTTCAGGAAGAGCGAGTTCACGGTCAGTGCGAGCGCGAGCCAGCTCGCCTGTCGGGCCACCGTACGCACGGTCTCGCGCTCCGGCATCCGGATCCGACGCCAGTCGGGATCGATCAGGAACACGGCGACGATCAGGCCGGCCGTCGCCGCCACGAGATAGACCGCGGCATACCCCAGGATCGGCGCCGAGACTGCTGCGCCGATCATCAGTCCCACCGCGATCACGACCTGCCGGACGAAATCGACGACCGACGCCCGCCCGGCTCGCAGCTCGACGTTGAGCGGCATGATGAGCGCCGCTGCGACAGCGGCCACGAGCGTCGACAGGCAGATCACGAGCGTCATCTCCGAGCGGGCGCTGTCGTAGACCGCCAGCGCGAAGAGGACGCCGACCGCGATGAGCGGTGGCATCACCACGAGCCGCAGACCCACCAGCTGCGCGTGGAGTCGCACGCGTTCGGAAGCGTCGGCAGCGACCATCGTGCGCATCGCGATGGCGGCCACGGCGGTGTCGCCGGCGTTCTGCACGATCGTCGCGATCGCGATGGCGACCGCGAGATCACCGAACGCGTCCACGCCGACGGCCCGGAAGACGAACGCGAACGCGAGTGCGATCAGACCCGTCGATCCGACGAACATCACGCCCCGCACCGCCGCGCCGCGCACGATCGAGCCGGAGGCGTCGCCGCCGAGCACCTCGTCCGCGCGCGAGCCGACAGCCATTCCGTCGCGGTCGGCCGCGCCGTCGGCCACCACTGGCGGCGCCGCTGGCTGGTCGTGCTGCATCGCGCGAACTTACCGGGCGCGGCGTGCGCGGCGCGTCGTCTAGGGTGGCGTGCCGATGGCCTACTTCGACTGGCACGACGAGCCCGGCTACTACCGCGACGTCACCCGTCACTTCGCCCCCGAGGCGAAGATCCTCGATCTCGGATGCGGTTCGGCCTGGGTGGGCCGGCACTTCGAGCACTACACGGGGCTCGACGCGTCGCCGGAGGCCGTTGCGGCGGCGGCCGAGCGCGGGATCACGGTGATCCAGGGCAGCGTGGTCGACCGTCTCCCGTTCGACGACGCGAGCTTCGACGGCGTGATCGCGAAGGACCTCCTCGAGCACGTGCCGGATCCGATCGCGGTCGTGCGAGAGATCGCGCGCGTCCTGCGTCCCGGCGGCCGCGTGTTCGCGTCGTCGCCCGATGCGCAGCGGTGGGTGTGGGACGACTACACCCACCTGCGCGCCTTCACCCGTAACGGGTTCCGCCGGCTCTTCATCGACGGCGGCCTGCCGCCGATCACGGTGTCCTACGAGTCGGTGATGCCGGGCACCGGCGTGCTCGCGGCGCGCCTGCCCTCACGCCGGCGGCCGCTGCCGCTGCGCGTGCTCACGTGGTTGCCGGGATGGCGCCGCAACGTGTGGGTGCTCGCCCAGCGCCCCGCGGCCTGACCAGCGGCTCCCCGCGGGCCGTGCCGCCGTCGCCCCGGCCGCTCAGCGGGCCGCGGCGAGTCCTCGCTCGTAGCTGTCCCAGGTCAGTTCGGCCGCGCGCTGCCACGTGAACTGGGCAGCGTAGGCGTGCCGCTCGTCTGCGGCGGCCTTGCCATCGGTCAGGGCGGCCTCGATCGCGCGCGCGGCACCGGCGGGATCGTCGACGCCGAACGGGTGCGCAAGGCCGCCCGACACCTCGGTGAGCACGTCGATGTCGCTGCACGCCACCGGCAGCCCGCGGTCGAGCGCCTCGATCACGGGGAGGCCGAACCCCTCGCCGCGGGTCGGGAACGCCGCCGCGTCGGCCAGCCGCCAGAGGGCCTCCAGCTCGTCGTCGTCGAGGTAGCCGGGCATGATCAGGCGATCCTCGACGCCGAGCTGCGGGGCGAGTGCGCGCAGCTCGTCGGCGTAGGGCTCGGCCCGGCCCGCGAGCACGACCACCACGTCGGCCGGGAGGTGCTCGAGCGCTCGCACGAGCAGCTCCTGGTTCTTGTGCGGGCGCTGCGCAGCGACGTTCACGACGACGCGCCGGCCGTCGAGCCCGAGCCGATCGCCCAAGGCGGCCATGACGGCCGGATCGGCGTCGTCGAGGGGCCGCCGGCCGTGAGGCACGATGTCGACCTTGGCTGGGTCGATCCCGCCGAGCTCCTCGAGTTCCGCGCGCGACGCCCCGGCCGCCGTGATGATCCGCGACGCATGCCGGGCGCCGCGCAGGGCGATCTGCGTCATCGCGACCGTGGTGGCGCGCGAGAAGGTAGGCACCCGCATGAAGGTGAGGTCGTGGAGGGTGAGCACGTGCGGCACGGCGGTGCGCGTCGCCGGGCCGATGCTGGCGAGGCTGTGCAGCAGCGTCGGGCGGTGGCGGGCGGCCCAGCGCGGCACGCCCGCCGTCTCGACGTAGAGGCGCCGCGCGCGGCTGCCCTCGTCGCATGGCATCGCGACCACCGTCGCGAACGATGTCCAGCCGTCGGCCGCGAGCTGCGCTGCGCCGCGCCGGCTCGTGAGCACCGTCAGCCGCGCGTCGGGCCGTACCTCGGCGAGCGCCGGGATCAGCCCGCGGATGTAGCTCTCGGGGCCGCCGGAGACTCCTGGATCCAGGAACGTGGCGTTGAGCGCGACATGCGGGCCTGGCACGGCAGACACCCTAGAGGTCGTCGGACTGCCGCTCACTCGCCGCTCACGAGCCGGCGCAGCACGACGCCGAAGCTCACCGACTCGTCGATCAGCTCGGGCGGCACGGCGTAGTGCGCACCTGCGCCGCGTGCCGCGCGCCAGCCACGCAGGCGGCCCGTGAGCGGCGCGGTGGTGCGGTGCCGGAGGAGCCCCCACAGCACGACGGCCACCTCGACCGCCAGCGAGCGCAGCAGCGCGAACCGTGACGGCGGGCTGAACCGGCCGAGCACGAACCCACGCCCGAACGCGGAGTGCAGGCGGGTGAGTTCGGAATGGTGGCTCGTCGTGCCGCCGCCGAGGTGCACGGCCCGCGTCTCCAGCACCGACGCGAACGTCCAACCGGCCGCGTGGATGCGCAGGCCGAGGTCGAGGTCTTCGGAGTAGAGGAAGAGCTCGGGCGCGAAGCCACCCACCTGCTCGAAGGCCTCCCGGCGGTAGGCCGCCGCTCCCGCGCACGGTGCAGCCAGCGGGCCCGGCACCAGCCCGTCGGGTCGCTCGCCGCGGCCGCGGGTGTGGCTCTGCAGGCCGGCGTCGAGCGTGATGCCGACCTGGTCGACGACGTCGCCGGTGGGCTGCAGCGTGAGCGCGGCCACCGCGCCGCAGCCGGCGTCCGCGCGCAGCGGCGCGACGACGCGCTCGAGGAACTCGGGCTCCACGTCGACGTCGTTGTTGAGCAGCACGACGTACGGCGCCGAGCCGTGCGCGACGCCGGCGTTGTTGCCGCGGCCGAAGCCGACGTTCTCGGGGAGCGCCACGAGGTCGATGCCGGGGTGGTGGGCCCGCACGTGCTCCACGGTGCCGTCGGTGGAGCCGTTGTCGGCGACGATCACGCGGTGCGGGACGGTCTGACGAGCGAGGTGCGCGAGGCACGAGTCGAGCATCTCGCGGCCGTTCCACGTGACGACGACCACGTCGATGTCTGGTGTCGCCGGAGGCACCGCGCCGATCCTAGATGAGTGCTTGCTGTGCGGGCGCGGTGGGGGCGGGTCGGGGCGCGGCGTCCGTGCGAGGCGGATCGCTAGGGTTCGCGCCCATGGCCAAGCGCGCGCTGATCACCGGCATCACGGGGCAGGACGGCTCCTACCTCGCCGAGCTCCTGCTCGAGAAGGGCTACGAGGTCCATGGCATGGTGCGCCGCGCCTCGACCGAGAAGTTCGAGCGGATCGAGCACCTCGAGGGCAAGATCACCCTGCACCAGGCCGACCTCCTCGACCACCGCTCGCTCGTCGACGCCCTGCGCGCCAGCAAGCCGGAGGAGGTCTACAACCTCGCCGCGATGAGCTTCGTCGGCACCAGCTGGGTGCAGCCCGTGCTCACCGCCGAGTTCACCGGCGTCGGTGTCACGCGCGTGCTCGAGGCCGTGCGTGAGGCGGCGCCCGACGCCCGCTTCTACCAGGCGTCCAGCTCCGAGATGTTCGGCAAGGTGCGCGAGGTGCCGCAGACGGAGCAGACGCCGTTTCACCCGCGCTCGCCCTACGGCGTCGCGAAGGTGTACGGCCACTTCATCACGCTGAACTACCGCGAGTCGTACGACATGCACGCGAGCTCGGGCATCCTCTTCAACCACGAGTCGCCCCGTCGTGGCCTCGAGTTCGTCACGCGCAAGATCACCTGGCACGCCGCGAACATCAAGCTCGGCAAGATGAACGAGCTCGCGCTCGGCAACCTCGACTCCGAGCGCGACTGGGGCTACGCCAAGGACTACGTCGAGGGCATGTGGCGCATGCTCCAGCAGGACGAGCCCGACGACTACGTGCTCGCGACCGGCAAGACCCAGAGCGTGCAGAAGTGCGTCGAGGTGGCCTTCGACGAGGTGGGCCTCGACTGGCAGGACTACGTCCGTATCGATCCGAAGTTCGTGCGCCCGGCCGAGGTCGACCTGCTCATCGGCGACTACGCCAAGGCGAAGGACAAGCTCGGCTGGGAGCCCACCACCAGCTTCGAGGAACTCATCCGCCTGATGGTGCGCGCCGATCTCGCCCTGCTCAAGGGCGAGCCGCGCATCAGTTAACGCAAGCTGGCGGAGGCGGCCGGGCCGCGCCGGCCGATGCCCACCGCGTTGCCGCGGTGGAACGGGAAGCCGTAGCGGAACCGCGGCACCTCGTCGATGCTCGCCGGCTCCCACGCACCCAGCGTGGTGGCGCGCTTCAGCACGTCGACCTGATCGAAGGCGAGGCGCCCGGTGAGCAGGTGCTGGTCGAGCGCGTGGTTGTAGCCGAGCGGGAAGGTGATGAGCAGTTCGCCGCCCGGTGCCAGGAGGCCCGCGAGGTGGTCGACGAGCTTGCGCGTCTTGTCGGGATCCTGATCGTCCTCGTCGAAGCCGACGTGCTCGAGCGTGGAGATCGCGACGATCGATGTGAAGCGCTGATCCGGCCGGTAGTCGAGGGCGTCGACGTTGAGGACGCCCTCGGCCGGCTCGTAGAGGTCGACCACAGTGTGATCCGCGGCGTTCGGGCGGTAGTGGCCGAGCACGTGCCCGATCTCCAGCACCGGACCCGCCGGGCGTGCGTCGAGCCAGTCGAACGCGACCGCGAGCTCGACGGCCCGCTCGTTGCGCCACGTCTCGTTGTAGCCGTGCACGAAGTAGGGCAGCTGGCGCCCGTCGAACGGGAAGGTGCGCACGCCGAGCGCGCGGCGAGCCGAGCCGGCCACGGCCGCGGCAACGGGCAGCGCCGCCTCGCGCGCACGGGTTGCGGCGCTTCCTGCGAGCGATCCGTCGACGCCACCGAGCTTGTCCGACCAGGCCATGCGGCGATCCTACGCAGCCGCCCGCGCCGGGGCGTCGCCGTCAGGTCGAGAGGGAGCGGCCGAAGCTGGCCAGGTAACCCTCGGCGCAGGAGCTCCAGGTGTAGCGGGCGGCCTGTGCGCGCCCGGCATCGGTGAGGCGCGCCCGGAGCGGAGCGGCCTCGTGCAGCTGCACCATGGCGTCGGCGATCGCACGCGGCGACTCGGGATCGAAGTGCAGCGCCGCGTCGCCGGCGATCTCGGCGAGCGAGCCGCGGTCGGAGCAGGCGACGGGCAAGCCACGGAGCATCGCCTCGAGCACCGGCAGGCCGAAGCCTTCGTAGAGCGAGGGGAACACGAGCAGCTCGCTGCACGCGTAGAGCCCCTCGAGGTCGGCCTGGTCGATCCACCCGAGCCAGCGCACGTCGTCGTCGAGGCCGAGCTCGGCGGTGCGTCGGCGCAGCGCATCGTCCTGCCCGGTCGCGTAACCGGGGAGGACGAGGAGCGGCCGCGGCGCGGGGAGCAGCGCATGGGCCTCGATCAGGCGGTGGAGGTTCTTATGAGGCTGGCGGGCCGACGGGCTGAGGATGAGCGGGCGATCGCCGAGTGCGAGCCGCGCGCGGAGCTCGTCCTCGGGCGTCGGCGCCACGGTCGGCGCCGCGATGCCGTAGGGGACGACGTCGATGCGGCCCGGGTCGATGCCGGCGATGTCGACGAGATCGGTGCGGGTCTGCTCGGCGGCGACGATCACGCGCCGCGCGCGCTTCGCGCCGCCCGCCACGAAGGCGCCGGTGCCGCGGCTCTTGAGGGCGAGGCCGGGGTGGGGCACGCGGTGGTGGATGAGGTCGTTCACCGTGACGCTGCGCGGCACCTTGGAGCGCCACGGCCCGGTGTTGCCGAGCGAGTGGATGAGGTCGGCGCCGGAGCGGCGCGCGATCTGCGGCACGTCGCGGAGCTCGGCGAACACCCACGCGCGGCGGTCGCTCACGTCGACGTCGAGCGCGTGGAGTTCCAGGTCGTGCCACGGGCCCTCGCTGGCCATGGCACTCGCGTTCACGAGCGCGGCGAGCTCCCAGCCGGCCGGCAGGGCGGCATGAAGTTCGGGGAGCAGCGCGCGTGCGACCACCTCCATCCCGCCGGTGCGGCCGGGATCGAGGTAGAGGAGGTTGAGCAGGACGCGGGGCACGGAGCGCGCGAAGGCTACCCGGCGGGAGGCGCGTTCGGCGCGTCGGCCTCGCCACGGGCGAGCGCGAGGTCGTGTTCCACCATCTCCGCGATCACCTGGTCGAAGGTGAACTCCGGAAGCCACCCGAGCACGCGCTGGGCCTTGCTCGGGTCGCCGACCGGGGCCGTCGCCTCGGGGTCGCGGACGAAGGCCGGATTCACGCGTACGTGTTCCTCCGCCTCGAGCCCGCAGAGACGGAAGGCGAGATCGATGAGCTCACCGACGCTGTGGCCGTGGCCGCTCGCGAACACGTAGTCGTCGGGCACGTCGTGCTCGACCGCGAGGATCGCGCCCGCCATGAGATCGCGGGCGTGGCTCCAGTCGCGGATCGCGCGGCGGTCGCCCACCTCGAGTTCGTCGAGCAGGCCCGTCGCCACGCGGGCGGCGCCCTTCGTCACCTTCCGCGGGAGGAACCGCTCCGGCCGTCGCGGGCTCTCGTGGTTGAAGAGGATCCCGGCGCTCACGTGCAGTCCGCGGCTCCGCCACACGTGGGCGGCGCGCAAGGCCGCGAGCTTGCCGATGCCGTACGGGCTGCGGGGGAAGGTCGGCGTGCGCTCGTGTTGCGGGCTCTCGCCGCAGTCGCCGAACACCTCGGCGCTGCTCGCGAGGAACACCCGCGCTTGCGGCACCTCCTGCTCGACGGCGTTGAGCAGCGTGAACGTGGCGCCGGCGACGTCGTGCAGCGAGCCTGCGGGATCCGTCCAGCTCGCGGGTACGAAGGTGGGCGCCGCGAGGTGGTAGATCCGCTCGGGCTTCACGGTCGCGATCACCTGCCGCAGCGACTCCGGGCCGGCGAGATCGCCGTGCACGAGCTCCACCTCGCGCAGCTCCGGGATCAGCCGCTCGCGCGCATCCTCCGGCGCCTCGCGCACCATGCCGATCACCTCGTCGCCGCGCTCCAGCAGGAGCTCGCCGAGGTAGGAGCCGTCCTGGCCGGAGATGCCGGTGACGAGGGTGCGCGCCATGCGCCGGATCGTACGGGGCGTGGGTTTGGGTTGTCCGCACGCGCGGCCGCGTAGGGTTCGCCGGGCATGCTGCCAGCGGCCGTCGCCCTCGCGATCTACGTGGTCGTCTTCTTCGCCGTCCTGATCGTGCGCGGGCGCTCGCAGCGCGCCGTCGTGAAGGCCGGTGGCGACTCCGTGCCCGGCCTGCCGACCGGCGCCGAGCTCGCGGCGAGCATGCTCGAGTCGCTCGGGATCACCGGCGTACGGGTCGTCGAGGCCGATGTCGACGCGTACCGCGCGGTCACCCGTGAGCTGCAGCTCGCTCGGGCACACGCGCGCGCCGCCACGCCCGCGGCGTGGGCGATCGCGGCGCACGAGGTGGCGCACGCCGCCCAGCACCGTGCCGGAGACAAAGACTGGGCCCGGTGGTGGGTGCTCAGCGGTCACGCCGTCTGGGCAGGGATCGTGTTGCCGCTGGCATTGCTGTTCGCGGCCTTCAGCTCGTCGCCGTGGCCGTGGATCGTCGCCGTGCCCTGCGCGCTGATCGTGGCAGGCAGCGGGTGGCTGAGCTGGCGCACCGAGCGCACGGCGGTCGCGGCGGCCAAGGAGCTGCTGGAAACGGCGCTGCCGAGCATGCATGCTGCGAGCGCCGAGCCGGCGCTGCGCCACGCCGCGCGCGCGTACGTGGCCGAGTCGGTGATCGACACCGGGCTGATCGACCGCGTCGCCGAGCCCTACCGGGATCAGCGCTACGACGACGCAGCCGACCTCGAGCAGGGCGCGAGCTCGCCTGACCCGTGATCGCTCGCCCGATCGGGAGCGGGTCGCTCCTGCGACACTGAGCCTGTGACCGCGCCCGCCGCCACGACGCCGGAGCCCGCATGGCGCGACCCTATTCCGCTGCCGGCCGGCCAATTCCCGGGCACCGCGATCCGCACGCGCGAACTCCTCGGCCTCCCGGTGGCGGTGACCGACCACGCGCAGGTGCTCGACTGGATCGACGCGCGCATCGTGGCGGCGCGAGCGAAGCGAGCCGCAGCGCCCGCCGACTCCGAGCCGGGTGATCCGGCCCGCCTACCCAACGGCGACGTCGGGCGCGCGGACCGCACCGGCGACTACGTCTGCGTCACCGCCGTGCACTCGGTGATGACGGCCCAGGAGGTGCCGGCGCTCAAGGCCGCGATCCGCGCGAGCTCGTTCGCGGTGCCGGACGGCCAGCCGGTCGCATGGGGCCTGAAGGCGCTCGGCGAGCCGATCGAGCGACGCGTCTACGGCCCCGACCTCATGGCCTACCAGGCCGCCCGTGCCGCCGAACGCGGCCACCGGTGGTTCCTCTACGGCGGCCGCGACGACGACCCCACCGCGCTGCAGCGACTGATCGACCGCCTGCAGGCGCGCCACCCGGGGCTGCAGATCGTCGGCAGCCACCGGCCCGTGTTCCGGCCGCTCACCGAGGCCGAGCAGGACGACGTGGTCGCGATGATCAACGCTTCTGGCGCCGACGTGGTGTGGTGCGGGCTCGGTGCTCCACGCCAGGAGCAGTGGATGCAGCAGCTCCGCGACCGGCTCGAGCCCGCCGTGCTCGTCGGCGTCGGCGCCGCCTTCGACTTCCACGCCGGCATCGTCAGCCAGGCGCCGCCGTGGATGCAGGAGCGCGGCCTCGAATGGCTCTACCGCCTCTCCCGTGAGCCGCGCCGGCTCTTCGTGCGCTACGCCAAGTACAACCCCTGGTACGTCGCGGCGATCCTGCGGCAGGTGCTGCGCGAGCGACGTGCGGCCACCCGCTGACGACACCTCACCGCCACCGCTCCCAGCGACCCGGCCCGCCGCGTAGGATCGTCCGCATGGCTTGGCTCCTGACCGGCGGCGCGGGGTACATCGGCTCCCACATCATTCGCGCCTTCCACGCGGCGGACATCGACGTCGTCGTGCTCGACAACCTCTCGACGGGCTACCGCGAGTTCGTCCCTGAGAACGTGCCGCTCGTCGTCGGCTCGGTGACCGACGAGGCGGTCGTGAGCGGCGTGTTCCGTGATCACGACATCACCGGCGTCGTGCACCTCGCGGGCTGGAAGTACGCGGGCGTGAGCGTTGAGCAGCCGACGCTGTTCTACAAGGACAACATCTACGGCATGGGCGTCCTGCTCGACGCGATGCGAGAGGCCAGCATCTCGAACATGGTGTTCAGCAGCAGCTGCGCCACCTACGGCACCCCGAAGGACGAGATCGTCACCGAGGAGACGCCCACCGGTCCGGAGAGCCCGTACGGCGAGAGCAAGCTCGTCTCCGAGTGGCTGCTGCGGCGCGTCGCCAACATCTGGCCCGAGCTGCGGCAGACCTCGCTGCGGTATTTCAACGTCGTCGGTTCCGGTCCGCGCGAGCTGTCCGACCAGAGCCCCTACAACCTCTTCCCGCTGATCTTCCGTGCGCTCGAGCGCGGCGAGGCGCCGAAGATCTTCGGCGACGACTACCCCACGCGCGACGGCACCTGCATCCGCGACTACATCCACGTCGTCGACCTCGCCGATGCGCACGTGGTCGCGGCGCAGGCGCTCGAGGCCGGCCGCGACCTCGCCCCGATCTACAACGTCGGTCGCGGCGAGGGCTCCACCGTGCGCGAGATCATGACCGCGGTGCGCGAAGGCACGGGCGTCGGCTTCGAGCCGATCGTCGAGCCGCGCCGCCCCGGCGATCCCGCCCGCATCGTGGCCAGCGCCGATCGCATCGACCAGGATCTCGGGTGGGTCGCCCAGCACGACCTCGGCGACATGGTCACGAGCGCTTGGGACGCGTGGCAGTTCCACGTGGAGGCCGGCGGCGACGCCCGACTCACCCAGGCGTGAGCTGGATCGGCGCAGCCGTTCGCCACACGCCGCGTGGCGTGCGCGGCGGGCTGACGCTGATCGCGATCGGCCGCCTCGCACGCGGCCGCTCGCGCCGCCCCGCACTCGTCGCTCCCGGGTGGGCGGTCCCCGGGCCTGCCCCGAGGATCGCCGATGAGGAGGAGCGGCCCACGGAGGGTGGCGGGCCCGCCGACGACTGGCCGCCCGCCATCTCGGTCGTCATCCCCGCCCGCAACGAGGCGGCGCACCTCGCCGCGGCGCTCGAGCCGCTGCGGGAGGCGCCCGGCGTCGTCGAGGTGATCGTCGTCGACGACCGCTCCACCGATGCCACCGCCGAGGTTGCGCGCGAGCACGGCGCGCTCGTGATCGAGGGGCAGCCGCTGCCTCGCGGCTGGGCAGGCAAGCCATGGGCGATGCAGCAAGGACTCGTCGCCGCGCAGGGCCACATCGTGGTGTTCCTCGACGCCGATGTGCGGCCGGATCCCGCGCTGCCGGCGGCCGTCACCGAGCTCCTCGCGCCGCAGCGGGACGTTGAGCGCCAGCTGCGCGCGGAGGCCGCGCCGGCAGAGGGAGCGACCCCGGATCGCGGCGATTCCGACCCTGCTCGGGTGGTCGGCCGGCCGGTCGACCTCGCCTCCGCGCAGCTCGCGCTCAGCGGCGCCGGGCTTCCTGAGCGCCTGCTGGATCCAGCGCTGCGGGCCACGCTCCTCTACCGGCTCGGCCCGCTCGACACCACCGAGCGGATCCCGGCGTCGATGTCGTCGATCAACGGGCAGTGCTTCGCCGTGCGACGCGACGCGCTGATCTCCGCGGGCGGCTTCTCGCTCGTCAGCAACTCCCGCACTGACGACACCGCGCTGGCCCGTGCGCTCGCGGGCGCCGGCTGGCGCATCACGGTGGGCGACGGCACCGGGCTCGGCTCGGCCGAGCGTCACGCCACGGCCGCGCAGGCCCTCGGCGAATCCGCCACCCGCCGCCTCGCCCTCGGCGGCGCCGCGTCCCGCCCGCGGCAGCTGCTCGACCTCGGCGTGATCTGGGTGGTGCAGGGCCGCCTCGGCCTGCGGGTGTGGCGAGCGCTCCTCGTCGGCTTGCGGCAGGGCTCGCCGTCCGCGGCGCTGCGCGCGCTCAAGCCAACCGATCTCGCACTCCTCGTCTTGCGCATCGGCGTGCAGTCGGCGCTCGCCCGCACCTACCGCGTGCGCGTCGGCAAGGTCAGCGTGCCTGATCCGGTGTCGCTTGCCGCCCCGCTCACCGATCCGGTGGCGTTCGCTGCGCTCGCGCGCGGCACGGTCGATCGCCGCAGCTCCTCGCTGCCCGACGCCTGACGGCGCGCGGCCCGGCCGCTGCGGCCTGCCGTTGGGTAGCGGGTGGGGTTGGGCGTGGTTGACGCGACCGTTCGGGGTCGGGCCGTTGACGCGTGCGGCCGCCCGTCGCGGGTATGGGTCTTGGTTGGCGTCGGTCGTATGCGGGTTAGGGCGGGGAGGCGCTGGCGGCCGCCCATCGTGGGTGGCCGTCGCTGGCGGCCGGACGGCGGCCGTCGGGGGACATGAGGGCTGACGGTCTTCGTTGGTCCCTCAGTCTTCGAGGCCTTCTCCCCGACTGTCCGGAGTTCCCGTCCAGAGCGGCGCCGAGGCTCCGCGCGGGCATGGGGATCCCAACGCAGAACCCCCGTGGAGGGGGTTCTCGGTTGGACTTCCCATGCCGCACCGTCGGGCCCGTGGAGGGCCCAACTGATGGGACTCCCCACGCCCGAGTTCAGCGCGACAAGCGGCCGCCCTTACGGCGAGCCGATCACGTCCGGGTTCGGGGCGGTGTCGGCATCGGCGCCGCCGGGGCGCTTCGCATCCTCGCCCTCATAGACCTTCTTGCGGAAGATCGAGTCGCGCTCGATCGCGTCGGAGACGGCGTTCTGCGCGCGCGTCGCCGCCACGAGCGCCGTGTCGGGTTTGAGCTGGATGCCGAGGTGGTTGGTGAGCTCCGCGTCGAACGGACGCCAGAACACGCGCCGCGCGGCCTGGGTGGTGTCGCCCGGTGCGTAGTGGTCGCCCAGGCCCTTCTCGGTCACGTAGACGAGTGCGCGGAGCGCATCGGGGCGCGAGCGAAGGATTTCGTACTGCTCTTTGCCAAAGCGCGTGCCGACGTCGCGATCCTTGCGGCTGACGAGCGAGATCACGCGGGTGTTCTCCGGCAGGTTGCCGACGGGAGGTAGCGGCAGCAGGATCTCGCTCTCGCCGGGAAGGGCGCGGCCCGGGTAGATCGAGTAGACGAGCTTGGCCTGCGGCACCGGCAGCTTGCTGCCCAGCGCGGCGTAGTCGAACGCGAGCGCGCCGCCCGCAGAGGTGCCGATCACGGCGACGCGATCCTGCTGGATCCGCACCGCGTCGACGGCGAGCTTCACACCCTCGAACATGTTCGCGCGCGGGTTCTGGGAGCCGTCGGTGGGGTAGGGCGGCGCCTGCCACGCCGGGAAGATCACGGTGAGGCCCTCGCGCGCGAGGTGACTGATCCACGGCTCGTAGCCGGCGAGGAAGCTCGAGCCGAACCCGTGCAGGAAGATCACCGCCGGCTGCGGATCATGGGCGCCCTTCGCCTTGATGATGTAGGTGCGCGTCTCGTCCTTGCCGACCGCGCCGACCTCCAGCGACGGATCGATCGCGCCCTTCTCGTAGAGGTTCGCGCCCGGGATGCCGAACGACGTGGGGGGCTGCGCGAGAGGGCTCGGATTCACCGCGCCGGCCTGCCACGCCGTGAGCGCGCCGACGATCACGAGCACCACGACGAGCCACCCGAGCAGCATCAGCCGGCGCTCGCGCATCCAGTACCGCAGCGCGCGCAGCCGCGGCTCGCGCGGCAAACCGTACGGGGTGGTCACGCGGGCTCGCCCACCGGGGCGATCGAAGCAGGAGGGCACATCATCGGTGGTGGTTCACCGCGATGAACGGTACCGCCGGGCGCAGCGCCGGGACGCAGGATGCCAGGCGCTTGGACGCCCGTGCGGGTGGCTCAGACGCCGAGGCGGCCACGCAACGTGGTGCGGGCCTCGGCGATGGCCTGATCCAGGCGCTCCGTGTCGGGATCGAGCAGGTGGATCACGGCGATACCGGTGAGCACGCCGACGAAGAGCGTTGCGAAGCCGTCGGGCGTGACGTCGCTCTCCAGCTTGCCGGCCGCCTGCTGCGTGCGGATGTACTCGCCCACCTGGGTCTGGATCTGGTTACCGAGGGTCACGAAGTGCTCGTGGAGGTGCGGTGAGGGACCGAGGGCCTCGAACATCAGCATCACGACGATCCGCACCCGCTCGGGGTCGCTGTGCAGCTCGCCGAGCCACGCCTGCAGCAGCGTGTCGATGAGGGCGCCCGTGTCGTCGAACTGGAGCTCACCAGAGCCGGCGACTCCCTCCGCCCAGTCGTTCGTGGCCTCGCGGCTCACGGCGACGAGAAGATCGTCCTTGGAACCGAAATGGAAGTTCACCGCGCCGCGGCTCATGCCGGCGCGCTCGCCGATCGCAGCGACCGAGGTGTTGCCGACGCCCTGCGCAGCAACGAGCTCGCGAGTCGCGGCGATGAGGCGCCGACGAGCGGCGGCGGTGCGCTGGACCTGGGTCGGCATTGCCGCCGGATCATGCCCGACCACGACGCAGAAACTCGGCGCGTTGAGGGGGTTTGTCCCGCGACGGTGGTACCCGTTTCGGGTTGACATTCGTCAAATAGGGGGATTTTTCAGTAGATCGGAACCACCGATGGGGCGGAGCGTGCGTTCCGCAGCGCTGGTAGGACCGGTCTCGGGGTTGCGAGAAAGCCCAGTATCTGCACGGAATTGCACCCCAATGCGCGACGTGGGGTGTTCCGTAGCGCGTCGAGCGTTACTCAGTGGACTTCCGGTGCGTCAGCGCCCGATTCGCGCGAGAAGTCGTCACCTGGCGTGATCCGAGGCGGCTGGGGCTCGATCTCGGGCTCGTTGCCCTCCACCGGTGGGACAACGATGCCCTCACGCAGTGCTCCAAAACCGCCGAGTACCAGTGTAAATCCGATCACGAGTCCGAGGACGGTGAGCACCGAGATCGTGGCCTGAACGGCGTCGGCGATCGTGGTGTAGGTAATCGTCGCGCCGAGCAGGATCGCGATCGCGGGCATGAGTGAGCGGCGACCCCGCGGCGTAAGCGCCAGGATCGAGAGGGCGGCGATCCCGGCGAGCATCGCGAACACGATGGCGGCGCCGCTGGAGGAGTCCTCGACCGTGGTCTGCGCGAGGGTGAGCACGGAGGTCATGCGGCGACGGGGATGGGGCCGTTCTGGAGCACGGGGAGCGCGCCGGGAGCGGGAGCATCGGCGCGCAGCGGGCCCTGGCCGTCGTCGGGCTGCGGCACATGCTGATCGGCGTGGTAGCTCGAGCGCACGAGCGGGCCGGCGGCGACATGGCTGAAGCCCATCGCCATGCCGCGCTCCTCGAGCTGCTTGAACTCCTCCGGGTGCCAGTAGCGCACGATCGGCAAGTGATTCTCGGTCGGGCGCAGGTACTGGCCGACGGTGATGATCGAGACGCCTTGATCGCGGAGCTGGCCGAGCGCGTCGATCATCTCCTCGAAGCTCTCGCCGAGCCCGACCATCAGCCCCGACTTGGTGACGACATCGCCCTCGCCCATCTCCCGGGCGTTGCGCAGCACGCGCAGCGAGCGCTCGAACGTCGAGCCGCGGCGCGCGACCGGGTAGAGGCGCGGCACCACCTCGACGTTGTGGTTGAACACGTCGGGGCGTTCGGCGATCACCTTGGCGAGCGGCATCTCCTCGCCGCGGAAGTCGGGCGTGAGGAGCTCAATCTTGCAGTCGGGCGCCTGACGGCGGATCTGCCGGACGAGCGCCGCCCACACACCCGAGCCGTAGTCGGGAAGATCGTCGCGGTCGACCGAGGTGATCACCGCGTGACGCAGGCCCATCCGCGCGATCGACCGGGCGACGCGCGCGGGCTCGAGCGGATCGTTCCAGGTCGGCTTGCCCGTGGAGACGTGGCAGAAGCCGCAGCGGCGAGTGCACGTGTCGCCGAGGATCATGAACGTGGCGGTGCCACGCTCCCAGCACTCACCGATGTTCGGGCAGGCGGCCTCCTGACACACGGTGTGCAGGTTCTCGTCGCCGATCAGCCCGCTGAGGTCGCGGTAGCGCTGGCCACCCGGGGCCGGCACCTTGAACCACGGCGGCTTGCGGTGCTTGAACGGCAGCACACGGTCGCCGAGGATCTGCTTGGGATCCATGCCGCCCGGCGTCGCCCTCGATCGGGTCTTGTGGACGCGGACTGGCAGCAGATCGCTCATCGCTCCCTTCAACGTAGCGTGCCCGCCACGGTTCGCGCCCCGTTGAGCGCCAGCTCAGACCCCGGACGGTGGGCCGATCGGCGCTTACGCCGGCTGGGTGGTGGCCGCCGTGACGACCGTCGGCTCGACCACCCGCGGAGTGAGTCCGAGCTCACGCGCCACGTGCGCGCCGATGCTTGCGCGCAGCGGCGCGAGCGTGCCGGTGCGGCCGGTCTCAGCGGCGACGTTCGTCATCGTCACGCTCGGCAGGCCGCAGGCGGTGAACCAGCTCCACGGCTCGAGATCGTTGTCGGCGCCGATCGCAAAGCCGTGGATCGCGACGCCGCGGCTCAGATGCACGCCCAGCGACGCGATCTTGCGATTTCCGCCGACCCAGACGCCGGTGAGATTCTCGTCGGGCGTGCTTTCGCGCTGGTGGGCGTCGACCCCCTGCTCCGCGAGTGCGGCGACGATCGCGAGCTCGAGGCAGCGCAGGTAGCCGACCACGTCGTCGGTGCGCACGATCGGGTAGCCCACGAGCATGCCCGGGCCGTGGTAGGTGGCGAGGCCGCCGCGCTGCGTGGTCACGACATCGAAGCCCTGCGCGCGGAGGAAGTCCTCTCCGAGGAGCAGCTCCTCGGGGCGGCTGCGGCGGCCCCGCGTGACGACCGGCGGGTGCTCGAGCAGCAGGAGGGTGTCGTCGATGCGGCCGGCGATGCGCGCCTCGCGCAAACGCTCTTGGAGCGCGAGCGCCTCGGCGTAGGGCACGAGGCCGAGCTGGCAGATCTGCAGATCGCCCATGGTGCCCACGCTACTCGCCGCGTGCGCGCCGCTCGGCCTGCAGGCGCAAGCCGTCGAGCATGAGATCGAGGCCCGAGGTGAACTGGTCGGTGTCGTCGTGCGTGGCGAACTCGTCAGCGATGGTGTGGAGGAACGGCCACTCCTCGGGGTCGAGCGCGCGCCACGCGTCTGCGGCCTGCTCGAGGTACTCGTCGCGCTTCACCTCTCCGCGGAGCATCTCCTCGGTCGGCTGCTGCCCAAGGTCGGCGGCGATCCCGATCACGTAGCCGATGATCGCGGAGGCCGCGTGGAACGTTTCGCGCGGACCCAGCCCGAGCCGGAGCACCGACTGCCCCACGCGCTCGTAGTACCGCAGCGAGTTCGGCTGCGAGGAGCTGTTGCGCATGAAGTAGGAGCCGAGCCAGGGCCGGTGCTCGACGGCACCGTAGAGCACCATCGCGGTCTGGCGCAGATCGTCGATCGGGTCGTCGCCGTGAAAGCGCTCGCTCTCGAACAGCACCTGGTCCATCACGTGGTCGGCGGCGCGCTCGAGGAGCTCGTCCTTGCTGGAGACGTACCAGTAGATGCTTCCGACGCCGCCACCGAGCCGGGCCGCGAGTGCGCGGAACGTGAGCGCGGATTCGCCGTCCTCGTCGAGGAGGCCGACGGCGCCGTCGAGCACGGCCTCGAGCGAGTGGGAGGCGCGGCGTCGCGGACCGCGGGGCGCTGTGCGTCCAGTCACGATTTGCACTCTATCGAACAACGTTCTATATTCTCGAACCGTGTTCGATTATCGAACGCCGTTCGATTTGTGATCGAGCGTTGCGACCCCCTGATCTGGAGACGAGGTGAGCGCGATGACCGCCCAACCAGCCCCGACCGAATCCCGCACCTACGACTCGCTCAAGGCCGCTTGGATCCCCCTGGCTGCGCTCTGCCTGGCCTTCTTCGTCGAGATGGTCGACAACACCCTGCTGTCGATCGCGCTGCCGACGATCGGCCGCGACCTCGGCAGCAGCACCACGTCCCTGCAGTGGGTGACCGGCGCGTACGCCCTCACGTTCGGCGGGCTCCTGCTCACGGCCGGTTCGATCGCCGACCGCTTCGGCCGCCGGCGCGTGCTGCTCGTCGGGCTCACCGCCTTCGGCCTCATCAGCATGCTCGTCGTCTTCGTCGACTCCACCGGCGAGCTGATCGCGCTCCGCGCGGCGCTCGGCCTGTGCGCGGCGGCGATGGCGCCGATCACGAACTCGCTCGTCTTCCGCCTGTTCGACAGCGAGCAGCTGCGGATGCGCGCGATCACCGTGATGATGATCGTGGGCATGAGTGGGTTCATCCTCGGCCCGCTGCTCGGCGGCACCGCCCTCGCACACGTACGCTGGGAGTGGCTGCTCGTGGTCAACGCGCCGATCGCGCTCATCGCCTTCCTGGGCGTGCGCGGAGGCGTCGCGAAGGATCACGCCGACGACCTCACCAGCGATCCCCTCGACCTCCCCGGCGCGGTGCTGAGCATCGTCGGGATCGGCCTCGCCTGCTACTCCCTCACCAGCGGCGTCGAGCACGGCTGGGGCGCTCCGCTCACGATCGCCTGCATCGCCGGCGCAATCGTCGCGGTGGGCGCGTTCGTCCGTCACGAGCGCGGCGTCGACGCGCCGATGCTCGATCTCTCGACGTTCTCCAACGGCACGATCCGCGGCGCGGCGATCGCCCAGATCGGCACCGCGATCGCGATGGCTGGGGTGATGTTCAGCCTGATCCTGCACTTCCAGTACGCCTACGGCTGGAGCCCGGTAAAGGCCGGCCTCGCGAACCTCCCGATGATCGCGACGATGCTGCTCTTCACCCCCGCGACCGAGGGGATGGTGAGGGCGTGGGGTCATCGCATCGCGTGCCTCGTCGGCGCCGCGCTCCTCGCGGGCGGCCTGGGCTGGCTCGCCTACGCCGTCGAGCACGGCTACCTCGCGGTCGCCATCGGCATGGTCGTCATGACGGCCGGCCTGCGGACGGTGATGATGACCTGTGCCGTCGCCCTCATCGGCGGGATGCCCGAGAACCGCACGTCGCTTGGCGCCGCGCTCAACGACACCGCGCAGGAGGTCGGCACGAGCCTCGGGACCGCGGTCGTCGGCACGATGATCGCGACGCTCGTCACCAAGACGCTGCCGAACGGCACGTGGAGCTCGAGCCTCGTCGCCGACTTCTTCCACGGAGAGCGGGTCACCTTCGTCGTGCTCGCCGTGGCCGTCGGCGTGATCGCCACGCTCGGCTCACTCACCCTCACCGACTCGCACTCCACCGAGGAGCACCCGAGCGAGGCCCCGGCCGACGCCGTGCCCGCCTGAGCAAGCGAGCCGCCGTTGCTGGCGGCCGCTCAGAGCGGCATGACCAGACGCGTGGCCCTCCGTGAGGTGCCAGGCGTCGGGTGACCTGGTGTTGTCGCGCTTGGTGTACGGGCAGGGTGACCGGCGTGACGTTGAGTGCTCGGCCGCTCAGTCGAGGAAGGCGAGCACGCGGGCGGTGAGCTCCGCGGGCACCTCGTACATCGAGAGGTGGCCGCTCGGGAGCTCCTCGACTCTCGCGCCGGGGATGGCGGCTGCGAGCGCGCGGCCGTGGTGCGGCGGCACCATCTGATCGTCGGTGGCCACGATCGCGAGGGTAGGCGCCGTGACGAGCGGGGCGACGGTGGTGAGATCGACGCGGGTGTCGAGCTCGCACTGGCGATCGAAGCCTGGAGCGAGCGTCGCGATCGTGGTTGCCAGCGATTGTTCGACCGCCTTCGTGGGGCGGCCGTCGTAGTAGCCGGCCGAGAAGCCGGTGAGAGCAAGGTGCTCGGCGAGGGCCTGCGGATCGGTGGCGTGCAGCCGGCGCCAGAGCCCGAACTGCAGGCCGGCGCGGGCGTCGCCCGTCGTGTCGATCCAGCCGGAGAGGAGCATGAGCCGGCGCAGGCCGCGCGGATCGCTGGCGGCGAGCTGGGTGGCGACGCACGCGCCGAGCGAGAAGCCGAGGAGGTCGAAGGGGCGATCATCGCCGACGGCCTCGTCGATCACCGCCCGCACCTGTGCGGCGAGGCGTTCGAGGGTGAGCGAGGCGCCGTCGTCGGTGGTCTCCCCCGAGCCGGAGTAGTCGATGGCGATGACGCGCCGCCGGCCCGCGCCGAACGGCTCCATCAGATGCGCCCAGGTCGTGAGCGCGCCGCCGCCCGTGCCGTGCACGAGGACGAGGTCGGGCGTGGTCTCGTCGCCCGGCTCACCGGCGACGAGATAGTGCACGCGCGTGGCGGCGTCGAGCTCGGCGAACGGCATGCCCGCGCTACGCGAGCAGGCTCGTCGGGTGCTCGAGGAGCTGCCGCACGCGAGCGAGGAAGCGCGCGGCCGGGGCGCCGTAGACGGCACGATGATCGACGAGCAGCGTGAGGCGCATGCGCTGGCCGGGCACGATCTCGCCGCCCTCGACCACGGGCCGCTCGGCGATCCGGCCGACAGTGATCATTCCCGCCTGGCCCGGGGTGATCACGGCCTCGAAGTCGTCGATGCCGAGCATGCCGAGGTTGGTGACGGTGAACGTGGCCGAGGCCACGTCCGGCGGGCGTAGCTCGTTGGCGCGCGCCTTCTCGATCAGTTCGGCGGAACGCTCGGCGAGCTGGCCGAGGCTCAGACGATCCGCGTCGTGAATCACGGGCACGGGCAGCCCGTCCTCGACGTCGACCGGGATGCCGACGTTCACGCGCGGGTAGTGCTCGACGCGGCCGTCACGGTAGGCGCCGTTGAGGCGAGGGTGGGCCCGCAGCGCGAGTGCCGTGGCGCGGACGACGAGATCGTTGATCGACGGCGGAGACATGTCGGGACGGTTGGTCGCGAGCTCGGTGCGCAGCATGAGGATCGGCTGAGCATCGACCTCCATCCGCAGTGCGTAGTGTGGGATCGTGGCCTTGCTCTCGGCCATGCGCCGCGCGATCGTCTGGCCTTGGCGGCTGAGCTCGACCACCTCGGGCTCGCCCTTGCCGCGGCCGGGCTGCGCGGCCGGGAGGGTGACCGACTCGGCGGCCGGCTCCGGTTCGTCGGCCTCTGGCTCCGGCTCCGGGTCGGCGACCGGCTCGGGCTCGGCAACGACCTCGAGGTCGGGGTCGGTCTCTGCTTCGGCCTCGTCCGGGGCGTTCTCGAGAACGGGCTCGGACTCCGCGGTGGGCTCAGCGTCGGCGACGGGCTCCGCGACGGCCTCGGGCTCCGCGACGGCCCCGGGCTCAGCCACCGGCTCCGGCGTGGGGTCGACCGCCGGCAGCGGCGGCTCCGGGCCGTCGGCGGCGGGCGGGGTGAACTCGCTCTGGGCGGCGGGCACGGCACCGGCCGGCATCGGCGGGCGCGCGAGGCCGGCCGCTTGCGCGGCTTCGATGTCGGCGCGCACCACGCGACCCTCTGGGCCGGTGCCCTCGATCTGGGCGAGGTCGAGGCCGAGCTCGTTGGCGAGGCGTCGCGCCACGGGCGATGCCGACACGCGGGCGCCGCTCGACGCCGGGCGCTGCTCCGGCGGGCGCGGCGGCGTGATCGGCGGGGCCATCAGCTCCTCCGGCGTGAAGCGATCGTCGTCGGCGGCTTCGGCGACGACCGGCTCAGCGACAGCCGGCTCGGCCGGAGCCGAGGGAGCTACGGGCGGCGCGGGTGCCACCGGCGGCTGCGGCGCGGCGGGGAAGCCCTGCATCGGTGCAGGAGGCTGTTCGCCCCACGGGTTGCCGGCGACCGGCGCGGGCGGCACGGGCTGCGTAACGCCGCGCGGCGCGACGGGCTGCGCCGGCGCCACCGGGGCGGCCGGCGGCGCGGGCGCGTCGGCTTCCGACAGGATCGCGGCCTGGTGCTCCTGGGTCGGCGGCTCGAGGTCGTCCTCGGGGTCGGCCATCAGCTCGGGCGCGACCTCCTCGGCGATCGCGGCGAACTCGGTCGTCTCGCCCTCGTCCTCCTCCTCGGGCTGCGGCGCGCGCCAGCCGGACTGCGGGGCCGGGCCCCAAGCGGGGCTCCGGGCGGGGTCGACGCTGGTCGCAGCGCCGGGGAGCGGCGTGAGGTCGTCGATGAGTCCGATCGGCTGGCCGATGCGCAGCCGCGAGCCGGCCGGCACCAGGATCCGCAGCACACCGGCCTCGGGCGCGACCCACGCCAGGGTGGCCATGTCGCTCTCGATCTCGGCGATCTCCTGGCCCTGTGCCACCACCTGCCCGTCGCCGATCAGCCACGCGACGACGGTGCCCTCCTGCATCGTTTCGGAGAGCCGGGGCATGACGAGTTCCACGGCCACGGCCCTGGACCTTACCCCGCGAGGCCACGGTGGCGGCCCCGCCAGTCCGCCACGCCGCTCCGCGTTCGCGCTATTCGCGGTAGAGCGCGGCGAGGGCGGCCCGCGCCACGTCGGCGGCGCTCGCGCGGGCAGCCGACTCGAGCGTGCGCGCGTAACCGACGGGCGCATCGGCGCCGCTCACGCGCAGCACAGGCGCGTCGAGGTGATCGAACGCCTGCTCCTGCACCAGCGTCGCGATGCTCGCCGCGACGCCGGCCTGCGGCCAGCCGTCCTCCACGATCACGAGGCGGTTCGTGCGCTTCACCGACTCGACGATCGTGTCGAGGTCGAGCGGCCGCAGCGAGCGCACGTCGATCACCTCGGACGACACGCCCTCGCGCTCGAGCAGATCGGCGGCCGCGGCGGCCGTGTGCGCGGCGCGGGAGATGCCGAGCAGCGTCACGTCGCGGCCCTCGCGCCGGATCGCCGCCTGGCCGATGGGCACCACGGCTTCGGTGCCGTCGGGCACCTCGCCGCTGAGCCCGTAGAGCTCCTGGTGCTCGATCACGACGACGGGATCGTCGCTGCGGATCGCCGACTTCAGCAGGCCCTTCGCATCGGCGGGCGTCGACGGCACCACCACCTGCAGGCCAGGGATGTGGAGGAGCATCGCCTCGAGGTGGTGCGCGTGCGTCGGGCCGAGCTGGCGGCCGCCGCCCTGCACCGTGCGCACCACGAGCGGGAGGTGGATCGCGCCGGCGGTCGCCCAGGGCGTCTGCGCGACGCTCACGAGGAGCTGGTCGAGGGCGCGCGTCGCCGAGGTGATGGTCATCAGCTCGACCACGGGCCGCAGCCCCACCATCGCCGCGCCGGCACCGACGCCCACGATGGCGCGTTCGGCGTTCGGCGTGTCGCGCACGCGACGCTCGCCATAGTCCTCGAGGAGCCCCTTCGTCACGTGGAACGGGCCGTCGAAGGCGCCGATGTCCTCGCCGATCAGCACCACGCGATCGTCGCGCTCGAGCTCCTCGCGCAGCGCCGAGCGCAGGGCTTCGCGATAGGTCATCGAGGTGGTGCTCACGGCTGCACCTCGCGCGGGAACGGCTCCGTCTCGCCGCGTGTCGCCCGGCCGCGCGCATCGATCGCGAGCCAGCCCGGGAGCGACTCGGCGATCGTGAGGTGGTCGTAGAGCGAGCCCGGCTCGGGGTGCGGCGAGCGGCCCGCGGCGCTGATCGCCTGCTCGATCGCCGCGTTCACGGTCATCTGCATGCGGGCCCGGTCGGCCGTCTCGAGCAGCCCGACCTCGACGAGTCGATCACCGAACACCGCCAGCGGGTCGCGGGCCTTCCACGCCTCGAGCTCCTCCTTGGAGCCGGCCGGCTTCGGATCGGCCATCGTCGGCGTCGGGGCGCGCTGCAGGATCGCTTGGACGAGCGCGGGCCTGCGCTCGGTGCGGGCGATCCGGACCGCGTCGCTGCACACCGCGTGCACGTCGAGGATGTCCATGCCATCGCAGGTGAGGGCCTTCACCCCGTGGCCTTCGGCCTTGCGCGCGAGACTTGCCACGGCGGCGTCGGCGTCCTCCGCTGAGCCGTGCCCGCGGCGGTCGTGGGCGACGACGAGCACGAGCGGCAGGTGCCAGATTGCGGCGAGGTCGATCGACTCGGCGAGCGTGCCGTTGCTCGCGGCGCCGTCGCCGAGGAACGCCATCGTCACCTCGGCCCGGCCCTGGTAACTGGAAGCGAGCGCCACGCCGGCAGCGACCGGCAGGTGCACGCCGACGAGTCCGAAGCCACCCAGCACTCGCTGCTCCGGCGCGGCGAGGTGCATCGCGCCGCCGCGGCCGCCGTTGAGTCCACCCGCGCGACCGAAGAGCTCGGCCATCGACCGTCCGAGATCGGCGCCGCGCGCCACGGCCAGCGCATGCGAGCGCCACGACGACAGCACCCAGTCGCGATCCTCGAGCGCTCGGGTCGCGCCGACCACCAACGCCTCCTCGCCGATCGCGAGGTGCAGGAAGCCACCGATCTGGCCGGATCCATGGAGCTCACCGGCGCGCTCGTCGAACCGGCGGACGAGGAACATCGCTCCGAGCCACTCACGAACGATCGCCGGATCGGGCAGCGGGCGCGTCCTCACGCTGGTGACCGGCCTGTTCACACCCGCACCCTATCCAGCGGGTCGGGGGCCGATCGGCGGGGCAATACCCGGGCGCGCGACCCTGGACGTTGGTCCAGTGCGATGCGTATCCACACGCTTTTCGAATCAGATTCAGCATCGAGGGACCGATCACCCAGGCGTGCAGCCCGGGCAGGGAAGCTTGGAGATGGGGGAGGCCGAGCGTGCTCGCGTCGTCGACTTCGCACGGCGTGTCCGCGGTACCTGGCGGCCCGCCTCCATCACGCTGATCCTGATGGGGGGCCTGGCCGCGGCGTTCGGGGCCGGTCCGGCGGCGATCCTCCCGGCGTTCGTGCTCGCGGTCGCAGTCGGCTGGTATGACCGTGCCGACTTCGGCGACGTGGCCCGCCCCGAGTGGGTCGTGCTCGCCGTCCTGGCGGTTGGGCAGCTCGCGATCGGGGCGTTCATCGCACTCTCCGACCGCTACCGCCTCGATGCTCTGGATCTCTTCATCCTGCCGGTCGTCGCGGCCTGCCTGATCTTTCCGCGGCGCCTCGCCTACGCGGCCGCGGCGTGGAGTGTGCTGGTGATGGCCGGGGTCGCGTTCGCGATCGACCCGTCGCTGGTGCTCGACGATCCCCCGATCCTGATCCTGCCCCTCGGCGTGATGCTCTGCGTCGCGCTGCCCGCGGCCATGGTGCGCGAGCTCGAGATCGCCTCGCGCGACACCGCCTCGATCGACACCCTCACGGGCGCGCTCAACCGCGGCGCGCTGGAGTCGCGCATCACCGAGCTCGACGGCGAGGTGACCGCGGCCATGGCGTCGCGCGTCGGCGTGATCATGGCCGACCTCGATCACTTCAAGGCCGTCAACGACGAGCTCGGCCACGACGCCGGTGACGGCGTCCTGCGCGAGGTGGTGCAGCGCATCCGGGCGGTGCTCGGTCCGCTCACCCCCGTGTACCGCGTGGGCGGCGAGGAGTTCGCGGTGCTGATGGCCGGTGCCGACGTCGCGCAGGTGACGGTGGTGGCCGAGCGGCTGCTCGAGGCGGTGCACGCGGCGCCGATCGGGGGCCGCGACATCACGATGAGCTTCGGCGTCGCCGCCGGCACCCTCGACCGGGAAGCCGTGACCGACGTGCTCGAGCGAGCCGACGAGGCGCTCTACCTCGCCAAGCGCGCGGGCCGCGACCAGGTGATGCCGGCCGCGATGCGTCTCGTCGACGACCGGCACGAGGCGGAGCCCGCGGTCGGATCCGATCAGGGTCAGCTCCAGGCCGTCGACGGCGACGGCGGTGAGCGCGCCGGCCGCGCCCACACCGCGCTCGAGTTCGAGCACGACCGCGGCAACTGGCTCGTGCGCGGCGACTTCGAGCGCGACCACATCCGCGAGCACGCCGCCGCCCTCAACCGCACCCACCACGGCGCCCTCGGCTTCGTCGCCCTCGCGCTGCTCGCGAGCATCCCGTGGCTGGGCTGGCAGCTGATGGTGCCCGCGCTCTTCGCCGTGCCGCTCTACCACCTCGCCGAGCGCCGTATTCGTGGCGCCCGGCGCCCTGAGTATCTCCTCGCGGGGGCCTGGCTGCTCGTGCAGCTCTCGATCTTCGCCGGCTCCCTGCTGGTGGCCGAGCCGCAGCCGTACATGCTCGTGCTCTTCGCGCCCATGCTTATCGGCATGACGGCCGTGTTCCCCACGCGCGGCGTGCTCCTGCTCTCGGTCGTCACGCTCGGCCTCACGAGCGCAGCCGGCGCGCTGGCCCGGCCCGATCTCGTCACCACCTATCCCGGCGTGATCGCCCCGCACGTACTCGTCGTGGCCTGGATCGCGCTGATGAGCGGCGTCGCTGGGCGGGCATCGATCGAGCACCGCGTGCGCGCAGTCGTCGATCCGCTCACCGGCGTGCTCACGCGCGCGGCGCTGCGCTCGCGCCTCGAAGAGGTTGCGCACGAGTCGCAGGTGCCGGGCGCGCGCGTTTCGGTGATCGCCTTCGACATCGACGATTTCAAGGCGCTCAACGATGCCCATGGCCATGCCGTCGGCGACGAGGTGCTGCGTGCCACCGGGTCGGCACTGCGCGCCCAGCTCCATGCGCTCGAGTGGGCGTTCCGCCTCGGCGGCGACGAATTCCTCGTAGTGGTGCCGTGCGGCGAGCGGGAGGCCTTCGCGCTCGCCGAGCAGATCCGTGCGGCGCTCACGCGCGTGCGCGTGCGCGAGATCGCCATCACCGGCTCGTTCGGCGTCGCCGAATCCACACCCGGCGCGCGCTTCGACTTCGAGGGCATGAGCCGGCGCGCCGATACCGCGCTCTACGAGGCCAAGCGCGCCGGCCGCAACTGCGTCGCCATCTCGCCGCGCCCGGTGATCACCACCGGCGTGCCGCTCAGCCACGTCGGCCAGTCGCCTCTCAAGCGCTACTCCATCTAGGCGCGCTGCCTCTGCGCGCGCCCCGCGGCGATCTGAATCGCTCGGCGATCCTCACGGGCGGCCGCCCCGTCGACCGCCAGGAGATCGAGCTCCTCCACGGTGCACGCGCATCTACAGCATGCCTTCGCCTGGGTGCCGCTGGATCGATAGCCTTCGATCCATGTCGGCCCCGCTCCAGCTCGAGCCCAAGGTGAAGCGGCCGGTCGGCGAGCCGTGCTGCGAGCCCGTCGTCTACCCCGAGGTCGACCGTCAGCGCGCGTCGCGGCTCGCGGAGGTGGCGAAGGCTCTGGGTGATCCGATCCGGCTCCAGCTCGTCGACGTGCTGCGCCAGCACGCCGGCAAGGTGTGCGTGTGCGAGCTCGTGCCCCTGTTCGACGTCTCCCAGCCCACGCTCAGCCACCACCTCAAGAGGCTCCGCGACGCCGGGCTCGTCGACTCAGAGAAGCGCGGCCTCTGGGCCTACTACTACGTGCTGCCGGAGCGCCTCGACGACCTGACGGCCTGGCTGGGATGAGCCCGATGGCCGCCGAGCTGCTGATCCGGCCGGCCCGAGAGACGGATCTGGCCACGGTCGCAGCGATCTACAGCGCTGGGATCGCGGAGCGGATCGCGACGTTCGAGACGTCGCCACGCACGGCTTCGGATCTCGCCGACTGGATCGGAGACGGCCAGCCGTTCCTCGTCGCCGAGCGCGGCGGGCAGGTGGTGGGATGGGCGCGCGCCGGCGACTACTCCGACCGGTGCGTCTACTCCGGGGTGGGTGAGCACGCGGTCTACGTCGATCCGCAGGCCCGCAGTGCCGGGCTCGGGCGGCAGTTGCTCGAGGCGCTCGCTGCGGCCGCCGAGGAGGCGGGGCTCTACAAGCTCACGAGCCGTGTGTTCACCGACAACGCCGCGAGCCGGGCGGCGCACCTCGCGGCAGGATTCACGGAAGTCGGCGTGCAGCGCCGGCACGGGCGGCTCGAGGGCGAGTGGAAGGACTGCGTCCTCGTCGAGCGCCTGCTCGGGCCCGCCGCCGAGGCCGGCTAGGTGTCGAGCTCGACGATCAGCGCCTTCACTCGCTCGGCGATCTCGTCGCGCGTGGTGCGGACGGCATCGACCGACTGTCCCTTGGGGTCGGTGAGCTCCCAGTCGAGGTAGCGCTTGCCCGGGATGAACGGGCAGCTGTCGCCGCAACCCATCGTCACGACGACATCCGCCTGCTGCGCGAGTTCGGTCGTCAGGCGCTGCGGGCGGATCCCGGTGAGGTCGTGGCCGAGCTCGGCCATCACGGTCACCACTTCGGGGTGCACGTGGCCGGCAGGGTCGGCGATGGATCCCGCCGAGCTCGAGGTATGGCGCCCGCCTGCCGCGGCGTCGAAGAACGCACGGCTCATCTGCGAACGGCCGGCGTTGTGCAGGCAGACGAACAGCACGTGACTCACGGCGCGACCTCGCGGGGGTGGGGAACGACGACGTCCGAAGCCTGCGCGGCGGTGACGCCGGGGTAGAGCGCGCGGATCAGCCCGACGGCGAGGCCCGCGCCGACGAGCTGCATCGCGGTGAACGCCGGCGCAGACGCCGGAGCGATCCCGGCGAACGTGTCGGAGAACATCCGCCCCACGGTGATGGCCGGATTCGCGAAGCTCGTCGACGACGTGAACCAGTAGGCCGCGCCGATGTAGGCGCCGACCGCGGCCGGCGCGCTGCCGGCACGGCCGCTGCGCACGAGGCTGAAGATCAGCAGGAGCAGGCCACTCGTCGCGACCACCTCGGCGAGCAGCGGGCCCGCGGAGGCGCGGTGCGTGTCCGAGATCGAGATGGCGGCGAGCTCGTACATGCCGTTCGCGAGGACGGCGCCGGCGGTGCACCCGGCCACCTGCGCGGGCAGGTAGGCGGCGGCATCGCGCCATGAGAGCCCACCGAACGCCGCATCGACGAGCGAGACCACCGGGTTGAAGTGCGCGCCCGACACCGGCCCGAACATCAGGATCAGCGCGAAGAGGCCGGCCGCGGTAGCGGCCGCGTTCTCGAGCAGCTGCAGTCCGACGTCGTCGCTGAGTCGCTGCGCCGCGATGCCCGAGCCGATCACGAGCGCGGCGAGCAGGAGCGCCCCGAGGAACTCGGCCAGGAGCCGGCGCGGGAGCGGGAGCGATTGCATCGACGAAAGCCTACGTAATCGGGTGGCGCGGATGTCGCCGGGGAGTGAACGTGCGCCGGGGCCGTCGGTGGCTCGTACCGCTGTTGAGCCGGATGGCGCGGACGCGCCCGTTGCCTGCGGTCGCGCCTGGGCGGCCGGGCGTGCAGGACTACGTTCGACCTCATGGAGTTCGATCGCACGATTCGTTGGCTACGGGGTGACGCGCACGAAGGGTCTCTCTCCGCACTGCAGCCGGAGCTCGACGCCGAGGTGCGCGCGATGCTCCGCGGCGGGCAGCACACGGAGGCCGTCCACCTGGTGCGGGAGCGCACGGGTATCGCGCCCGCGCGGGCGCGGCGGCTCGTCGACGCCGTCGAGGTGCGTACCGGCTGAGCCCCGACGGGTCGACGAAGGCCCGACCCACGAGCCACTTGGGCAAAGACGGGGCAAAGGTTTCCTGCTGGCGGCTGCCGCCGGACATACGATCGCCCCCATGACGCACCGCCTCCTCGTGGTCGAAGACGACGCGGCGATCGCCGAACCGCTGGTGCGAGCCCTCGAGCGTGAGGGCTGGAGCGTCAAGCACACCGAGAGCGGCGAGCAGGCCCTCGACGCCCTCGACGCCGAGGCGTTCGCGTTGGTCGTCCTCGACATCGGCCTCCCGGGCATGGACGGCGTGGAGGTGTGCCGGCGGATCCGCGACGGCCACCCCGCCTGCGGCGTCCTCATGCTCACCGCGCGCAGCTCAGAGCTCGACGAGGTGCTCGGGCTCGACGCGGGCGCCGACGACTACGTCACGAAGCCGTTCAGCCTCTCGGTGCTGCTCGCGCGCGTGCGCGCACTCCTGCGGCGGGAGTCCTCCGCCGCCGACGGCGGCGGGATGGTCGAGGCGGGGCCGGTGCGGATCGATC
This sequence comes from Solirubrobacteraceae bacterium, assembly GCA_017744415.1. Classification (GTDB taxonomy): domain Bacteria; phylum Actinomycetota; class Thermoleophilia; order Solirubrobacterales; family Solirubrobacteraceae; genus JAGIBJ01. The sequence continues at coordinate 39,673 of JAGIBJ010000047.1, forward strand.
ACGGCTCGCACCGCGCGTGGTGCCGCGGCGAGGAGCTCGATCTCTCCCCGAAGCAGTTCGACCTGCTCGCCTACCTCGTGGAGCGGCCCGGCGTGGCGCGCCGCCGCGAGGAGATCATGAGCGCCGTCTGGGACGAGAACTGGTGGGGCTCGACGAAGACGCTCGACGTCCACATCGGTTGGCTACGGCAGAAGCTCGGTGACCCCGCACTCATCAGCACCGTGCGCGGTCACGGGTATCGGTTCGAGCTGCCATGAGGCGGCGCCTGCTCGTTTCCACGTCGCTGATCGCCCTCGCCGCCGTCGTGCTGCTCGGTGTGCCGCTCGCGATCGTCGGCACGGCGCTCATCCATCAGCGTGCCGACATGGTCCTGGAGCGCCGGGCTGATGCGATCGCTCTCCGAGTCGCGCGGGCGCAGGCGCGGGGCGACGACATCGCCGCCGTGCCCGTCGCCGATCTCATCCCTCGCAACTCCGCCGTCCAGGTGTCGGGCGCAGGCGAGGCCATCACGCTCGGCCGCGTGCCGAGCGGCCGGGTCACGCGCGAGACCTCCGGCGATGGCGGGCCGCTGCGGGTGACGCTCGTCGCGCCCGCGTCGGCGCGGGACGACGACGTCGGCGCCCTGTGGCTCACCGTGTTCGGGGCCGGTTTCGGTGCGGTCATCGCCGCAGCGCTCCTGGCGTCGTTCCAGGCTCGCCGGCTCGCGGCGCCGCTCGAGCAGCTGGCCGGGCGGGTCGAGCGCGTCGGGGAGTCGGGCTACGACGGCACGCTCGTCGCCGCGCACCTTCCGGAGATCGACCAGCTGCAGCGCGCGCTCAACGGCGCCGACCGGCGCATCGCCGAGCTGGTGGAGCGAGAGCGGCAGTTCACGGCGAACGCTTCCCATCAGATGCGGTCGCCACTCACGGCCCTGCGCATGCGTCTCGAGGAGCTACAGGCGCTCGCGGGCACCCCGGAGGCGCAGCGGGAGAGCGAGGCGGCGATGACGCAGGTCGACCGGCTGATCACCACCATCGAGCACCTCGAGGTCGTCGCCCGCAACCGCGACGACCTGCCGTCGGCTGTCGACGTCGGCGAGCTCGTCCGCTCTCACGTCGCCGCCCACGGCTGGGTACAGGCGTACGCCGCGGCCGAGCGGCAGCTCGCCGTGTTCAGTGCTGACGGCCTCATGGTCGCGATCGCCCCCGAGAGCGTGCGCCAGATCGTCGACGTGCTGCTCGATAACGCTCTGCGGCACGGCAACGGGTCGGTGCGCGTGCAGATCAGCGGTCCCGACGACGGGTGGGTGCGGCTCTCGGTCGGCGACGACGGTCCGCGGCCTCGAGACGGATCCGTGATCTTCCAGCGGGGCGTCGGGCGCGGCAGCGGCATCGGGCTCGCGGTGGCGCGCGACCTCGTGCTCCGCGCGGGCGGCGAGCTACGCCTGGGCACGAGCCGCACGACCGTGTTCGAGGCGCTCTTGCCGGCCGTGCGTCCGCGCGCGGTCCTGCCCGATCTCGGCGCCGCTCGGGCCGGGCGTTCACCGGCCTGACGCCGACGATCGGGTCGGGCCCGTCGCCGAGGGTGGCCGACCAACGCTCGGCCACCCTTTACCCAACCTTTGCCAAACCGCGGGAAGGCGTTGGTTCAGGAGCGAGAAGGTGGTTCGACCTCATGGGGAGGCGGTGACGCGACCGTCTGGCACCCCACACCAGCAGTCGCCCCGCCGCGAGGGCACGGCCCCGACGGCCGTGAGACGGAGGGCGGTCGCTGCGCAGCCGGGAAGCGCGCGGCGACCGCTCGCGTCTGTCGATCCGCGGCCGGTTGTCCGCCGCGGCGGGGTCGGCCGGCTGAACGCTCGCCATCGGGCCGTGTGGCCGGCGGGCGCCCGGGCGTACCGTCGGTCGGGCGATGACCACGCAGCAGCCCTCGATGAGCTGGCTCCTGGCCGGCGGCGCCGTCGCGCACGATCTCCTCGAGGCGTTGATCGCGAGCGTCGGCGACGCCGTCTACATGGTCGACCCCGACGGGCGCGTGCGCTTCTGCAATCCGGCGGCGCTCCGGATCCTCGGGTACGACGATCCGGCGGACCTCGTCGGCAAGCCGAGTCACCAGACGATCCACTTCCAGCACCGCGACGGCTCCCACTACCCGGCCGAGGAGTGCCCGATGCTGCGGCCCCGTGCGACCGGCGAGACCGTGCGGGTGGAGCTGGATTGGTTCACACGCCGCGACGGCCGGATGGTGCCGGTGGCCTACTCGTCGGCGCCGCTGGCGACCGACCAGGGCCGCGGCGCCGTGGTGGTATTCCGCGACGTGAGCGAGCGGCTCGCCAGCGAGGAGACGGCGCGCCGCGAAGCCGAGGAGCGCGCGCGGGCCGAGGAGCTCGACGCCTCCCGCGCCCGAATCCTCACCGCGATGGACGCCGAGCGCCGGCGCCTCGGCCGCGACCTCCACGACGGCGCGCAGCAGCGGCTGCTGCACGTGCTCCTGCTGCTTGGCGACGGCCGCGCGGCGCTCGACGGCCGCGGCGGCGATTGCAACGAGATCCTCGCGCGCGCCACCGCAGAGGTGCGCGCCGCGATCGACGACGTGCGCGCGCTGGCGGCCGGCATCCACCCGCCGATCCTCACCACGCGCGGGCTCGGCGCCGCGATCGAGTCGGTCACCGCCCGCGTGCCCGTCCCCGTGGATCTCGACATCCCGCCCGATCGCTTCGCCGAGCCCGTCGAGATCGCGGCCTACTACGTCGTCAGCGAGGCGCTCGCCAACGCCACCAAGCACGCCGTCGGTGCGAGCTCGATCCAGGTGCAGCTCGAGCACTCGCCGGGCACGCTCCTCGTGCGCGTGCGCGATGACGGCCCGGGCGGTGCGACGGTCGTCCCGGCGCACGGCCTTGGCGGCCTGATGGATCGCCTGGCCGCGCTCGGCGGAACGTTCGCCGTTGACAGCCCGCTGGGCGGCGGCACCACGGTGCTGGCCACGCTGCCGCTTCACTGACCCTCGTCATCGGCGCCGAACAGACTTCCTCTGTCGTCCTGGCAGCAGAGCAAGTCTGTTCGACGTTGTGTCTTCGCGCTACGTTCCGCCCGATGCGCCACACGCCGCTCTTCGACGTCACCGATCCCGAGGTGGTGGCCGCGCTGATCGACCGCACGCCCTGGGCGACGATCACGAGCGTGCGCCGCGACGGCTCGATGGTCGCGTCGCATTACCCGGTGCTCCGCGACGCCTCGTCCGACGAGCTCACGCTGCTGACCCACGTCGGCAAGCCCGACGACGACCTGCACGAGTTCCGCGACGCCGACGTGCTCGTCGTCTTCCAGGCCGACGTGCACGGCTACATCTCGCCGTCCTGGTACGCCGCAGCCGATCTGCCGGTCCCGACCTGGAACTTCAGCGCCGTGCACTGCTGGGGCCGCCCGGAGCTCCTCGATGCCGACGAGAACGTGAGCGTGCTCGCCTCGCTCACGGATCACTTCGAACAACACATCGCCGATCGGCGGGTGCTCGAGCCCGCGGTGGCCGCTCGCATCGCGAAGCACGCCCTCGGCCTGCGCATCCCGGTCGACCGCTTTACGTGCAAGGTGAAGATGAGCCAGAACAAGTCGCCGGAGACCCAGCAGCGCGTGATCGATGCGCTGGAGCGCGAGGGCGAGCCCTTCGCCGATCCGGCCCTGGCGGCCGAGATGCGCCGCGTGCTGGGCCTGCCGGCCAGCTGAGTCGGTGCCACGGCTGCTGTTGGCGGACGAAGACCAGGAGGCCTAGCGTCTTCCGAGGGAGCATCACCCAACCGCTGGCACCCTGACGGGGTGCTGGGCGTTGGGTATCGCGTCGAACTCGCCGCCTCTGGGCATCACCCAACCGCTGGCACCCTCAGGGGGTGCTGGGTGTTGGGTTATCTGCGACGAAATGGGATGAGGCGTCGCCCGCTGTTGGCTTGTCGCAGCTGCGCGTCCCCGTAGAGCTGCGACAAACAGGCCGGCGCCAGCCGCCGACACCGGCACACCTCGCCGCGGACCCAGGCCGGCTACGCTGCTCCGCCCTCGGTGCAGACGACCGCGACACCAAGACCCCTCGCGAGCAGGAGCCGTGGCACCGACTCGAGCGGCGACCAAACCCCTCGGGAGCAGGAGCCGTGGCACCGACTCGAGCGGCCGCGTGCCTCAACTCGCGCGCAGGTGCGCGAGCACGGCCATCACGCGCCGGTGCTCGGCGCGCTCCTGGCCGACGCCGAGCTTGGTGAACACGTTGCTCGCGTGCTTCTCGACGACCGTCGCGCTGATGCCGAGCGCGTCGGCGATGCCCGGGTTGGAGCGGCCCTCGGCCATGAGCTCGAGCACTTGGCGCTCGCGGGGCGTGAGCAGATCGAGCTTGGAGTCACGCCGCCGGCGCCCGAGCATGCGTGAGACCACCTCGGCATCGAGGGCCGAGCCGCCAGCCGCGACGCGGCGCACGTCCTGGGCGAAGCTCGCGACATCGGCGACGCGATCCTTGAGCAGGTAGCCGACGCCCTGCGCGTCGTCGGCGATCAGCTCGACCGCGTAGCGCTCCTCGACGAACTGGCTGAGTACGAGCAACCCCACGCGCGGGAGCTCGCGTCGGATGATGAGCGCGGCACGCACGCCGTCGTCGGTGAGATCCGGCGGCATCTGCACGTCGATGATCGCCACGTCAGGCTGGTGCAGTCGCACGGCGTCAACGAGCGACTCGGCGTCACCCGCCTGCGCAACCACGACGAACCCGGCATCGGTGAGCAGGCGGACGAGGCCCTCGCGCAGCAGGACCTGGTCTTCGCCGACGACGATCCGCAGCTGGCCTTCCATCCCGCAGGACGCTAACCGTGCGACGGCCGCTTGCTCATCGCCCTGTGGACAAACCGGGCAGCTCGGAACCGAACGGTGGCAGGGCAAGCCGAACGGCCGCGCGCCAAACGCCGTAAGGCCCGAAACGACGGGCCAGAGGCCGTATCGCACCGAGTTTCGGGGCTCCGCCGGTTGCACACCACAAGCGAGCAGGTTCGTCCAGTTGGACGAGCGTCGTACGACCGTCCGCTCGAGGCGAGTTTCGGGTTGGCGGTGCCGACATCTAGAGGGAACGCCAAGGAGGCGGTCCCCGAAACCATGTCTCATAAGTTTTTCACCAAGACAGCGCTCGGCGCTCTTGCGGGTCTCGCTCTGATCCCGGCGTCTTCGCTGGGTGCGGTTGCGAGTCAGCAGGTCAACGCCGGTTCGCTCTCGTTCATCAACTCCACTCCCGGTAACGTGACGTTCCCGGCGGTGACGCTGAACGGCACCGATCAGGTGCAGACGCAGACGCAGGCGTTCGACGTCTCCGATGCCACCGGCTCCAACGCGGGCTGGTCGATCACCGCCACCTCCACGACGTTCACGGCCGCGGGCCACAACATGTCGAACACGGCCACGACGATCCAGGGCACGCCCGGGACCGTGTGTGACGCCAGCTCGTCGTGCACGCTCGCGAGCAACTCGATCACGTACCCGTACACGATGCCCGCCGCAGCGGTGGCGCCGACCGCGACGAAGATGTTCAACGCGGCCGTCAACACCGGCATGGGCAACCAGACGGTGACGCCAACCTGGAGCCTCTCGATCCCCTCGACGACCTGGGCCGGCGGGGCTTCGAACCCCTACACGTCGACCTGGACCTTCACGCTGGTCAGCGGGCCGTAGCCCGCACGCCGCCTCGGCGGCCTGCCAGCGGCGCTCTCAGTCGCAATACGACCGCCCGGTCCGCAGTCAGCGGGCCGGGCGGTCGTCGTTTGCGGGGGCGTAGGATCGCCGCTGTGGACGCGCGCCGCATGCTCATCGCCGACTCGGCGATCCAGGTGATCGGTGCGCGCGGCATGCGTGCGCTCAGCCACGCGGCGGTCGACACCGAGGCCGGGCTTCCGAAGGGCTCGACCTCCTACTACTGCCGCAAGCGCATCGACCTGCTGCGGCTCACGATGCGCCGCCTCTACGACCTCGACCTCGTCGAGCTCCGGGCCGCCGCCGACGCGATGGTGGCCGCCTCACCGCTGGCCCCGAAGGATGTCGCCTGGGTCGTCGCGGGGGTCGTCGAGCGGTGGCTGAGCGAGGAGCGCCGGCCGATCACACGGGCGCGGTTCGAGCTGTTCCTCGCCGTTGCGCATGAGGAGGACCTCCGCGAGATGAGCCACGAGCACATGCGCGAGGTGCTCGAGATCTCCGCGGGCGTCGCGGGGGCCATCGATCCGCCGAGCGCGATCGAGCACGTGACCACGACGCTGCTGCTCGCCGACGGCGTGATGCTCAACGTGATCCGCCAGGGCTTTCCGTCACCGTCGCGCGAAGATCTCGCCCGCATCCTCGCCGCCTCCGTCGGGGCGCCGTTGCCGCCAGCCGACAACGCGGGCCGAGACATCGAGCTGCTCCGCGAGGTGTGGGGTGACGACGACGCCTGAGAGGCCCCGGATCCGGCGATCTTGACGGGGTGGTCAACGGCGGGCGCGCATGCGCCCGCTTCGGTTGCGCGAATATGAGCCCCGCTCTATGTTCCTAGAGGAACGACGGAGCCTGGTGGAAGGACCCCGGGTGTCGTCGGTTCAAACGCGGGCGCTCTGCGACGCGTTTCGGCCCAGCTCGAATCGGGGGATTGGCGCTCGGCCGTGATCGTGGCGGTGGGGTGTGAGCCTTGAGCTCACGCCCCACCGCGCCCCTTCCTGCGTGCTCGCTCACCGGTGAGCGAGCGGCGGCTCACACGCAGCCGAGCCGAGCCCGTTCCTCCACCCGGATAGAACCGAAGCCCCATCTTCCGGTTTCCGGAACGCGGCCTGGGGCGGCCCGGGAATGCTCACCCCGCAGACCCTCCATCGCGTGTCCCCCGAGCCCGCTCAGCCTGGCCACCGGGCCAATCAACGACCGCTCCGTGCGGCCCAGAGTCCAGTCCACGCCGCACAGCCTTCGCAGCTTGCGACGCCGGCCCCCACACCCGACCCCGCCGAGGACCGAACGCCATGACGAGCACCGCTGCCGCCCTGACCGAAGCCGAACTCACCAGCCTCAACGAGATCCCCCACCCGTCGCTGCCGGACGGCTCGACGATCTACGGCGGCTCGAAGGTCTTCCCCGATCTGCAGGCGGAGAAGGGCGACACCTGGTTCACCCTCGTCCACGGCCTCGCGCACGAGTCGTCCGTGAGCTTCGTCGCGATCCTCCAGGCCACCCGCGCCCAGCGCAAGGGCTTCGAGACGGCCATCTACTTCTACGGGATGGGCGCGCTCAACTGCCTCGCCACCCGCGGCTTCCCGACCACGGGCAACAGCGCCTTCCCGGGCGAGCACAACATCAACAACCAGATCAAGACGCTGATCGCTGAGGGCGGCAAGGTGTACGCCTGCCGGTTCGGCCTCTCGCTCCACGGCGCCCGCGAGGAGGACCTCATCGAGGGCGTGATCCCGACGCACCCGCTCGACGTGCAGGACGCGGTGATCCACTACGCGCGCAAGGGCGCGATCATCAACTCCACCTGGATGTTCTAGGCGCGGTCCCCGCGGATCAAGGTCAGCAGAAGGGACTGGGATGGAGCCTGCGCTTCGCACCGAGCTCGCCGTCGTCGGCGTGCGCACCGCCTCGCCGCTGCGGCGGCGGGCGGGCGCGGGCCCCAGCGACGACGGCCACTGGCGCCTTGCCGGCGGCGGCGGTTGCCCCGCCGCCGCGCTGCCGCTCTCGGCCGACTCGCCCTACGAGGTGATGGAAGATGGCCGGATCACGAAGGACGGCGTCGTCGTCGAGGACGCGATGCTCGAGCCGATCGATCGGCCGGCGTTCTACGACCTCGTGACCGACGACGGCATCCCGTACGAGAAGCTCGCGCGGCTCCACGGGACGAACGTGCTCGCGACCACGGTCGTGCAGACCTGCATCCGCTACACGAGCGAGTCGACCCGCTGCCGCTTCTGCACGATCGAGGAATCGCTGCGCGCCGGCGCGACCACGCAGGTGAAGTTCCCGGATCAGCTCGCTGAGGTGGCCGACGCCGCCGTGCGCCTCGATGGCGTCGAGCACATGGTGATGACCACCGGCACGAGCAACGGCCGCGACCGTGGTGCCAAGCACCTCGCGCGCTGCGTGCGGGCCGTGAAGGAGCGGGTGCCCGGCATCCGCATCCAGGTGCAGATCGAGCCGCCGCTGGACCTCTCCTACATCGCCTCGCTCCGAGATGCCGGCGCTGAGGCGATCGGCATCCACATCGAGAGCCTCGACCAGGCCGTGCGCGAGCGCTGGACCCCGGGCAAGGCCACCGTGCCGGTGAGCCGCTACGAGGAGGCCTGGCAGGAGGCGGTGCGCGTCTTCGGCCGCAACCGCGTGTCGACCTATCTGCTGGTCGGCCTCGGCGAGGACCCCGACGAGCTGGTCGCCGGATGCGAGCGGTTGATCGGCATGGGTGTCTACCCGTTCGTCGTGCCCTACCGCCCGCTCGACGGGTCGCTCGCGAACGACGTCGACCGCGTTCCCGCCCCCGATCCCTCGCTGCTGCTGAGCGTCTCGATGCGGATCGCCGCCGCGCTCGACGTGGCCGGCATGCGCGGCGCCGACCAGGGCGCCGGCTGCGCGGCCTGCGGCGCCTGCTCGGCCCTCCAGGAACTGGGTGGCTAAACGCTGATGCTGCGGATCGCTGAGAATCCCGGGCCGTCGATCGCGCCTGCGCTCGTGCCCGAGCCGGAGTTCGCGCTCGTCGTGATCGAGCCGGGCGACCGGGGCGCGCTGATCGCCGGCTACCGCGCGCTGCGCCGCGAGGCGTTCGTCGTCGAGCAGGAGCTCTTCGCCGGCCACGACCTCGACGAGTTCGACGAAGATCCGCGCACGCGCGTGCTGGTGGTCGTCGACCGTGCCCAACGCGTGCTCGGAGGCGTGCGGATCCACCCCGCCGTCCTCGATGGCCCGGAGCTCGCCTGGTGGCGCGGCAGCCGGCTCGTCGCGCGTCCGCTGCCTGGCGTACGCGCCGGCGAGATCGGCGCGCACCTCGTGAGCGGGGCCTGCCGCCTGGCCGAGCAGCTGGGCGCCCTGCGCTTCGATGCGCACGTGCAGGCGCACTGCGAGGGCTTCTTCGGGCGGCTCGGCTGGAGCCGCACCGGGCACATGGAGATCGGAGGGCTGCCACACGTAGCGATGCGCTGGCCGGTCGAGCGGATCGCGGCGCTCGCGCGGGCGACGAAGTCGCCCCTCGGCGGGCTGCTCGCTGATGGCACGCTGGCCACGGGCGGCGCGTTCGCACCGTTCATCGGCGATGACGCCACGCCGATCCCGAACTCCAGCGGGATGGTGGCCTGCACCGACGCGATCCTCCCGGCGATGGTGGCCCGCGACCCCGAGTGGGCGGGCTGGTGCGGGATGCTCGTCACCGCGCACGACCTCTCGGCGATGGGCGCCGCGCCAGTAGCCGCGCTCGATGCGGTCGGCGCGCGCGACGAGGCCGCCGCAGCGCGCGTGCTCCGCGGCCTGCGCGAGGGCGCGGAGATGTTTGATCTGCCGATCGTCGGCGGCCACACCACGCTCGGCGTGGAGGGCTCGCTCTCGGTCACCGGCCTCGGGCGCACGGATCGGCCGGTGCCTGCCGGCGGTGGCCGCGTGGGCGACGCGCTCACTCTCACCGCCGATCTCGCGGGCGACTGGCGACCTGGCTACGGCCACCGCCAATGGGACAGCTCCACGCACCGCACCCGCGAGGAGATGCGCCCGATGCTCGGGGCCGTCGCGGCGGCGCAGCCGCACGCCGCCAAGGACGTGTCGATGGCCGGGATCGTCGGCACGATCGGGATGCTCGCCGAGGCCAGCGGCTGCGGCGCGGAGCTCGACGTGTGCGCCATCCCGCGGCCCGACCGCGCGCAGCTCGGCGACTGGCTCACGTGCTTCCCCGGCTTCGCGATGGTCACCGCCGATGCCCCGGGGGCCCCGCCCGTGCGGGCCGGCGCGGCCGTCTCGGCCGCCTGCGGCGAACTCTCCAGCGCCGCAGGCGTGCGCCTCCGCTGGCCCGACGGCGAGGTGACCACCGTCATCGCCGGCGGCGTCACCGGCCTCGGCGCCGCCGCGCGTCTCGCGCCGGCCACCAACGCTTCCCACGGTTCCTCCTACGACCCCGCGGCGCTGGCCGCAGACCAATGAGTGAGATCACGATCGCGGCCGCCGCCGCGCCCTTCGACCGCGACCTGGAGGGCTGCTTCGCCACGATCGCCGGCCTCATCGACGATGCGCGAGGCCGGGGTGTCGACCTGCTCGTCCTGCCTGAGGCGGCGCTCGGCGGCTACGTCGAATCGATCAGCGAATCCGCTGACGACATCGACCCGCCGCCGGCGTTCGATCGCGACGGCCCCGAGCTGCGGCGCGTGATGGAGCTGGCGGGAGACATGACCGTCTGCGTCGGCTTCTGCGAGGACGGTGGCGAGGGCATCCGCTACAACGCCGCCGCCTGCGTGAGCGGCGACGGCCTGCACTACGTCCACCGCAAGGTGCACCTGCCGCTCCGCGAGGATCGCGTCACCACCGCCGCCGGCGAGCTGGCGGCGTTCGATACGCCGGTCGGCCGGCTGGGGATGCTCATCTGTTACGACAAGGCCTTCCCCGAGGCCGCACGCACGCTCACGCTCGACGGGGCGCAGGCGCTCTGCTTCCTCTCGGCGTGGCCGCGCAGCGCCACCAACTTCACGCCTGAGCTCACCGACGATCGCCAGTGGCGCCGCTCGGAGCTGTGGGACCGCTCGCGCGCCGCGGAGAATTCGCTCGTCGTCGCCTCCGCCAACCAGACGGGCGTGTTCGGTTCGCTGCATTTCCTCGGCGGCGCCCGCATCACCAATCCGAACGGCGACGTGCTCCAGGCCACGAGCCCGGCGGGCGGCCTCGCGATCGAGACGCTCGATCTCGAGGCCACCGTCGAGCGCGCTCGCCGCGCCCTCTCACCCGTCCGCGACCTGCGGCCCGATGCCTACGCGTCGCCGCAACCGATCCCGTTCGAGACGGCGGAGGTGGGGTGATGCCCGAGGTCGCGTTCGACGTCCGCTGGCCCGACGGCAAGCTCCAGCAGTGCGTGAGTCCGTCGCGCTCGATCGAGGCGGTGCTCGCTCCGGGTGCACGGTATTCCGTCGAGGAGTTCGTGCGACGGAGTGGAGATGCGCTGCGCCTCGGCAGTGAGCGGGTCCGCCAGAAGTATGGCTTCCACTGCACCGCCGCTGCCGCCGAGATCCAGGCGATCGAGCAGCGCGCGCAACGCTTCTCCGGAGATGGGGCCGGGGATGTGGTGGTCGTCGAGCGGGTGGGGCGGCAGGCGGTATCTGCCGCGCGCCCCAGACCGGTCGGCGGCCACCACGACGTCATCGTCGTCGGGGGCGGCCAGGCTGGCCTCTCGGCCAGCTGGTACCTGCAGCAGGCAGGTCTCGACCACCTGGTGCTCGAGCGCTCGCGCGCGTTCAGCGCGTGGAAGGACGAGCGCTGGGATGCGTTCTGCCTCGTCACCCCCAACTGGCAGTGTCAGCTCCCGGGTGGCTTCGGCTACGACGGCGACGATCCCGACGGCTTCATGGTTCGCGACGAGATCACCGACTACCTCGATCGCTTCCGCGCGTCGTTCGATCCGCCCGTGATCGAAGGCGTGACGGTCACGCGCATCAGCCGCGCGGGTGCGCCGGCAGCGGGAATCGCCGCGGTAGAGATGAGCGATGACGGGACGGTAAGCGCCGACTCGTCGGCCGCCGGCCCCTTCGTCGTCGAGACGACGGCCGGCACGGCCACCGCCGATCAGATCGTCCTCGCCGTCGGCGGCTACCACGTGCCCGCGGTGCCGCGGATCGCCGAGGGCCTGCCGAGCTGGGTCACGCAGGTGCACTCGCAGCAGTACCGCAATGCCGACGTGCTGCCGGATGGTGCGGTGCTCGTCGTCGGCTCCGGCCAGTCGGGGGCGCAGATCGCGGAGGATCTCCACCTCAGCGGGCGACAGGTGCACCTCGCGGTCGGTGATGCGCCGCGCGTAGCCCGCTTCCACCGCGGCCGCGACGTCGTCGCCTGGCTCCACGACATGGGCCACTACGACCTCTCGATCGACGAGCACCCCGAGGGCTCGGCCGCTCGCAAGGAGGCCAACCACTACGTGACGGGCCGCGACGGTGGCCGCGACATCGACCTCCGGAAGTTCGCGAGCGAGGGCATGGGGCTGCACGGCCGCCTGCTCTCCGTGGCCGACGGGACGATCGCGTTCAGCGACGACCTCGCCTTGCGCCTCGATGCGGCGGACGCCACGTACAACCGCATCAACGCGGGTATCGACAGGTGGATCGCGGCCAACGGCGTCGACACCCCGCCGGCGGAGCCCTACGTCGCCGAGTGGCAGCCCGAACCGGGCCCGAGCTCGCTCGACCTCGTCGGCGACGAGATCCGCACCGTCATCTGGGCCACGGGCTTCCGCCCCGACTGGAGCTGGGTCGATCTGCCGTTCCTCGATGCCACCGGCTACCCGGCCCACGACCGCGGCGTGATCGCCGCCGTACCCGGCCTCCACGTGCTCGGCCTCCCCTGGCTCCACACCTGGGGATCAGGCCGCTTCGCCTCGATCGACCGCGACGCCCGGCATCTCATCGGGCATGTGGCGGCGAAGAGCGGGGTCCGAGGCAGCAGCCCCCAGGCGACAGCCTGACGCCCCGCGGTGACGCCCTGGCGGCCGGCGGGCCGAGGACGGCCTCCCGCGAGTGAGCTGTGGACGGATCCCGCAGTAGCTGCGGGATCGGTCCACACGTCAGCGCGGGCTACTCGCTGCTGCCGGCTTCGAGCGCCTGCTTGAGCACGCCGGCGGCGTCCTCGAGGAGCGCCGGGCCGACGAGCAGGCGCTGGCCGATGCGCAGCGTCGGGACGCTCACGATGCCTGCGGCGCGGGCGGCCTCGGTGGCGGCGTCGGCGTCGGCCGCGGGCTTGTCACGGCTGAGGGCCTGGTCGACGGCGCGCGGGTGGATCTCCGAGGCCGCGGCGGCGAGGTAGATGGTCGTGATGTCGCTCGGATCGCGGCCGCCGGCATAGATCTGGCGAAAGAGCGAGAGGGAGAAGACGGCGGCCTTGCCGATCGACTTGGCGTAGGTGGCGACGGTGACGGCGTCGGTGGTGTCGAGGTCGGGGAAGCCCTCGGGCCAGACGAACGGGAGCACGTCGCGGGAGGCGGCGAGCTCCTCCAGGTTCGCGCGGCGCGGCGCATCCTCAGGCTGCGGGAACGGATCGAGATCGGCTTCGCGGACGGGCGTGAGCTCCGGCGCGAAGGCAGCGATCGTCTTCGCGAAGCGCTCGAGGCCGAGGTAGCTCTCGGGGCTCGTGAAGTCGTAGTAGAACGCGATGTTGCCGGGCACCATGTTGCCCCCGTGCTGCACGACATCGATCGTCATCCCGCGCAACGCTACCCAAGGCGCGTCGTGGGGCGCGTCGCGGAAGCTGAGCGTGCGCCGACGATGCGGCGCCGGCAACGCCGCGGCCCGGCCACCCGCGAGGGGCGACCGGGCCGCGGCAGTGGCCGGGGGACGGTTAGGGCGTGACCGGCGCGTCGACGAGGAGCGCGTCGGGCGAGGGTGCGCCGCACGTGGCCGGCGTGCCCGCGGTCTCGTTGTCGAACGAGAGCGTGGCCGCGGCGCTTCCGAGCCCGAGGACCACGGCGGTGGCGGTGGCGGTCGGCGTGAACGGACCAGCGCTCAGCGTGCCCGTGGCGGGCAGCGGGATCACCAGGCGCTGATCGCGCACGAGGGTCGTCGGCGGGATCGCGATCCCTGCCGCAGGCACCACGTTGGGTTCGGCCGGCGTGGCGCCTTGCGCCTTCAGCGTGAGCTTGCCGACGTTGCCCTTGAGCACCTTGAAGCCCTGGTCCAGGAACTTGTTCACGGTGGACGGCGGGATCGTCAGCGCACCCGAGGCCGACACGATCGGCAGCGAGCCGCGACGCGACACCGCGAGTGGGATCGTGCCCTGCACGGCGATACCGACGTCGTACGTGCCGCCGCGGAACGAGCACTGGTAGGGCGCGTTCACGATGCCGATCAGCGCGTTGTACGGCGCCTTCGGGAAGTTCAGCGGCTCACCGGTGTACTTCACGAGCGTCGAGTTCGGGGCGCCCCCGACTGCGATGGACAGCAGCGACGCATCACCCGTCACTGCCTTGCAGTCCGCGCGCACGTCGAGGCTGAGCCCGAACGTCGTCGACTTCAGCTTCACGTTGGCCGTTGCGCCGAGGAACTTCAGCTGCGTCACGCCGCTGTTCGGGGCCTTGTACGGGCCGACCTCGAACGTGCCCGTCTTGGGCAGGCCGACCACGATCGGCTGGCCACCCTTGATGGGGATGTCCTTCACCGAGAGATCGGTGAGCTTGGAGAGGTTGATCACCGACGGGGTCGAGCCCGTCGCACCGATGTTGAGGTTGTCGACTACGGCGTCGGCCTTGTCGATCGTGACGAGGCCGCCGAGCGAGCTGAGCCACGCCGGCAGCGTGAGGGCGCCCGCGCCCTGGCTGAGGTAGAAGGGCTGGCCCGGGGCGAGCTGCACCGGGGCGATGCCCTTGATGTCGACGGTGCCCGCGAGGTTGAGCACCTTGAGGTTGAACAGAGCCGGCACCGAGATGTCGCAGGTGATCGGCAGGGTGAAGCGGCCGGTGTCGGCGCCGATCGACGGCACCTCCGCCGGGGCGATGGCCGAGGCGCTGGGTGCAGCGACTGCCAGCGCCGCGCCGGCACTGAGCAGCAACGTGCTCAGCCGCCCGCGGCGACGAGACGTGAAACGCATATGGGACTCCTGGTGGGAGTGGGACTTGGACAGGACCCGGCCCTCGCGGACCGAGCGAGAAGGACGATTACCATAGAAACGTTCATCTGGGGTAATCCCAATTCTTGGGTACTGAGGGGGTCCTCAATCGACGCCCGCGCAGGCCCGGAATGACCGTCCAATAGTGCAACGCGCATGCGTGGTCAACCCCACACTGAGGGGAGCCCGCGTCGTCTTCGGCCGGCTCCTCGTGCCGCCGGCCGCTCCTCGTCTTCGGCCGGCTAGGTGTGCTGCCGGCCACGCGCCGGCCGGCGCGGTCAGCGGTGCAGCATCGTCACGACGCCGAGCACCACCGTGCACAGGCAGCCGGCGACCGCGACGACCCCGACCGTCGACCAGGCGACGGCGGCGCCGGTCCGGCCCTCGCGGCGCGCACCGGCGCCGGTGACGAGCCCGCGGATCGCGACCGAGAAGAGCAGCGAGAGGCCCACGCCGGCGAGCAGGCCGTAACCAACCACGGAGAGGAGGTCGCTCCAGAGGTTGGCGTCCTTGCTGGCGGTCACGCCGAGCACGGAGATCATGCGGGCTCCGAGGCGATCGGCGGCGGCGCCTGGCGCGAGCGCGCGAAGAGCCCGATGGCCGCGAGCACGATCACGGTGACGACGATCGGTCCGGCGGTGCCACCACCGGCGGCCGACGAGATGCCGTAGGCGACAGCACCGGTGAGGCCGGCAGCTGGGAGCGTGAGCACCCAGGCGACGGCCATGTTGCCGGCGACGCCCCACTTCACGGCCGAGAGCCGCTTGGCCGCCCCGGCGCCGACCACGCCTCCGGAGATCACGTGCGTCGTCGAGAGCGGAAAGCCGACGTGCGTCGCCGCGAGGATCACGGCCGCGCCGGAGCCCTGCGCGGTGAAGCCCTGGGCCGCATCCATCTTGATGATCTTGCTGCCCATCGTGCGGATGATCCGCCAGCCACCCGAGTAGGTGCCGAGGGCGATCGCGAGCGCGGAGGAGACGACGACCCAGGTCGGCACCTCGGGATCGACGGCCGGAAGGCTGCCGTGCGCCACGAGCGCGAGGGTGATGACGCCCATCGTCTTCTGGGCATCGTTCGTGCCGTGGGCGAGCGCGAGGAGCGAGCCCGAGGCCACTTGCCCGAGCCTGAAGCCGCGCGTGACGGGGCCGGGCCGCAGCCGGCCGACGAACCGGTAGGCGCAGAGGATCGCGAGCCCCGCGACGCAGAACGCGAGCACGGGTGCGACGACCGCGGGCAGCACGACCTTGCCCAGGAGACCCTCACCGTCGATCGCCGAGGGGCCGACGGCGGCGAGCATCGCGCCGACGACACCGCCGATCAGCGCGTGCGACGAGCTCGATGGCAGCCCGAACCACCACGTGAGGAGGTTCCACAGGATCGCGCCGACGAGGCCCGCGAACACGATCTGGAGCGTGATCGCTCCCGCGTCGACGAGTCCGCTCGCGATCGTCGCGGCCACCTTCAGCGAGAGGAAGGCACCGATGAAGTTGAGCAGCGCGGCGAGGGCGATCGCGAGGCGCGGCGGCAGCGCGCGCGTCGAGATCGACGTGGCCACGACGTTGGCGGTGTCGTGGAAGCCGTTGGTGAAGTCGAAGAGGAGCGCCGCGGCGACGACGATCCCGAGCAGCAGATCGGAGGGCATCCCGTCAGCGGTTCTTGATGATGATGCCCTCGAGGATGTTGGCCACTCGCTCGGTCGAGTCGACGGCCTGCTCGAGGCGCTCGAAGATGTCCTTCCAGCGGATCACGATCATCGGGTCGATGCCGCCGTCGAACAGGCCGGCGATCGCCTGGCGCGAGAGGCGGTCCGCGTCGTTCTCGAGGCGGTTCACCTCGACGGTGTAGTGCCGCACGTCGCCGAAGGTGCGCAGGCGCGGCATCGCCTTGGAGAGCGCGATGGTGGCTTCGTGGAGGATCGCGCAGAGGGCGATCGCCTCCTCCATCGGTGCTTCGACCTTGTAGAGCAGGATCAGGTCGGCCGCTTCGTCGATGTAGTCGACGACGTCGTCGAGGGCCGATGCGAGCTCGAGGATGTCCTCACGCTCGAGCGGGGTGACGAACGTGGCGCCGACATGCTGGATCAGGTCGTGCGTGATTCGGTCGGCCTCGCTCTCGACCCGGCCGATCTCCTTCGCGAGCTGCGGCGCATCCGGGATGCCGTCGATGAATCGCTGGAGCAATTCCGCAGCGGTGACGGCGGTGCGCGCGTGCTCTTCGAACAGGTCGAAGTAGCGCGTGTCGCGCCCGGTGAAGACCTCGGTCAGGCGAGCCATGGCGGCATCGTACGTCTTCACCACTCGGTAACACCTCCTGGCTCAGGCGCGATCGGTTGCCAGGGCTAGGATCGCGGGCATGTCCTCGCCCGTCCGCGTGTTCATCGCCACCTCGCTCGACGGCTTCATCGCCGGCCCGGACGACGACCTCAGCTGGCTGCCACAACCCACGCCTGAGCAGGACTATGGCTTCGGCGAGCACATGGCGTCGACCGTGGCGATCCTCATGGGCCGGCGCTCGTACGACATGGTCGCCGCGATGGACGAGTGGTTCTATGGCGACACCCCTGTGTTCGTCGCGACGAGCCGCCCCATCGACGACCCCGTCGCGCCCACGGTGCGTGCCGTGCAGGGCGCCTCGGCCGCCGACCTGCTCTCCGAGGTGCAGGCCCAGGCGGGCGAGGGTGGCATCT
Source organism: Solirubrobacteraceae bacterium (assembly GCA_017744415.1). Classification (GTDB taxonomy): domain Bacteria; phylum Actinomycetota; class Thermoleophilia; order Solirubrobacterales; family Solirubrobacteraceae; genus JAGIBJ01. The sequence continues at coordinate 57,133 of JAGIBJ010000047.1, forward strand.
ACGTGGACGGCGGCGCGCTGATCCGTAGCCTGCTCGACGAGGGCCTCATCGACGAGCTCGTCGTCACCGTCATCCCGGTGATCCTCGGTCACGGCCTGCCGCTCTTCGCCGGCGCGCGCTTCCGCCGCGAGCTCGAGCTCACGAGCAGTGAGGCCTTTGACGACGGCCTCGTGCAGCTGCGTTACCGCGTCGAGGTTTGAGCCGGATCCACGAGATCAGCGCACGACGCGGCTCCCGCCGCCTCCGAAGAGGCGACGGGCGCGGGCGCTCCGCTGCACCTGGAGCGCCCGCGCGCGTCGTTGCGAGGGTGTGAGCACCGCCGGGAGCCACCCGGCTGAGCTACGGCACCCTGCCCGCCGGCCGAGAACGGCCGGGCGTGGCTTGGTTCAGGTCGTGCGGTGGGAGGTGCCCGGCACGACCCGGAAGCGTCGGTGTCGGCCACTCGTCTGCTGGCCGCAGCGCCGGGAGCGGCGCGCGTGGAGCTGCTCGCAACGCCACCGGCCACGGCCGAGCGGCTGCGACGGGAGACGACGGGCACGAGCGTGGGCTGCGCGCTGGCGGGACATGGACATGGCGGACTGGGGCTGGACGTGGCTCGGTGCGGCGGAGCGGTGATCCCGGACGGCTTGGACGGGCCGTGTTCCCGGGCCGCCGAGGCGGCTGCTGCCACTACGTGTGACGGCGCGCACGTTACGCGCCGTCGCGACCGCTGTCAATCGCTCTTGCACACAGGCTCGTCGCCGAAACGTCCGCAGTGGCGGCGATGCACCGGGGCGTGGACCGAGTGGAAGCCCGGGACGTCGGCGCTGAGCAGGCAAATTGCGCCACCTGCGCCGCGTGGGCTGGCGGGCGACTACTCGGCGGCGGTGAGTGGCACGGGTGCCGACTTGGCGCCGGGGCCGGGCGGGGCGGTGATCTGTCGGGGCGAATCGATGTCGGCGCCGCACGCCTCGCAGCGCATGTGGCGGGCGTCGACGTGGCCGCCGCAGTCGCGGTGCAGGAAGACGCGCGGAGGGCCTGCTGGATTGGGGGCATGCCGATCGCCCCAGTCGGCGAGGGTGAGGATCACCGGGAGGAGATCGCGTCCGCGATCGGTGAGGCGGTACTCGTAGCGCGCGGGGCGCTCGGAGTAGGCGACCTTCGTGAGCACACCGAGCTCGACGAGCCGCGTGAGACGCGCCGCGAGCACGTTGCGCGAGAGCCCCAGCGACCGCTGGAAGTCGTCAAACCGCCGCACGCCGAGGAACGCATCGCGAATCACGAGCAGCGACCACCGCTCGCCCACCACTTCAAGGGTGCGGGCGATCGAGCAGTTCTGGCCGTCGTAGTCGCTGCCAAGCATCGGGCCCCGATCGTACCACTGAGTTGCATCATCGAACGCACCTCTGGTAGTAGTTCGTCCTATGAACGAACCCACTCGCTCGAACGAGGCCCCGATCGCCGCCGGCGTTGCGTCGCCCGGCGCGACCGATCCGCGCCGCCGAGCGAAGGTCGCCGCGCTCGTCTCGACGGGCGTGTTCATGGCGAGCCTCGATCTCTTCATCGTCAACGTCGCCTTCCCCGACATCGCTGCCAGCTTCAGCGGCAGCTCGCTCGGCGGGCTCTCGTGGGTGCTCAACGCGTACGCGATCGTGTTCGCTGCGGCGCTCGTGCCGGCCGGGCGTTGGTTCGATCGGGTGGGCCGCCGCCGCGGATTCCTCGGGGGCGTCGCGCTGTTCGGCGTGGCCTCGGCGGTCTGCGCGGCCGCGCCGTCGCTCGAGGTACTCGTCGCCGCCCGCGTGCTCCAGGCGGTCGGCGCCGCCATGTTGCTGCCCACGTCGCTCGGCCTGCTGCTCCCGGAGTACGCGCCCGAGCAGCGCGCCGGTGCGGTAGCGCTGTGGTCGGCGGTCGGGGGCGTCGCCGCAGCGGCGGGCCCGCCGATCGGCGGGCTGCTCGTCGAGCTCAGCTGGCGGTGGGTGTTCCTCGTGAACGTGCCGATCGCCCTCGCCGCCGTGCTCATCGGTCGGTCGCTGCTCGTGGAACGGCGCGATCCGCACCCCGGCCCGACGCCAGATCTGCTCGGCGCGGGCGTGCTGGCGGGCGCCGTCGCCCTGCTCACCTGGGGCATCGTCGAGGCGCCCGACCACGGCTGGCTCGGCGCCCGCACGCTCGTCGGAGCGGCCGCAGCACTCGTGCTCGCCGCTGCGTTCATCGCACGCTCGCGCCACCACGCTGCGCCCGTCGTCCCGCCGGAGATCATCCGTCGCCGCGCGTTCGCGTTCTCCACCTCGGCGAGCCTGCTGTTCTACGTCGCCTTCTCGGCGATGCTGCTCAACGGCGTGCTCGTGCTCTCCGGCGTCTGGGGCTACTCGACGCTCGAGACCGGCTTCGGCCTCGTGCCGGGCCCGGCGATGGCGGCGCTGGTCGCCTCACGCGGCGGCGGGCTCGGCGCGCGCTTCGGCCAGCGCAACGTCGCCGCGCTCGGTGCCCTCGTGTTCGCGATCGGCGGCTTCATCCCGTTCACGCAGCTCACCGACGATCCGGCCTACGTGACCGCCTTCTTGCCCGGCATGCTGGTCGGCGGGTTCGGTGTCGGCCTCGTGCTGCCGTCGATGGCGGGAGCCGCGTTCGGCGGCCTGCCCCCGGCGCTGATGTCGACGGGCATCGCGGTGTTCAGCGTCGCCCGGCAGGTGGGCTCGGCGCTCGGCGTTGCGCTCCTCGTCGCCGTGCTCGGCGATCTGGCGGGCGGCGGCGCTGAGGCCGCGAAACACGGCTACCTTCTCCAAGTGGGCGTCGCCCTCGCCGCGGGACTCGTCGCGCTCGGGATCCGTACCGAGCCCGTCGCAGCATCGGCCATCAGCCCGGCCGACGCCGAGCTCGAACGCGAGCTCGAAGCCGAAGAGTTCGCGCCGGTGCCGGTCGCCCTGCCTGCGGAACTCCGCGCATGACCGCGCACGCGCCCACGTTCGACGAGCTCACCCGCACGGCCCCCGGCGAGCATGGTGCCGCCGGCACGCTCCCCGTCGATGCGCACTGGGCCGGCTTCGGTGGCGCGCACGGCGGGCTGATGGTCGCGGCGCTCGGCCGGGCGATGGAGCAGGCCGCCGGGCGCCCGCTGCGATCGATCCATGCCGATCTCCTCAGCGGCGTGCGCGCGGGCGAGCTCGAGCTCAGCGCCGGCGTCGATCGCGCGGGCCGCACGGTGAGCTACGCCTCCGCTGCCGGACGGCAGGAGGGGGCGCTGCGCCTGCGGGCCACCGGCGTGCTCGGCGACGGTGCCGGTCCATTCGCTGCGCAGCTGGGATTCACCGATCACGCGCTCGAGATGCCGCCAGTGCCGGCTCCCGGCGACTGCCCCGAGTGGAAGGCCGGCGATGGCCCGGCGCTGAAGACGGTGCGGTTCCGCCCGGCCTCCGGCAACCTCCCGCTCAGCGGCGGGCTGCCCGAGTTCCACGTGTGGCTGGCCCTCGCCGACGACGATGCGCCGCTCGACCCGTGGCGCCTGCTCACGCTCTGCGATGCCCCGGCGCCGGGGCTTTACGGGCTCGTCCGCGACCCCTTCGCCATCCCGACGGTCGAACTCACCGCACAGCTCCTGCCGGCCGCCCGCGAGCCGACGGGGCGCTGGACGCTGGCCCGCATGCGCACCGTCTCGTCGGCCGATGGCTGGAGCGTCGACGACTGCGAGCTCTGGGACGAGACAGGCCGCCCGCTGCTCGTCAGCCGCCAGACGCGCCGCATCCCGGCGTAACAGACGGATCCAAACGACCAGTCGCGCTCAGGACACGAGCTGAGGAGCCGATGTTACGGGTGTGAAGGTTGGCCATTTCCTCGATGCTGGTGACGCAGAGCGCGCGCGCATCCTGGATGTCGCACGCCGCCTGGGCTCCGTGCGCTGGCCCGCCACCGTGGTCGTGGTCGCCGCCGTGGCGAGCCTTGCGACCGTCGCCGGCACCGCCGTGATCGGCCCGGTGCTGCTCTACCTCTGCCTCCTGCCGCTGTTCGCGCGCCTCGCTCCCGAATGCGAGGCCCCGGAAGGCCTGCTCTTCGGCGCCCTCGGCCTCGGCCAGGTGGCCATTGCCGCGTCGCTCAGCGTCGCGCACGACTGGGGCATCGAAGGCCTCGGCCTGATGGTGCTGCCGGTGGTCGTCGCCAGCGTGCTCTTCCCGCCACGCACGCTCATCGCGTTCATCGGGGCCAGCCTGATCGTGATGCTCGGCGCCGCGGGCCTCATCGATCCCTCGCGCGTGCTCGACGAGCCGCCCGTGGTGCTGCTCCCGATCGGCGTGCTGCTCTGCGTCGCCGTGCCCGGCGCCGCCGTCCGCGCCTCCGACGAGAGCTCCCGTGGCACCGCGATCGCTGATGCCCTCACCGGCGCGCTCAACCGCATGGCCCTTGAGGCGCGCGTGTCGGAGCTGATGAGCGGATCGCACGGCGACGGGGTGCCCGTCGGGGTGATCATCGCCGACCTGGATCACTTCAAGGCCGTCAACGACGAGCTCGGCGATGCGGGCCTGGAGTGCCGCACGGTTCAAGAGCCCCGTGAGGGG
>JAGIBJ010000048.1 GCA_017744415.1 Solirubrobacteraceae bacterium
GAGCCGGAGCGGCGACGGGTGCGGCGGCGGCCGGGGCGTGGGGTGCCACCGGGCCGGGCGCGACGGGCGCGGCTGCGGCGGGCGTGATGCGGTGCGGCTCGGTCGGAAGCTTGGGCCTCGCCGGAGCGGCGGGCGCCGGTGCAGCCGGCTCGGAAGCGGCGACGGCGAGGGGCTCGCCGACGGGCGCAGCCGGAGGCAGGGGAGCGTCGGCGGCGGGCGCCGGGCCTCCGAGCAGCTCGTCCATCTGCGACACGAGACGCGGAGCCTCGGGGACGGGCGCGGCGGCATCCGGCAGCGGTCCACCGAGGAAGTCCTCCTGCGACGCGCCACCCGTGCCGGGCTCCGGCATGAACGACAGCGGATCCGAGGCGGCGCTCGGGATGAAGGCTTCAGCGGCTTTGCTGGATTCGGAGGCCATGAGAATCGCCCGGGGGAAGTGGAGACGGACGGCGCGACCGGGTGCACACCGCATTCCAAAGGTCGGCGTCCCACGGAACCCCTTGAGGCTCCGGGCCGCCTCTGGGCGCACCGGTGGACCAAGGACCGACGGCCGGTGCATCGTGGATTCGCGGGACGGGCAGGGGACGCCCGCGTTAACGAGCCATCAGCAATCAGCGCCGACCAGTTGCGACCAGCCGGTGCGGTGCGTAGCGTCACGATCGTCGGGGGACGCCATCCCACGTGCTTTGCGCGTAGGGGGGGGCGAATTTTGTCTCGCCGGCGCCTCTTATAAGTATGGGCACCTCTACGATCCTCGACTCGGAACCGGCCACGCCGCCGCGCGCGGCGCGCCAGCGCGACCGCCTCGCCGCGCAGACGCTCGCCACCGACGTCGCCCGGCTGCACGGCGATGCGCTGCTGCGCACCGCCCGGCGGTTCGCCGACGATCCCGACGACGCCCACGACGCGTACCAGCGCGCCCTGGAGCTGCTCCTCGAGCACGCCGCCACCATCGAGCGCGCCAAGGTCGTCGCGTGGATGCACGTCGTCGTCCGCCGCGAGGCGAGCGCTCTTCGTCGGCGCCACGACCGGCACATCCCCTTCGACGTCGACACGGTCGACGAGTTCCAGCGGTCCGACCGCACCGACGAGCACCTCGACCGCATCGATCTCGCCCAGCGCGCCGGCGAAGCCCTCGCCACGCTCAAGGAGAACGAGGCGCAGGCCCTCTGCCTCCGGGCACAGGGCCTCAGCTACGAGGAGATCGCCGATGCCTACGGCTGGAGCTACACGAAGGTCAACCGCGCGGTGAGCGAGGGCAGGCGCGCCTTCGTCGACCACTACCTCGGTGCCGAGCGCGGCGACCTCTGCGCGCTCGCGGGCGACCGCCTCGGCGCGTTTCTCGCCGGCGAGCTGCGCGCCCGCGAGCACCTGCGGATCAAGGCCCACCTCACGCGCTGCTCGGGCTGCCGCGCCCAACTTCACGCGGAACGCGGCGCCGACCAGGCTCTCCGCGCCCTGCTTCCGCCCACCGTTGCGGGCGTCACCCAGACCGCATGGCTGCACGACCACCTCCTCGGTCCGATCGGCGACCTCGCCGGCCGCCTCGCTCCGCACGCCGATCAGGCGCTCGGCGCCAAGGTCGGCGTAGCCGCCGTCTCCGTTGCCGCGATCGCTGGCGGCGGCGTCACCGTCGAACGTCATCTGGCAACGCACGAGCCGCCCCGCGCCATACGCGCCGCCCTCACCACCGACCCGCCGGCGCGCACCGAGTCAGCACCCGCCGCCGTCACCGCCGCGGTCGCGGCCGCAGCGACGAGCGGTGAGCGCATCGCCGAGACCGCCCGCGAGCGCCAGGCAGCCGCCCAGCGCCGGGCCGCCGCGCGCAAGAAGGCCGCGGCCGCACGCCGCGCCAAGACCGCTGCCGCGCGCGAATTCGCTCCCGCCACCCGCGAATTCTCGGGCAGCCGGACCGCCACGCAGACCGCCACCCGGTCCGGTGGCGCGAGCAGCACCTCAGGCGGTGCCTCCGACACCACTGGGGCCGTCCCGAGCGCCCCCGTCGAGGTCCCCGTCGACGCCGCCGCCAGCGATCCCGGTATCACCGTCACCGACGACGCCGGCACCCCCTGAGGAGCACGTCATGCGCGAATGTCCTGCACCGTGCGACCGTCGTCGCTCGCCCTCTGACTCCTGCCCCGATCCGTCCGATGCGACGCCTACCGTGTGCTCAGTCGATCCGACCAAGGCCCGCTGACTCCCATGCCGCTCTGTTTCATCGAACCCCACGACGCGATCCGCGTGATCCTCGAGTCCGTGGGCCGTGAGGCCCGGCGCCAGCTCCTCGGCGAACTGATCCGCGCCTGGGTCGACGACATCCCCGAGGAGCAGCTCGCAAGCCACTACGCGCGCGCCGTGCAAGACCTCGACGACGCCGACCTCTCGATGCTCGCCGCCTGGCACGCCTCGCTCGAGATCGGCCAGCCGATCCCCAGTCGCGACTTCCTCCTGCGCGTCTTCCCGACGCTCGGCGAGAACCGCCGCGAAGCCCTCAAGCTCGCCGCCGGCTTCCGTGGCGAAGAGGCCTTCGACTCCGGCATCTCCGAAGAGCAGGCCCTCGCCACCGTGCTCCCGAGCCTCTCCCGCGCCCGAGCCGAAGAACTCGTCAACGAGTCCCTCGAGCTCTACGTCTGGGACAGGATCGGGTCCGACAACTGACGGACCTTCGCCCGTGCCGCCGTCCACCTGAGATGCGGCGGTGGAGCGGCGAGGCGTTGGAATGCCGAGTAAGCTGATCGGCATGGCAACCGCAGACGAGGTCGAAGAGGCCCTCACGAACGTCATCGACCCCGAACTCGGGCTCGATTTCGTCGAACTGGGCCTGATCTACGGCATTGAGGTCGAGGCGGAGCATGTGACGGTCACGTACACGCTCACCTCGCCCGGCTGCCCGATCGGCCCGCAGGTCGCCGAGCAGATCCAGGAGTTCGCCGGCGAGCTCGACGGCGTGGAATCCGTCGAAGCCACGCTCACGTTCACGCCCCCGTGGACGCCCGAGCGCATGAGCGAAGACGCGAAGTTCGCGCTCGGCTACTAGCCGAGCGCTCTCGCTCCACCACCGGGCCGCGCGAGGCGGCCGGTTTAGACGGCGCTCGCGTCGCCCTGGTGCTCGCGCGCGAGGCGTACGAGCTCGTCGACCGACTGCGTGACGCCCTCGGAGATCACGTCGACGTCCGGGATCGTGTCGAAGTCGGCCAGCAGGCCGAAGTCGAGGTGGCCGTTGTACGAGAACACGGCGATCGCGAGACCGTGGCCCTGCGGCAGGAACGCGATGGGGTAGATGTCGAGGAGCTTGCGGCCGACCATGTAGAGCGGCAGCTGCGGGCCCGGCACGTTCGTCACCAGCAGGTTGAAGAAGTGCGTCGAGAACTGCAGGCGCGAGGCCTGCGCGAGCAGCGTCGGCGGCGCGAGGTTCTGCACGCCCGCGAGCACCTCGGCGCCGAGCGCCTGGCCCGACGCCTTGAGGTCGTCCATCGCTTGGCGCACGATCAGGTAGCGATCGAGCGGATCGTCGACGTAGACGGGCAACGGCCCCTGCATCACGGCCAGCTTGTTGCCGAACTCGCCGCGCTGCGCATCACCGCGCACCGACACTGGGACGAGTGCTCGGAGCTCCAGGCCCTCGGTGCGCACGCCGCGTGAGAGCAGCCAGCGGCGCAGCGCGCCGGTGACGACCGTGACGACGACGTCGTTGATCGAGCCGCCGAACGTGTTCTTCACGAGGCGCAGATCGGTGAGGTCGGTCTGCACGCCGCGGTAGCGGCGATGCGGACCCGCAAGATGGTTGAGCGGGGAGGACGGTGCCGGGGCCAGCGAGGCCCACGCGATCGAGCCGACACCGCGGGCCACATCGCGTACGCGCCGCGCGGCATCCTCGGGCTGCTGCAGGGCGCGCACGGCGCCGGTGGCGGCCGAGACCAGGTCGCGCGCCGTGTTCTGCAGCGAGCGGCCGGCGAGCTCGGTGGCCGTCGGCGTGGACTGCGGCGACCACGGCCCGAGCTTCGGCTCCTCCGGCATCTCGGGGTCGAGCGTGCAGAGCACCGTCGCGAGGTCGACGCCGGAAATGCCGTCGATGAGCGCGTGGTGCGTCTTGGAGATGATCGCCCAGCGGTCGTCCTCAAGGCCCTCGACGACCCACAGCTCCCACAGCGGGCGACCACGATCCAGGCGCTGGGAGAAGATCCGCGCGGCGAGCTTCATGAGCTCTTCGTCGTTGCCCGGGGCCGGCAGCGCCGTGTGGCGGATGTGGTCCTCGATGTCGAAGTTCTCGTCGTCGATCCAGTACGGGCGACCGGCCTCGCGTGGCGGGTAGTGCAGCCGCTGGCGATAGCGCGGCACGAGGTGGATCCGCATGCGCACGGAGTCGAGCACGTCGGCGAGCTGCGGCGGCGGCCCTTCGCAGACCGCCAGGCCGCCGATGTGCATCAGGGCGGCGTCGTCCTCCTGGTGCAGGAATCCCGCGTCGATGCCACTGAGCTGATCGAGATGCCGCTGCGCCACGCGCCGATCCTAGACCGGCTGGCGGCGTGCGTGCCGCACCGTGCGTCACACATCGATGCCATCGCGCCCGGTCCGCGGCAGTACCCCGATGTGCGACGCTGAGCTGGTGCCCGGCTCCCCCGTATCCCTCGACGACCACGAGGTGGAACGCTCGCCGCACCGCCTGCTGCTGATCGTGCTCGGTGCCCAGCTCGTGATCGGCGCGGCGCTGCTCGGCTGGGTCGCCATGGGTCGCCCGGTCCCGGGCATCGCCGAACCGAAGGCCGATGCCGCGACGCTCGCCCCGAAGCCGACCGTCGACCGGTTCGACTCCGCGCGGGCCTGGCGGCTGCTCGTGCGGCAGGTGAAGGTCTACGGCCCGCGCCCGGCCGGCTCGGCGGCGTCGCGCGCGCTCGCCGACGAGCTCGTGAAGAAGCTCCCGGGCGGCAAGCTCGAACCTGTGCCGGGCGGCCTGCAGAACGTCGTCGGCGAGCTGCCCGGCAAGGGCGCGCCGATCGTCGTCGGCGCCCACTACGACACGGCCGTGGTCGTCCCCGGCTTCGTCGGCGCGAACGACGGCGCGGGCGGCACGGCGGCCGTCGTCGAACTCGCGCGCGCGCTCGCTCGCACGAAGCGCCCCGCGAGCGCGCCGCCCATCCGGTTCGTGCTCTTCGACGGCGAGGAGCTCCCGGCCGACGCCCTGGACGGCGAGTTCGAGCGCGACGCCCTCCGCGGCGCGAAGGTGGATGCCGCGAAGGACCCGCGGCCCCGCGCCATGATCCTGCTCGACTTCATCGCGGAGAAGAAGGGCCTGAACTTTCCCCGCGAGAAGAACTCCGACAAGGCGCTGTGGGGCAAACTCCGCGCCGCCTCGCGCAAGGTCGGGACGAGCCGCATCTTCCCGGCGACGACGAGCGTCGCCATCACGGACGACCACATCCCGTACATCCGGCGCGGCGTGCCGTCGATCAACCTCATCGACTTCGCGTTCCCGCAGTGGCATACCAAACGGGACGATCTGAGCGTCGTCAGTGAGCGCAGCCTCGACGCATCCGGCGAGACGGTGCTCGAGCTGCTGCGCACCTGGCGCTGACGGATCCGCTCGAGCCCGGGGCACGCCCGCTCGTGTGCGCGGTGGCGCGTCCGGAAGGGGTGCTCGCCGCCTACACTTGGAGCGAGATGGCCATCGACCGCATCCTCCTCGCCTGCCCCCGCGGCTACTGCGCCGGCGTCAGCCGCGCCGTCGAGACCGTCGAACGTGCCCTCGATCTGCATGGCGCGCCCGTCTACGTGCGCAAGGAGATCGTCCACAACAAGCACGTCGTCGAGACGCTCCGCGACCGCGGCGCGGTGTTCGTCGACGAGCTCACCGACGAGATCCCCGAGGGCGCGATCACCGTCTTCTCGGCGCACGGCGTCTCACCGGCCGTCCACGCCGACGCCGAGCGCCGCCAGCTGCAGACCATCGACGCGACCTGCCCGCTCGTCACCAAGGTGCACCGTGAGGCGATCAAGTTCGCCGCCGACGGCTACACGATCGTGTTCATCGGCCACGGCGGCCATGAGGAGGTGGAGGGCACGATGGGCGAGGCGCCGGAGAGCATGGTGCTCGTCGAGACCGAGGACGACGTCGATCGCCTCGAGTTCGCCGAGGGCACGAAGCTCGCCTACCTCTCGCAGACCACCCTCGCCGTCACCGAGACCCGCGACATCATCGCGCGGCTGCGCGAGCGGTTCCCGAGCATCGTCGGGCCGCGCACCGACGACATCTGTTACGCCACGACGAACCGCCAGGCGGCCGTCAAGGAGCTCGCCCCGCACTGCGACCTCGTCCTCGTGCTCGGCTCCCAGAACTCGTCGAACTCCAAGCGGCTCGTCGAGGTCGCCAAGGAGAACGGCGCCGACTCGTACCTGATCGACGGCGCGAGTGAGGTGCAGGACGCGTGGCTCGAGGGCGTCGGCACGATCGGCATCACCTCCGGCGCCTCGGCCCCCGACGAGCTCGTCCAGCGGCTCGTCGCGTTCCTGCGCGAGCGCGGCGCCCCTGAGCCCGAGGACTTCGAAGTCCTCCGCGAGGACGTGCGCTTCATGCTGCCGAAGGAGATCCGCAAGGGTCTCGCGGCCGCCGCCGACCGCTAGCCACCGCGGGCCGCGCAGTGTCGACCACGCTGCTCATCTCCGATCTCCACCTGGGAGGCCGGCTCAACACCGATGTGCTCCGCGCGCCGGCGCCACGGGCTCGCCTCAAGGAGCGCCTCGCCGACGTCGACCGGCTCGTGCTGCTCGGCGACATGATCGAGTTCCGCCACTCGCCCCAGCGCGAGGCGCTGCGCGACGGGCTCCCGGTGCTGGAAGACCTGGCCGGCGCGCTGCGCAAGGGCGCGGAGGTGGTGGTGGTGCCCGGCAACCATGACTGGGCGCTGCTCGCAAAATGGAACGCCGACCGTGCCGCGAGCGACGAGCCCGCGCCACCGATGACCCTCACGGAGTCAGTGCGCGCGATCGACGCCTCCGATGCTGCCGCCGCCGTGGAGCACGCGTTCGGGCGTTCCGTCGAGATCTGTTACCCCGGGCTGTGGATCGAGGACGGCGTCTACGCGATGCACGGGCACTACCTCGACGTGCACGCCCTGCTGCCGACCGTGGAGCGCCTCGGCGCCGGCGCGCTGCAGCGACTCTCCGGCGAGATGGTGCCGCTGGCGGCGAAGCCGGCCGACTACGAGCGGGTGCTCGCGCCCTGGTACGCGTTCATCGGAGCGAGCGTCGAGCGACTCTCGGCGAATGCGTCGACCCGTCGCGCCTCCACGAGCTCGCGCTACTACGAGCGCATCAAGAGCCGCAGCCCACGGGCGCAGGCGTGGGCGCTCGGGTTGCGCGCGGGCGTCGCGGCACTGAACGCGACGGGCCTTGGCCCGCTCTCGGCGGAGCTCTCCGGCCACGCGATGATCGCCTCGGCGATGCACGCCATCGACGAGGTCGACGCCCGGCTGAGCATCGGCGCCGACCACCTCATCTTCGGCCACTGCCACCGCCCGGGCCCGCTACCGACCGATGACGCGTCGGCCTGGCTCACCCGCGTGGGCACGAAGCTCATCAACACCGGCAACTGGGTCTACGAGCCGCGCTTCCAGGCTTCGCTCGGCTCCGACGGCGCGTACTGGCCGGGCACGGCCGTCGTCGTCGAACCGGGCGAGGCGCCGCGGCTGGAACGGATCCTGGCCGACTTTCCCGAGGCGTCGCTGATCGACGGCCGCTGGGAGGACGAAGCGGTGCGGCCCGAGCTCGAGGCACCGGCCGACGAGGCATCAGCCGCCGACGAGTAGGCCCGGTTCGAGCTGGAGCTCGAGCACGTCCAGCCCCTCCGAGACGGCGAGCTCGAGCACGCCCGCGGTGAGCGCGCCCTCGTGGTCGACGAGCAGGATCGCGCCGTCGCCTTCGACACTGATCGGAGCATCACCGGCCACCTGCAGCGTGCCGGTGCCGCGCACCGTCGCCCAGATCGCGCCGGCTTCGTACGGGCCGCGGTAGTCGGCCGGGAGCAGGTCGGCGGGGGAGGGGGGAGCGAGCTCGCCCGGATCGGCCGACGGCTCGGGAAGGATGTCGTGCTCCGGCGGCGTCACCAGCAGGCGCGGCTGCTTGCTCGGCGGCGGCGTGGCCGCGGCGCCCTGGTCGCAGCTCGGATCCTCCTCGGCCTCGGCGGCCGGGGCGGCAGGCTCGGGGGCGGCAGCGCGCTCGGCCAGCTGCTGCTCCCCGTGGGCAACGAGCGCCTCGAGCAGCGCGCGGCCGTCGGCGTAGCCGGCAGGCCCGAAGTGGGCGTCGACGAGCCGCAGGCCCTGGTCGAAGAGGTAGCGCGACGGAATGCCGGTGAGGCCGTAGGCGTGCGCGATCCGAAGCTCCTCGTCGAGGACCACCGGGAAGTCGACGCCGAGGCGATCGAGCGTGCGCTCGACCTCGGCCTCGGTCACCCCGGCCTCGTCAGCATCGACGGCGACGCCGATCACGCGCGCGCCGCGGGAGGCGAATGCCTCGTGCCAGCGCTGGAGTTCGAGCAGAGGGCGCAGGCTCACGGCCCGGCGCGCATCGAAGAAGGCGATCACCAGCGGGCGGCCGAGTTGCTTGTCGACGCGCAGCTGCGCGGTACGAAGCCACGGCAGTCCGCGCGGGAACGGCGGGGCGTGGATGGTGGTCGCTGCCGGGCGCACCGGCGCAGGCTAGCAAGGGTCATCGAGCATGCCCCGTCCCGACCGCCGCCTCCGGTCATTCCCGGGCCGCCTGGTACCGCCGGGACCGCCCGTGCGCACGAGCGTCCAGACGCCAGGACTCCAGTCGCACCGCAACTCCGTTTACTGCCAAGGGTTTCCCTGCACTGTGATAGAAGTCACCAAGCCTGTGCATGCCCCTGGTGCACACGGCGGGAGACCCCACGGAGGATTTCAATGAAGAAGCTCGCGCTCATCACGACCGCAGCCATGGCGGCAGCGATCGCCGCCGCCCCGGCCGCCCAGGCCGCGCCCGAGCAGTACCTGAAGGTCAAGCTCACCAAGACCAAGGCGAGCAAGAAGACGCCGACCACCGTCGGCATCACGATCGACACCGGCACCGTCACGAAGAACGCCGACGGCTCCAAGAACACGATCACCTCGGCAAAGATCGACCTGCCGAAGGGCATCCTGCTCAACTACAAGAAGTTCCCGACCTGTAAGGAAGCGACCACGTGCGCCGACTCGGCTCCGACGAGCCAGGTGGGCACCGGTACGGCCGCCGCGCGTGTTGACGGCGTCGACTACGTCGCTCAGGGCAAGCTCACTGCCTTCATCGGTGCGGGCGCGAACCTGTTCATCCGCACGCAGTTCAGCCAGCCGGCCGTGATCGACGAGCCGCTCACCGGCGCGGTCACGACGAAGGGCGGGGCGTACTCGTTCGGATTCAAGGTCCCGGACACGCTCCAGATGCCGATCCCGGACGCCTACCAGCAGATCGACTCGTTCAAGCTCAACTTCGCGGCCAAGACCGTGAAGAGCCAGGGCAAGAAGATCGGCCTCGTGCAGCTGAAGACCTGCACCGGCAAGAAGTACACGTTCAAGGGCACCTTCACGTTCCGCGACGGCTCCACGGCCACCGCTGAGGACACGATCAAGTGCACCCAGGCCAAGAAGTAAGACCTGAGGCGCGCGCATCGCGCGTCGTGAACTGAGTTCCTGCGAGGGGGCGGCCTACGGGCCGCCCCCTCGTCGTTTGCGGGGGCCACGCGCGCCGTACGTGCGCCGGGCGATCGGCGAACGCGACCCTACGGTCACGTAACATGCGCGCTCGTGCTCCGGCTGCCCCGCTCTCGCACCCTCGCCGCGCTCACGGGCCTCGCGAGCTTGCTCGCGCTGACGTTCGGCGTCGGCGTCGCCGATGCCCACGGGCTCGTCGGCCGCCGCGACCTGCCGGTGCCCACCTGGCTCTTCGCCTGGGCGGCCTCCGCGGTCCTGATCGCCTCGTTCGTCGGCCTTGGTGCGCTCTGGCGCGAGCCACGCCTCGGGCGCGCCAACGAGCGCCGGCTCTTCCGCGTGCCCCGCTGGCTCGAGGTGCCGTTCGGCATCCTGGGCGTGGCGCTGCTGGTGCTGACGATCGTTGCCGGCCTGCGCGGCGTGCAGATCGACACCGCGAACTTCGCGCCCACGTCGCTCTTCGTCGCGCTCTGGCTTGGCGTGCCGTTCCTCTCGCTGCTCGTCGGTGACCTCTACGCCGTGCTCAACCCGATCCGCGCCGTCGGACGCGCCACCGGCTGGGTCGCCGGGCGCATCGCCGGCGACCGCCTTCCCGAGGCGCTGGCCTGGCCCGAGCGGCTCGGCCGCTGGCCCGCAGCCGTGGGCCTGGCCCTCTTCGCCTGGGTCGAGCTCTGCTTCCCGGGCCGCGGCGATCCATCACAGCTGGCCGTGCTCATCCTGCTGTTCTGCTTGGTGCACGGCGTCGGCATGAGCCTCTACGGCACCGAGGCGTGGGTGCGCAACGCCGACCCGTTCGCCGCTTGGTTCGGCTGGGTCGCCCGCCTCGCGCCGCTGCGCTGGGACGGCGGCACGGCCTACCTCCGCGCCCCGGGCGTCGGCGCGGCCAAGGAGCGCCCGGTCGCGGGCGATGCGGCCATCGTGATCGTCGCGATCGGCACCACGACGTGGGACGGGCTCTCCGGCGGCGAGCTGATGGGCACGACCGTGGCCGATCTCGCCAACGACATCACCGGCGGGTTCCTCTCGGCGACCTGGGCCAACGCCGTCGTGAACACGATCTTCATGCTCCTGGCGATCGGCGTCGTCACGGCCCTGATCTTTGCCGGGGCCCGCGGCATGATCAGCCAGCGCGCCCGCGACGCTGCAGCGAAGGCGCGCGAGGACGGGCGCGCACAGGGCGGCCCGCCCGCGACGGCGACCCTCGTGCGCGAGTTCGCGCCGTCGCTCGTGCCGATCGCGGTCGCCTACGCCGTCGGTCATTACCTCTCGCTGCTCGCGTTCCAAGGCCAGGCGATCCTGCCGCTGCTCTCCAACCCCTACGGCACCCTTGCCGAGGGCGACGGCGGCTGGCTCGGCGCCGCCGGCTGGACGATCGATTACACGTGGCTCAGCTCGAACGCCATCTGGTACCTGCAAGTCGCCGCGCTCGTCACCGGCCACGTCATGAGCCTCACGCTCTCGCACGACCGTGCCCTGGAGCGCTTCCCCCGGAAGCGGGCCGCGCGCTCGCAGCGTGCGATGCTGGTGGTGGCCGTGCTGTTCACCTGCAACGGCCTCTGGCTCCTCAGCTCCGTATGACCTTCGTCGTCGCACACCTCGGCCACTGGTACGAATCCGCGCTCTTCGCAGTGCCGATGCTCGTCATCGGCGCCGTCCTCTGGCGCAGCTCCAAGAAGGAGCGCCTCGCCGGCAACCACGCCGACGACGACTGGGACGGCGAAGAGGAGTGGCGCGACCCGCGCCTCGACGACGACTCCGACGACCGCTTCTAGCGGCGCCAGCGGCGCTCTCCGCGGCCTACGACTCCGCGCGCAGCGCTTCGACGTCGTGCGCGAGTGCCTCGGGCGTGAGCTTGTCGGCCGGGAAGCCGATGCGCTGCCGGCCCTCGCGGTCGAGCAGGATCACCTGCGCCGTGTGATCGGACTCGGCGGTCTGCGGCGCGACCCCGAAGTAGTCCCAGGCGCGGCGCAGCGCAACCGGCGGCCCGAGCGCGAAGTGGGCGCGGCCCAGCAGACTCTGCTCCGCGAGGAACGCCTTGGCCGACTTCTCGGTGTCGTTCAGCGGATCGACCGAGAGCGCGATCACGTGCGGGGCCCGCTCGAGGCGGTCGAGCGCGCCACGGATCTGCTGCGCCGTGGTCGGGCAGGTGTCCTGGCAGCTTGTGTAGAGGAACGTCACCACGGTCACGTCGCCGCGCTGCACGCTAAGGGGCTTGCCGTACTCGTCGTGCACGCCGTCGATCGGCTTGACGGGGATCTCCGGGCGGATCGAGCCGGCGAACCCGTTCGTCACGTCCATGTTGGTCGTGCGCTGCAAGCCCGGGGCGCCGCTGACGAGCCAGAGGGTCAGCACGGCCATGAAGAGCATGCCGAAGCCGATCACGGTAAGACGGATCCGCGCGGGCATCGACCGAGAGGGTACGCGCCCCGGCTCTGAGATGACCCCGCCGCGCGCCGGCGAGGTGGAGGTCGCTACGCCTCGATCAGGCCGCGGCGGATCGCGTAGCGCACGAGCTCGACGCGGTCGCGCATGCCGAGCTTGCGCAGCAGGTTGCCGCGGTGGCTCTCGACGGTCTTCTCGGAGAGGTGGAGCACCTCGGCGATCTCGCGGTTGGTGTGCGCTTCGGCGATGAGCTTGAGCACCTCCTGCTCGCGCGCGGTGAGCGGCTCGTCGGGCGCCAGGCGTCCCGGCTCGTCGCGCCAGGAGCGCACGAGCGACGCCTCGGCGGCGTTCGTGAGGAAGCTCTCGCCGGCCGCAACGGACCGCACGGCGTCGACGAGCACCTTGTCGGCCTCGCGCTTGAGCACATAGCCGGAGGCGCCCGCCTTGAGGGCCTCGAAGAGGTACCGCTCGTCCTCGTGCATCGAGAGGATCAGCACGAGCGTGTTGGGGAGGTGCTGGCGGATGGTGCGGGTCGCCTGGATGCCGGTGAGCTTCGGCATCGCCACGTCGAGCACGCAGAGGTCGGGCTTCTCGCGGAGCGCGGTCTCGACGGCCTCGGCACCGTCCATCGCCTCGCCGATCACGGTCATGCCCGGCTCGCGCTCGAGCAGCAGTCGGATGCCGCTGCGGACGACGCCGTGGTCGTCGGCGATCAGGATGCGCAGGTCGCTCATGGCAGGTCCTCGGAGGTCGTGGGGCAGGTGAAGGGGGTGGGGTCGGTCACAGCGCGAGCTCCACGACGGTGCCGCGGGAGGACGACCGGATCGCGAGCCGCGCGTCGACGAGCAGCGCGCGCTCGCGCATGCCCGTGAGGCCCGCGTGCTCACGCTCGCCGGGCTCGGGCTCCTTGCGAGCGGGGATGCCCCGGCCATCGTCGGACACCTGCAGGAGCACGCCCTCGGTGCCACGTTTCGCCAGCGTGAGGCGCATGTGCGAGGCCTCGGCGTGCTGCACGACGTTGGAGATCGCCTCCTGCGCGACGCGGAACACGACCGTCTGCTGGTCGCTCGTGAGCTCGGGCAGGTCGGCATGGATGTGGTGCTGGACCTCGAGGTCGGTCTCGGCCTCCAGCTGGCGCAGGCGCGTCTCGAGCGCGGCGCTGAGGCCGAGGTCGTCGAGGGCCGTCGGCCTCAGGTCGTGGGAGAGGCGCAGCAGCTCGCGCATCGCCTGCTCGGTGAGGTCACGCACCTCGCCGAGGCGCTCACGCGTCTCCTCGTCAGCGTCGGTCGCGATGATCGAGAGGCGCAGCATGATGCCGGTGAGCGACTGGTTCACCTCGTCGTGCAGGTCTCGTGCGAGGCGCGCACGCTCGGCCTCCTGCGCGTCGAGCACCGCCGAGGCACGGCGGCGCCGCTCGAGATCCAGGCGGGCGAGCATCTCCTCGACGGCGGCGCGCAGCCGGGCCACGTCGGCGGGCGGGTCGGCGTCGGGCTCGGCGACGAGCACCGGGCGCTCGAGGTCGACGTGGTCGAGGGCTGCGATCAGCTGTTCCAGGGGCCGGAACCGGCGACGCAGCACCAGGCCGTTCACCAGCGCAGTCACGAGCATCGCGACGCTCGCGATGAGGAAGCCCTCCATGCCCTGCGACGTGCCGATGTCCATCTGCGCGGCGACGCTCGCCGTGAACACCGTCGCGACGATGATGAGCGTGTTCACTGCAAGCA
Source organism: Solirubrobacteraceae bacterium (assembly GCA_017744415.1). Lineage (GTDB taxonomy): Bacteria > Actinomycetota > Thermoleophilia > Solirubrobacterales > Solirubrobacteraceae > JAGIBJ01. The sequence continues at coordinate 13,802 of JAGIBJ010000048.1, forward strand.
CCTGCGAGAACAGCGAGGCGCCCGACGGCCGGCCGATCGACGGGTCGTCGCGCCAGTTGCGTGGCACGATGCGCTTGCCAGCGGCCGACTGGCCGGGCGGCACGGAGCTGGTGGTCACGGGATCGGGGTTGAGCACAAGGGCGCGGGCGTGCTTTCGCCCACTCCGTCTCGTCATCGGCCGCTGGGCGCCCCGACAACACCCCTGCCCGGTGGCGCCCGTTCCGAATGGGGTCCAGACCCGATCGCAAACCGGTGCGATCATCCCGATACTGAACGAGCGACAAGTCATCGTCTCCGCGGTGACCACCACCTCCCCGGCGCCGGGACAGTGCCGCGGGGAACTCGCACGGAATGGGCCGCCGGGAAGCACGCCCACCGAGCACCGGTGAGCCGCCACCAATGGCGGCTCCCGAGGATTCAGACGGAGCGGCCGGTGCGGGACACACCGGCCGCCTCCGGCTGATCGCACGCTGCGGATCCCCGAGCCGGCGGGCCGCCACGAGGCATTCCGACGCGGGGCGCTATCGTCCTGGGGGCACGATCCTCTTCAAACCCCCAGGTGTTTGACGTGTTCGTCCGCGAAGGAGGACGAGATGGCCCCATCGGGCGCCGAATTCATTCGGCAGATCAAGTCGCAGATCAAGGAGATCGACCCGAAAGACGTCGACGCTCTGCGCGGTGACGACAACGTCGTCGTCGTCGACGTGCGCGAGAACGACGAGGTCGCTCAGGGCAAGATCCCCGGCGCCGTGCACATCCCGCGCGGCTACCTCGAGTCGCGGATCGACGGCTTCGTCCCCGACCGCGACCGCAAGGTCCTCGTCTACTGCGCCGCCGGCTCCCGCTCGGCCCTGGCCGCGAAGACGCTCGAGGAGCTGGGCTACGGCGACGTCGAGTCGATGACCGGCGGCTTCACGCTCTGGAAGGACCGCGGCTACGACGTCGAGGTGCCGCGCACCTTCACGCCCGAGCAGCGCGCCCGCTACTCGCGTCACTTCCTCCTGAACGAGGTCGGCATCGAAGGTCAGCAGAAGCTGCTCGACGCGAAGGTGCTCCTCCTCGGCGCCGGCGGCCTCGGCTCGCCGATCGCCCTCTACCTCGCCGCAGCCGGCGTCGGCACCCTTGGGATCGTCGACGACGACGTGGTCGACGTCTCCAACCTGCAGCGCCAGGTGATCCACAAGAGCTCGACCGTGGGCGTCAGCAAGGTCGAGTCGGCGAAGGCCGCCATCAACGACCTCAACCCCGACGTCGACGTCAAGCTCTACGAGACGCGCCTTGATGCCACCAACATCATGGACATCATCTCGGGCTACGACGTCATCGTCGACGGCGTCGACAACTTCCCGACGCGCTACCTGCTCAACGACGCCACCGTCCGCCTGCAGATTCCGGTCGTGAGCGCCTCGATCCTCGGCTTCGACGGCCAGATCAGCGTCTTCGCCCCGTACGACGGTCCCTGCTACCGCTGCCTCTACCCGGTCCCGCCGCCGGCCGAGCTCGCCCCCTCGTGCGGCGCCAACGGCGTCCTCGGTGTCCTCCCGGGCACCGTCGGCCTCCTGCAGGCCACCGAGGTCATCAAGCTCATCATCGGCCAGGGCGAGCCGCTCATCGGTCGCCTCCTGCTCTACGAAGCCCTCTCTGCGAGCTTCACCGAGCTGAAGGTCCGCCGCGACCCGCACTGCCCGATCTGCTCCCGCGAGCCGGGCAGCATCACCGACGAAGAGATGGGCGTCTTCCCCGACTACGAGGCCTTCTGCGCCGCGGCCGGCTAGCCCGGCACGCAGTCAGCCCACCCTCCAGGAGACCATTCGCACCCATGGCCACCATCCGTATCCCTCCGGTCCTGCGCGCCTCCGTCGGCGGTGAGCGCGAGGTCAGCGCCGACGGCACGTCCGTCGGCGAGGTCCTCCGCAACCTCGTCGAGGCCCACCCGGACACGCAGGCGCAGATCTTCAGCGCCGACGGCGAGCTCAACCGCTTCGTCAACGTCTACCTCAACGATGAGGACGTCCGCGTGCTCGACGGCCTCGACACCGGCGTCACCGAGCGCGACGAGCTCGTCATCCTGCCGGCGATGGCAGGAGGCCGCTAGGCCTCCGGCCTGGCGAGAACCAACGCTTCTCGAGCGCCCGTCGGCCCACCGGCCGGCGGGCGCTTTGCGTTGGCTGACCCGACCTGTTCTGACACCCCGGTGAACTCTCAGCTGCACGGTGGCTGGACGGGGCATTCCGAGCGCTAGACTTCCAGTCGCAATGAGCGTTCCTCCGCTGCAGAACAAGCCGTGCGGTGGTCGGTATTCCGACGTCGTCGCCGCGATCGGCAACACGCCGCTGATCGAGCTCAAGCGCCTCTCGCCCAAGCCGGGCGTGCGGATCTGGGCGAAGATGGAGTCGTTCAACCCGACCGGGTCCATCAAGGACCGCGTCGCGCGCGCCCTCATCGAGGACGCCGAGGAGAAGGGCGCGATCCGCCCCGGCGTCACCATCCTCGAGCCCACCAGCGGCAACACCGGCATCGCACTGGCCATGATCGCCAAGCGCAAGGGCTACAAGCTCAAGGTCGTCATGCCCGACAACGTCACCCAGGAGCGCACGCAGCTCCTGAAGATGTACGGCGCAGAGATCGTCTACTCGCCCGGCAACCTTGGCAGCAACGGCGCCGTCGCCATGGCCGAGGAGATGGCCGCCGGCGACGACAGCTATTACATGCCGTACCAGTACGGCAACCCGGCGAACCCGAACGCCCACTACAACGGCACCGCCCTCGAGATCCTCGACGAGCTCGACGGTCAGGTCGACGCGTTCGTCGCTGGCCTCGGCACCGGCGGCACCCTGATGGGCCACGCCCGCCGCTTCAAGGAAGAGCTCGGCGATCGCGTCACGATCGTCGCCGCCGAGCCGATGCAGGGCGAGCCCGTCCAGGGCCTGCGCAGCCTCGACGACGGCTACATCCCGCCGATCATCGACCTCTCCCTGCTCGACCGGAAGATCTTCGTCACCAACCGTGACGCCGTCGTCTGGACCCGCAAGCTCCTCGACGAGGAGAGCATCTTCGCCGGGGTGTCGTCGGGCGCCATCGCCCGCATCGCCGTCCGCATCGCGAGTGAGATGGATGAAGGCAACGTCGTCTTCATCGTCTGCGATGACGGCTGGAAATACCTCTCCTCCGGCGTCTACACGCTGCCGGTCGACGAGGTCGCAAACCTCGACTCCACAGTCTGGTGGTAGGCCATGCCTAACCTCGGTCCCGGCGAACTCATCGTCATCCTCGTCATCGCGCTCCTCGTGCTCGGCCCCAAGCGCCTCCCCGAGGCCGGCCGCTCCGTCGGCAAGGGCATCCGCGAGTTCAAGGACGCGATCACCGGGAAGGACGACGACGAGCCGACCCATCAGATCGCGAATCATCCGCACGATTCGCAACTCCCGCGCTCCTAGCGGGAGGCGGCTGGAAGGCCGCCAACACTAGGCTGGGGCCATGGAGATCTCCGCCGAGCAGCTCGAGCTGATCACCGAGCACGCCCTTCGTGATGCGCCGAACGAGTGCTGCGGCCTGATCGCGGTGAAAGAGGGCGTCGTCACCCGCGTGCTGCCGGCCGAGAACGAGGCCCACAGCCCGCTGCGCTTCGAGATCAGCGGCAAGGCGCTGCTCCAGCTCATCGACTCGATCGAAGACGAGGGGGAGGAGCTCGGAGCCATCTACCACTCGCACACCCGCAGCGCGCCCTACCCCTCGCAGACCGACATCAACTTCGCCGCCGGCTGGCCCGGCATCGAATGGCTGATCGTCGGCACCGCCACCGACGTGCCCGAGGTGCGCAGCTACCTCATCGACGGCGGCGAAGTCACCGACGTGCCCGTCGCTATCGCCGGCTGAGCACGCTTCGGACCTCGAGCGTCGGTCGGGGTCCATCGGCTCGTCTACGCTGCCCACATGGGCTGGTTGCGGAAGCTGATCGGGGAGCCGGGCCCCAAGATGGTGCGCGTCGCCGTCGCCCGGCACCAGCCCGAGATGGAGCTGCTGATGTCGCTGCTCCACGAGGCGCAGATCCCCGCGCGCACGCAGCGCACGGCCGGCTTCGACGTGCCCGACATGCTCGCCGCGGGCCCTCGCGACGTTCTCGTGCCCGAGCATCTCGAGCTCGACGCTCGCGCCGTGATCCAGCCGGTGATCGACGAGGCGAACGCCGCCGACGTCGACCCGGCTGACGACGAGCGGTAGCTCGGAGGGGCCGGCCGCGGCCCGAACGGCGCCGGTCAGTCGCCGCCGCGCTCGCGACGGCGCCGCGCCGAGCGTGCCGCGGCTCGCTCGGCCGCGGCATCGAGCTCGGCCTCCTCGGCCGCGCGCTGAGCCTCCTCCTGGGCAGCGCGCACCTCGGCCATCGCCTGCGCCATACGCTGCTCCTCGGCGCGGCGGGCCTCAGCCTCGGCGGCGGCCTTCGCCGTCGCCTCCTGGAGCACCACAGCCCGAGCGCGATCGAGGTCGTCGAGGAGCATGCGCCAGCGCACGTCGCGCTCCGTGCTCCCGAGGCCCGGCAGCGCCCGACCGATCCAGCCGTCGGCCGACGGCGGCAGAGGATCGCGCAGCAGGTGCACGAGCGCCGTGAGTCCGCGATCGCGGAGGACCAACTCGACGAGCGAGCCGCCCATCACCACCGCGTCGCGCATCGGCGGCGGCAGGTGGATCGCGCGGCGCTCCTTGCGGCGCAGCGCGATCACCGACGCGAGCATCGGCACCTGGCCCACCAGCGTCTGCCCGGCGCCCCACGCGAGCCAGAACCAGTCGCGGCGCCGCAGCGCCTTCTGGAGGCTCAGCGCCGGGTTCGCGTGACCGATCGCGAGGTGCGCGAGGCCAGCCGCGGGGGCACGGTCCATCGCATCGCGCAGGCTGATGTGGCCCTCGGTACCGCGCGCCAGGCGGTCGGGCGCGATGAGGTGGAGCGTCGACCCCGACGCCCACGAGGCCATGTACTTGCGGCCGTGGGTCTCGGTGAGCGCCAGCGCGGCGACGTACGCGGGCTGCGCGAGTGCCAGGGAGAAGGCCGTCGGGTGGACGACGACGGTGGGGTGGGGCGGGAGCACCAGCCCGTGGGCCTCAAGGCGCGCGGCGACGGTCTCCAGGACGTGGACGAGCTCCTCGACCTCCGTGCGCGAATCGTCATCGAATCGGACGCGGAAGAGGTTGGAGGTCGATTCGGTCCAGGTACCCAAGTGCAGTGAACGGTCTCAGAACGCAAGCGGGGCCGCCCCGCAACAGCGGAGCGGCCCCGATCGCAAGGCGTGATGCGTGGTTACGCGAGTGCCGGAACCGAAGCGCCGCGGCAGACGGCCTCGATCTCGCTGGCGGCACGCTCGAACTCGTCGTCGCAGAGCACCGGAGTGCCCTCGAACGGGAGGTCGCGCTGGATCTCAAGCCACGAGCGGGTGCCGAACTCGTCCTTGACGCGCACGGTCACCGGACGCGGGATCCGGTAGGCGCGGAGCAGGAGGACGTGGAGGGGCTCACGCGGCTTCCACTGGAGGCGGCGAGTCGCGTAGGCGGGCGTCCACACGTAGAACGGCGACAGGGCATCGACGATGCGCGGGTCGCTGATCGTGAAGCTGGCGGTCACCTCGGCCCAGGCACGGATGCGCACGCGCTCCGGCTGCACGATGCCACCGTGGAGGACGTGCTGATCCGACGGCTCACCGTCGGGCCAGACACCCTCCTCGAGGGCGCGGCGGAGCTCCGGCTGGTGCGACTCGCGAACGAGATCAGCACGCTGGTGATCGAAACTCGGGTAGAGGAAGAACTTGGAATGGTCGAGCTTGAAGCGGTCGTCTCCGCCAGCATTGGCGCCCCCCTTACGGAGGGTGAGCAGCTGCTCGCCCTCAGCGAGCGCGCGGACGGTGACCGCCCATTCCTTGAAAGCAATCGGCATAGAAAGAGCGGGGGATATGGAGGTGCGGAAGCTGCGCGCAGAGAGCGGGCGCAGCAGGCCTTCGACACTAACGAGTCGGTCACAACTTTCCAAGGGGATCGGAGCGGACGACGGTCACAGAAGGGACGTTGTCTGGACGGTCGTCCGAGTTGCCCGTGCGTGTCCGGCGACACGGCGTCCCGGCGCCAGGAACGACAGAGGGCCAGACCTCCCGGTCTGGCCCTCTGCGTCGTAAAACACGGCCGGCCGGAGCACTCCCACCCAAGGATGCTCCGGCCGTTTCGCCGTTGTCGTCCCGCTTGCCCGGGGTCCCAGTCCCGGGGCGTGCGATCTGCTGCGCGTTACGCCGCGATCGCTGCGAGTTCGTCGGTCTCCGCGAGATGCTGGTGCGACGGGCAGTACCCGTTGCGCGGAAGACCAGGTCGTTGGCACGGTGCGCCCCGGCGCGTGAATGCGCGGCATTGCACGTGGCGGCCGGCGGTCGCGGCCTCGGGGTTCTCGTCGATCCAGCGGATGATCGCGCGGAGGTAAGCCCGGATCGTCTGGAAGGCCTGGGCCTGGTGATCGATCGGGAAGTACGCGCGCACCTCGTGGAAGAGCCACCGTGAGGGGTTCTTGAAGTAGTAGCGGTCCGTGACCAGCCGGTCCGTCGCGGCCTCGCATGCGCTGAGCACGGCCTGCTGTGCAGCAGCTGCACGGGCAGGGTCGTCCTCGCGGATGAGCGGGGCGAGTTCACGGTAGATGGCGCGGCTGAGTTGGTGCATGGTGTCCTTTCGGGCACCGCCCATGCTCTGCCTCGGGCGTGTGTGCGGCGTGGCGGCCACGTTAGAGCCGTGTTAAGACACCGCCCATCGAATGTTACGGACCGTGCGCGCCCAGCAACCCCGGTACGCCGAGGTCGTGGCGCGCGCTAATCCCAGGCCTCGAACCGGGCGGTGCCGGTCGCCGGATCGACCACCGTGTGGAGGCCGTCCAGCGACGGGTCCTGCTCGGGGTGGTCGCGGCGCTGGTGGGCGCCGCGGCTCTCCGTGCGCGCCAATGCGCAGGCGGCGATCCAGCGCGCCATGGGAAGCGGCGCCTCGAGCAGCTCGCCGAGCAGGGCCGGGTCGCGGAGCACGCCGGCACAGCGCCAGATCTCGTCGCGGATCTCGCGGGTCGGGATCGGCAGCTCCTGGGCGGGCCCGGGACGGCGAGCGGGATCGCCGGCGAGCGCCGGGAGGTCGAGTGCGGCGTCGGCGGCGCGCGAGCCCCAGACGAGGCATTCGCTGAGCGAGTTCGACGCGAGGCGGTTCGCGCCGTGCAGGCCGGTGTTGGAGGTCTCGCCGACGGCGAAGAGGCCGTCGACCGTGCTGCGGCCGTAGAGGTCGACCACGACTCCGCCCATCATGTAGTGAGAGGCCGGGGCGACCGGGACGAGATCCTTGGTCGGCTCGATCCCGGCGTCGCGGAGCGCGGAGACGACGTTGGGGAACTGCGTCGGCTCCACCATGCGCATGTCGAGTGAGACGTGCGTCGCGCCCGTCTTCTCGAGGAGGAGCGTGATGGCGCGGGCCACCTCGTCGCGCGGGGCCAGTTCCTCGACGAATCGCTCGCCGTCCGGGCCGTAGAGCTTCGCGCCCTCGCCTCGGATGGCTTCGGTGACGAGGAAGCCCTCGCGGCCCTTCACGCCGATGAGCGCAGTGGGGTGGAACTGGAGGAACTCGAGGTCGGCGAGCTCGGCGCCGGCCTGCGCGGCGAGCATCATGCCGATGCCCTGCGAGCCCGGCGGATTCGTGGTGCGGCGCCAGAGTGCGGCGGCGCCGCCGGTGGCCATCACGGTCGCGCGCGCGAGCACGGCGTCGCCATCTTCGAGCAGGACGCCGATCGCGCGGCCGTCCTCGGTCCAGATGGAGGCCGCGCGACGACCCTCGAGCACCGTGATGCGCTCATGCTCGGCGGCCAGCGCGGAGAGCTGGCGGACGATGCGGCGGCCGGTGGCGCTGCCGCCAGCATGCACCACGCGTCGCTGCGTGTGACCGCCCTCGAGCCCGAGCGCCATGCGTCCTTGGCGGTCGGCGTCGAACCGCACGCCGAAGGCCTGGAGACGGGCGACGTGGGTCGGGGCCTCCGCCACGAGCACCTCGGCGGCCGAGCGGCGCACGAGGCCGCGGCCGGCGCGCTCGGTGTCGGCAAGGTGGGCGTCTGGGGAGTCGTCGAGCGCGAGTGCCGCGGCGACGCCGCCTTGGGCCCAGTAGCTCGCGGTCTGCGCGAGCGGGGTGGCGGACACGAGCGCCACACGGGCGCCGCGGCCCGCGGCCTGCAGTGCGCAGTAGAGGCCCGCGGCACCGGCGCCGACCACGCACAGGTCGGCCTGCGTGATCGCGGCCGACGTCACGAGTTGCTGGTGGGCGCGGCGTCCTCGGGGCGAGGTGCGCCGCACTGGACGCAGAATCGGTCACGCGGACCGAGCAGCGCCGTACAGGTGAGGCAGCGGACGACGCCCAGCTGGGCGACCGTCTCCGCCGGACCGTCGTCGTCGAGCACCTGCTCGATCGCGGCCAGCTCGCTGTCGATGTCGGCGAGCTCGTCGGTGCGGCGGCGCATCAGCGAGCCGCCGGTCGGATCGCCGAACCGCCGTTGGTCGAGGACGATGGCACCGAGCTCGAGCAGGCCGGCGTCGCGCCGCGCACGCAGCGACTTCGCACGGCGGCGCAGCGCCGCGCGCTCGCCGAACGTGGGTTTCTCAGGCGGCTCAGGGCTGGGCGGCAGGATCGCGGGGCGCGGATCCGACTCGTGCGTGGGCCGTGTGGCGGCAGGCGCCGACGGGGCTGCCGCCTCCGGCTGCGGTGCACCCGTCGGCGTGTCGCGGGCCGGGCGCAGTCGGCCCAGGAGGCCACCCGCGCGCTTGGCCTTGGCGCCGTCGGGGGGCGGCGCGAGCGCGGCGCCCGCGGTCGGATCCGGCTTGGCGGCCGGCTCGGAAGGGATCTCGACGGCGAGCGCCGCCGCGTTCGTCGTCGGGGCCTCGTCGTGGGTAGCAGCGTCGAGGTCCGTGGCCTCAGGCTCGGGCGAAGACTCGGGGAAGGTGGGGGCGTCGGCCTTCGGCTCGTCGGCCTCGGCCGGTTCGAAGCGCGGCGTAGGGGACGACTGGGGCCAGACCGTGCCGCCGGAGAACGGCTCGTCGGACTCCAGCTCGGCGTCGGCGGGCCCGGCGTCGGCCGCGGGGGCCGGATCTGGCGACGGCACGAGCTCGGGGGACGCCGGCTCCTCGCGCGGCGGCAGGACCGGCGGCGACATCGTTGGGCCGTCGGGCTCCGGAGCCGGCACGGCGTTCGTGATCAGGGTCGGCTGGTCGGCCGGCGACTCCGACGCGGGAGCGATCGGTGCCACCGGCTCGGGCGGGAGCGTGAGCGCGGGCTGCTCATCGGTCGGCTGCTCCGCGACGACGGGCACTTCGCCGGTGGGTTGTTCGTCCTCTGGGCCTGACGCCGTCGACGCGCCGGACGCCGTCGCGAACTCGTCCTCCTCGCCGGGCCGGCCGGCGCGCTGCGCCAGTGACTTGAGGCGCTGGGAGAGGGGACTGCGATCGCGGGCCATGGTGCGTGAGCAGGGCGTGGTGGCGCCCGGCGCGGAGTCTACCCCTGGCTCTGGCGGTGGGCCTCGGTCGCACCGCGCCATGCGTCGACGAGCCGCGCGGCCATCGCGTCCGACGACCAGCGGCCCACATGCTCCCGGCCCCCGTCGTGCTGTGCATCCGCGGCGATCGCCTCGTCGACGGCCCGCCGCCACACCTCGAGATCGAACGCCTCGCAGGTGCACCACGGGAGCGGGTCGAGCACCTCGCGGTGCGCGCCGGTCGGCGTCGCGATCACGGGCGTGCCGCAGGCGGCGGCCTCCGCGGCCGCCATGCCGAAGGTCTCCCAGGTCGACGGGCAGAGCACGACGCTCGCGGCGTTGAGCCAGAGGTGCATCCGCTCGCGTGGTTCGTGCCCGAGCGCGACGAGGTGGTGCCCACGGCTCGCAGCCGCAGCGAGATCGTGGCGCTTGTTCGGTCGGGTCGGGTCGTAGGGGAACAGCGCGAACGGCGACGACGGATCGAGCCCCAGCGCCGTGCGGGCCTCCGCCCGCGTGAGCGGCGTGAACTGTGCCATGTCGATCCCGCACGGGAGCACCTGCGCGCGCACGCGCTGCGCGTGGGGGAGGAGGCCGATCGCGTGCTCGGAAGGGACGCCGACGACGTCGTAGCGCGGGAGCAGCGCGGTGGTGACGCGCCGCGAGCGAGGGCTGATGAGATCGGTCCCGTGGAGCGTGACGCCGTGGATCTCACCACGGGACGCCAGCGCCGGGAGGGCGGTGAGACCGAAATGCGCGTGCACCACGTCGAACCGGCCGAGCCGCCGCAGTGCGGGGACCGCGCGCAGGTAGTTGATGCCGCCGGGCGGAAACGTCGCCAGCTCGAGCTCCACGTCGCCGCGCCGGCGGAGCGCCTCAACCTGGTCGCGGACGAAGGTTCCGAGCGCCGGCCGCTCGGCCGTCGGCCACATGTTGCTGACGATCAGAGCCCGCACGCCTGCCGCAGTATGCGCTCGTCCGCGGCGGGGCGGCCCCGCGTGCGCAGTTCCGTTGCGATCTCGCGCGTGAAACGTCGCGGAGTGGTGGCCTGCCGTGACACCTCGCTTGTGAGGGTGCTGGGAGACACCGATGCCCGACGAGGAGCACCCCATGCAGACACTTCAGCCCGGCCCGACCGCTCCCCCCGCCCCGGCCCCGGATCCCGGCGACGAGCGGGTTGGCGAGCTCCTCGTGCCCGTCCGCCGCGGCCGGCTTGCCCGGGCGCGTGCGGCCAGCCGCGCGCTCGCGAGTGACCTCGGGCAGGGCACGGTCGAGTACGTCGGCCTGCTGCTGCTCATGGCGACCGTCCTTGCGGCCGTGGTCGCGGCCGCGGGAACGCTCGGCGGCAAGAAGGAGATCGGCGAGAAGGTGGTGACGCAGATCGGCAAATCGATCGACAAGGCTGGCGGTGGGGAGCGCTGAGGGGTTTCGGTGCGTGAGGTCGCGCGGCTTGGACCTGGCTTCCCGTCGGGCGCGTGCGAGGATGCCGCGCGATGGAGTTCGTCCTCGCCACACGCAACGCCCACAAGGTCTCGGAGCTCGCGGCGCTCCTCCCAGGCCACACGCTCCGGGGGCTCCCGGACGAGGTCGTCCTGCCGCCGGAGATCGCCAAGGACTTCGCCGGCAACGCGCTGATCAAGGCGCGTGCGGCGGCCGAGGCGCTCGGGGTCGCAGTGATCGCCGACGACTCGGGGCTCTGCGCCGATGCGCTGGGCGGTCGGCCGGGGGTGCGCTCCGCGCGCTACGCCGGCGAGGACGCGACCGACGAGCAGAACCTCGAGAAGCTCATCCGGGAGGTGCCCGTCGGCTCGGTGATCTCGTACGTGTGCGTGATCGCCGTCGTGGTGCCGGGTGGCGAGGAGTTCACGGTCGAGGGGCGCTGCTCCGGTCGGATGGCGGCCGGACGCCACGGCACGGGCGGCTTCGGCTACGACCCTGTGTTCCTGGCCGACGGCGACCCGCAGGGACGCACGATGGCCGAGCTCTCGCCCGAGGAGAAGGGCGCGATCAGCCATCGCGGCCGGGCAGCCCGGGCGCTGGCCGAGCGTCTCGGCGCCTGACGAGCCAGCTGGCCGGGTGGGTTCCGGCGCCCTACTCGTCGTCGCCCGGGCCCGTGAAGAGGTTCACGGAGGCCGAGAGCGCAAGGAGCGCCGAGAGCAGCCCATAGCCGTTGAAGCCGTTGTGCACGAAGATCGCCGTCGTCACGAGGAAGACGAAGATCGTGGCGGACCAGGCGAGGCGTTCGAGCGTCATGGGAAGGGGCGGGCGCGCGGGCGCCGCATGGTCATGGTCGCCGATCGGACGGCGGCCGTGTCGGGTGGCCTCGCTCGGCCGTGTCGCGCGGCCGTGACCGGCGGAGCCGGGTGGCTCGACGTGGCGAGTGTCGGGCGGCCCGTCGTCTAGCATCGCCGATCGATGTCCGCCCCCGTCGCAGCCCAGCCGTTCGGCGACCGCCTCGCCGAAGCCACGGCCCGGCGCGGCACTCCGCTGGTGCTCGGCCTCGACCCTGATCCCGCCCGCCTGTGGCCCGGCACGGAGCCGGTTGGTGCCGTGCCCGGTGCGACGCCCGGAGAGCACGCGGCCGCGGCGGTGCAGGAGCACTGCCGGCGCGTGATCACGGCCACGGCCGAGCACTGCGTCGCCGTCAAGCTGCAGCTCGCGTGTTTCGAGCGGCTCGGCCCGCCCGGATGGGAGACGCTCCACCGTGTCGCGGCGCTGGCCCGCGCGAACGGACTCCTGGTGATTGCCGACGGCAAGCGCGGCGACATCGATGTCACCGCTGCGGCCTACGCCGCCTCGCTCTTCGATGGTCACGACACGCCCTGGGGCCACGCCCCCGGCCTCGGCGCCGACGCGATCACGGTCAACCCCTACATGGGGTCCGACGCGATTGCGCCGTTCCTCGAGGGTGCGCGACGGGCCGGCGGCGGCATCTTCGTGCTCGTCCGCACCTCGAACCCCGGCGCCGCCGACTTCGAGGAGCAACAGCTCGCGACCGGCGAGCCGCTCTGGAGGCGCGTCGCCAGCCACGTCGCCGGCCTCGACGACGGCAAGGGCGCGCTCGCCGACGCCGGCGCCGTCTGCGGCGCCACCGCCCCGGAGCGCCTGGCCGATCTCCGCGCCGCCATGCCCCGGGCCCCGTTCCTGCTGCCTGGCGTCGGCGCTCAGGGCGGCACGGTCGAGGCGCTCTCCGCCGCGTTCGAACCAGGGCTTGGTGCCGGGCTCGTTACGGTCTCCCGCGCGCTCGTCCGCGCCCACGAGCAATCGGGCGGCACGCCCGAAGCTGCGGCTGCCGCAGCGGCCGACGAGCTGCGACGCGCTTGCCTGCAGGTCGCGGGATGAGCCGGCGCCTCGCCAGCCGCGCCCTTACCGGCGCGGCACTGGTCGGCGCGCTCGCGGTCGGTCCCGGCACCGCCACCGCGGCGCCGCCGTCCATCACCGCCCCGGCGGCCGCCGTGATCGAGACGAGCACCGGCACCGTCGTCTACACCAAGAACGCCCAGCAAGAGCGGGGGATGGCGTCGACGACAAAGCTCATGACGGCGCTCGTCGCCCTCGACCGCCGTCCGCTCGACTCCGTGCTCACGGCCGCCAACTACCGGCCCACCGCGGCGGAGACGCGCCTCGGTCTGCACGCGGGCGAACGCATGACGCTCGCCGACCTCGTCCGGGCGATGATGCTCCCTTCGGCCAACGACGCCGCGCAGACGGTCGCCCAGCGCACGGGCGGGAGCGTGAGCCGGTTCGTCTCGCTCATGAACCAGCGGGCGAAGGAAGAAGGACTCACCCACACGCGGTTCACGAATCCCGTCGGCCTGGACTCGAGCGCCCACCACACGAGCGCACTCGATCTCGCGCGCATGGGCGCGCTCGCCTTCGACAACCCGTTCCTGCGCCAGACCGTGCGGCGCCGCTCGATCACGCTCACCAGCGGCGACATGGCCCGCACCATCACGAACCGCAACACCACGCTCGGGGTGAAGCTCCCCGGCGGTGGCCAGATCAACGGCATGAAGACCGGCCACACCAACCGCTCGGGCTACGCGCTCGTCGGCTCGGCCACCCGCGGCGGCGTGAGCGTTGTCTCAGCCGTCCTCGGCGACCCGTCCGAGGCCGCGCGCGATGCCGACACCATCAAGCTCCTGCGCTGGGCGAGCGGTCTGTTCCAGCGCAAGCAGGTGATCCGCGAGCGCGCGCAGGTGCAGCGGATCGGCGTCGACGGCGGCAAGGTCGACAGCGTCGAGCTCGTCGCCGAGCAAAGCCTCACGCGCGTGGTGCCGCGCGGCGAGAAGATCACGCTTGAGCCGGTCGGGGTGCCGAAGCTGCTCCAAGCACCGGTTGCCGCCGGCACGAAGGCCGGCTCGGCACGCGTGCTCGTCGGCGGCAAGCTCGTCGGCACGGTGCCGCTCGTCACCGCCGCGGCCGTCGAGAAGCAGAGCCTGCCAGCGGCGATCGTCAGCGGGATCGGTGACCACTGGCAGGGTGGCCTCGTCGCCCTCCTGCTCATCCTGAGCGGTACGCTCATCCTGGTCCGCGCCCGGAACACGCGCACGCCTGCCCCGCGGACCGCCACCCAGGGGAGCCCACCGGCCGAGCCGGCCGAGCGAACCACCGCGCCATGATCATCACGGTCACTCTCAACGCGGCGATCGACAAGACGCTGATCGTCCCGAACTTCCAGCCCGGTCGCCGTCATCGCACGGTCGAGCAGGGCACGCTGCCGGGCGGCAAGGGCGTCAACGTCGCCCGCACGCTCAAGCGCCTCGGCATCCCCGTGATCGCCACCGGGTTCCAGGGCGGCCCTACCGGCACACGCATCGTCGAGGCGCTCACGGCTGAGCAGGTGCTCTCCGACTTCGTTCGCATCCGCGAGGAGTCGCGCACCAACACCGCGCTGCTCGATCCGACGAACGGGATCCAGACCGAGATCAACGAGCGCGGCCCGCAGGTGAGCGAGCAGGAGGTCGAGCTCTTCCGCGAGAAGCTCCTCTACCTCGCATCCGGCGCCGCGATGGTGATCTTCGCCGGCTCGTTGCCGCGTGCGGTCGACGCCACCCTCTACGGCGATCTCATCCGTGACCTCCGCCAGACCGGCGTCACGGTGGCCGTCGACGCCGACGGCGAGGTGCTCCAACACGCAGCACGCTCAGGACCGACGATCGTCTCCCCGAACCGCCGCGAGGCCGAGGAGCTCGTGGGCTACGAGTTCTCGGGCGACGCCGACGTCGAGCTGATCGATGCGCTCGGCGCGCTCCGCGGCCTCGGCCCGCAGGAAGCGCTCATCACGCTGCCGGACGGCTGCGCCGCCGCGCTGCGCGAGGGCAACGGCATCGGCATCACCCGCGCGCGCATTCCGCACCGCGAGGCGCTTGCGCCGATCGGCTCCGGCGACGCATTCCTCGCCGGCTTCCTCGCCGCCCGTTACCAGGGCCGCAGCGACGCCGACGCCCTGCGGTACGCCGTCGCCTGCGGCGCCGATTCCACCCAGCGCCTCGGCGCGGGCGTCGTCGATCCGGATGAGGTCGCGCGCCTCTCCGACATGGTCGAGCTCATGCAGCTCGAGCCTGACGTCGCCGCCGCCTGAATTCTGCGTTCTTCCTGCACGTCGCGGGCAGGCGCGAACGGCGGATAAGGCGCCCGCGACCGTTGCTAGAGTCCTTGCTCCGCTTCGGGCCCCACCGCTCTCAGATGGCGGTCCGCAGCGTGGCGTTCGTCCACTGCCGCCCCCTTTTCCCTCAGGGGCGTTCGACCACCCAGAGGCTGCACCACCATGGAGATTGAGATCGGTCGAGGCAAGAAGGCTCGACGCGCCTACGGTTTCGACGACATCGCGATCGTCCCTTCCCGACGCACGCGCGACCCCGATGACGTCGACATCTCCTGGAAGGTCGGCGACTACCGCTTCGAACTGCCCCTGCTCGCTTCGGCGATGGACGGCGTCGTCTCGCCCACGACGGCCGGCATCATCGGCAAGCTCGGCGGCCTCGCCGTCCTCAATCTCGAGGGCGTCTTCACGCGCTACGACGACGCCGAGGAGCAGCTCGAGCGCATCAGCAAGCTCCCGAAGGACGAGGCCACCCGGGAGATGCAGCGCATTTACCAGGAGCCCATCAAGCCGCACCTGATCCCGCAGCGGATCAAGGAGATCAAGGATCAGGGCGTCGTCGTCGCCGCCTCGCTCACGCCGCAGCGCGTCGCCGCCCACTACGAGGCCGCCCTCGAGGCCGGTCTCGACATCCTCGTGATCCAGGGCACCGTCGTCTCCGCCGAGCACGTCTCGGAAGACGAGTCGCGTCCGCCGCTCAACCTCAAGCAGTTCATCCGCGAGGTCGGCATCCCCGTCATCGTCGGCGGCTGTGCCAGCTACCACGCCGGCCTCCACCTCATGCGCACCGGCGCCGCCGGCGTGCTCGTCGGTGTCGGCCCGGGCGCCGCGTGCACCACGCGTGGTGTGCTCGGCCTCGGCGTCCCGCAGGCCACGGCCATCGCCGACGTCGCCGCCGCCCGCCTCCAGCACATGCTCGAGACCGGCGACTACGTGCAGGTGATCGCCGACGGCGGCATGCGCACCGGTGGCGACATCTCCAAGGCCTTCGCCTGCGGCGCCGACGCCGTGATGATCGGCTCGCCGCTGGCCCGCGCCCACGAGGCGCCCGGCCGCGGCTTCCACTGGGGCATGGCCACGTTCCACCCGGATCTTCCCCGTGGCGCTCGCGTGCAGACCATCCAGAACGGCACGCTCTCGGAGATCCTCACGGGCCCGGCCCACGAGAACGACGGCACGTTCAACCTCATGGGCGCGCTGCGCACCTCGATGGCCACCACCGGCTACAAGGACATCCCCGAGTTCCACCGAGCCGAGGTGATGGTCGCACCGTCGCTGCAGACCGAGGGCAAGCTCCTCCAGTCGACGCAGGGCATCGGCATGGGCGCTCGCGGCGGCAGCAAGTAGATGACGGACCACGCAGGTGCCGCCGAGGCTCCCGCCACCGGGAGCCACGAGCGGGTCGTCGTCCTCGACTTCGGTGGGCAGTACTCCCAGCTGATCGCGCGGCGCGTCCGCGAGCTCGGCGTCTACAGCGAGCTGATCCCGGCACACGTCGGCATCGATCAGATCGGGAGCAACCCGCCTCAGGCGATCATCCTCTCCGGCGGGCCTGCGTCGGTCTATGCGCCCGGTGCGCCCGAGCTCGACGAGCGTTTGCTCGAGCTCGGAGTGCCCGTGCTGGGCATTTGTTACGGCATGCAGCTCCTCGCGCATGCCCTCGGTGGCCGCGTCGAATCCGCCGACGTCGGCGAGTACGGCCGCAGCGACCTCACCGTCCAGGTGCCGGGCCGCCTGCTCGCCGGCCTGCCGGCCGAGCAGCCGGTCTGGATGAGCCACCGCGACACCGTCTACGAGGCGCCGCCCGGCTTCACCGCGCTCGCCTCGTCGACCCAGTCGCCCGTTGCCGCGCTCGAGAACCCCGACCGCGGCATCTACGGCATCCAGTACCACCCCGAGGTCGTGCACACGCCGCACGGCCAAGAGGTGCTCCGCCGCTTCCTCCAGGACATCTGCCAGCTGTCGCTCACCTGGTCGGCGGCCAACATCGTCGACGAGCAGGTGCGCCGCATCCGCGAGCAGGTCGGCGACAAGAAGGTGATCTGCGGCCTCTCCGGCGGCGTCGACTCCTCCGTGGCCGCCGTGCTCGTGCACAAGGCCATCGGCGACCAGCTCACGTGCGTGTTCGTCGATCACGGCCTCATGCGCAAGGGCGAGGGCGACCAGGTCATCGAGGCCTTCCGCGACCAGTTCCACATCCCGCTGGTCGCCGTCGACGCCGAGGATCGCTTCCTCTCGCGCCTCGCCGGCCAGACCGAGCCGGAGACGAAGCGCAAGATCATCGGCGGCGAGTTCATCCGCGTGTTCGAGGAGGAAGCCGCCAAGCTCGGCGACGCCAAGTTCCTCGTGCAGGGCACGCTCTACTCCGACGTCATCGAATCCGGCGGCGGCCCCGGTTCGCACACCATCAAGAGCCACCACAACGTCGGCGGTCTCCCGGACGACCTCGAGTTCGAACTCGTCGAACCGCTCCGCGAGCTCTTCAAGGACGAGGTGCGCGCCGTCGGACTCGAACTCGGCCTCCCCGAACGGCTCGTGTGGCGCCAGCCGTTCCCCGGCCCCGGCCTGGGCATCCGCATCGTCGGCCAAGAGGTCACCAAGGAACGCCTCGATGTGCTCCGCGACGCCGACGCGATCCTCCAGGAGGAGATCCGCGGCGCCGACCTCTACCGCGAGCTCTGGCAGTCCTTCTGCGTCCTCCCGGGCATCCGCACCGTCGGCGTGCAGGGCGACGGCCGCACCTACGGATACGTCGTCGGCATCCGCGCCGTCACCAGCGACGACGCCATGACCGCCGACTGGGCCCGCCTGCCCTACGACCTCCTCGAACGCGTCGCCGCCCGCATGATGGGCGAGCTCCGTGACGTGAACCGGGTCGTGCTCGATATCACGAGCAAGCCGCCCGGCACGATCGAGTGGGAGTAGCCGTCAGCGCGCTCTGAGCGCGCTTGTGGTCGGGGGCGTTTCCGGGCGGGCCGGGACGACTGCTGCGGCTCACGTCGCTGGGCTGGTGCATTGCTGCGCCTAGCGGCTTGCTAATGCCCCACCCGCTCGAGTTCGCCTTCGCAGGCGTCCCGGCCCGCCCTGGTTGACCGCTGGGTTCGGGCGCGCCCTGCGGCGTCGGCTGCTGCCCATCGATTGGTGGCAGCGGGCGTTCTGGCCGGTTTGAGTCGGTGGGGTGACCCGGTCCAGTCGACTCCGCCGTTCTGAGGCGGCCGGCGCCAGCGGCTATTTCGCATCGAGCGACGAGGTGGGGTCCTGCCGCCGTGCGGTGGGTCGACCATTGGTGGCCGGGGAGTTCCGTTGAAGTTCACCGAGCATCGACGCGCCGCTCGTAGGTTCGGGTTGATCTCGAACGAGGACCGCAGATGCCGAAGCTCACTGTCGACACGACCACCAATGGGCAGCCCGTCGAGCTGTACTACGAGGATCACGGCAGCGGCGCGCCGGTGGTCCTGATCCACGGCTGGCCGCTGAGCGGGCGGAGCTGGGAGGCCCAGGTGCCGGCGCTGATCGACGCCGGCTACCGCGTCATCACCTACGATCGCCGCGGCTTCGGGTGGAGTTCACAGCCGTGGGAGGGCTACGAGTACGACCGGTTCGCTGACGATCTCGCGGCGCTCCTCGATCACCTCGACGTGAGCGGCGCGACGCTCGTGGGCTTTTCGATGGGTGGGGGCGAGGTCGCGCGTTACCTCGGCAAGCACGGCAGCGGACGGATCGCCAAGGCCGTCTTCGCAGCCGCGGTGCCTCCCTACCTCTTCAAGAGCGACGACAACCCGGACGGCGGCCTCGACGACGCGACGATCGCGCAGTTCGAAGGCGGCGTGAAGGGCGACCGGCCCGCATTCCTCGCTGACTTTGCCACCAACTTCTTCAGCGCCGGTGACGACCTCAAAGTGAGCAAGGCGCAGCTGCACTACTTCCGGGAGATCGCCGACTTCGCCTCGCCCAAGGGCACGCTCGACTGCATCGCCGCGTTCGGTCGCACCGACTTCCGTGACGACCTCGCGATGATCGACGTCCCCGTGCTGGTGATCCATGGCGACAGCGACGCGGTCGTGCCGATCGAGGTGTCCGGCCAGCGCACCGCCGACACGATCGATGGCGCCGAGCTCCACGTGATCGACGGCGGCCCCCACGGCATCAACGCCTCACACTCCGGCGAGTTCAACCAAGCGCTGATCGATTTCCTCGGCAGGTAGCGGGCGCGAGTCGGCAGGCGCAGCCGCGGCCTCCGCGGCGGTCGGCGCGGCCACGCTTCAATTCCAGTGGTCGGGGCGCCGGAGCGAGGGCGAGAGGCCCGTAGTGGCATCGCCGCTCGCGGCCTCGAGCTGTGACTGCGTGAGGAAGAGTGCGCCGGTGAGGTCGGCGCCGGCGAGATTCGCGTCGCGTAGGTCGGCGCCGATGAGGTCGGCGTGGCGCAAGTCGGCGCCGGAGAGGTCTGCGGCGATGAGCAGCGCGCCGCGGAGCGAGGCGCCGCGGAGGTTCTGCTTGCGCAGCGAGGCGCCGAGGAGGTCGGGGCCGGGCGCACGCTCAGCGGCCCTGCGCCCGACAGCGTCGACGCGGACGAGCTCGCTCGCGGCGCGCAGCACGAGCGCGGCCGGGCCGCGGAGCGCATCGATGTCGACCTCGAGCAAGGCCTGGGCACGCTGCGAGGCGACGGCGTCGACCTCGGCAATCTTCGCCTCGAGCTCGGGCCGCACCGGCTCGGCCGCTGACCACGAGGCCGCCTCGTTGAGGTAGGCCAGCAGCTCGTGGAGCGGCCGCATCACGGCGAACGCGTCGAACATCAGCGAGCGCGTCGCCGGCGCCTCACGCCACGACACCCCGCCGAACGTGTCCTGCGCGATGCGCTGCCCGGCGCCGTAGCACTCGAACACCACGCACCCGCGGAAGCCCGAGCTGCGCAGCCGGTCGTGGATCCCGCAGCGGAAGTCGTCGCCGAGGTTCGGGCAGGGCTCGCCGTGTGGCTTGTCGATCGCGAAATCGCTGCTCTTCGCGAACGCCGGGGCAACGCAGCACAGCCCGAAGCAGCGCGAGCAGTCCGACGTCAACTCCACGCTCAGCACCCTACGCACCTGCCGGACCGCAGCCCGCACGCGGGCTGGCGAGCGCCCCGAGCTACTTGACCGAGGCCGGGACGCCGAGCTTCGACCAGCTCTTCAGCGTCGGCAGCGGATCGATCACGTTGCCGGCCCCGCCGACGCCCTGCCAGTGACCGATCCAGAGCTCGAAGTGCAGGTGGCAGCCATCCGCGCGACCGGTGTCGCCGACGTTCCCGACCTGCGCCCCGGCGGCGACGGTGTCGCCTTCCTTGAACATCGCCGGCTGCGCGAGGTGCATGTAGGCCTCGGCCCGATCGGCGCCATCGACCTGGATGACGATGTAGTTGCCGGCCCGCGCCTGGAACGACTGCATCACGACCTTGCCGCCCTCCGCAGCGACGAGCGGGGTGCCGCAGTCGGCGAACACGTCTTGGCCCTCGTGACCGCGGCCGCCACCGAACGCCGCGGCGCCCGTGCCGAACTTGTACTTGCCGCGGATCGGGAAGAACGGGCCGTTGCCCTCGATGGCCGCGATGATCTGCGGCGGCGGGGGCAAGGTGACCGAGAGCGCGCTCGCGGGCGACCGTGCGCCCGCGGCGACCTCGATCGCGACCGGGCCACTGGCCGCGCGCTTGGGCACGACGGCCGTGATCACCTTCGACGACCCGGACTTCTTCACCGTGAGCTTCGCGAGCACGTCATCGGCGGGCCCGGCGGCACCGAGGTAGACGACGCGCTTGCCCTTCGTGAGGCGCGGCCCCTGGAAGCGCAGCGTGGCGCCTGGCTGGGCGTAGGTGATCGACGAGCAGCCGTTTAGGCATGTGATCTTGCGCACAACCATGCTGTTCGCGTCCATCTTGGGCGTCGCGACGACGGTGGCGCCACCGCCGTCGGCGGCGTGCGCGGCCGGTGCGACGAGGGCGCAAACCGCCATCATCGAAGGCGCGAGGGTCCGGAAACCGGCCTTGCGTACGCGGGGACGTGTGGATCGAACCAGTGCCATGGTGTGGGAGCGACCAGGACTGCCGGCTGGGGGACCGGCGACCACGAGGGGCCACCCTATCGCGGATCTGGGCAGAACGCGGGGCGCGCGGGAATCTCGTACACTCCTCGCTTCAGCGCGCGCCGCTCCTATGGCTGCGCCCTTTTCTACTGCTCGCTTTTTATGAAGACGTACGTCGCAAATCCCAACGATCGCAACCGCGATTGGGTGCTCATCGACGCGACGGGACTCACTCTCGGTCGCCTCGCCACCCAGATCGCCGACCTCCTCCGTGGCAAGGCCAAGCCTGAGTACACGCCTCACGTCGACACGGGCGACTTCGTCGTCATCGTGAACGCCGAGAAGATCGCGGTCACGGGCAACAAGCGCGCCGAGAAGATGTACTACCGGCACTCGGGTTACCCGGGCGGCCTCAAGGAGCGCACCCTCGAGGAGATGCTGGAGCGTCGCCCCGAAGAGGTCATCCGCAAGGCCGTCAAGGGCATGCTCCCGAAGAACCGCCTGGCCCGGAAGCAGCTCACGAAGCTCAAGGTCTACACCGGCGCCGATCACCCGCATGCTGCGCAGCAGCCGAAGGTCCTGGAGATCCACACGTGATTGACGAGACGACGACCGACGGCACTCCTGAGGAGGAGCCGACCCAGGCCGAGGTGACCGAGGCTGCCGCCGAGGAGACGACCGACGTCGTCGCCGAAGCCGCCGAGGAGACCGCTGCCGAGGAGACGCCGGCTGCTGAGCCCGTCGCCGAGGCGGAGGCTGTCGCCGACGAGAGCGATGAGGACGAGGAGGAGCCCGCCCCGCGCGTGAAGCCCTCGATCCCCGGCGCCGATCTCGAGGTCGACATCGTCGAGGAGGGCGCCGACCCGTTCGCGCTCGAAGGCGACGACGCCGACGGCGACTCCGACGACGACGAAGAGGTCGACGAGGGCCCGATCGCCGCGAGCATCGATCTCGGCGCCGATGCCCGGTACAGCGCCACTGGCAAGCGCAAGACCGCCGTCGCGCGCGTCACGCTGAAGCCCGGCACCGGCAAGTACACGATCAACGGCAAGGACGTTGACGTCTACTTCCCGCGCCAGACGCTCCAGCGCGTCCTGCGTCAGCCGCTCGAGGTCGTCGCGCTCGACGACAAGATCGACGTGATCGCTGCTATCCACGGTGGCGGTGTCGCCGCTCAGGCCGGCGCTCTGCGCCACGGCATCTCGCGCGCGCTCAACGAGGCCGATCCGGCCCTCCGTTCCGAGCTGAAGCGTCGCGGCTTCCTCACGCGTGATTCGCGCGTGAAGGAGCGCAAGAAGGCCGGCCTCAAGAAGGCCCGCAAGCGCCCGCAGTTCAGCAAGCGCTAACACCCCGCCCGATGGCCGAACGCAAGCTGTTCGGAACCGACGGGGTACGCGGTATCGCGGGCGAGGTGCTCACCGCCTCGCTCGCGCTCCAGCTCGGCCGCGCCGCCGTGGCCGAGCTGGGAGCACGCCGCCTCCTCATCCTGCGCGACACGCGCCGCTCCGGGCCGATGCTCGAGGCGGCGCTCGCCGCGGGAGCCGCAAGCAGCGGTGCCAGCGTGCTCTCCGGCGGGGTCCTCCCGACGCCCGCCGCGCCGCTGCTCGCCGGCCGCCTCGGGTTCGATCTCGCGGCGGTCATCTCCGCGAGCCACAACCCGTTCGCCGACAACGGGATCAAGTTCTTCGGTCCCGACGGCTTCAAGCTCTCCGACGAGACCGAGGCCCGCATCGAGGCCCGGATCGCCGCCGATGACGGCATCGGCAGCGAACATGGCGATATCGGCCGCCTCATCGGCGCGCACGAGGACTACCTCCGCGTGCTCGAGGAGCGCTTCGCCGGCCTCGACCTCACCGGCGTGCGCGTGGCCCTCGACTGCGCGAACGGCGCCACCTTCCACGTGGCCCCGCAGATCTTCCGCCGCCTCGGCGCCACGGTCACCGCGACCCACGTCGAACCCGACGGCGAGAACATCAACGCCGGCTGCGGCTCCACGCACCTCGAGAGCCTCCAAGAACTCATGCGCGAGGGCGCCCACGACGTCGGCTTCGCCTTCGACGGCGACGGCGACCGCGTGCTGGCCGTCGACCGCAATGGCGGGGTCGTCGACGGTGACGAACTCATCGCATTGGCTGCCCGTCACCTGGCGCGCCTCGGCCAGCTCGGCGGCGGCGTCGCGGTGACCGTGATGACCAACTTCGGCTTCCACCGCGCGATGGCCGAGCGAGACATCGAGGTCGCGATCACGGGCGTCGGCGACCGGTACGTGCTCGAGGCTCTGCGCGAGCGCCAGTGGCGGCTCGGCGGCGAGCAGTCCGGGCACATCATCGATCTCGGGTTCTGCTCCTCCGGCGACGGCATCGCGAGCGCGCTGCTGACGCTCGAAGCGCTGGCCGGCCATGACCTCGTCGAGCGCGACGGCATGACCAAGATGCCGCAGCTCCTGCTCAACGTGCCCGTGCCCGATCGCGAGGCAGCACTCCTCGACGCCGAGGTGCTCGCCGCACGCGACGCCGCCGCACTCGAGCTCGGCGACCAAGGCCGCATCCTGCTGCGCGCCAGCGGTACCGAGCAGCTCGTGCGCGTGATGGTCGAAGCACCGACCGAGGATCTGGCCACGGCCCTCTGCGAGCGCGTCGCCGAGCAGGTACGCGCCCTCAGCCCCGTCGCCTAGGCGTCACCTACAGTTCATCAGCATGTGTGGAATCGTCGGATACCTCGGGCCTCGTGACCTCGACGAAGTCCTCTTGCAGGGCCTCCGTCGGCTCGAGTACCGCGGCTACGACTCGGCAGGTCTCGCGGGCCTCGGCGACGACGGCACCGTCGCCGCCGTGCGCGCCGTCGGCAACCTCGACAACCTCGAGAGCGCGCTGGATCGCACGGGCGGGCTCCACGCGTCGTCCAACGGCTCGGGCGCCCACACCGGTATCGGTCACACGCGCTGGGCGACCCATGGCAAGGTCACCGAGGCCAACGCCCATCCGCATTTCGACACCGCCGACCAGATCCACGTCGTCGTCAACGGCATCGTGGAGAACTTCGCCGGCCTCCGCGCCCGCCTGAGCGAGGAAGGCGCCACCTTCACCTCGGAGACCGACGTCGAGGTGATCGCGCACCTGATCGCGTCGTACGGCCCGATCGACCTCCTCGAGGCCGTGCAGCGCGCCGTCACCGAGCTCGAGGGCCACTTCGCGTTCGTCGTGATGTCGGCCCGGGAGCCTGGTCGCCTCATCGCCTTCCGCAAGGAGTGCCCGCTGGTGATCGGCCAGGGCGATGGTGAGGTGTTCCTCGGCTCCGCCATCCCGGCGTTCCTCCGCTACACCCGCCAGGCGGTCGCGATCGAGAACGGCGAGGTCGTCGACATCTCCGCGAAGGGCGGCGTCCGGATCTACGACGCGCGCGGCAACGTCGTCGAGCGCGCCGCCGAAGAGGTGGAGTGGGACGACGAGACCGCCGAGAAGGGCGGCTTCGACACCTTCATGCTCAAGGAGATCCACGAGCAGGCGGATGCCGTCGCCGAGACGATCGCCGATCGCACGTGGCAGCCGGCCTCCGTCGACTTCGGCGCCGAGTTCGACCTCAGCATCCTCGAGCAGGCGACGCGCATCGTGATCGTCGCCTGTGGCACGAGCTACCACGCCGGTCTGCTCGGCCGGTACGTGATGGAGACCTACGCGCGCGTGCCAGTCGACGTCGAGGTCGCCAGCGAGTACCGCTACCGCGAGCCGGTGCTCGAGCCGACCGACGTGGTCATCGGCATCACGCAGTCCGGCGAGACGGCCGACACCCTCGCCGCCATGCGCGTCGCCCGGGAGCAGGGCGCGAAGGTGCTCGCGATCACGAACGTGATGGGCTCGCAGGCCACCCGCGACGCCGACGGGGTGATCTTCACCCGCGCCGGCCTCGAGATCGGTGTGGCCGCCACCAAGACGTTCCTCTGCCAGCTCGCGGTCATGTACCTGCTGGGCATCAAGCTCGGCGAGGTGCGCGGCACGATGGCGGTTGAGCGCCGCCGCGAACTGATCGCCGGACTCAAAGCGGTGCCGAGCGCGATCACCGAGCTCCTCGAGCAGTCGGCCGACTCGATCGCGCGCGCCGCGGACGCTCACTACGCCGCGAACTTCTTCCTCTACCTCGGCCGGCACGTCGGGCTTCCCATTGCCCTCGAGGGCGCACTGAAGCTCAAGGAAGTGAGCTACATCGCGACCGACGCCTACGCGGCCGGCGAGATGAAGCACGGCCCGATCGCGCTCCTCGACGACGACACCCCGGTGGTCGTCGTCGCGACGAACTCTCCGGTGCGCGAGAAGGTGATCTCGAACATCCAAGAGGTGCGGGCGCGTGGTGCGCACGTGCTCGCCGTCGTCACCGCCGGCGACGAGGCCGCGATGAGCGAGCACTCCGACGAGGTGTTCCCGGTGCCGCTCACCGACTGGACGCTCCAGCCGCTCCTCGCGGTGATTCCGCTGCAGCTGCTCGCGTACGAGATCGCGGTGCGCCGCGGGCTCAACGTCGATCAGCCCCGCAACCTCGCCAAGACCGTCACGGTGGAGTAGGGCCGGGGCCGTGCTCCCGGGCTGGCTGGCGCCGCTCCTGTTGCCCGAGGAACTCGGGGCCAGCGACCGCTACGCCATCAACGAACGCGGGATCCCAGGGATCGACCTGATGGAGCGCGCCGGCGGCGCGCTGGCCCGCGCCGCCGCACGTGCGCTGCCCGCTGGTCCGATCGCCGTCCTCTGTGGCGGCGGCAACAACGGCGGCGACGGCCTCATCGCCGCGCGCATGCTGCGCGACGGCGGACGTGAGGTGCGCGTGTTGCTCACCCGGCCCGCCACCGATCTCAAGGGCGACGCGGTACTCGCGCTCAGACGTCTGGGCGAGGCGACGCCGCTGCTGGGGCCCGCTGACGCGGGGGCCGTGCTCGACGGCACCGCGGGCGCGATCGACGCCCTGCTCGGGACCGGCGCCACCGGGGCGCCCCGCGGGGCTGAGGGGGCGCTGATCCAGGCGCTGGCCGCCGCGGCGATCCCGGTCGTGGCCTGCGATCTTCCGAGCGGCATCGACGCCGCCACCGGTGAGGTGCCCGGCGCGGCCGTCCGAGCCGTCACCACCGTCACCTTCCACCGCCCGTCGCCCGGGCACCTGATCGCGCCCGCCAAGGATCACGTCGGGCGGCTCGAGGTGGTCGACATCGGCATCCCGCGGGGCGCGACGATCGAGCCGCAGATCGGGGCGATCCGCGACGCGGTCGCGTCGGCACTCCCGACGCGATCCGCCGCGTCGCACAAGTACGCGGCGGGCGCCGTGGTGGTCGTGGCGGGGAGCGCGCAGTACCCCGGCGCGGCGGTGCTCGCGGTGCGGGGAGCGCAACGCGCGGGGGCGGGCTACGTCACGGCGGTCGTCGGCGAGCCCGCGGTGCCGCTGGTGCGCGGATCGAGCCCCGAGGCGATCGTGCAGCCATCGCCGCAGCCGGGCGAGGAGGCGTCGCTGGACGAGCTGCTCGCGAAGCGTGCCGATGCGGTCGTGCTCGGCCCGGGCATGAGTGGCAACGAGGCGGCGTCGCTCGTGCACGCCGTACTCGCCGCCGGGGTGCCGACCGTGCTCGACGCCGACGGCCTCGCACCCTTCGCAGGCCGGCCGGAAGGTCTGCGCCGCGAGGCTCCGCTGATCCTCACCCCACACGCCGGCGAGCTCGGTCGCCTGCTCGGCCGCACCTCGGCCGAGATCGGCGCGCGACGGCTTGCGTGCGCCCGCGAGGCCGCGCAGCGCACTGGCGCCGTGGTCGTGCTGAAGGGCGACGACACGATCGTCGCCGACCCGAACGGCCGCGTGGCCGTCAACGATCTCTCGTCGCCGGCGCTCGCCACCGCCGGCACCGGCGACGTGCTCGCCGGCACGATCGGCGCGCTCCTGGCCGCCGGCGCCGAGCCGTTCCTTGCTGCCGCCGGTGCCGTGCGGCTCCACGCGCAGGCGGGGCGGCTGGCAGCGGCGGCGATCGGCGCCGCGGACGGCGTCGTCGCCTTCGATGTCGCCGAGCACCTGCCGGCGGCACGCGGCCACCACTGACCCGCCCGCGGGAGGCGCCCGAGCACCCGCCGATACCATTGGGGCATGCCCGACGCGCCCGTCACCGCTCCCTCGCGTGATGCCGGCAGTCTCGAGCGCGTGTGGGCGGAGGTCGATGGCGCGGCGATCAGCGCGAACGTCCGAAGGATGTCCGGCGCCGCTCCGCGCAGCGCCTGCTGCGCGGTGGTGAAGGCCGACGGCTACGGGCACGGCGCCGTGCCCGCAGCCCGTGCCAGCCTCGAGGGCGGCGCCACCTGGCTGGCGGTGGTGACGGCCTCCGAGGCCGAAGAGCTCCGCGCCGCCGGGATCGACGCTCGCCTGCTCGTCCTCGGCCCGCTCACCGCCGACGAGCTGCCGCGCGCGCTCGCCTGCGACGCCGACATCGTCGCCTGGACTCCCGAGGTGCTCGACCGGGCCGCGGCACTCGGCGGTGCCCGCGTGCACGTGAAGCTCGACACGGGCATGGGCCGGCTCGGCGCCCGGTCCCCCGAGCTCGCGACGGCGCTCGTGCGCCGCTGCGCGGAGGATCCGGGTCTCACGCTGGCCGGGGCGATGACCCACTTCGCGACGGCCGACGAGCTCGGCGACCGCTACTTCGCCGAGCAGCTCGCTGCGTTCACCGACTGGGTACCCGTCGTTCGCGAACATGCGCCCGAGGCCGTGATCCACGCCGCCAACAGCGCCGCGATCCTCCGCGACGAGGCCACGCACTTCGATCTCGTCCGGCCGGGCATCGCCATCTACGGCATGGATCCGTTCGGCGCGAACCCCGATTCGCGGGAGCTCGCGCCCGCCCTCTCGCTCCGAGCGGCGCTCGGCGCCGTACAGCCCATCCGGGCCGGTCAGAGCACCGGCTACGGCCGGCGGTGGGTGGCCGAGCGCGACGGCTGGATCGGCATCGTGCCGATCGGCTACGGCGACGGCTGGCGCCGCGGTCTCACCAACGCGGCCGACGCGATCGTCGACGGCCGCCGGTGCGCGCTCGTCGGCACCGTGAGCATGGACAGCGTCGCCGTCGACCTCGGTGAGGAGCCCGTCGCCGCCGGCACGCCCGTCACGCTCATCGGCACCGACGGGGACGAGCGGATCACGGCCGAGGACCTCGCCCGCGCGCTCGGCACCATCAACTACGAGATCACCTGCGGGCTCGGGCCGCGGATCCCGCGCCGGTGACGGAGCCGGCCAGCGCACCGCTCGCCCGCCTCGCGCTCGCTGCTGCCGCCGGCGCCGCTTCGGACGGCTGCTGGCTGGTGGGTGGCGCGGTCCGCGACGCCCTGCTCGGCGATCCCGAGCCACTCGATCTCGACCTCGCGACGACCGGCGATGTCGCCCGCGTCGCGAAGGCCGTGGCTGACACCCTCAAGGCGCCGCGCTTCCCGCTCTCCGACCGCTACGGCGGCTTCCGCGTGACCGCCGCCGGAGGGCTGCAGGTCGACGTGATGCCTGTCGCACCGGGGGGCCTCGCCGACGATCTGCGTCGCCGCGACACCACCGTGAACGCTCTCGCGATCGCGGCAGCCGACGCGGCAACGAGCTGGCCGCGCATCGATCGCGCGTTCGTGATCGACGAGCTCGGTGGCCTGGAGGACCTCGCCGGCGGTGTGCAGCGCGCCTGCGGGCCCGACGCCATGCTCGATGACCCGCTGCGCGTCCTACGCCTCGCGCGGGCCGTCGGCGGTCGACCCTGGAAGCTCGACGGTGAGACGGTGCGCCTCGCGCGAGCTGCCGCGGGGCGTCTCTCGTCCGTGGCCGGTGAACGGATCGGGGCCGAGCTCCGTGGCACGCTCGGGGCACCGCGCCCGTTGGCTGGCCTGGCCGCGCTCGAGCGAACCGGTGGCCTTGAGGCCGTGCTGCCCGAGGTGCGCGCGCTCGACGGCATCCAGCAGAGCCCGTACCACCACCTCGATGTCGGCGGCCACACCCGTGAAGTCGTCGACTGGAGCGTCGCGCTCGAATCCCGGCTCGCCGACTTCGTCGACGATGACGATGCGGCCGCGGCGACCGTCGGCCTCGACGACGAGGTCGCGGGCGGCTGGACGGTGCGCGACGCGACGCGCTTCGGGGCCCTGCTCCACGACATCGCCAAGCCCCGCACGCAGGTGCTCGACGAGCGCCGCGGCTTCTACGGCTTCCCGCACCACGACCGGGTGGGGGAGCAGATGGCGGGCGAGATCATGGAGCGCCTGCGGGCCCCGCGGAAGGTCGTGCGGATGGTCCAGGGCCTGACGCGCCACCACCTCCGCCTCGGCTTCATGGTGCACGCCCAGCCCCTCGGTCGGGACGGCCACTACGACTACCTCTCGCGTTGCGACCCCGTCGAGGTGGAGGTGACGGTGCTGTCGCTCGCGGATCGGCTCGCCACGCGTGGGCGCCGCGCCGAGGAGGCCATCGAAGCCCATGCCGCCCTCGCGCGCGAGGTGCTACCCGTGGCCCTCCAGTGGCGGCGTGACGGTGGGGCGCCAGCCCCGCTGCTCGACGGCGACGCGTTGATCATCCACACCGGCCGGTCGCCGGGACCGTGGCTCGCGGGCGCCCTGGAGCGTCAGCGCCGCGCCCGCTATCTCGATCCGGAGCTGGGCTCCGAACAGGCCCTCGAGGCCGCCCTCGCCATCCCTTCAGGCGAGTAGGCTGGGGCGGTGCCCGACGACTGCATCTTCTGCGCCATCGTGGCCGGCGACATCCCGGCCACGAAGATCGACGAGGACGACCGCGTGGTCGCCTTCATGGACATCAACCCGGCCACGCGGGGCCACACGCTCGTGATCCCGCGACAGCACGCCGACAACGTGCTCGAGATCGACGAGGAGGATCTCGCGGCCGCCGTGAAGATGGGCCAGCGCATCGCCAAGCGTGCGGTCCGCGGACTCGGCGCCGACGGCGTCAATCTCCTGAACTCCTGCGGAGAGCACGCCTGGCAGACGGTCTTCCACTTCCACTTGCACGTGATCCCCCGCTACCAGGGCGATCCGCTGCAGTTGCCGTGGATCCCGCACCCGGGCGACCAAGAAGACATCGCCGCTGCGGCGGCCGTGCTCCGCTCCACGTCCTGAGCGGCGCGTAGAGGTGCCTCAGGCGCCCTGCGACCTCAGCCAGCGGTCCAGGCCCCCGAACATGCCCTCGAACGGCGAAGCGAGGTAGTAGCGCTCGATCGACCCTTCAGGTGCGCGCTCCTCGAGCCATGCGCGGATCCACGCGGCCATGGCGGCCGGCTCCGAGCCACGCGCAGCCTCGGTGAAGCGGTCGAGCGCGTCGTGCATCCCATCGAGGTGCGCCGCGACGTCGGTGCTCTGCCCGAAGTGCTGGTAGACGAGCCGCTCCGGTCCCCAAGCGGCGATCCGGTCGAGCGAGGCGTGCCAGGCCGGCGGATCGATGTCGGGAGGTGGGGTGGGCGGGAATGCCGGCCCGCCGTCGATGCGGATGCCGCTCACATCGCCGGTGAACGCAGTGCGCGTTGGACGATGCAGGTAACTCACGTGGTGCTTGGCGTGGCCCGGCGTATGCGCGACCTCCCAGTCGCCGATCACCTCGTCGCCGCGCACGACGCGTACGTTCGCCTCCGGGATGGCGATCACGTCGCCCCAAAGCAGATCGAAGTAGTCGCCGTACACGCGTCGCGCACTCGCGACCAGCCGCGTCGGATCGATCATGTGCGGCGCGCCGAGCTCGTGCACCCACACCTCGATCCCCGGGTAGCGCCCGACGAGCGCGCCGGCGCCGCCGGCGTGGTCGAAATGCACGTGCGTGAGCAGCACGGCCCGCGGCGGCTCATCGCCGATGGCGTCGAGCACGCGGTCGATCGTGCGCTGCGAGCCCGGGTCGACGATCACGTCGCCGAAGCGGTGTGCGGCGATGGCTCCGGGCTGCCCGAGGTGCAGCAGGTCGATCGCTTCGGGCAGCGGGGGCGCTACCTCGGAGTCGGCGGTGCCGCCGTCATCTCCCCCGAGTGCGCGAACGCTACTTCTTCTTGGTCGTGGTCTTGGTGGTCGTCGTCTTCGCCGGGGTCGGCGTCGGGACGAACGTCGCGCTGTAGGCGAGGCGCGCGCGCTGGTAGAGCGCGGCGAACGACGCCTGGGTCGCGTTGCCGACGAGGGCGCGCTGCGAGGCGAAGTTCTCCTGGACGGCGTCCTTCAGCGGGCGCGTGGAGCGCCAGCTCGTGTCGGAGCCGAGGCCGAGCTGGATCACGGGGGCCCAGGTCGGCACGGTGATCCCGACGATCTGGCCCTTCTTGACCGGGAGCGCCGTCGGGAGCGCGAAGGTCGGCGTGGTGCCGAGGTACTTGGTGACGTCGACGAGCGGGCCCTTCTGCACGACCTTGAACACCGACTTGCCAAGCGGCGCGAGGACGACGAGCGCCACCTTCGGTGAGCCGCCGTACCGCGAGTTCACATCGCTCACCTGCGAGGCCGAGACGGAGGCGAGGGGGAGGGTCCACGCGACGAGGTGGCCACTGGACGGCGCCGTCGTGAAGTTCTTCGTCGTCCCGACCTTGGCTTGGAAGCCGGTCTGGCGGACGAGCACGATGCGGCAGTCGTTCGCCTCGAAACCGGGGCAGCCGGGCTTGTTCTCGCCGAGCGCGGCGATCTCGCTGATCGCGGCGGTCGCAGGAGTGGCTGCGCCGAGGGCGCCGGCGAGCAGAGCGAGCGGAAGGAGAAGCTTGCGGAGAGTCACGTCGATTGGAACACGCGGAGGGCGGGGAAGGTGCTGTGGTCGATCAGCAGACGCCCGGGTTCAGGTCGCAGAAGCTGCTGCTGCCGCTCCCACCCGAGCCCGAGTTGCCGGTCGAACCGGACGAATTGCCGCCACTCGTTCCGCCACCGATCGTGGCGCCCCCGGACCCGGAGGAGGAGCTGCCCGACGTGCCACTGCCGCCGACGGCGGCGCCGCCGGACGAGCCACTCGAACTCGACGACGTGCCGGAACCAGACGAACTGCCGGTACCAGTGGACGTGCCGGTGTCGGTCGACGGCGTGGTCGGCGTAGTGTCGGCAGGGGTCGTCTCGGTGGCGTCGGTGTCGGCACCGTCACCCGTGTCGTTGCTGGCGATCTCGCCAGTCGGAGGGACGAGATCCGGCTTCGACTGCGGATTCGGCGCCACCGCAGTGCCACCGCCGCAGCCGACGACGACCGTCACCGACGCGAGGAGGACCAGGATGGAGGCGCGGGGCCTCATGGCGCCTGCTCAGTCGGCGAGCGCCGTCATCCGGCGGCCGCACGTGGGGCACTCGTTGAGGTCGCGCTGAGCCATCTCGCCGCAATGCGGGCAGATGCGCAGCGTCGCGACGGACCACGGAAGGTTCGACGAGGACGGCGCAAGCGGCAAGACCTTGCCGATGACCTGCAGCTTCTCGCCAGACACGTGGTCGTGGTAAACGAGCTCGGGATCGGCCTCGAGGATGAGCTCGCGGCCGCTCGAGGGCGTGCGGAACCGGTAACGCTGCTTCACGCAGGCAACCCTACCAACCGGAGGCGCGGACGGCGCCTTCCGTGGGCCCCGGCCGTGTCAGGCGAGCAGGAACGAACGACCGTCGTCACTCTGCGGATCGTCGAGGCCGAAGCGGCGACGCACGCGGAACTCGGACGGCGACAGGCCATGGTGACGGCGGAACGCCTTCGCGAACTGCGCTGGCTGGCGATAGCCCACCTGGAAGGCGACGCTCCGCACCGAGTAGCGCGGATCCGTGAGCAGTTCAGCGGCACGATCCATGCGCACAGCGGTGAGGACGTCGCGGAACGTGGTGCCGCCGACCTCGGCGAACGCGCGCTGCAGCTGGCGGCGAGAGGACGCGATCTTGACGGCGATGTCGTCAAGCGTCAGCGCCGACGCATATTCGGCCTCGATGACCGACACCGCCTCGCGGTAAAGGGCGGTACGGCTGGCGATGGTGGAGGCGCGGTGCTCGGTCATGGGTTACCTCGACTGGGGGTCTCGGTTGGGGGCTGCGACGCGGCGTATCAGGGTCAGTAGAGCCGTGTCGGACGAGACTGCTTGCATTCCATGCTAGTCGCGTTTCGACAATTCTGGCGCATCTCAGGTCTCGTGATCCCCACCATAGCGGTCACGCCCGTCCGGTGTGACGAACTGGTCAAATCAGAGTGCGAACGTCCAGGGTCTCTGTGGTCATGGGCGGTCGAACGTCATGGCGCCACTCTGGACATTGTGACGATTGCTGCGATATGGTCAGACGAGGGTCGCAGTCCAGGTGCGGCCGGCCACCCGCGGGGAGCGCACGGTGGCGACGACACGCGGGCAGGATGGTCCGGATGGGAGAGATCAGCAACATGGTGAGCGACGCAATGTCGTCGGTCGTTCTGACCGTCGGGCCCGACCACACCCTGCAGGTGGCCGCCACGAAGATGGCGGAACGCGGCGTCGGCTCGGCCGTCGTCGTCGACCCTGACGGGTACGGCCCCGGACTGATCGCCGAGCGCGACATCGTCCGCGCCGTTGCCAGCGGCAAAGATCTCAAGACCGAGCGCGTCAGCGACCACATGGCACGCGACACCGTCGTCGCGACCCCGAGCTGGCCGCTCGAGCACGCCGCCGAAATGATGATGCGCGGCCGCGCTCGCCACCTCGTGGTCGTCGAGGGCCGCGAGGTCGTCGGCGTCGTCTCGATCCGCGACATCGTCGCCGCCTGGGAGCCGATCGCCGCAGCCTTCAGCGCCCAAAAGGGCCAGTCCCTCGCAACCGCCGGCTAAAGCGGGCGCGCCGCGGCTGCCCGCGCCGCGCGGCGATCTGCATCCCCCGCCGATCCTCACGGGCGGCCGCCCTATCGGCTCACCGGGGAATCCGGCTCATCCACGCGGCACGCACGGCCGCGGCACACCGTGGACGTATGGGCTGAACGAAGTGGCGATGGCCTGAACGACGGAGGGCGCCCCAATCGGGACGCCCTCCGTGGAAGTACTTGGCGCTCGAGGCGCGCCGACTCAGTGCTGCGCGTCGCCGGAGGCTGCCGCCGCGTCGACCGCGGGCGCGTCATGCGGCTCGTGACCACCGGCGTGGTCGCCGTGATCGTGATCGCCGTGATCATGGTGATCCGGCAGCGCCTTGAACTCGGCGATCGCGTCGCGGGTCCAGGCGAACAGCACCATCAACAGCGTGATGAGGCCGAAGAGGAAGAACACCGGCGAATCCTGCGTAAGGCCGATGAGCATGATCGTCGTCGTGGCAGCGACCAGCAGCGGCTGGGCGCTCGGGCCGGGGAGGTGGATCTCCTCGCCGACCTCGGGAAGCTGACGCTCGGTCGACATTACGGCGTGCCTCCGACGTAGATCACCGACGCGACGAAGCCAGCCCCGGTCATCACGAGGATGACGAGCGTCGAAATGATGGTGACGCGGAAGTTGCTTCTCACGAGTTGCTTGTCCATGAGCGACTCCAGTCTAAACGGGGGGCCGAGCCTACGGAAGCGCGCTAGAGGCGCGTGTCGCAGACCATCGCGCCGAACACCAGCGCGAGGTACAGAAGGCTGTAGAGGTAAACCCGCAACGCGAGCGGCTTGCTCGGGTTGCGGCGCAGCAGCTCGGCGCCCGCGAGGAACACGCCGCCGAGGATGAGGGCGGACGAGAGGTAACGCCCGCCCATGCCGTAGGTGAACACCGGCACGAGCGTGCTGAGCACGAGCACCACGGTGCTGCCGACGATCCAGTTGCGGGTGGTCTTCTCGCCGCGAACGACCGGCATCATCGGCACGCCGACCTTCGCGTACTCGTCCTTCATCAGGAGCGAGAGCGCCCAGAAATGGGGAGGGGTCCAGAAGAAGACGATGCCGAACAGGGCGACCGACGTGGTGGTGATGTTGCCTTGCACGGCGGCCCAGCCGGCCATCGCCGGAAACGCGCCGGCGGCGCCACCGATCACGATGTTCTGGGGCGTGCGGCGCTTGAGCCACATCGTGTAGATGAACACGTACCAAACGAAACCGGCGAACGAGAGGCCCGCGGTGAGCCAGTTCACGGTGAGGCCGAGCAGCAGCATGCTGCTGCTCAGCAGGAACGCACCCCAGCTCAGCGCGAGCGCGGAGGAGACGCGGCCAGAAGGGATGGGACGCAACGCGGTGCGGCCCATCTGAACGTCGATGTCGCGGTCGTACCAGTGATTCACGGCCCCCGCAGCCCCGGCGCACATGTAGCCGCCGAGGACGGTGAGGAGCACGAGCTCGAGCGACGGAAGCCCCGCCACGTACATCGACGTGACGGTGGTCAGGAGCAGGAGGCTCTGGACCTTGGGCTTCGTCAGCTCGAACAGGTCGAGCGCGAGCTGGACGGAGCGCGGCCGGGCGACCGCGCCGACGGTGACGGCAGGTGCTGACACCTACGCCTGCGCCGGCTCTTCGCTGGCGGTCTGCGAGCGGGCCGCGACCTCCTGGCGGATGTCCTTCATCGGCTCGACCGAGCGGACGGTCGGGATGATGTCGAAGTTGTGCGCCGGAGGCGGCGACGGGATGAACCACTCGAGGGTGTTCGCGCGCCACGGGTCCGGGCCGGCCTTCGCACCGTTCTTCAGCGAGCGGTAGCCGTTGATCATCGAGAGCAGCAGGCCGATCGCGAGGGTGTAGGCACCGATCGTCGAGATCAGGTTCAGCGTGGCCCAGTGGCCGTAGTCGCCGTACTCGTAGATGCGTCGCGGCATGCCCGAGAGGCCCAGCGAGTGCTGCACGAGGAACGTCGTGTTGAAGCCGATGAACATGAACCAGAAGCTCCACTTGCCGAGGGTCTCGCCCATCATCCGGCCCGTGAACTTCGGGAACCAGTAGTAGAGGCCCGCGGTGATCGAGAACATCGCGCCGCCGACGAGCACGTAGTGGAAGTGCGCGACGACGAAGTACGAGTCGTGGAGCTGCCAGTCGACCGGGAAGGTCGCCAGGAAGATGCCGGTGATACCGCCGATGAGGAACATCGAGAGGAAGCCACAGGCGAACAGCAGCGGCGTCTTGAACTCGATCGCACCGTGGTACATGGTGAAAATCCAGTTGAAGAGCTTGATGCCCGTCGGCACGCCGATGAGGAACGAGCCGATCATGAAGAACACGAGGACCGCCGTCGGGCTCGGCGTGGTGAACATGTGGTGGGCCCACACGAGCGTGCCGAGGAAGGCGATCGATGCCGTGGCGGCGGCGAGGGCCTTGTAGCCGAACACCGGCTTGCGCGAGAACACCGGCAGGACCTCAGAGATGATCCCGAAGCCCGGGATGATCATGATGTACACCTCGGGGTGGCCGAAGAACCAGAAGAGGTGCTGCCACAGCATCGGGTCGCCGCCCTGCGTGCTGTCGAAGAAGTGCGTGCCGAAGTGGCGGTCGGTGAGCAGGAGCGTCACGGCCACGGCGATCACCGGCAGGGCGATGATCAGCATCACCGCGTAGATCAGGATCGTCCACACGAAGATCGGCATGCGGCCCCAGCCCATGCCCGGCGCGCGCATGTTGGCGATCGTGACCACGAAGTTCACGGAGCCGACGAGCGACGAGATGCCGGTGAGGTGGGCAAGGAAGATGAAGGCGTCGGTGCCGAAGCCTGGGGTGAAGGCGTCATCCGACAGCGGCGCGTACATCGTCCAGCCAGCCTCCGGCGCGCCGAAGAACAGCGACGCGTAGAACACGATGCCGCCGGCGAGGAAGAACCAGAACGACAGGGCGTTCAGCTTCGGGAATGCCATGTCTCGCGCGCCGATCTGAATCGGGGCGATGTAGTTGCCGAAACCGGCCATGATCGGGATGACGAAGAGGAACACCATCGTCACGCCGTGCATCGTGAGGATGCTGTTGTACGTGTGCGGGTCCAGGAGCGTGTTGTCCGGGGTGCCCAGCTGCGTACGGATGAGGAGCGCCTCGACGCCGCCCAGCACGAAGAAGATGAGGGCGGCGACGATGTACATCAGGCCGATCTTCTTGTGATCGGTCGTCAGCACCCACGCGCGCCAGCCCGTGAGGGGGCGCTCGACGGAGCTCGTCGTCAGGAGAGGGACCTTGGGAAGCGTGCGCTCCCCGGTCTTGGTGGTCACGTCAGCGGCAGCCATTGATCAGTCCTCCGAGCGCTTAGCCGAGCGGCTTGCCAGCATCGATGAGCTGGCGCTGCTTGGCGGCCGCGTCCTTCGACTCGGCGAGTTGGGTCTTCTTGTCTTCGAGCCACTTGGCGAAGTCGCTGGGGCTCAGCGCGTGGACCGATGCGGTCATGTTCGCGTGGTTGCGGCCGCAGAGCTCGGCGCACTGGCCGCGGAACGTGGTGCCGGCGAGATCGCCGGGGACCTTGAACCAGGTCCAGTTGTTGAAGCCGTTGACGGCGTCGAACTTGCCGCCGAGCTTCGGGATCCACCAGGCGTGGTTGACGTCCTGCGACGTGATGCTGAGGAGCACCGTCGTGTTCGTCGGGGCGTAGAGGTCGCGGTAGGCGTAGACGTCCTGGGTGGACGGGTCGCCGTCGTCGTACGTGAAACGGAAGCCGTACTGGAAGGCCGTGACCTTGATGGTCAGCGCCTTGCCGTCCTTCGGGATCTTCTGATTCGTGCCGGGATCCGCGACGACCTTGGTGGTCGGGAAGCCCGCGGCGTCGCTGTTGGGCGGGTTGCGGATGTCGCCGAGCTTCATGAAGGAGACGATCGCGAGGATGATCACGATGAGCGCGGAGCCGGCGGTGAGGCCGATCTCCAGGCGGGTGTCACCGTGGATCTGCTTGGCCTCGTGGCCGCGGCTCGCCTTGAACTTCCAGAGCGTGTAGACCAGCAGGCCCTCCACGGCGAAGAACACGATCAAGCCCGTGACGAGCAGGATCATGTAGAGCGAGTGGATCGAATCGGCGTTCGGCGATCCGCCGGTCTCCGGAGCGATCCAGCTGGCCGACGCGCTGTCGGCGAGCAGAAGGGTGGCTGAGACGGTGACTGCGGCGGCGGCGAACGCCTTGCGCAGACCCGTGGGAAGAGTCTTGAGCGGCACGACCGGCGGGATTCTAACGCTGAGGCGGCGGACGTGGATGGCGGCTAGTGATGAACCGTCCGGAAGCCCGTGTGCAGGGGCGATTTCGGGAACGGGAACTCGGCGCCGGTTCGTCGTACGCGTGCGCGGGACACGGCGGGCGTCGCGCGTACTAACGTCATGGCCATGAGTGACCGCATCGAGAACGTCGTCATCGTCGGTAGTGGGCCGGCCGGCTACACCGCGGCCCTCTACACCGCGCGAGCCAACCTCGAGCCGGTCGTGGTCGAGGGCTTCATGTGGGGTGGCCTGCTTCAGCAGACCACCGACGTCGAGAACTTCCCCGGCTTCCCCGAGGGCATCATGGGCCCCGACCTGATGCAGAACATGCGCGCGCAGGCCGAGCGCTTCGGCGCGAAGATGGTCACCGACCTCGCCACTGAGATCGTCATGAGCGACGAGCCGGGCGGCGTGCACGAGGTGCACGTGGGCGACGACGTCTACCGCACCCGGTCCGTGATCCTCGCCATGGGCGCCGAGCACAAGAAGCTCGGCGTGGCCGGTGAGGAGGAGCTCGGCGGCCGCGGCGTCTCCTACTGCGCCACCTGCGATGCCGCGTTCTTCCGCGAGCAGCCCACCGTCATCGTCGGCGGTGGCGATTCCGCGATGGAGGAGGCGATCTTCCTCGCCAAGTTCTCCAGCAAGGTGATCGTGATCAACCGTCGCGACGAGTTCCGCGCGAGCAAGATCATGGTCGAGCGCGCGAAGGAGGTCGAGAACCTGGAGTTCCTCACGCCCTACGTCGTCGACGAGTTCGCCCCCGGCGAGAACGGCGCCCTGGCCGTCGCGCACCTCAAGCACGTCGAGACGGGCGAGACGAAGGAGCTCGAGATCAAGGGCGCCTTCATCGCCATCGGTCACGAGCCGCAGAGCGAGCTTGTCGCCGACCACCTCGCCACCGACGAGGAGGGCTACGTGATCGTCGAGGGCCGCTCCTCCCGCACCGCCCGTGCCGGCATCTTCGCCGCCGGTGATCTCATCGATCCGTCCTACCGTCAGGCGATCACCGCCGCCGGTTCCGGCTGCACCGCCGCCCTCGACGCCGAGCGCTACCTGCGCGACACGCCGCTGCGCGACGAGGAGAAGGGCTCCGTCCAAACGGCCTAGCGGGCGTGCGCCGGGAGAGCTTGCGGGTGGACTCGGCGGGGTGCTGACGCCCCACTTCGCTCCGAGTCGCTCGGGTTCGTCCGCGGCGTAGTGAGTCTGGGCGGTCTCTCGCTCGACTCCGCTCCATGAGGCATCAGCGCCCCGCCTTGGCCAGCCCGCCGCCTCGGCTTGTGGGGTCTTCTTCTGGTTCTGCGGCCGCCCGTTGATGGTGGCCGCTGCGCGGGGCTGATCTGCGGCCGGCTGGTCGTCGACGCTGACGAGATCGTCCGGTCGATCCGACCGCTCCGGGCATGGGAAGCCCAACGACGAACCACCGTGGAGGGGGTTCGCCGTTGGACTTCCCATACCAAGGGGGGCGAACATCGGGGTGCTGTGGCCTCCTAGAGGTAGTGGACCAGAACGCACAACGACAACGGCGGGAAGCGCTTCGCGCTTGGATGGACGCGCGCGACGGGCTCGTCACGGCGCCGGAGCTGCGCGCGCTCGGCTTCCGCCCGCGCGAGATCGAGGGGATGCTCGACCGCGGGGAACTCGTACGGGTGCGGCTCGGCCTGTATCGAGGGCGTGGCGTGCGCTGGGACCTGCGGGCTCAGCTCCGCGGGGCGCTCAGTGAGCAGGGAGGCGACGCCCGACTCGTGCTCGTGAGCGGCCTGCATTGGCAAGGGTTGCTGCTCCGGCCCGCCGGACTTCCACAGCTCGGTGTGCCTGGTGAAGCCGGAGTCCGGCACCTGCGGCACCGCGCGGTCTACCGGACGCCGTACGCGCGTCCCGATCCGGTCGTCCACAACGGCTTGCCGTGCGCAGCTCCGATCGACGCGCTGCCTCATCTCGCTGGGCTCGTCCGGGGCGACCACGCCACGCGGCGAATCCTGCGGCGAGCGCTCCGCGAGGCGGTGCGTCGAGACGCCAGACTCATTCAGCTCTTGCGCGCCGAGGTCGACCACGCTCCCGTGCAGGGCGCGCCGGAGCTTCGGTCCGCGCTCGCGACGCTCCCCGGCGCCGAACTCGTGAAGAGCGACCTCGAAGAGGACTTCATCGCCTTCTGCGAGATCTGGGGTCTGCCGCCATTTCTCACAAACCAGAAAGTTGGCGGCGTCGAACGCGATGCCGTGCGGCCGGCCGAGCGACTCATCGTCGAACTCGACACGCGTGGCCATCACGCGAACGTCATCGCGATGGAGGCCGACCGCGCTAGGAGGCGTCGCGCCACCGTTGCTGGCTGGCGGCATATCGAGATCACCGGGCGCGACCTCGCCGGCGAGGCGGCGCGAGTTGCCTCCGACCTGGCGATCATGCTCGCGCTCATCCGATGGACCCCGCCCGCCGACGCGCCCACGCGGTGGGCGGCGGTGATCGCCTCAGCACGAGGCCTCTGGCTTCCTCGGGGTTAGCGCGGGGCGGCCGCAGCTGGCGGCGGCCAGGGCAACCAAGGTGACGGCTCTTGGCGCATGGGACGCCCAACCACGAACCACCGTGGAGGGGGTCCGTGGTTTGGCTTCCCATGCCCCAAGCGACGGGTCCGGGCGTGGACCGCGCGCGGTGGCCGGGTCAGGCCGCCGGGCGGCGGCGCACGAAGGTCGGCTGCGTGGGGGTGGAGCGGGACTCGTCGTAGACGTAGCCGTGCTCGTCGAACTCGCGGAGCTTGCGTGGACTGCGGATGCGGTTGCGGACGATCCAGCCCGCCATCGAGCCGCGGGCCTGCTTGGCGAGGAACGAGATGATCTTGAGGTCGTCCGGGTTGGACTGCGGCGCGTCGAGGAAGCGCGGCGAGATCACTTTGGCGCCGAGGGCGCGCGTATCGACGACGCTGAAGTACTCGTTGCTCGCGAGGTTCACCAGCACCGACGGGCCGGGCGACTCGGCGAGATCCTCGGCGAGGAGCGCGGTGACCCGCTTGGTCCAATACGGGTAGAGGCCGACGCCAGCCGGCGTGCGGAGCTTGGTGCCCATCTCGAGGCGGTACGGCGCCATGAGGTCGAGCGGGCGCAGCACGCCATAGAGCCCCGAGAGGATCCGCACGCTCTTCTGCGCCTCGGTGAAATCCCGCTCGCCAAACGTCCTGGCCTGCATGCCCGTGTACACGTCGCCGTTGAACGCCAGCACGGCGGGCCGCTCGCGGCCCGGCTCGAACGGCACGGAGAACTCGCGGTAGCGCTCCGCGTTGAGGCCGGCCAGCTCGTCGGAGATCCCCATCAGCTTCCCGATCTCCGCCGGCGACAGCTCGACCAGCCGGTCGATCAGCTCCTCGGCGCCGTCGAGCAGGCGCGGCTCGGAGTACTTCTTCGTCGGCAGCTTGGAGTCGTAGTCGAGCGACTTGGCGGGGGAGAGCACGGCAAGCATGAGCCCGACCGAGCCTAGTGGGCGGGATCCCGGTGTGGTCTGTATCGCGCAGCTCGCCGCCCTCGACGGGTTTCAGTCGCCGGAGACCCACTCGACGACCTCGTCCGCGGTGCCGGGGTATTGCGTGAACCGGATGGAGAGGAGGCCCGTGCCGTAGTGCCAGTTCTCCGTGACTGGGCCAGGCGGGTAGGTGATGCGCGCCGGGGGCCCGAGCAGCGCAATCACTTCGGGCATCGTGCGGTGCGAGAGCAGGCGGCAGTCGGCGATCTCGAATGCCAGGTCCTTGCGCTCGGCGAGTGATGCCGAGCGGTAGCCCGGCGCGCGTTCGCGGATCTCGCGGCAATGCACCACCTCGGGCGCTTCGTCCAGCGTGAGGTAGGTGATCGCAATCGCGGCCGCCGCCGCAGACATCAGCGCAGCGACGCCGACCGGCAGGCGTCTCCAGCGCGGCCGTCGCCCGCGCACGGCCGCCGCGAGCAGCAGGGCGCCGGTCGTGATCGCGACGGCGCCGGGGAACAACCAGATCCAACCCCAGAACACTCCCTCGCGCACCTCCGCCCAGGTGTCCGGGATGCCGCAGCACGGGTCGCCGTCCATCACGTACGGGTTGGGGCTCTGCGGAACGACGCCGACGATCAACGGGATCGCCAGCGACCACAGGCCCGCAAGCACGAGCAGCACCCCGAGCGCCCCGACCGGACCGCGCATCCTTATCCGCTCAGTCACCGCCATGCCTCCGATCATCGACCGCTGCGCCCCGACCGCATCCACTCCCGCTGACGCCGACTCCAGTAGTGCAGACGGCGTGCAGACACCGCGCCGCACAGCCCGCCAGCTCCAACCCTTCAGATCGCAAACGCCCCACACCAGCAGCGCCAGGCCAAGCGGCCGTGCGTGGAGGTGGGGGTGGGTGCACCCTCGGCAGGAGCGTGCGGCACCGCAGCAAGCCGCGAGGAACGAGCTGCGCAGCGTGAGGGATCCAGACGAGGGTGCACCCACCCCCGCCGTGGCCTCACGACAACGTCGGCTGGCCCGTCTTGCTGTGGAAGTGCACGGCTTCTTCGACGCGGTCGACGTCGCGCACGGCGCCGGTGTCGGCCGAGGTGGCCATGGCCGCGTAGGCGCGCAGCGCGGGAGAGACCACGCGCTCGCGGTCCACGGGCCGGTACCCGTGGCCGTTCTCGAGGTGCTCGCGGCGGTCGGCGAGCACGTCGGCCGGGACGTCGAGGGTGATCGAGCGGTTCGGGATGTCGATGTCGATGATGTCGCCGGTCTCGACGAGCGCGATAGTGCCGCCGGCCGCGGCCTCGGGCGACACGTGGCCGATCGAGAGGCCGGAGGTGCCGCCGGAGAAGCGGCCGTCGGTGATGAGCGCGCACGCCTTGCCGAGGCCGAGACCCTTGAGGTAGCTCGTCGGGTAGAGCATCTCCTGCATGCCGGGGCCACCGCGCGGGCCCTCGTAGCGGATCAGCACGATGTCGCCGGCCTTCACGCCGCCGCTGAGGATGAGGTCGACGGCGTCGTCCTGGCTCTCGACGACCACGGCCGGGCC
Source organism: Solirubrobacteraceae bacterium (assembly GCA_017744415.1). Lineage (GTDB taxonomy): Bacteria > Actinomycetota > Thermoleophilia > Solirubrobacterales > Solirubrobacteraceae > JAGIBJ01. The sequence goes on from JAGIBJ010000048.1 coordinate 57,004, forward strand.
GCGGAACTTCAGGATCGACTCGTCGACGCCGGCGGTCTTCACCACGCAGCCGCGCTCGGCGAGGTTGCCGTAGAGGATCGCGAGGCCGCCGTCCTGCGAGAACGCGTGCTCGCGGTCGCGGATCACGCCCTCGGTGGCATCGGTGTCGAGCGTGTCCCAGCGCTCGCTCTGCGAGAACGCCGTCGCTGATCGCACGCAGCCCGGGGCTGCGTGGAACAGCTCGATGGCTTCGTCCGAGGCGCTGCCGCTGCGGATGTCCCAGGGGCCGAGCCACTCGTCGACGGTGCGGGCGTGCACGGTGGTGACAGCCTCGTTGAGGAGGCCCGCGCGGCGCAGCTCGCCGAGGATCGCGGGGATGCCGCCTGCGCGGTGGACGTCTTCCATGAGCGCGGTGCCGTTCGGCGCCGGCTTGCAGAGGCAAGGCACGCGGCGCGAGATCTGGTCGATGTCGTGCTGGGTGAAATCGAGCTCGGCCTCACGGGCGGCCGCGAGGATGTGCAGCACCGTGTTGGTCGAGCCGCCCATCGCGACATCGAGGGCCATCGCGTTCTCGAACGCCGCGCGCGTCGCGACCGAGCGCGGGAGCACCGAGGCATCGTCCTCGTCGTACCAGCGGCGGGTGATCTCGACGACGGTGCGGCCGGCCGCCTCGTAGAGATCCTTGCGCGCGGTGTGCGTCGCGAGGGTGGAGCCGTTGCCGGGGAGCGCGAGCCCGAGCGCCTCGGTGAGGCAGTTCATCGAGTTGGCGGTGAACATGCCGGAGCAGCTGCCGCAGGTGGGGCAGGCGTTGTCTTCGATGATGGCGATGTCTTCGTCGCTCACCTCGTTGTTCACGGCGTCGGCGATTGCCGTGATGAGGTTGACGCGCTTGCGCACCGTGCCGTCGACGAGCACGGCCGTGCCGCCCTCCATCGGGCCGCCGGACACGAACACGGTGGGGATGTTGAGCCGCAGCGCGGCGTTCAGCATTCCCGGGGTGATCTTGTCGCAGTTGCTGATGCAGACGAGCGCGTCGGCGCAGTGCGCCTGCACCATGTACTCGACGCTGTCGGCGATCAGGTCGCGCGAGGGCAGCGAGTACAGCATGCCGCCGTGGCCCATCGCGATGCCGTCGTCGACGGCGATCGTGTTGAACTCGCGCGCGATGCCGCCGGCCTCGTGGATCGCGTCGGCGACGATCCGGCCGACGGGAGCGAGGTGCGTGTGGCCCGGGACGAACTGCGTGTAGGAGTTCGCGACCGCGATGATCGGCTTCTTGCCGAGATCGGCCTTCTCTACACCCGCCGCGAGGAAGAGAGCGCGGGCACCGGCCATGTTGCGGCCGTGCGTAACGGTGCGAGAACGCAGGTGGGGCATGCGATCAAGGGTAGGGCGAATCACCACGAGGCGCACGAAGCCGCGATTCGCATGCGCCAGCTTGCGCGGGCGAGCGGCCGACGAGGCCGCTCAGGTGCCCCGCCGGGCGGCTCTCGATCAGGTGGCCGACGGATCCGGCGCGCGGCGCGGCCGGGTGGCCGAGCGGGCGCGCTCGACGAGGAAGTCGGCGGTGCGCACGACCTCGGCCGAGAGTTCGTCGACATCCGGGATCGTGATCGGATCGGCGGTGAGGCCGACGCGGATCGCGCCACCGTAGGAGACGGCTGCGGCGGCCAGGCCACGCTCACCCGTGAGCGGCATGATCGGGAAGACGGCGAGGAGCGGGCGGTCGAGGAGTTGACGCGTCTCGCGCGGGCCCGGGACGTTCGCGATGAGGATCGAGCGGCCGTCGCCGCTGGCGGCGAGGCGCGTGGCATCGGCGAGCACCGTCGGCGCGGCAAAGCGGTACATGCGGGCGATCTCGTCGGCCCCGAGGGCGTCGCCGGATTCGACGGCGCGGGCGGTCGCGGCCTGCACCGCGCGCAGCGACTCGACGGGATCGGCGCGGTGGAGCGGGAGTGGCATCTCGATCGGATCCAGGCGCACGCCGCCGTCATCGCCGCGCTTGGCGATCGGGACGAGGGCGCTCACCGACAGGCCATGCGCGCGCAGGCCCTGGGCGTGGCGCCAGCGACGCACGCCGCCGGCGATCGAGGCGACGACCGCATCGTGGATCGTGCCGCCGAAACGATCACGCACGACGCGCAACTCGGAGAGGGGAAGGGTGACCGTGGAGAACGCGCGCTGCTGGCCGCCGCTGCTGTCGAGCGGCTTGTCTTCGCGGCCGCGGCGCACGGCCGTCTCGACGATCCCGGAGCCGACGTGCTTGGCGACGTTGGCGGCGAGGTGCGTCGGCTTACGGGCGACGGCGGCTGCCGAGAGCGGTGCCTGGAAGAAGCGGTTGGCGAGGCTGCCGGCACCCATCGCGGCGAGCTGGGCATCCGACGGGGCGGGGCGGGGCAGCCAGCGCAGCGCCTCCTGCGAAGGACGGTCGGCGAAGAGCGCGGTGACGAGGTCGACGCCGATGCCCTTCTCCACGAGCGCGTACGAGGTCTTCGCGAGGATCGCGAAGTGGCCGCGTGCGAGGCCCTCGATGATCCACAGCTCCCACAGCGGCTTCGTCACATCCAGCGGCGTCGAGAGGATGCGCGCGACGTTGCGCTCGAGCAGCTCGTCGGTGCCGGGGCGGGGCAGCGCGGAGCGGCGCAGGTGGTAGTCGAGGTTGAAGGTCGGGTCGTCGATCCAGCGCAGCGGACCGATCGGCGGGTCGACGACGCGCTGGCGCGTGCGCGGCGAGGCGGAGAGCCGGGCGCGCACGTGGGCGCGGAGCTCGTCGGCGGTCGGCGGCGGGCCGTCGAAGATCAGGAGCGTGCCGACGTGCAGGCGTCCGGCGTCTCCGCGCTTGAACAGCGCGGCGTCGTTGCGTTCGAGCTCGTCGGCGTACCCCATGTGCTGGCGCGAGTCTAGACTCCCCGGCCGTGCCGAGCCACGACTGCATGCGTCCCGTCGCCGACTTCGGCGCGCCGAGTGCGCGCGAGCGCGCCTGATGCGGGCGCTGATCGTCGGTGGTGGCGGGCGCGGGCTCGCCCTCGCCGAGCAGTTGCGCGCCCGCGGTGACGCCGCTCGCGTCGTCACCCGCAAGCCCGAGCGCCGCGCGGAGATCGAGGCCGTCGGCGCCGAATACCTCGACGGGGATCCCGACCGCATCGGCACGCTCCGCTACGCCTGCGAGAACGTGACGATCCTCGTGTGGGCGCTCGCCACGGCCACCGGCGACGACCTCGAGAAGATCGACGCCCTCCATGGCTCGCGACTGCAGATGATGCTCGAGCGCACGATCGACACGACCGTGCGCGGCGTGATCTATGAGGCCCGCGGCACGCTCCCGGGCGACACGCTCGCGCGCGGCCGCGAGGTGATCGAGCGGATGTGCCGCAAGAACGAGATCCCGTTCACGTTCCTAGAGGCCGACCCGGCCGACACCGCCGCCTGGGTAGACGCCGCCGACGACGCCATCGCGGGGCTGCTCGCGATGGATCGCGGGTAGGCTCCCCCGCCGTGCCAGCGACCACCGAGCCCGTCATCGAGGTCCGAGGCCTGCGCAAGCGGTTCGGTGACTTCGAAGCCGTCCGCGGGCTCGACCTCACCGTCCACGCCGGTGAGGTGCTCGCGATCCTCGGCCCGAACGGCGCCGGCA
>JAGIBJ010000049.1:0-58960 GCA_017744415.1 Solirubrobacteraceae bacterium
CCCGCACACGATCCATTTCCACGGCATCCACCCGGCGGAGATGGACGGCGTCGCCGGGCAGGGCGCCGGCGAGATCCAACCGGGGATGAGCACGGTCTACGAGTTCACCGCCGAGCCGATGGGGCTGCACCTCTACCACTGCCACGTGCGGCCGCTCGCCGAGCACATCGCCAAGGGCATGTACGGGGCGTTCATCGTCGAGCCGAAGGAGGGGTTCCCCGAGGCCGACGAGCTCATCTTCGTGATGAACGGGTTCGACACGAACTTCGACCGGGCCAACGAGCTCTACGCCGTGAACACGGTGCCGTTCGCCTACATGAACCGCCCGATCGACGTGCGCAAGGACGACCGGATCCGGGCCTTCATCGTGAACATCCTCGAGTACGACCTGATCAATTCGTTCCATCTGCACGCGAACTTCTTCGACTGGTACCCGACGGGCACGTCGCGCACGCCCGTCGAGCTCACCGACACCGTGATGCTCTGCCAGGGCCAGCGCGGGATCGCCGAATGGCAGTTCAAGCACGAGGGGCTCTTCATGTTCCACGCGCACCAGAGCGAGTTCACGGAGCTTGGCTGGCAGGGCTTCTTCAAGGTGGGCGCATGAGCTCCGCCGAGACGGCGGCGCAGCCGCGCCCCGAGGGCGGACGTCGCGAGCCGGCGGAGCGCCCGCGGATTCCCACGTGGCTGACGGGCGTCGGCCCGCTGCTGCTGGCGATCCTGGTGCTCGCCATCGTCGCCGTGGTCGCCGGACAGAGTCTCGGTGAGCGCAACGGGCCGCCGATCGAGGAGGTCGTCGTCGAACGCACGGTGCTCGATCCGGGCGAGATCGCCCTCACCCTCCGCAACGACGGGCCCGATCCCGTCCAGGTGTCGCAGGTGATCGTGAATGACGCCGTCGCGCAGTTCAGCGGCGCCTCGCAGGAGCTCGGCCGCCTGCGGACCGAGACGCTCAGGATCCGCCAGCCGTGGGTGGAGGGCGAGTCGTACGAGGTCGCGCTCCTCACGTCGACGGGCGCGACGATCACCCATGAGATCCCAGTGGCGGTGCGGACGCCCGACGCGGACGCCGGCTTCTACGGGCTCATGGCGCTGATCGGGATCTACGTCGGCGTGATCCCGGTGGCACTCGGCATGCTGTGGCTGCCATGGGTACGGCGCATGTCGCGCGACCTGTGGCGCGGCGTGATGGCGCTGACGATCGGGCTCCTCGCCTTCCTCGCGGTCGACGCCGTCCTCGAGGGCCTCGAGCTCGGCGCCGAGGGTTCGCAGGCACTCGGCGGCACGGCACTCGTGTGGATCGGCGTGCTCGTCGCCTACCTCGTGCTCTCCGGCGTCAGCTCCTGGATGGCCGGTCGGCAGGCCAAGGCGAAGGCCGGCGGCGCCTCGGGCGTGCGCGTCGCGACGCTGATCGCGACGGGCATCGGCCTCCACAACCTCGGCGAGGGCGTCGCCATCGGCTCCGCCTACTCCACCGGTGCGCTTGCGCTCGGCGCGTTCCTGATCATCGGCTTCGCGATCCACAACACCACCGAGGGCCTCGCGATCGTCGGGCCGTTGGCGGGTGCCAAGCCGTCGCCCGCGCGGCTCGTCTCGCTCGGCCTGCTCGCCGGCGCGCCCGCGGTGCTCGGGGCCTGGATCGGCGCTGCGGCGTTCAATGCGTCGATCGCGGCGTTCCTCTTCGGCTTCGGGGCCGGTGCCGTCATTCAGGTGATCGGGCAGCTGCTCCCCATGCTCCGCGACGACGAGGGCCGCCTCCTGCACCCCGGCGCCGTTGCGGGACTCCTCGCGGGCATCGGCCTGATGTTCGCGACGGGCCTGCTCGTCACCGGCTGACGCTCGGCTCGCACGGCCCCTCACACGACGAAGGCGCCGCCGCCCCGCGTTGGGACGACGGCGCCTCGCCAGCGGCTCTCGCGGAGAACTACGAGCCGAGGGTGACGGTGGCCTCGGCCGTTCCGAAGACGGTGCCGCGCTTGACGGCCGAGGTGCCCAGGAAGGTGTTGATGTAGAGCGCGCCGATGTCGGTGAGCTTCACGGTGCCCTTGACGACGGTGGCCGGGGGCGCGCTCGTGACGGTCACATCGGTGATGGTCGCGACCGGCACGCGGATACCGAGGGGGAAGCCGGCGAGCGTCGGGACGGCCGTGAGCTGCGGCTCCCGGCGCGTGTCGATCACGAACTGCTGGATGCCGAACTTGAGACCGGCCTTCGGGGTGATCTGCAGGCCGCCGGTGTGCCCGATCTTGCCCTTGAGATCCGCGGTGAGGCTGCCACCGGTGATCGGGTAGACGAAGCGCCCGGAGGCATCGGCGGTTGCCGCACCCGTGAGCCCGACCTTCGCGCCCAGGCCGGTGAGCGCCGTCACGAGACCGGGGTCGGGGGTGACGGCGGTCTGCGTGCCAGTGACGGTGGCAGCGGCCGCGGGGCCGGCCGCCGATACAGCGGCTGCGGCGGTCACACCAGCGACGAGTGCAAGGGCGCGGGGACGACGGAGTGCAATGGACATGAGTTCCTCCGAGGAGCTCTGGATGACGACACCGGCGGACGACCGGTCAAAGGGCAGTACGCCCGCGGCCTGGAATCGGACGCCCGATTGCGTCGCGCCCGGGTGGTCAGTCCGTGCCTCTCAGGCGGCAGCGGCCGATCGCAGCACCGAGTGGCCCGAGTGCGTGGGATTGCCGTCGCCCGATTCGAGGGAGATGTCGAAGATCGGGAAGCGGTGCAGCGACACCGGTAGAGGCACGCGCACGTGGACGGTCCCGGCCGGGTTCACAGGCAGCAGACCGAGCGACACCATCCGGCCGGCATCGCCGAGCACCCAGAGCTCGTAGAACTGCCCCTTGGGCGGAACGTCGAGCCCGCTCGCGCGGAGGTCGACGGTGCGCCCGTCAGTCGCGGTGAACACGCTCGCCTGCGCGGCGGCGCTCGGCGGCGCCGACGAGCCGAAGCGCGCGAGCGACACCTGACGGACGCGTTCAGGGAGCGGCGAGAGCGCGCCATCGGCCGTGGTCGTGCGAGGCGCCGGCGCCGTCGTGCCGCCGAACAGCAGGGCACCGCCGAGAAGCCCGGCGGCCACGCACCCGGCCGCCCCACCTGCCAGCACCAGCGGCCGTAGCCGCACGGTGCGTCGGGGCCGGCGGGCGGGCTGCCGGGCGTCATCGCGGACGATCGCGTCGAGATCGAGGGCGGGCGGATCGGTTCGCTGCCAGACCTGCTCGCCGCCGGACTCGAGGTGTCGCTGGATGTCGCGGTCGTCCATCATGCGGCGCCCTGCGTCTCGAGGTGCAACCGGAGGGTACGCAGGCCGGCGAGCATCCGCGACTTCACGGTACCCAGCGGCACCCCGGTGCGCTCGGCGATCTCCTGCTGGCTGAGCCCTTCCCAGAAGCGCATCCGCAGCAGGTCGCGCTCCTGTGCCGGCAGGCGGTCGAGCGCCTCTGCGACGTACGCGCGGTCGATGACGTCTTGAAAGGCCCGGTCTTCCGACGCGCCGCCGAGCGCGACGAGTGCGTCGTCGTCGACCGGCGCATCCGCGCGTCGCCGCAGGTGATCGAGAGCCCGGCTGCGCGCGACCGTGAGCACCCACGCGAGCAGGGTCCCGCGGCGCGGATCGAACTGGTCCGCGCGGCGCCAGAGCTCGGCAAACGTCTGTTGGTGGATGTCTTCGGCGTGGCCGCGATCGCGCACGATGCCGAGGATGACGCCGTACGCGGCGCGCCCGGTGAGCGCGTGCAGCTCGGCAAGGCCTTGCGGATCACGCTGGGCGAGACGGCGTGCGATGCGGCGTTCGTGGTGCGCGTCGGCCGCAGACCGCATGCGGTCGAGCGGGCGACGCCTCGAGCTGCCGATCGACATGGGGTCGTCGCCATCGTCGGTCGCTGGCGCCGGAGCAGCGTGAATTGGGAGGTCGGTCATCCCCGTGGTGGCCTTCGGCTCCGGGGCAAGTCGGGGAAGTGCGGGTGCAGTCATCGACACGTCGGTGACTGGTACGAGGCCAGGCACCGTATCGGACGGCGACTTGGCGGTCTCCATTCTCCCAAGCTGCAGCTCCCCCATACGGCGACTACGGCGTGCACGCCACCACGGCTCACATGATCTGCCCAAAGAGAGCGGCAACGTGCCACGAAGTGCTGGGTGGCCATCCGATCTCGCTCTTCGCGGCGGACGCCGGGCAACCCAGCGTGGATGCGTTGGGACACCCAAGAATCCATGGAGCATCGATGACACGACGTACCTTGATGGCCGGCGCCGGGCTCACCCTCGCGTTGGCGGCACCCGCCGGCGCGCAGGCCGCCACCGCTGCGGGCGGCCACACCGATCTGTCCCTCGCCTCGAAGGCCGCGAAGGCGCTCAAGGCGGCAGGCGTGAAGGTGACCCCGGTGGGAACGAAGGCGGTCGACGGGGTGATCCCGTTCCCGGTGACGGGCTCGTCGTCGACGAAGATCATGCACACCGGCGGGCTCAAGCTCAGCCGCGGCGGACGCTCGCTGACGCTCAGCAACTTCACGATCGTGCTCAAGAAGGGCGCGCCCGTCCGCATCGACGCGAAGGCCGGGTCGGCCAAGGTGACGGCGTTCACCCTCGACGCCCGCAAGACCAAGACCACCACCGCTGGCCTCGACACGAAGGTTGGCCCCGTCACGGTGAAGCTCAGCGGTGTGGCGGCTGGTGCGATCAAGCAGCGCTTGGGTGTCGCCCTGCCGGGCGGCTACACGATGGGCAAGGCCACGGTGGTGCTGCAGTCGGCAGCGACGGCGGTGACGCTCGACGCGGGGACGGCCAAGGTGCTGATGCAGCTGGGCGTGGCGGTCGCGCCCGAGGCCCCGGCGGTGGCCGACTCCACGATCCAGTTCCCCGTGACGAACACCGGCGGGGTGATCTCGACGAAGGCTCCGATCACGCATAGCGGCGGGCTCGTCTTCTCGGGCGCCGGGAAGACGCTCACCGTCGGCGATTTCACGATCGATCCGGTGGCGGGCGTGCTCTACGCCGAGCGCTCGCCGGTCGGTCGTCTGCCGCTGTTCGGGGTGGATCTTTCGGGTGCGACGGTGACGACGCCGGGAGTGCAGGCCGTCGTGAGTGGCGCGAAGCTCGCCCTCACCGCCGACGCCGCAGGAGCGTTGAACGCGACGTTCGGCGTCACGGCCTTCACGGCCGGCCTCGCCATCGGCACGGCCGACGTCGTCGGCCTCGCCGGCTGAACCCAGCGCTCGAACGACGAAGGCGCCGCCGTCCCCGGGGGACGGCGGCGCCTTCAACGGCACCCTCGCTAGGAAGTGCCTATGGGCGCTTGCGACCGTCGATCTGAGACCGCGATCGCGCCGCAGATTTCGTTCCGGCGGAGCCGACCACGTACGAACGTACGGGTCGGATCCGCCGGGATGGAAGATGCAAGCGAGGGCGCTCTCAGATCAGCGGGCGTACTTCTCGATGACGAGCTGCTCGGTGACGGGCGTGGCGATCTCGGAACGGACCGGGACGCGGAGCACGGTGCCGGCGAGGCCGTCGTGGTCGGCGAGGAGCCAGGCCGGGACGCGGCCGACGTCGGCGGCGGCCTGACGGGCGAGGTCTTCCACGGGGGCGTCGGACTTGATCGAGATCGTCTGGCCGACCTTGACGCGGGCCGAGGCGATGTCGACGCGCTTACCGTCGATCAGCACGTGGCCGTGGCCGACGAACTGGCGCGCCTGCGCGCGGGTGGCGGCGAGGCCGAGGCGGTAGACGACGTTGTCGAGGCGGAGCTCGAGGTACTGGAGGAGGGCCTCACCGGCGGTCACGTCGCGGCGACGGGTTGCGGCGGCGATCAGGCGGCGGAACTGCTTCTCGCGGATGCCGTAGGTGATCTTCAGCTTCTGGCTCTCGCGCAGCTGGACGGCGTAGACGCTCGTCTTGTTGCGGCGGCGCATGCCGTGCTGGCCGGGCGGCACGGGGCCGCGGCGCTCCAGCGAGGTCTTGCGGGCGAGGCGGCGCTGGCCCTTGAGGCCGAGGTCGACGCCCTCACGGCGCTCAAGCTTTTCGACAGGTCCGGTGTAGCGGCCCATGGTCGTTCTCCTTGGCCGGCAGTCGGGCCGGCAATCCGCGCCCACCAGCCATGGGTGGGCGAATCACTACTCGTGCACACGCGCTGGCAGCCGGAGGCAGCCGGCGCGCGGTGAATCGGGAAGAGTAGCGGGTACGGGGCGTTCGGCGTCGGGCGGCGCTAGCGGTCGTACTCGGGGCTCGGGTGGCGACTGAGCAGCTCGGCGAGCCGAATGGTCATGCGACGGGCATCGGCGCGCGCGGCGTCTCCGCGGTTGGCCGCCGCGGTGAGGAGGACGGTGCCGTGCCGCCAGTGGGCGGTGACCGGGAGTTCGAGCACGGTCGAGGGGTCTCCGTTCACGGCGGCGCTCGTCCGGACCGGATCGGGGTCGGGTGTCTCGCCGGGGATAGCCGTGGGCGCTTGCCGGCGGACGGCGAGGAACGCATCGGCACCGAGCGATGGCAACGGCGAGACCCGGTAGCGAGTGTCCGCTGCGAAGAGGCCGTGCAAACGCACGAGGTCGGCCGGCCGCCGAGCGGGATCTGTCTCCACATAGCCGGCGAGCACGACGTCGGAGTGGCGATCGATGCCCGGCAGGTCGACGTCCAAGCGCCGGCGGATGGAGACGTTGCAGAAGCCCATCGAGATCTCGGGCAGATCGTGGGAGGAGGGCTCGCGCTTCGGCGCAGTGACGGCCAGACTCAGGTCGTTCTCGAGCGCGTCGCAGAGCTTCGTCGCCGCGTCATCGCCTGACCCCACCCCGGCCACGACTCGCACCACAAGCAGGACGACGAGCGCCGCAACGACGGCAAAGGCGGCGGCACTGCGCATGAGCGCCGCACCTTACCGCCGGCGCGACGGCCCGTTGCGGTTACTCGTCGGCGAGCCGTGCGTCGGCCGGTGGCGGCTCGGCCTCGGCCTCCGCTTGTTCGGCGGCGTCGGCCTCGTGCATGGCATCCACCTCCTGCTGGGTGGCGGCGAGCTCGGCTTCGTCGATCTGGTCGGGCAGGAGGCCGGCGGCAGCGGCGACCCCGGCGAGCAGGGGCGTGGCGAAGAATGCGCCGAGGATGCCGAGCGCGGCGCTGCCGAGGCCGACGGAGAGCAGCACGGTGATCGGGTGCAGCTTGAGGTTGCGCCCGATGAGGAGCGGGTAGACGACGTGCCCTTCGACGAACTGCACGAGGAGCGCGATGAGGATGATCCCGACCATTGCCCCGGCGCCCTGGGTGGAGAGGGCGACGAGCGCGATGAGCAGTCCGGAGAGTGTCGCGCCGACGTACGGGATGAAGCTGAGGACGAATGTGAGCACGGCGAGCGGGAGCACGAGCGGGACGCCGAGGATGAGCAGGCCGATGGCGATGCCGACGGCGTCGAAGGCGGCGACGACCACTTGGCTGCGGACGAACGTGATGAGGGCGTGGGCGGTGCGCCGGCCGCCGAGGAGCACCCGCTCGCGACGGCTCGGCGCCAGCATGCGAACCGCGCCGTGCCAGAAGCCTTCGCCGTCCCACAGGAAGTAGGTGAGCAGGACGAAGGTGAGGAACGCCCCGAACAGCACGCTCACGCTGGCCGCGGCGACGGAGAACGCGCTTGAACTGATGGACGCGCCGATGTTGCCGAGGTTTTCCTTGGCTCGTTCCGTCGCGTCGTGGATGACGGTGTCGCTCGAGCGGATGCCGAGGTCTTTGAGGAGGTCGGGGAGTCGTGCGAGGCCGTCCTGCGCCTGGCTCGCGGCGCGGCCGGCCTGATCGAGGATCGTCGGGACGATCCACGAGAGCCCGCCGATCACGAACACGAGGAACGCGGCGATCACGAGGATGACGGCGGCCGCGTGCGGTACGCGGTGGCGACCGAGCCAGAGCACGGCGGGCGCGAGCAGGGCGGTGAGCAGCAGCGCGAAGAGCAGCGGCAGCAGGATCGGGGCGAGCGCGTGGAATCCCAGCACGCCGACGTAGAGCGCCCCGGCGATCACGAGGAACTCGACCGAGATCAGCGCCCCGCGCTGCAGCATGTTCGCGGGCTGCACGTGGAGGAAGCTAGCAACCGCGCAGGCTCGCGCCGAATGCGTCCGGGACCAGCCCGGGCAGAGTGTCCGTCAGCGCGTGGCGTCGGTGCCGTCGTCCATCCGGCGCGCGGTCTCGCCGCTCGTCGGATCGGACGGCGCGTCGAGCATGGCGCCGAGCTGCAGCGCCGCCTCGTCGTCGAGCTCGCCGCGCCGCGGCGTCGAGGTGCCGAGGTAGCCGTTGGCGGCGCTCGGGCGGCCGCCGGGGATCGGCTTCACGTCGGCCATGATGCGATCGATCTGGCCGCGTTCGAGCACCTCGTGCTCGAGGAGCTCGTGCGCCAGGGCGTCGAGTTCTGCGCGGTGGCTGGTGATGATCGCCCAGGCGCTCCGGCGGGCCTCGAAGGCGAGCTCGCGGCGCTCCTCGTCGCGCACGCGGCGGGTGGCGTCGCTCACGAGGTGGTTGTCGTCGGCGGCACGTTGCGCCGTCTCGGCGGTACCCATCGCGTACTCGTAGATCATCGCGTGCGTGATGTTGGCGACCGTCTTCAGGTCGCTCGCCGCGCCGGTGGTCACCGAGCCGAAGACGATCTCCTCGGAGACGCGCCCGCCGAGGCACATGGCCATGTAGTCCACGAGTTCCTCGCGGCTCTTGAGGTAGCGGTCCTCCTCGGGCAGGTTCAGCACGTAGCCGAGGGCCTTGCCACGAGGGACGATCGAGATCTTGTGGAGGCGGTCGACACTCGGGAGCAGCTCGCTGCAGAGCGCGTGGCCGGCTTCGTGGTAGGCGACGATCCGTTTCTCGCGGGGCTGCAGCACGCGGCGCGACTGCACGCCGGCGATGATCCGCTCGAAGGCGCGCGAGAAGTCGAGCTGGTTGAGCGCGTCCCCGCGGCGGCGCGCGCAGTTGATGGCGGCCTCGTTGCAGATGTTCGCGAGGTCGGCGCCGGTGAGACCGCTCGTCTGCTGCGCGATCTCGTGGAGGTCGACGTCGGGCCCGAGGGTGTTGTGGCTCGTGTGGACGGTGAGGATCTGCTCGCGGCCGGCCACGTCGGGGGCGCTCACGAGGATCTGGCGGTCGAAGCGGCCGGGACGCAGCAGCGCGGCGTCGAGCGTCTCGAGGAGGTTGGAGGCGGCGATCACCACCACGTTCTCTGAGGCATCGAAGCCATCCATCTCCACCAGCAGCTGGTTGAGGGTCTGTTCGCGCTCGCTGTTGCCGCCGCTTCCGCCGCCCTGACGGTGGCCGCCGACGGCGTCGATCTCGTCGATGAAGATGATCGAGGGGGCGTGCTTGCGCGCCTCACGGAAGAGGCGCCGGATGCGGGCCGCGCCGAGGCCGGCGAACATCTCGACGAACGAGCTCGCCGACTGAGAGAAGAACTGTGCGCCCGATTCGTGGGCCACGGCCTTCGCGATGAGCGTCTTGCCGGTGCCGGGCGGTCCGTGGAGCAGCACGCCCTTCGGCAGTTTCGCGCCGACGGCGTTGAAGCGGCGCGGATCCTTCAGGAACTCGACCACCTCCATGAGCTCTTCCTTGGCGTCGTCGGCACCCGCGACCTCGGTCCATGTGACCTGGGGCTTCGTGGAGGGCTCGATCCGCTTCGGCGCCGTCTTCGGCATCAGCTTGATCGACCGCCAGATCAGCCACACCACCGCGACGTAGAAGACGAGCGTGATGACCGTGCTCCAACGGTCCACGAAGTCCAAGAACGGGGTTGTGTCGATCGAAGCCACGCTCACTGTCCTCCTCATCGGCAGCGGATCGCGCCGCCTGAGCCTATGTCCGCGACTCAGGGGACGTGGGCGGACTCATGCGCCCACTTTCCGGTGAGCAACGTGGGCAGTGTCAGCTCGCGCGGCGGCGATCGAGCTCGACGCCCGACACTGGGTCGGCGACGGTGAGCCGGCGGCGCTCGATCAGTGGCGGCGCGGGCCGGCGGGGGCGCTTGCGCTCCTCGCGGGCCGCGAGCGTGAGCGTGTCGGCGATCGCGTGGTAGGCCTGTGAGCTGGTCGCCATGCCGACGTGGCTCGCGCGGATCTCGACGGCCCGGTATCCCGGTGCCGTGCACGCCTTGGCTCGAACGATGCCGTCCGTACGGGAGTACACCGCCGTGCCGACGACCTGCGGCGGCAGCGGGGCGGCGAGGTCGGCCCAGAAGTGTTCGCAGCAGGTGGCGCCGACGTCGAGCAGCTCCGGGCTCTCGATGGCGAGTTCGGTCTCGGGCACGGGGTTGCCGGGTGCACCGACCCAGCAGCTCGTCGCGATGTAGCCGGTGCGCGTGTCGCCGAGGCGGCTCAGCCACGTGAGGTTGCGCTTGAGCAGCGGGTGGAAGTCGTCGACGGTGCCGTTGATCGGGCTGCCGAGCGTGGTGACCGACGCGACGAGGTCGGGCCGGCGCACGCCGAGCACGTGGGCGAGCATGCCGCCACGGGACTGCCCGATCACGTGCGCGCGGCGGCCGTCGATGGCCACCTCGCGCTCCAGTCGTGCCTCGAGCTTGTCCATCACGCGCTCGGAGCACTGGATGTTCGAGCGGATGCCGGTGGTGACCGGGGCGTAGCCGAGCCGACCGAGCCAGCGGCGCATGAAGTGGAGGGTCTCGTCGCCGACGAGCAGGCCGGGGATCGCGAGCACGCGCTCTCCATCCCCGTGGCGGGCGCCCTTGCCGCGCCAGATGTCGGAGCGCACGAGAGCGCCGTATTCGAGAGGGATGCGGAGTTCGCCGAGGATGTTCATGGGACGGGTGCCGAAGCGCTTGGGGGAAGGCGGCCGACCTGGGTACTAGGGACGGTACCGGGCGTTCCACCTGTTCTTGGTATCGACCGCGCCGGGTGCGAGACACATCGACGGTCCGTCGTGGCGGACGAGTGATGCACGACATGTCGCACACGCGATGATTCGGGTTCGGCGGCGTGCAGACGCGGCGCGGAATCGGGAAACGCACATGCGGGACACCGCTCGGCCTGCAGAGGCCGTACGCTCCGTGGAGGGCTGGGGGATCCACCCCCCGCCGGCCCCTGAAGCGATCCCCCGATATATGACGCCCGACGGCACGCCCACCCCGCGTCGTCCTCGGCGACGGCCCGGCCGGCCGCCGTCGCTGGACCGCACCGCCGCACTGGATGCGACGTGGCGCGTGATCGCCAACCGCGGGCTCGATCGCACGCGCTACCAAGACATCGCTGAGGAGAGCGGGGTCGCGGTGAGCACGCTGCAGCACACCTTCGGCCGGCTCGACGAGATCCTCGCTGCCGGACTGCGCCGGGCCGAGGAGCTCGACACCGCGTTCCTCGACGACCTCCCGACCGGAGACGACGCCACGGCGTGGGAACGGATCACGGCGTTCGTGCTCGGAACGCTCGCCGTGCCACTGCCGAGCGGCCCGGCGGTCGAGACGAACATGGCGAGCTGGCTCGTATGGGTGGAGCGCTGGCGCGCGGCCGCCCGAGAGAACGATGCGGCGGAGCGCCTCCAGGCGACGTACGACCGGTGGTGGGCCACCGTCGAGCAGATCATCACCGACGGTCAGCGCGACGGCAGCTTCTCGTCAGAGCTCCCCGCCCGCGAGATCGCGATCGCGATCAATGCCGTGCTCGACGGCGTCGCGACCAACATCCTGCTGCGACACGGCGGCGGCAAGCTCCCGGACGCCCAGCGCGTGGCGCTGCTCGCGACGCAGCGGTTGCTCGGGGTTGACGCGAACGGCACACGGGTCGAGCCAGCTGCTCCCTAGCTGGTTGCCTAACACCCTGCTCCGACGGGTATTGAGGGTGCGTGCGTTGCCGTATCGCCGTATAAAAACTGGTACGATCGGCGAGAAGTCTGTGCCTCGGCCCGGGCTGACACTCACGGCCCGCTGCGTTGGGGGATGCGGCCGGTCGTTCGAGAATCACGGGCCGCGGCGCCGCAAGGCGCGGCGGCCCGTGCCCTTTCGGACGGTGTCGCGCGGCTAGGCGGCCTGGCGCAGGTCGGCATCCTCGCTGGCGAGGAGCTCGTCGATCGCGTGGGGCGGCACCGGCCGCGAGAAGTGGTAGCCCTGGCCGACCTCGCAGCCCCAGGCGCGGAGCTGCTCGGCCTGCTCGGCCTGCTCCACACCCTCGGCGACGACGTCGAGGCCGAGCGAGTGCGCGAGGCGGATCACGCCGGCGACGATCGCCGCATCCTCCGCGCCCTCGAGCACGCCATCCACGAACGACTTGTCGACCTTCAGCGTGTGGAGCGGAAGCAGTTTGCGCAGGTGCATGAGCGAGGCGTAGCCCACGCCGAAGTCGTCCACCGCGAGCTGGAGCCCCAACCCGGAGAGCGCCTCGAGCGTCGCGCGGGTCGCCTCGGCGTCACCGAGCACGGCCGTCTCGGTCACCTCGAGGCAAAGGCAGTTCGCATCGATCTCGTGGCGGGCGATCGCGGCCTCGACGGTCGCCACGAAGCCCGGCTCGGTGAGCTGGCGGCTGGAGACGTTCACCGAGACCTTGAGCCCCGGCCGGTCCCACGCCTTCATCTGCATGCAGGCCTGGTCGAGGACCCACTCGCCGATCTCTACGATCGCGCCGTTCTGCTCGGCGAGGGGGATGAAGTCGACAGGCGACACGAAACCGTGCTCGGGGTGGGTCCACCGCAGCAGCGCCTCGACGCCACCGACGCGGCCGGAGCCGAGATCCACGAGCGGCTGGTAGACGAGCGAGAGCTCGTCGCGCTCGATCACGTCGCGCAGGGAGCTCTCGATCGCGAGGCGGCGCACCGCGTCCTGGCGCAGGCCCTCGTCGAAGCGGGCCGCACCGCCCTTGCCGGCGTCCTTGGCGCGGTACATCGCGAGGTCGGCGTCGCGGACGAGCGCGTCCGTGCTCACCGGCTCACCGGGCTCGGCACAGCGCACGCCGACCGAGCAGCGCACGTAGCGGGCATCGCCCGCGAGCTGGATCGGCGCGGCGATCACGTCACCGACGCGGTCGGCGAGCTCGTCGACGAGCGCGAGCTCCGGGCGCCCCGGCACGACGATCACGAACTCGTCGCCCCCGAACCGGGCAGCGATGCCGCCCATCGGCCCGACGAGCGACTCGAGGCGCTCGGCGAGCACCCGCAGGAGCGCATCGCCGACCTCGTGTCCGAGCGAGTCGTTGATGAGTTTGAAGTCGTCGACGTCGACGAACAGCAGCGCGAGGCCGTCGCCTTTGGCGATGAGGTCGTCGACCGCCCGCCCGAGCTGGCGGCGGTTCGGGAGGCCGGTGAGCGGATCGTGCTCGGCACCCCAGGTGAGGTCGGCCTCGAGCTTGCGGCGCTTCGAGATGTCGATGCAGTGGCTGATCCAGCCGGTCTGCAGGCCGTCGGCGTCGCGCAGCGGGGCATGGTGCCAGGCGCCCCAGCCGGATTCGTCGCCGTTGCGCAGCTCCATCGGCTCGTCGCCGGGGAACGCACGGCCGTCGAGATCGGGGGCGTACACGAGGGTGCTGAGCTGCCGGCCGACGATCGAGCGGCCGCTTTCGACAGCGTCGGCCCAGCGGCGCGAGAGCTCGCCGTTCACCTGCCGGATCGTGCCGTCGAGCTCGACGAGCGCCATCGCGATCGGGGCGTCGGAGAAGGCACTGCCGAAGCGCTTGCGGCTCTCCTCGGCACGGGCGCGCGCATCCTCGTTCACCTTCCAGGCGACGACGCAGACGGTGCCCTGGGCGGCGATGAAGAGCGCATGGATCGCCGACCACTTGAAGGGGTGGGCGATCGCATCGGCATGATCGAAGACGGCGGCGCTGGAGAGCGCGCTCATGACGATGTGGTGCACGAGCACGAAGGCGAACGCGAGCAGGTACGGGAACCACTCTTCGTAGAGCGCGAGCAGCGAGACCATCACGAAGAAGTGGAAGTGACCTTCGACGGCACCATCCATGAGATGGACGACGATCGCGGAGGCCGTGAGCAGGCCGATCGCCGTGCAGATCTCACGGGCACGACGGGTGAGTTCGCTGCGGCCTGCGAGCCAGGCGGGCGCGAGCAGCGGCACGATGTCGGCGAACGAGTGCGGCAGCGGGTATCCGGCGAGCAGCCCCCACGCGAACAGCACGGGGATGTGGAGCCGCAGTACCGCGACCATCGCGCGATGGCGGGCGTACCAAAGGTCTGGCGGGAGCCGGTGGCCGCGCGGCAGAGCTTCGCGCACGGCGCGGACGAGGGAGTGGGGGGCCTCCATAGATCAGGTCTTCGGCTGGTTGGTCCAGATGTTTGGGTGGCGCGCTTCCGTTCAAACCCGGTGCCACCCAGATTTGGCGCATCGAAGCTCTACCACCTGGACGCTTGGACCATGCCGGGCGTTTCGAGGTGGTCAGGGGCGGTCGACCGACGGTTTGAGAGTTGGGTTCAGTCTCGCCGTTCTGGCACGATGCGCGGCGTGACCACCGCCGAGCCGGATACCCCACGCCGGCGGATCGGCCGCCCACCGACCCTCGACCGGGAAGGCGCGCTCGTCGCGGCGCGGGCGGTGATCGCCGAGCGCGGGATCGACCGCACGCGCTACGCCGACGTGGCCGCCGTCGCCGGGGTCCCGGTGACGACGCTCCAGCACGCGTTCGGGTCGCTGCAGAGCATGCTCATCGAGTCGGTGGCAGGTGCGGCGCGCGGCGAGATCGTCGTCCTGCGTGGCCTCTCGCGCGATGCCGGGGTGTCGTCGTGGCAGCGGATCCGGGACTTCATCGCCGGGGCGGTCGAGTCGCCGGAGGATGCCGATTCTTGGCGTGTGTGGCTCGAGTTCTGGCGGGTCGCGAGCCGCGATCCGGAGATGGGTTCACTCGCCGGCGAGATCTACGAGCAGTGGTGGGCCTACCTCGACGAGATCATCGCGGCGGGCCACGCACGCGGCGAGTTCACGAGCACGCTCGCCGAACGCACGCGTGACGCCTCGATTGCGGTGGTGGCGATCATCGACGGCGTCGCCGCGGCGCTCGTGCTCCGCGCCGACGGCCCCGACCACGCCCGGACGCGGCAGATCGCCACCGATGCGGCGGCCGCGATCCTCGGCGTCGCGCCGGGCTCGAACGGCTAGCGACTAGCGTGGTCAGGCGGAACTCCCTTTCCGCCTTGCCCGTTCGTTGACGACCCTCTCCCCCACGAGCCCGACCGACTCGACCTTCGCCGCACTGCGCGTGCGCAACTACCGCACGTGGTTCGCCGGCCAGGCGGTGAGTCTCGTCGGGACGTGGATGCAGTCGGTGGCGCTCTCGTGGCTGGCGTTCGAGCTCAGCGCCTCGGGCTCGGTGATCGGGTTCGTGATGGCCGCGCAGTTCGTGCCCGTGCTCGTGCTCGGCGCCTACGGCGGGTTGCTCGCCGACCGCATGGACAAGCGCCGGCTGCTGCTTCTGACGCAGGGGGCGCTGGGGACGCTGTCACTGCTGTTGGCCGTCCTCGTCCTCGGCGGGCTGATCGCGCTCTGGATGGTGTTCGTGATCGCCGTGCTGCTCGGCGTGGCGGTGTCGGTCGACACCCCGACTCGCCAGTCGTTCGTGATCGAGATGGTCGGCGCCGAGCACGTGCAGAACGCGGTGAGCTTGAACTCCATCCTCGTCAACGCGTCGCGGGCAGTCGGGCCAGCGATGGCGGGCGTGCTCATCGCGGCCTTCGGCGTGGGCGTCTGCTTCGCCGTGAATGCCGCGAGCTTCGTCGCCGTCCTCGCCGCGCTGGTTCTGATGCGCCGTGACGAGCTGCTCCCCGCACCGCCGCTTGCCCGCGCGCGCGGCCAGCTCCGCGACGGCCTGCGCTACGTGCGCGGCACCCCCGAGCTCGCCGTGCCGCTCGTGATGATGGGGATCGTTGGGTGCTTCGCCTACGAGTTCCCGGTGGTGCTGCCGCTCGTCGCCCGCGAGGCGCTGCACGGCGGCCCGACGACGTTCGGCCTCCTCACCTCGGCGATGGGCGTGGGCGCGGTGGCCGGCGGCCTCGTGATCGCCTCGCGGCGGCGCACCGGCACGGGCGCGCTGAGCCTTGCCGCCGTCGGGTTCGGCGTGGCGATCGCGCTCGCCGCCGCGGCCCCTGGGCTCGGCACGGCGCTGGCCGCGATGCTGCTCGTGGGCGCGGGCAGCGTGGCGTTCATGTCGACGGGCAACACCACGCTTCAGCTCACGGCCGCACCGGAATACCGCGGCCGCGTGATGGCGCTCTGGGCGGTCACCTTCCAGGGCAGTACGCCGATCGGTGGTCCGATCATCGGTGCCATCTCCGAGTTCGCCGGGCCACGGATCGGGCTCGGCGTCGGCGCGGCGGCGTGTCTCCTCGCCGCGCTCGTCGGGCTGGGCGCCGTGGAGCGTTGATCTAGGCTGGCCTCGATGGGCGACGCGGTGCTCTGGGGACTCGTTGCGGCGTCGTCGTTGGCGATCGGCGGGCTGCTCGGCGTCGCGCGCACGTGGCCGCCGCGCTGGATCGGGCTCGTCCTCGCCTTCGGCGCCGGCGCGCTGATCAGCGCCGTGAGCTTCGACCTCGCCGAGGAGGGCGGTCAGCTCGGCGGCTTCGACGTGCTCGCCGGTGGCCTCGCGGCGGGCGCGCTCACGTACTACCTGCTCGATCGCGTGGTCGATCGGCCGACGAAGCGGCGTGGCGGCACGAGGGATGACGGCGACGGCGACGGCGGCCAGGCCGGCGGCGACGCGGCCGGCGGCGACCAGGCGGGCGGCGGGGGTGGCGGAGCGCTGGCGCTGGGTTCGCTCCTCGACGGCATCCCCGAGCAGATGGTGCTCGGCATCGGTCTCGCGGCGGGTGACGGTGTGAGTCTCAGCCTGCTCATCGCGATCTTCGTCTCCAACCTGCCCGAGGCGATCGGCGGCTCCGCCGACCTCCGCAAGGCGAGCCGCAGCCCCGGCGAGATCCGCCAACTCTGGTTCGGCGTCGCCGCGATCTGCGCGATCTCGACCATCGTCGGCTACGCCATCGCCGACACCGCCTCCCGCGACGTCCAAGGCGCCATCGACGGCTTCGCCGCCGGCTCCCTTCTCGTGATGCTCATCGACTCGATGGTCCCCGAGGCCTCACGCCAAGGCGGCCGAGCCGCCGGGCTCGTCACCGTGCTCGGTTTCGCGGTGGCAGCGGCGCTCACCGGCGTGGGCTGAGCCCTCCGCTCTGGGGCCGTCGCAGTGAGTGTCACCGCGCCACGCGGGCCGATGCGGCGCGCGCTCCTCAATTCGAGTGCGCCGCGCCAGAGCCTCCGAGCGGACTTGAACCGCTGACCCCTTCATTACGAGTGAAGTGCTCTACCAACTGAGCTACGGAGGCGAGGTCGGTGGATGGTAGCGAGAACGCGCGTGGCTCGACGGCTCGTCGTGTGCGCGGGCGCACGCCGCCCATCCGGTCGGGTGATCGGCCCGCCGCCGGCGAGCGCTGAGTCGGTGTCCCGCGATGGTGCGCCGCTCGGTTCTGTCGAGAGATGTCCGGCTCGGCGGCGGACATCTTTCGACGGAAGGGGTGCTGCATGCGGTGGTGGGGCGCGAGATCGGGTGGGCTTGCGAGACTCGTCGGGTGGCTCGCCCCGTCCGACGCAGCAAGCTGCCCGTGGGGCTGGTGGTGCTCGCGCTCGTCGGGGTGGCGATCGGCGCGCTGATCTCGCTGGCCCAGCGTGGGGATCCGGATGCGGGCCAGGCGCAGGAGCTGGCGGCGCTGAAGGAGAGCTCGGAGCGTCGTGCGGCCAGCGGCGGCGACAAGGCGGCAGACGAGCCGCGGCTGTGTGGAGAGCTGCGGCGCGCACCGGTGGGCACGGTGAAGGACACCTCGCTGGAGGAACTCTCCGGCCTCGTGCAGAGCCGGCGCGACGGCAAGCTGCTGTGGGGCATCGAGGACAGCGGCAACCCGGCGCAGCTGTCGGCGATCCGGCCGAATGGCACGGTCGTCGGGCGGTGGAACGTCGCGGGGGCGGAGAACTTCGACTGGGAGGACGTCGCTACCGGGCCCGGCGCCCCGGGCGGCGCGGCGTGGCTCTACGCCGCCGACATCGGCGACAACCTGCGCCAGCGCGAGCACGTGACGATCTACCGCGTGCCGGAGCCGGCGGCGCCGTCGGGCGGCGGCACCACGGCGCCGGCGCAGGCACTCCAGCTGCGGTACCCCGACGGGGCGCACGACGCCGAGTCGTTCCTCGTGGATCCGAAGCGCGGCACGCTGGTGCTGGTGACCAAGGGCGTGCCGGGAGCCGTGTACGCGGCGAGCCGGCCCGCGAGCTGGAGCGGGACGGTGAAGCTGCGCAAGATCCACGGCGCCGGCATCGCCTACGCGACGGCCGCCGACGTGAGCGCCGACAGCCGCACGGTCGCGCTGCGCGGTTACTTCAACGTCGCGCTGTGGCAGCGCAAGGGCAACGAGCCGCTCACGGCCACCCTGCGCCGCACGCCGTGCACGTCGCCGACGGGCCTCGACGACGGCCAAGGCGAGGCGATCGCGCTGGCCTCCAACGGCCGCTCGGCCTGGATCGTCGCCGAGGGCAACACGCCGCCGATCCGCCGCCTCACCCCGCGCTGACTTCCGCCGAACAGGCTTCCTGTGCTGCTCAGGCTGCACAGGAAGCCTGTTCGGCGGAGAAGGGCGGTAGCGTGGCGGCGTGCCGCTCGCTTCGCTGGTCCTCGCCACTCTCGCTGCCCTGCTGCATGTGTTCTTCTGGGTGCTCGAGAGCCTGCGCTGGCGCCGGCCCGACGTGTGGAAGCGGTTCGGTGCGAAGAGCCAGGAGGAGGCCGACGTGATCGCCCCGATGGCCTACAACCAAGGCTTCTACAACCTGTTCCTGGCGATCGGCACGCTGGTGGGCGTGGTGGTCTCGGTCGTCGCCCGCGGCGACTCCGGCTGGACGATGTACGCCCCGGAGGCCGACCCGCCAAGCACGTGGGATCAGCTGTCGCACGCCCTGCAGAGCCAGCCCACCGGCACGGCGCTCATCGCCTTCGGCCTGCTCTGCATGCTCGGCGCGGCGCTCGTCCTCGTGCTCAGCAACCGCAAGATGGCCCGCGCCGCCGTGATCCAGGGCGGCTTCCCAGCGCTCGCCCTGATCATCGCCCTCGTCGCCTAGCGGCGGCGTGTATGACGCGTGGAGTGCTCGCTCCGGATACTCCACGCGTCATACACGCCGGGCGGAGCGAGCGGGCTGGCGGGCTTAGGTGCGGCGGAGGCGGCGGGCTGCCGTCGGGCCCCAGGTGAAGGCGGCGTAGACGAGGACGCCGAGCACGCTCGTCGCGCTGATGGCGAGGCCGGCGCTGATGGCGATGCCGTCGGTGGTGAGGGCGGCATCGCCGGAGGAGAGCGAGGCGATGGTGGCCGCCGGGCCGGTGCCGAGACCGACCGGGAGCGTGCCGATGACGGTGACGGCGGCGATCACCTTGGCGATGCTGGCGACGTCGATCGGGAGGTGGAACGCCAGCAGGATCAGCCACACGCGCGCCGCAGAGACGAGCACGACGGCGGCCATGACGAGCACGAGCCGACCCAGCGCCTTGGCATCCGAGGCGACCATGAGGCCCCGCAGGGGCGACCCCGCCGGACGGGTGGGGGCGACACGCCGGGCGACCCACGGGAGTGCGGCGGCAATCACGACCGTGCCGAGCAGCAGCGCGGGCTGCCAGAGGGCCGTGAACGCGAACAGGCAGGCGAGCTCGACGAGCGCGAGCGGCGCATCGACCATGGCGGTCTGCGCGGCGGTCGGCGCGCGGTCGGGATCGGCGCGCCGGAGGGCCGCGACGCGCGCCGGCAGACTCAGCTCGCCCTGCACCGTGCCGACGAGGAACGCGACGCCGTTGGCCTTGTGGATCGTCGGCAGCGGGAGCTGATCGGCGCCGACGGCACGGAGCCCGATCCGCCAGGCCTCCGAGCGCAGCGCGAGCGTGACGGCATGCAGAGCGGCCGCGCCGGCGACCGGCCACACGGAGACGTTGCGCAGGGTCTCGAGGATCTCGTGTGCATGGTGGTTGGCCACCAGCCCAACGACGATCGCCACCGCGATCGTGATCGACCACGTGAGGACGGACTTGGCACTGACTCGCCGCGTGGTGGAGACGGGCGAGCTGTCGGAGGTCACGCCGGAACCACGCCGCCGCGGCCGAGGGCCGTGAGGCGGACCGTGAGCGCGTCGAGCAGCAGGCCCTCGGTGGCGTTCACCGTGAGCGCGAGGCGCGCCTCCTGCACCGCGGCGACGCCATCGGCAAGGCGCGCGCCGAGCGCACGCCGCTCGCGGTCGGTCGGCGCAAGCTCCTCCAGCAACGCGCCGAACGCCGGCTGGCGATCGACGGCGCGGATCGTGTCGCCGGCGCCGAGCGCCAACACCCAGAGATCGCGCAGCCAGGTGCCGGTGAGCACGAGTGCGGCATCGAGCTCGGCGGTGCGGGCCTGGCGGGCGGCACGCTTGCTGCGCTCCTCGACGACCTTCTCGAAGGCAGACTTGTCGCGGCCCTCGAGGTGCTCGAGCGGGCCAGCGGCCGCTTCGGCGACGGCATCGGCGGCACGCTCACCGGCGGCGGTCGCGCGATCGAGCAGCGGCTGCCACGGCGCCGTGACGCCGCCTCGCAGCGCGCCCACCGCGAACGCCTCGGCCGCCTGGCGCAGCGGCACGCCGAGCTCGGGGTCGGCGAGCAGCGCAGCCAGATCGCCGTCGGCGCCGGCGAGGGCGGCCGCGCTCAACGCGGCATCCGGAGCCACGCCGGACGCCTCGAGCCGAGCGACCACGTCGGCCTGCGAGCGGCCCTCCATCCGCACCTGCTGGCAGCGGCTCGCGATCGTCGGCATCACCTGGCCGGGCGCCGACGAGAGCAGCAGCAGGTGCACGTACGGCGGCGGCTCCTCGATGGTCTTGAGGAGGCGGTTGGCCGCCGACTCGTTGAGGCGCTCGACCTGCTCGATGACGAACACGCGGCGCGAAGCGACGAGCGGCGTGGCACCGGCGGCCGCGAGGATCTGTTGCTCGACGTCCTCGACGAGGATGCCGGCACCGCTCGTCGGGACCACCCAGGCGAGATCGGGGTGCACGCGCCGATGGACGCGGCCGCGGAGGTCGTCGTCGACGGCGCTCACGCCAAGCGGCCCGTCGGCCGAGGGAGACGCGAGCGCGGCCGCTGCGAGCTCAGCGGCCAGCGACGCCTTGCCGCTGCCACCCGGCCCGGTGATCAGGTACGCGTGCGAGAGTTCCGTGCGGCCTTCGACGACCGCGCCGAGCACGGCGCGGGCATGGGGCTGCTCCGCGAGGAGGCTTCCGAGATCGCCGGACATCGCGCCTCATTCTGTCAGCCGGCAGGGCGAGGACCACCCCCCGCGTGCGGGCAGGCGGCCAGCAGCCGAGACTCGTTGCCGGAGCGACCGAGTTTGCCTGTTCAGGCCATCCGCGACGGCGGCCACGTCGCTGCAAGCGAAGCGGTGCCTCTGACGGGCGGACGGCAGGCCGGACGAGCCGGCCACGACCCTTGCGTCACCCGCCGCGCGTAGGGTTCCCGGCCTACGCGCGACGGTGACTGCAAGCTGCCAAGGCGGCGGAGATCCGCCTGGCGTGTGCTTCCGCGTTCCCGTTGCTAAGAAACACACTGAACCAGTTGTCGGCCTGCGCCAGCCCAGCTTTACCCCCTAGCGGTAGGAGGCTGGTAGGAGGCGCACCCGGGCTGGACGGGCGGGAACGTGTCAGCTACGCCGCGTTGCGAAACACCGGATTCAGGAGTCTGTCGTGAACCGGAGGACGCCCTGGCGCACCCGCAGGCTCGCGGTGCGCGGGTTGGAGAGCGAGCCGCCCGAGGCACGGAACGTGATCGTCGACTTGCGCACCGCCCCCTTCGGAAGCTCGAACGTCGCCCGCGAGCGCTTCACCACGCGGCTCCAGCTCTTGCCGTAGGTCGCCTTGATCTGGCCGGCGCCGGGGAACGACACGGTCACCTTGCGCGACGACGAAAGCTTGCGCACGCCTTTGCGAGCCGCCGGCGCCACGAGGAACGGGGCCAGCGCGGGATTCGGCACGGTGTCGTTCTGCGTCACGAGCGGCGCAGTCGGGACGATCCCCGCAGCCGGCGGAGTCGGCATCGAGACGGGCGTCGGCATGACGGTGGGCCCAGGCGTCGCCGTGGGCCCGGGCGTGCTCGTCGGTGTTGGCGTAGGCACCGCGGTCGCCCCCGGCTTCGGCGTCGCAGTCGGCGAAGCGGTCGGCGCGGTCGGCGCGGGCGTAGCGGTCGGTGTGGGCGAAGCGGTCGGCCCAGGCGTGGCGGTCGGTGTGGGCGTCGTTGTCGGCAGGGCACCCAGCGGGCCCCCGCTCAGCTGGACGGTCGCTGTGCCGCTGCTGATGGTGACGACGCGGATGTTGATCCCCGAGGCGGTGTCGCGGATCGTGCGCCCGGGCCGCAGCCCCGCATCTCGCCACGCCGTGCGGAACTGGTCATCGCTCGGATGCACGTACGGCTGACGCGTGTTCGGCGTCGCATCGAGCAGGTACGAGAGGCCCGAGGTGTTCAGCGTCGGTGTGAGGCGCACGAGCACGCCACCGGGCGGGCTCAGCTCATCGGCCGACCACTGGTCGAAGGGCGACGACGACGGCCGGTACTCGAGCGCGAACTCCGCCATCTCGGAGCCGCCGGTTCCGCGAGCGATCCGGATGAGCCGGGTGCCGCTCGTCGCCATCGCCGACTGCAACGTGTAGGTGCCCGCGGTGGTTACCGTCTGCTCACCGGCCGCCGCGAGCTCGAGCGACTGCGCGCGCCGCCAGCTCGAGAGGAGCTCCGTCCCGCGCCAGGCGAATCCGTAGCTGAAGGTGCCCATCATGTCGAAAGGGTCGCCGTACTCGGTCATGGGCACGTCGGTGGCCGAGACCGACGACGAGGTGGGCAGCTTGCAACTGGTCGACGCCAGCGTGGCGACGTTCGCATCGCCCGCCGTCGTCGTCGTGCAGGCCAGCGAGGCCGCGTGCGCGAGCCCGAGGTTGTGGCCGATCTCGTGGGCGATCACGGCACCGTCGACGAGTGCGTCGTTGTCGTACAGGCCGTTGACCCAGACGAACTTGCCGGGCACTTCGCCGAGTCCCGACCACCCGCAGATGTCGGTCGAGAGCGCCGGGAAGACGATCACGACGTGGCTGTAGTTCTGCCACTGGAGGCCGCGCGACGTGGCCTCCGCTTGCACCTGGTCGCGTGCGGTGTTGGCGTCGCAGGTGTCGTCGGAGAGGCGCGGGAACTTCCCCGAGAAGGTGAACCAGGTGGGCACGACGTCGGCGTTGGCGGAGCTCGCGCCCTTGAGCGTCACCTGCCCCGCGGACTGCGCCGCATACATCGCGCGGGCCGAGCCGGCACCACCGGTGACGCGATCCTGGATCTCGGCCACCGAGTAGGCGCCGTCGTCGAGCGTGCTTGTTGGATCCCAGCCCTCACCGGTGTAGTAGAGGCGCACGACGAGCACGCTCTGCTGCCCGACCGCGGCGCCGGGCACGGCGCGGGCGGCGCGCGATCGCGAGCCGGCGGCGCCGGCGGCGGGCGCGGTTTCGTCGCCGTCGAGCGAGCGCGAGGGCGTGATGCCGGCGACCCGCACGCCCGAGTTGGTCACCGGCGCGTCCGCCGCGTGGGCAATCCCGCTCGGCGTGAACGCCACCCCGAGCACGAGTCCGGCCCGGAGGGTGCGGGATCGGATCAGGCGGACGAGGCGGGACATCGGGCGGGTGGTATCAGCGAGGTGGCTGGTCGCCGGGCCGGTAGACCCGATCCGGCATCGGCCGGCCTCGCGCCGCCGCGATCTCACGCAGCCGGTCGCGGAACCGCCCCTCGCGGTCGCCCGGATCATAGAACCGCAGATCCTCAAGTCCAGCGGGCATCACGTTCGCCGGTGAGAGGCCGTCAGGATGGCGGTGCGGATCGTCGTAGCCCTTGCCACGCCCAAGGGCCTTGGCGCCGGGGTAGTTCGCGCCGCGCAGCGCCGCCGGCGGGGTCTGCGCGCCGAAGCGCCGCACGTGGTCGCGCGCC
This sequence comes from Solirubrobacteraceae bacterium, assembly GCA_017744415.1. Classification (GTDB taxonomy): domain Bacteria; phylum Actinomycetota; class Thermoleophilia; order Solirubrobacterales; family Solirubrobacteraceae; genus JAGIBJ01. The sequence continues at coordinate 23,949 of JAGIBJ010000049.1, forward strand.
GCATTGATGGCGTAGTAGGCGTCCTTGCTCTTCGGCGCGAGCGCAAGCCGGATCGTCGCCTGCGCCAGCGCGTAGGAGCATTCGGGCATCCCGATGTGCTCGACGGCCTGCGCCGCCGCGGCTGCCACCTGCAGCGCCCCCGGATCGGCGTTGCCGACGTCCTCGCTCGCGAGCACCAGGATCCGGCGGGCCAGGAAGCGCGGGTCTTCCCCGCCCTCGAGCATCACGGCGAGGTAGTAGAGCGCGGCATCGGGATCCGACGCGCGCGTGCTCTTGATGAACGCACTGATCGTGTCGTAGTGCTGGTCGCGGTCCTTGTCGTACCGCACGGCCCGCCGCTGCAGCGCCTCCTCGGCATCGGCGAGGGTGACGTTCGGATCGCTGGTGTCGGCCGCGTCGGCGACCGCCTCGCCCGCGCGGGCCGCGATCACGGCTCGGGCCGCCGACTCGATCGCGCCGAGCGCCGTGCGGGCGTCGCCGGCAGAGCGCACCGCGAGGAAGTCGATGGCGTCGTCGTCAGCCGTGACCGGTGCGAGCGGCCCAGCGAGTGCCCGGCGCAGGAGCGTGCGGAGGTCGTCATCGGCGAGCAGCTGGAGCTCGTACACCCGCATCCGCGAGAGCAGGGCCGAGTTCACCTCGAAGTACGGGTTCTCGGTCGTCGCCCCGATCAGCGTGATGGTGCCGTCCTCGACCGCCGGCAGGAGGGTGTCCTGCTGGGCCTTGTTGAAGCGGTGGATCTCGTCGAGGAAGAGCACGGTGCGGGCGCCGCGCTGGCGGCGGTTCTGCGCGCGGGCGAGCACCTCGCGCACCTCCTTGCGCCCCACCTCGACGGCCGAGAGCTCCTCCACCACCGCGCCGGCATGCCCGCCGACGAGCCGCGCGAGGGTGGTCTTGCCCGTGCCCGGCGGGCCGTAGAGCACCATCGATTCGGGGTCGCCGGCGGCGATCCGCGCACGCAGGGCGGTGGGCGCCTCGGGCGTGCCGAGCACGTGCTCCTGGCCGACCACCTCGTCGATCGACGCGGGGCGCAGGCGTGCGGCGAGCGGAGCACCCGGGCCGGGGGCGGCCGGGATCTCGTCATGGTCGGCGCTCAGCGAACCGGGTGCGAGCGCAGGCTCGTCAGCTCCGAAAAGCCCGGGATCCTCGCCTGCCGCCACCGCACCGAGGGTAGTTGATCGGTGGCGCCCGGCCGAGCGGCGCCCGCCACGGTACGGTCGGCGGAGATGCTCGACGAAACCCTCGGTGCTGCGCTGCTCGGTGGACGCTTCGCGCTGCGCACCGCGGGCGTCGTCACGGCCCCGGCCCGCGCGCTCTGGCGCTCGCCGCTCGGCGCGCCCGGCCGTGCATTCGTCGGCCGGGCGCGGATCGTCGGGATCGAGACCCGCAAGGAACTCGGCGAGCTGGGCGATGCGGCCGCCGCCGAGCTCACCGAGGCACTCCTCCCCCTCTTCGCCCGTACCGCGCAGCGGATCGCGCGCACGCTGATCGACGACGGCCTCACCGAGGAGGTGGTGCAGCGCCTTGTGAGCAGCGGCGAGATCGATGAGGTGGTGCAGGCCGCTGTCGCCGGGGGCGCCGTTGACCAGGTGGTGCAGGCCGCCGTCGCCAGCGGCGCGATCGACCGGGTGGTGCAGGCCGCCGTCGCCGGCGGCGCCATCGACGAGATCGTGCTGGCCACCACCAAGGGCGACGCCCTCGAGCGCGCCGCGCGCGACGTGCTTGCTGGGCCCCTCCCCGCGGTGATCGCGCTGGGCCTCGCGGAGCTCGCCGAACGAGCCGCGGCAGATCCCGCCACCTCGGATCGGATCGTGCGCATCGCCGGCAGCCCGGCCGTCGTCGCGCTGCTCGTCACGCTCCTGGAGAGCGAGGCGACGATCACCCTCACCGAGCAGGTGCTGAGCAGCCCCGAGATGCAGCGCCTCATCGAGACGATCGCCAGCAGCGACGAGATCCGCCAGGTGGTCGCCGAGCAGAGCGCCGGCCTCGCGAGCGACGTGACCGAGGGCGTGCGCGCCCGCAGCGTGCGCCTCGACGACGCCGCCGAGCAGGCCGTGCGCGGACTCTTCCGGAGGGGGAAGTGACCACGGACGACGCCCGGCCCGCGGCCGCGGTGGTCGCCGCCGACGCCGCCCCCGCCGCGCCTGGCCCGGACGACCGCTCGCCCTACGGCGGCGTGGTCACCCGCGGCGTCGCGCTGCTGATCGATGCCGCGCTCCTCGCCGTGATCTCGTCGTTCATCACCGGCGCCCTCGGCCTGATCCTCTCGCTGTTCACGGATCTCGACACCACCGACACGCCCGCGATCATCGGCGCGCTCGGCAGCTGGGCGCTGCTCGTGACCGGCTACTTCACGCTGTGCTGGAGCGCCGGTGGCCAGACGCTCGGCATGCGGCTCATGGGCCTGCGCGTGCGGCGGGCGAGCAAGGACGAAGCGCCCGGATTGCTCCGGGCGCTCCTGCGGTTCTTCGCGATGTCGGCCACCGGGCCGCTGCTCGTCTCGGTGCTCGTGATCCTCTTCCACCCGCGCCGGCGCGGGCTGCACGACCTGATCGCCGGCACCGTCGTCGTCTACACCGACGACGACCCGGCCTGACGATCGCGCGTGCGGGAGCGGCGAGCCCGCCACCAGGCGCCCGCGCCGCTGAGCAGCACGAGTGCGCCTGGCGAGGCGCCGAGCATCTCCTCCACCGGCATGCCGGCCACGTGCGCCAGCACGCTCAGCTCCCGTGGTGGCAGTGGCCCGTGTGGCCCGACGTGCTGCGCGGCATGTCGAGCGAGGGGTTGCCGTTGAAGAAGCCCGTCGGCTTGAGCTTGAACCCGATGTGGTGGGCCGGCATCACCGGCCAGTCCTCCATGCGCACGATGTGGTGGGCGCAGAACGTGTACCAGAGCACCACGTCGGTGTCGGCCGTGGGACGGTCCTGGGCCGTCCACTCGGGGATGCCCTGGCCGCCGGGGTGCTGGTAGGGAAAGTCGCCCGCGGGGTAGCGCTCGTCCTCGGCGTATGGCGTGACCCACACGGTCTTCTGGTTGAAGGCACCGCGCTTGGCGAAGTTGCCCTCGAGGTTCTGGAGCGGGAAGGCCGTCGCGCCGGGCTCGATCTTGTAGGCGGTCGGGCCGCCGACGAGGTTCTTGCGCTCGCTGCTCTCGATCTTCCAGAACCGCGACGTGGACGGATCCACCACGCGCTCGCCGGCGAGCTCGGTGTCGAGCACCGTCGCCCTCGTCGTCCAGCCGTTGCCGTACGGATTGTCCGGATCGTCGAGCGCCAGCGGCACCGAGTCGACCTCCACGACGCGGTTGGCCGGCCCGTCGATCTCCGGGTCGATCCGCACGCAGAAGAAGTGCTGGTGGTGCGCGCCGAAGAGGCCGGGCGCGAGCTTCGCGCCGTACTTCGGATCGCCCTTGGCCGGGTCGTAGGCGCCCGTCGAGAGCACGCCCGAGAGCTTGGCCTCGAACTCGATCGTCCCATCGGTGTAGAGGTGCCAGAAGAAGCCGTACTCGTAGTTGCCGACGGTCGCGATCATCGAGACGACGAGCCGCCGCAGCCGCCGCACCTCCACCTCGCCGTTGCGGAAGTCGGTGTGCTTCCAGCCAAAGCCGTAGTCCTCCTCGTGCATGCAGATGGCGTTCGGGATCACCATCGGCTCGCCGTCCTGGTCATGGCAGACGCCGTCGAGGTAGGTGATGTCGCCGAGGCAGTCGCAGCCGAGCTCGAGCGGGTTGGCAAGCCAGCCGACTCCCACCTCGCCCATGTCGAACACGTTCTTGAAGTTCTGGGTCGGGCTCGGATCGGCGTACGGGATGAACATCTCTGCCAGCGAGATCCGGTGGAACATCGGCCGCAGCTCGGGGTCGGCCGGGTCGCCGTCCCAGTAGCCGACACGGTGCAGCACGATGCCCTCGCGCATCGTGAACCCGATGCGGAAGTCCCACTTCTGCCAGCGCACGTGGTGACCGTCGACGGTGAAGCTCGGACCCTCCGGCTGGGTGATCTCGATCGGTTTCACGTCGCGCCGCTGATCCCACACGCGCGTGACGTTGTTCGCGTCGCTGTTCATGAGCTCGGGCACGTAGTTGCCGCTCATCTCCGGGATCGGGACGATGCCGTGGTCCTCGACGACCACCTCGCCCGTGTCGAGGTTCATCACGCAGACGACGCCGTCGACGGGGCGCGCGTAGCCATGGGCACCCTCACGGTCCTTCACCCACGTGAGCGGCCGCGCGATGCGGCGGAGGCCGGGGTGGTCGTCCGGGCCCTGGTAGCTCGACGGCCACGGGTCGAGCATGCAAAGGTCGAAGTCGGTGATGCCGCGCTTGCGCATCGCCGCCTGCCAGTCCGGGTGGGCTTTGCAGGTGCTCTCGATGTATTCGAACTCCTCGCCGGTGAGCGCGGCCTGCACGCCCTCCTTCACCTCGTTGCTGAGGAGCGTGTCGTCGGTCAGCGAGACGACCGCGACGTTCGTGCTGCGGTCCTCGATGTTGCGGTAGACGATGTGCGCCTCGCGCGGCACCTCGACGCCCGGCTCCCAGGCGCGGATCACGTCCTTCGCCGGCTCCTTGAGCGAGATGAAGGTCATACGGGCGGCGGGGCCGAGGCCCGTCTCGCGCCGCAGGATCGCGGTGGCGGCGACGAACTCCTCGCCCGTGAGCGGCTCGAGCGGGTGGAGCGTGGCGACCGGGGGATCGCTGAGCTCGGTCGGTGGGGGATTCATGGTGGCCTCCTAGGGCGAGGTTCGTTCGGACGCAGACCAGCGCAGCCGCGCAGCGGGCGTGATCCGTCGGTTCGGGATTCGTCAGGTACCCGGAGTCAGCCGGGCTGGCTGGTCACCGGCGAGGCGCGCTGGTCGCCGCGCGCCCCGCCGGTGACGCAGGACTCAGGCGCTTGCGTGGCGAGTGCCGTGCAGCGGCTCCTCGATCATCGGCTCATCAGCCTCGAAGGCGCCGATCTGGCCGTAGGCATCGGGCTTGTTCATCCGCAGGTAGGCCGCGTACGCCATGCCCCCGAGGAACATGATCGCCACGATCCACGGGAAGAGCTTGATGAAGCCCGCGTCGGCCGCGCCGCCAAGGCCACCGCGGTTGGCGACCAGCAGATACATCGCGCCGATCTGGCCGACGCCGCCGAGCAGCGGAGCGATGAGCGTCTTCCAGGGATGGAAGCCGTCCTTGGCCTCGTCGCTCAGGAAGTAGGCGATCACCGCGAACGAGCAGACGGCCTGCACGCCGAGGATCCCGAGCACGCCCATGAGCGGCGTCCACGTCGCGAGTTTGAGGAGGGAATCGAGGGTCGAGGGGTAGGAGATGGTGAACGCGCCGATCCAGAGCGCAACGATCACGGTCACCGCGAGCGCGGCGTTCACTGGGCTGTGGTGCTTCTCGTGCGTCTTGCTGAACGCCGCCGGCAGGATGCCCTCACGCGAGAGCGAGAAGATGTAGCGGGCGCCCGTGTTGAAGAACGCCATCGAGCACGCGAACGAGCTGGTGATCATCAGCAGCTCGAACATGAACTTGAGCCAGCCGCCGCCGAAGTGGTCGGCGAGCGGGTACCACGCGGAGTCGTACTTGCCCGCGAACTGATCGGCGACGGCCTGGGCGGCGCCCATCTTGCCCCAGCCCGAGACGAACACGAGGCTCATCAGGATGTAGAAGAGCCCGAGCCCGATCACCGAGCCGTACGTCGCGACCTTGGCGATGCGCTTGGGGTCCTTGGACTCCTCGGCGTAGTTCGGGGCCATCTCGAACCCGACCCAGCTCCAGAAGGCGCCGAAGAGGGCAATGCCGACCGCCGCAGACCCGAACACCTGGATCGCCGAGTCGTTGTCGAACAGCGCGGCCGGGCTCAGGCCCGAGAGCACGACGCCATCGGGGCCGCCGCCCGCGAAGAGCACGCAGATGCCCAGGATCGTCAGCGAGAGCACTTCGGCGACGAGCGCGGTGCCGAGCACCTTCGCCGTGAGCTCGATGTCGAAGAAGGCGAACGCCGCCATGATCGCGAGGCCGAGGAACGAATAGACGTAGCCCGGGAGGTCGATCCCGAACCAGGCATTGATCGATGTCGACGCGAAGTAACCGAGGGCACCTGCGACTCCGGCGGCGAAGATGATGTAACAGAAGCCGATCAGCAGCCCTGACGCGAGGCCTGGAACCCGCCCGAGCCCGCGTGTGATGAAGGTGTAGAACCCGCCGATCGAGCTCACCCGCCGGCTCATCTCGATGTAGCCGACGCTGAAGATCGTCAGCACGATCGTCGCGATCAGGAACGCTGCGGGGGCCGCATACCCGGATCCGAGCACGGTGACGGGCACGTTGAACACCATCGCCGCGAGCGGGGCCGCACCGGTGACGATCAGGAACAGCACCTGGATCGGACCCAGCGCACCAGCTTGGAGCTTGCCCGGTTCGGCGGTCGTCGGTGGAGCAGCGGAGGCGTCGGCGACGGAACTCATGGGCAAACCTCGAGGGGGTGGGGGTACATGGCCGCGGGGAGTGCGGCCTGGCTGCGCCGCAGTGTGCGGGTCAGGCACGCCTCCTCCACATGGCCCGCTGGACAAAGACCCAGGCACCGATCCGGCCCTTCGGCCTAATGGCCTCACTTGAAGTCCATTTCTCGGGATAGCCCGAGAACTGGGGCGGTTTGCCGTATCGCCGAACGAAAACGTGCGGTTGCCGCCGGGCCGACGCGTGATGCCGGCGGTATGGCGAGCGTCAGCTGCCGGAGAGGTCGGCCAGCATCCGCTGGACGTTCTCGGCCGTCCATGCGGTGTGCGCGCGCATCGCCTGCTCGGCCGCCGCGCCGTCCCCGGCGACGAGCGCATCGAGGATCGCGTCGTGCTCCACGGCCGTGCGTCGCTGCCACACCGGATCCGCCGGGCGGGCCAGGAGTGCGTCGTTGAGCACGAGCCGGATCTGCACGACGGCCTCGTGGATGAACACGTTGTGGGAGGCGGCGGCGATCGCGAGGTGGAAGGCGTTGTCACGCGCGGTGAAGGTCGCGTCGTCCTCGACGGTGGCGGCACTCTCGGCCGCCTCGCGGATCACGGTGAGGTCGTCGTCCGTGCGGTGGGCGGCGGCGAGCGCGGCGGCGTGCGGCTCGACGATGTCGCGGAAGGCCACGGCCTGCTGGATCGCCGGCGCGTTGCGGCGCAGGCGGGCGACGAGGTAGTCGCGGGCGAGTTCGTCGTCGTGGAGCGAGAGCACGAACGTGCCACCGTGCCGGCCGCGGCGGGTGACGACGAGCCGCTCGGCCTCGAGCATCCGGATCGCGGCCTGTACCGTCGCGCGGCCGACCCCGAACTCCTCGGCCATCTCGCGGTCCGACGGCAGCGACTCGCCGGCGCGCACGAGCCGCAGCCCGATGCGGCGGCGGATCTCCTCGGCGACGTGCTCGTGCGCCCGGCGGGGGCGCGGGCGATCCATTGCCCCGAGAAGGTCGAGCCCCGTGGGGGTGGGTCGGGCGGGCGACTGGCCCGGCTGGTGATGCCCGGCCGTGGTCATGCGTCGAACGGTACGCCTCCGCGCGGGGTCGTGCCAGCCACCGGCGACCGATGCACCTGCAGCCGCATTGGAATGGCCTCAGAGGTCGAGTCGGCGCAGCCGCCACGTCGCGGCACTCACGAGGAGCACGAGCTCGGCGACCGTGAGGAGCACGAGGTCGCTGCCGAACTCGCGCTGGGTTCCGAACGGCCCGAGTTGGATCACCAGCCCGGCGAGCCCTGCGACGCCGGCGGTGAGCGAGCCGAGGGCGCCCTCATAGAGCACGTTGAAGCCGAGGACGTGCGACACCAGGTCGGCGCGAGCGGCCACCGTCGGCGAATCCGTGCTCTCGCCGATCTGCCGCACGAGGCTCGAGAAGAAGCCGATCGAGATGAGCATCGTCGTCGCCATGCCGGTGGCCGCGGTGCCGAAGACGGTCGAGAGCAGCACGCCGAATCCCGCAACCACCGCGAGGGCGGCGGTGAGGGCGAGGATCACGGCCGGGAGGTTGCCCGGCGGCGTGCCGCCGGCGGCGCTCGTGAGCAGGCTCGCGCCGCTGATCACGACGGCGCAGTAGACGAACCCGGCGAACGTGGCGGCGACGACGCGCCCGGTGACGACGGCGCTGCGCGCGATCGGGCGCACGAGCATCGATTGCAGGAGGCCGAGCTCCGCCTCGCCCTTCACGGTGCTCATCGTCGTGAAGACGGCGAGCACCGACGCGAGCGAGAACGTCGCGAACACGGCGATCCCCAGCAGGATGAACCCGACGCCGCGCTTCGTGTCCTCCTCGCGGATGTTCGCGCCGACGCGATCCGTCACCGACGGCAGGATCTCGAACACGCCCCAGCCGTAGAGCACGAGGAAGCCGACGGTGAGCACGCTGACGACGAGCAGCGAGCGGCGATGGCGCAGCTCGGCGAGCGCCATCGAGGCGACGAGCACCACGTCGCGCGGCCAGGTCTTGAGGGCGGCCACGGTCATCGGTCGCCTCCGGCCGGAGCCGCGGGCGGCCGGCCGTCGCCTCCGTGCTCCTCGACGGCGCGCAGGTAGGCCTCCTCGAGCGTGCCGCGGAGCTCGCGCACGCCGTAGACCTGTTCGCCGGCGGCGACGAGCCTCGCGACCTCGGCGGGGAGATCCTCGCGGCGCAGCTCGGGGCGGCGGACGATGCCGCTTGCCAGGTCGAACTCGGCGCCGCCGGTGCCGGCGAGCTCAGTGGGACGACCCTCGATGATCAGGCGCCCGCGGGCGATGATGGCAACGCGGTCGGCCACCTGCTCCACCTCCGGCAGCAGGTGGGAGGAGAGCAGCACCGACTGCCCGCGATCGCGGAGCTCCTTCAGCACCTCCCGCACGTGGGCGCGGCCGACGGGATCGAGGGCGCTGGTGGGCTCGTCGAGCAGGACGAGCGGCGGGCGGCCGACGAGCGCCTGGGCGAGGCCGAGGCGTTGCTGCATGCCCTTCGACATCGACGCGACCTTCACCTCGGCCGCATCGCCGAGGCCAACGAGCTCGAGGAGCTCGCCGCGCTCACTGGCGCCGCCGTCCGCGCCGGCCAGGCGCTGGTGCGTGCGCAGGAGGCCGTCGGCGGTGGCCCACGGCGGATACCGGAACAGCTCGGCGAGGTAGCCGAGCCGGGCCTGCGCGGCGCGCGAACCGACGGGGTGACCGTCGAGCAGGGCGCTGCCGGCGGTGGGCCGCACGAGCCCGCAGACGATCTTCGCGAACGTTGATTTGCCCGCACCGTTGGGGCCGAGCAGGCCGACGATCTCGCCGCGGCCGATGCTCAGGCTCACCCCGCCGAGCGCGTCGCCGCGGCCTTTGCGCTGCGCGCCGCGGTAGCGCTTGCGCAGCTCCTGGGCAACGAGCACGGAATCCACGACGCGCACTCTCGCACGTCGGGCTCCGGCCCGGAGCTGGTTCGTGGCGCGCCGGGCCTCGCAGCCCCGACGCGCCGCGCGCCACCTACTTCTTGACGTTGGCCGAGAGGGCCTTGAAGCCGCCGCCCTTGATGGAGAGCTTCACCTTCTTGCCGTGCTTCTTGATCTTCACGATGCCGTTGATGTGGCAGTAGGAGCCGTGCACGCCGACCTTGAGGCTGCCCTTGCCGATCGTCTTCTTGCCGTCCTTCACCGTGGCCTTGGCGGTCGCGCGGCAGGTGTCGCCGGTCTTGAGGACCATGCGATCGACCACGAGCCGCTTGGCGCCGAGGCGGAAGGCCTTCTTGGCGGCGACAGCGAGGCAGCCGTTGGCGGTCGAGCCGGGGACGGTCGGGCAGGCGTCGGCAACGTCCGGGACGCCGTCCTTGTCGCCGTCCGGCTTGTCGGTGAGCACCACGACCTGGGCGGCGAGGCTCGGGCCGTTCGCGACGGCGTCGTCACCGAGCAGCTCCTCGGCGGTGGCGCCCTGCATCTGGATCGACACGCGGGCGCAGTCCCACTTGAGCTTCTTCAGCGCGGAGGACGACGGCGTGGTGATCTTGAGCGACTTGCCCGAGAGCGAGGGCGAGAGCGCGGCGGGGGCGCCGCCGCTGCTCGCGATGAGCACGGCCTGCGGCTTGCCTTCGGCGTCGATCGCACCGACGAGCGCGGCGGCGCTCTCCGACGCGTCGTTGATGTCGCAGTCGTTCTCGCTGGACCCGAGGGCGACGGCGAACGTCGAGCCGGGAGCCGGGGCGGCCGCGAACGCGACGGTTGCCGTGACGGCGCCGGTGCTCGTGTTCTGGGCGATCGTCGCGCCCGTGATGTCGAGCGTGGTCGGGCCCTTCTGATCATTGACCGGGTCGGTGATCTTCAGCGACGAGGTCGCCGCTGAAGCCGGTGCAGCCGAGATCAGGAGCGCTGCGGCGCCGAGCGTGAGCAAGTGGCGCCGGCGAGGCCGGTGGACGGTAGGGACATGGGACGGAGACACATACACACCTTTCCAAACTCGGAGGCTCTGTGCGAGCGGTCACGTTGCGCCTGGCGCCGGTGCGTCGGGAACGACACGTCGGTGCGGCGTGGTCGACAGTGGTCGAGTCGCGCCCGGTTCGGGGCGCCGAGCGGTAGCGTTCGCGGCGTGTCGTACCCGCAGCCGGATCCCGCAGGCGACGAGCCGCTCGCCCGCGAGGCAACCGCCCTGCTGCAGTCGCTCGTCCGCGCGCGCACCGTCAACCCGCCCGGTGACGAGGCCGTCGTGCAACAGGCCCTGGCCCACCATCTGCAGCAGGCCGGATTCCATGTGCAGCTGCTCGAAGCCGTCCCCGGGCGTCCCAACCTGATCGCTGAACTCGGCACGCCCGATCACCACCATCCGGGTGAGCCGGTCGACGGCAAGATCCTGACGCTCCTCTCCCACGTCGACACCGTGCTCGCCGACGCCGGCGACTGGCGACGCGACCCGTGGGGCGCGGAGGTCGTCGACGGCGAGCTCTGGGGGCGCGGCGCGATCGACATGAAGTCGCAGACCGCCGCGGAGATCGCCGCCGGCGTCGGCCTGGCCCGCAAGGGTTGGCGCCCCCGCTCAGGCCTGCTCCGCATCATCGTGTGCGTCGACGAGGAGGTCGGCGGCACGCTCGGTGCCCGCTGGCTCTGCGAGCAGCACCCGGCGCTCGTGCGCTCCGACTACGTGATCAACGAGGGCGGCGGCGCGCAGCTGCACGTCGGCGACTCCCGCCACTATTCGATCGGCGTCGGCGAGAAGGGCGTCTGCCGGTTCGCCGTGCGGGCGCGCGGCCGGGCGGCGCACGCGTCCACTCCAGGCGTCGGCGACAACGCCTTGCTCCATCTCGTCCCCGTGCTCGAGCGCCTCCGCGACTCCGAGCTCCCGATCGACCTCACCGATGCGCCCCGCCGGCTGCTCGAGGGTCTCGGGCTCCTCACCCCCGAACGCTCAGCTGACGATGCTGTGCTGCTCCTCCGGGAGCGCGCGCCATCGCTCGCACCGCTGATCGAGCCGATGCTGCGCGTCACCGCCGTGCCGACGATGGCGAGCGCCTCGAGCAAGATCAACGTGATCCCGGCGAGCGCCGAGCTGCGCGTCGACTGCCGCATCCCGCCGGGCATGACCGTCGACGTCGCCCGCGAGCGGGTCGCGTCGCTGCTCGAGGGACTCGATGTCGAGGTCGAGTTCACCGAGACGATCCCTGGCAACGGCTCGCCGCCGAGCGGCCCGGTGTACGAGGCGATCGACGCGTGGCTCGGCGCGAACGACCCTGACGCCGGAGCGAGCGTGCCGACCATCCTCCCGGGCTTCACCGACTCCCGCTGGTTCCGCGCGACGTTCCCGGACTGCCAGGCCTACGGCTTCTTCCCCCATCGCCACATGCCGCTCACGCAGACCTACCCGTTGATGCACGCCGCCGACGAGCGCATCGACCTGCGCGACCTGCACTTCGCCACGCGCGCCTACCGCGACCTGATCCGCACGCTGCTCGGCTGAGCCGGGCGCTCCGTCTAGCGGAGCTGGGACGCCGGTCGGCGCCTGTGCGAGTAGTCGTTTCAAACTGCGCCAGCGCTGGATACCCCAACGGCTGGCACCCTCCTGGGGTGCCCGGCGTCGGGGGATGCCGTAGCCGTCTGCTTCCCGACACGTTTCGTGACCTGATCCCGAAAACGGGTTCCCCCGGGCAGGCGCAGTCCCGGTCCCGACACCAACCCCGTCCACTCGCCGACGCGGGCTGGCCGCCAGCGCCTCCCGGCCTCGATGACCACGCGATGGGCCGATTCCACGTCGCACCAGAGCCTCCGGGCGCGCAAGGGGCTCGTGTATGTCGTCCAGGACCTGCGTTCCGCATGCCGCAAACGACATACGCGCCCGCCGGAGGCCGCTCGTGCGGCGCGGCAGCCGCAGGCCGGCTACCGCAGCAGGTTGACGATCGCGAGCGCGCCGACCACGACGATCACGCCGCGCAGCGCGTTCGGCGGGAGGCGGCGACCGAGACGGGCCCCGAGCACGCCACCGGCGAGGGCGCCGAGGGCGATGAGTCCGGCGACCGACCAGTCGATGCGGTCCCAGGCGACGATCACGAAGACGACGGCGGCGACCGCGTTGACCGTGGTCCCGAGGACGTTCTTGAACCCGTTGATCCGCTGGAGCGGCTCGGCCAGCAGTGCGCTCATGATGCCGAGCAGCAGCACGCCCTGGGCCGCGCCGAAGTACCCGCCGTAGACCCCTGCGCAGAACACCCCTCCAACCAGGGCCTGCGCCTGCCATGGGCCGCTCGGGAGGCCGGCCGGAGCCGGGGCCGGAGCGACAGCGTCGACTGCCGGGACCGCGGGCTCGGCAGTGTTCGCTGCCGCCCACCGCTGGATCCGCGGCCCGGTGATGACGAGCACGAGCGCGAGCAGAATGAGCGCCGGCACGATCGCTTTGAACGCCGACTCCGGGAGCGCGAGCAGCAGCAGCGCGCCGGTGATCGAGCCGAGGAACGACGCGGGGACGAGCCGCTTGATGAGGGCGCCCTGCCCCTCGAGCTCCTTGCGGTAGCCGTGGATCGAGCCGAAGCCACCGGCGACGAGGCCGATGTTGTTGCTGACGTTGGCGACGAGCGGCGGGTAGCCAAGGAAGAGCAGCGTGGGGAAGGTGATGAGCGTGCCAGAGCCGACCATCGCGTTGATCGCGCCCGCCGCCATGCCCGCGAAGACGATGGCGAGGGCGTCGAGCAGGGGCACGCGAGGAGCCTAGGGCGAATAGACTCGCCGACGTGTTCACCCGGATCGACCACATCGGCATCGCCGTCGAGAACCTCGACGAGTCCATCGCGCTCTACGACCGCGACTTCGACCTCAAGCTCGTGCACCGCGAGACGGTCGAGGAGCAGGGCGTGGAGGCGGTACTGCTCGATGTCGGCGAGAACCACGTCGAGCTGATCGCCCCGCTCGGCCCCGACACCGGCGTCGCGAAGTTCCTGGCCAAGAACGGCCCGGGCCTGCACCACGTCGCCTACCAGGTGGAGGACATCGAGGCCGAGATCGCTCGCCTCACCGCCGCCGGCATCCGCATGATCGACAAGGAGCCGCGCACCGGCATCCGCGGGTCGCGCGTCGCCTTCATGCACCCGAAGAGCACGGCCAGCGTCCTGACCGAGCTCACCGAACCCGCCAAGGGAGCCCACTGACCATGGAACGCATCTCGATCGGCTTCGCCGCCGGCCAGGTCCTCGCCCTCCGCGTCGAGGACGACGCCCTCAAGGGCCTCACCTCAGCGCTGACGGCCAACGAGACCTGGCACCAGGTCGAGACCGACGAGGGCGTCGTGAACGTCCGCGTCGACTCCATCGTCTACCTCCGCACGGAGAGCAGCGAGACCAAGGTCGGCTTCGGCCTCTAACTGTCGATCACGTCGTGCCCGCCCGGCGGCGGGCTGGGCCGGCGTGGCCGCATCCCTGGCAGGTTCCGGGCCACGCGGCCGATCGGATCCACGGCCTTGTGCAGGCTCTCGGCCGCGGCACGCATCTCGTCGACCGACTGACTGAGCTCCGGGAGGCCCTTCGTCGCGACGGCGAGTCCTTCGAGTGCGCTGGCGACGCCCGCGATCGTGTCGAGCGAATCGCCGAGCTCGCCGAGACGCTTGATCGAGTCCTCCAGCGCCCCGAGGGCGCGGATCGAATCGTCGAGCGCGGCGAGACGGGCGAGGGCATCGCTGAGATCCGCGAGGCGAGCGAGGGCGCTCGGGAGCGCCGTGAGCTGGCGGGCGGTCTCCTCATCGGAGAGCAGGCCCTGCAGCACGCCCTCCTCCTCGAGGAGCAGGTCGAGCACGCCGCCGTCGGCGACGAGCCGGTCGAGGATGCCTCCGTCCTGCATCACGAGTTCGAGCGGGCCGCCGGGCTTCAGGCCGCGGTCGACGGGGCCGCCCTCGGCGAGCAGCCGGTCGAGCACGCCGCCCTCGGTGAGCACGCGATCCAGCGCACCGCCGTCGGCGAGCAGCCGCTCGACCGGGCCACCTTCGGCGAGCACCCGATCGAGTGGGCCGCCGGGCGCCAGCGCGCCGCCCGCGGAGAGCAGGCGGTCGAGCGGGCCGCCCTCGGCGAGCACCTTGCCGAGCGGGCGGTCGTCACCGGTGAGCGCCGCGAGCTGCTCGAGCCGTGCGAGCGGGCCCTGCGGATCGCCGAGCACCGCGAGCCGCTCGAGTGCGCCGCCGGGGCGGGTGATCTCGTCGAGCCGGTCGCCGATGCCGTCGGGGCGGCGCACCGGCCCGTTCTCGGCGACGAGGTCGCGGAGGGCGAAGAGCACGTCGACGGCCGCGATCGATGCCCGCGCCGGCAGGAGCGCCAGGCGCGCCGGAGTGAGTGCGATCGAGACCAGGCCCATCGCAGGACCGTACTGCCCGGCGGCGTCGTCGGGCGACGCCCTGATTTCGTCGCTTGGCTTGCCGGCCACGTCGCGACCAGCGCGGCGGGGTCACGGGCTCAGCCGACGGAGCCGCTGCGCTTACGGGCGTGCTGCGGGGGGCACGGCGGCGACGCGCGTCACCACTGCCCGAGCGGGCTCACGCTCGTGCGCCGGCAGCGCCTCGCGCCAAATGCGACCCAGCGCGAAGAGCGCGAGGCCGACCAGGATCTCGGTGGTCACGTCGGGCCAGCGGAATCCGGCCGTCGCGCCGGCGTGCGAGAGCAGCTGGCCGGTGAGCGCCCGCTGGATTGGGACGAGCACGAGCCAGCCGAGGCCGATCACCGCAGCGAGCGCGTCGACCAGCCGCACCGTCTCGCGGGTGAAGGCGAGACCGGCGGCGGCGCGCGCGAGGATGCGCCGGATCAGCTCGAGCGGGAGGGCGATCGCAACGACCGCGGAGACGAAGAGCGCCCAGGCCATGAGCTGGTCGGCGAGCGACGGGTCGAGCATTACCCTAAGGGTCGAGTTGAGGTCAAGGCCGAGAGCGGGTCCGTAGAGTTGGTGGAGCTGCTCCGTGATCTCCGTGCCCACAATGCCGGGACCCTTCGGCTGCCCGAGCACGACGACGAATCCACGCCCCACCTCCACCGGCCCGAGGCCAGCGGCCCGGCCACTGCCGACGAGGGCGATGAGCGCCGACGCAACCGCGCCTGCGACGGCGATGAGCACGAGCCCGCTGGCGAGCACCCGCGCCGCGACCAGCGCGCGCCGTTCGTCAGCTGCGCGGATCGCCCGCACACCTCGGAGCCCGGCGAGCACGATGGCGACGACTGTGAGCACCACGAACACTGCATCGATCCCGGCCCCAGGCGAATCCGCACTCATAGCCCGTTGCTCGCCAGCCGAACGGCGCCCTTGAGGCAAGGGGCTACTCGGGCGGCGCCACCTCGAGCAGCTCTCCGGGCGTGCAGCCCAGCACGTCGCAGATGTCGGTGAGCGTCGAGAACCGCACCGCCCGCGCATGCCCGTTCTTGAGGATCGACAGGTTCACCGGGCTGATCCCCACCTGCCGCGCGAGTTCGGCCAGCGTCATCCCCCGCGCCTCGAGGAGTTCGTCGAGCCGCACGACGATGCGGTGATCGGCCGGCTCGTCGTCCGGCTGGCTGCGGCGAGCCATCAGACGGTCGCGTCAGCGTCGGCCTGCAACCGAATCCCGAAGCGCCACACCTCGGCCAGGACGAGAATCAGCAGGACCGCGGCGACCGATCCGGCGGACACAGCGAATCCGTCATCCATCCCCGCGAGTGCAGCCGGATCGAAGTACTTGCGGATCAGACCATCGACGAAGTGGTCGGTCAGCGCCGGCACGACGATCGTGGCGCCCGCCACCGCCAGCGCCAGCACCCGCAACCAGAGGACGGCACCGGACGAGAAGGGCCGCCGCAGAGCCGTAAGGCGCAGGATGCGTTCCAGCGCGACGGCCCCGAGGAGCACGAAGAAGAAGCCCGCCCACACGAGCCGGCTCACGCGTGACTCCACGTTCCCAGCCGGCCGCTCGACCTGTCGAACCAGACGCAGGCCGTCAATGTCGACATCGCCGAAGGCCTTGCGAAACACCTTCGCCGCAGGACAAACCGTCGAGTCGGCGGAGACCGGTGGGTCGTCGGCGGGATACGGGCGCGACTGCTGGGAGCAGATCTGGATCTCGGCATCGTGGTGGAGCACGAGCCATGGGCCGTCGTGCCATTCGACCTCCCCATCGCCGGCCGGGACGCTGTACCCGTACTCCTGGAATTCCAGTCGATCCCCGAGAGACCGGTCATCGAGACCCAACAGCGCGAAGGGCGCAACGAGCACGAAGAGCCCGATCCACAGCCGCACGAGCAGCAGTGCGACCGAGGCCGCCATGGCAGGCGGAGCCTGCTCTCTGTGTGCGCGCCACCGCGAGTGAGCGACTGCGCCGGTCAAGGCCACGGGAACGGCGGTAGCGAACACCCAAGGATGCGCGCCGACCACCGACGCCACATCGGGGAGCACCAGATTGCTGTCGGCGAGCACCATCAGACCGTCGCCTCCGCTTCGCGCTGCAGGTCGATGCCGCGGCGCCACACCTCGGAAAGCGCGAGCACGAGCGCTCCGACAACGAGCGGCGCGAGAGGGATCGAGAAGTGATCGCCGATGGACTGCTCGTAGGCGCCGAGCATGAATCCGACGTCGTTGTCGTCGAGCAGCCACCTGGCGACCGTGTTGTCGGCCACGGAGGCGATGTAGACCGCGCCGGAAACGGCGAATGCCAGCCACCGGAGATCTCGCACGTTCTGGTTCGCGAATGGGTCGCCCCGGCGCGAGCGCCCGAGAATGCGCTCCACCGCGAACAGCCCGATGAACCAGGGGAGGAGCGAGAGCGCAGCCGCGAGCAAGACCGCAGCAGTCGCGCCCGGCGGTGGCTTGGGAATCGGCACCTGGAAGTTGATCGCGGTAACCGCCGGCCAAAGCCGCCCACGTTCCCCCTGCGCCACGGCGGTGAGGCCGCGTTCGTTCAGAAGACGCGACGAGGGCACGCGATCAGGGTTGATCCGGTCCGAGCGCAACTGCACCGCGATGCCGCCGTCCCCCGTCCGCACGCCGACCGACTGAGACCCGACACGAGCGCTGCCGTCCCAGGCTCGAAGGCAGTTGACGCCTACCACGAGCACCGACACCACCAGGATCCATCGCACCGTCCGGTGCGCGACGACGATCCAGGCGTCGCGCCGGCTCACGCGACTCCAGAACGCGAGGACCACCACGGCGAACACCGCAGCGAGAGCAAGCTCGAAGTGGCCGAGCAGTCCGTCGATCAAGAAGGTGTCCATCAGACCGTCGCCTTCGCCTCGCGTTGCGCATCGATGTCGTAACGCTCGACGTCGGCGAACAAGGCGAACACGGCGAGCCGGAGGCGGGCGGGCATCATGTTTTTCGTTATATCGAAAAACGTTATGCGCGCGCAACGTCGCGTCGCACATGCGTCCGGCGGCTTGATCGCGTGGCCGGGGCGCCGATAACGCGGGGAGCGAGTGTCCCGGTCCCGCGCGCTGCCCACCCGCCCGTACCCAGGAGCCGTCCCGATGCAGCCAGCCCACGCCGCCACCAGCCCCGCCGCCGGCTGGTTCGCCGACCCGCACGCCCCGAACTTCGTGCGCTGGTGGGACGGGTTCCAGTGGACGCACCACGTGCAGCCCGCAGCCCCCGCCGCCCCCGCGCCGGCTCACGCATTGGCCCCCGTCGCCGCGGTGGCCCCCGGTGCAGCCGTCGGCGGCTTCGCCGCCACTCCCGGCATCGCCGCCCACCACGCCTACGCGCCCCAGCAGGCGGCCGCTCCCGGCATCGCCGCCCACAACGCCTACGCGCCCCAGCAGTCCGCTGCGCACGCAGTGGCTCCCACGGCCACGCTTGCCGGGATGCCGTCCGCCGACGGCGGGTCGCTGATGGACGAGAACCCGCGGTCGATCGCGGCGATCACCATCGCGTTCATCTACCTCGCGCTCGCCATCACGACGGGCTTCGTCATCGCCGGCATCTGGCCCGCCTTCCTCACGTACCGCGCGTTCGAGCGCCGCGAGAAGCTCGCGCCCGTCGCCGCGCTGGCTGCGGTCGCGGCCATCGCCTTCGCCGTCACGCACTGGCAGACCAGGTAGCCGAACGCCGACGCCCGGGCCGGACGCCGGCGACCCACCCCACCACGGCACGACCTGCGGCCGCCCCGGCGGCGTACGATGCCGCGCGATGAAGATCGGGATCGTCGGAATGCCCAACGCGGGCAAGAGCTCGCTGTTCAACGCGCTCACGAAGGCGGGCGCGGAGGCGGCGAACTACCCGTTCACCACGATCGAGCCCAACATCGCGATCGTGCCGGTGGAGGATGAGCGCCTCGACGCACTCGTCGAGCTGCTCGGTGCGAGCGAGAAGGTGGCCGACACCATCGCGTTCCACGACATCGCCGGCCTCGTCGCGGGCGCCCACAAGGGCGAGGGCCTCGGCAACCAGTTCCTCAGCAACATCCGCGAGACCGACGCGATCATGCACGTCGTCCGCTGCCACGGCGACGACAACGTGATCCACAGCGAGGGCAGCGTCGATCCGGCCCGCGACATCGAGACGATCGAGACGGAGCTGATCTACAGCGACCTCGAGCAGGCCGAGAAGCGCCTGGAGCGCGTGATCCGCGCAGCCCGCGGCGGCGACAAGGCCGCCGTGGCCGAGAAGGCGTGGCTCGAGGAGCTTATCGCCGGCTACAACGCGGGCAAGCCCGCACGCTTCACGCCGATGCCGGACGAGGTCGACAAGGGCCAGACGGTGCAGCCGCTCACGGCCAAGCCGGTGCTGTTCGTCGCGAACGTCGACGAGGGCGACGACACCGTGCCCGCCGTCGTCGCCGAGCACGCCGCCGCCAACCAGGCCGAGGCCGTCGCGATCAGCTCGCGCATCGAGGCCGAGCTCAGCGAGCTCGACGAGGAGGAGGCGGCGATCATGCGGGAGGAGCTCGGCGTCGCCGAATCCGGCCTGCAGCGCGTGGTCAAGGGCGCGTTCAGCCTGCTCGACCTCATGACGTTCTTCACCGTCGGCTCCGGCGTCCGCGGCCAGAGCTGGCACCTGCGCAACGGCCTCACCGTCTGGCACGCCGCCGGCGAGATCCACGGCGACATCCAGAAGGGCTTCGTACGCGCCGAGGTCGTGAGCTGGGACCAGCTCATCGAGGCCGGCGGCTACTCGCAGGCCCGCGACAAGGGCACCCTCCGCATCGAGGGCCGCGACTACGTGATGCAGGACGGCGACGTGATCACCGTCAAGCACACGAACTAGACGCCGCCTGGCCGCCGCTCGTCGCCCAACTAAGCTGCCCGAGTCCCATGGAGCAGCACGAGTACCAACAGTACGACGCCGTCGGCCTCGCCGAGCTCGTGGCCAAGGGCGACGTGACGCCGGCCGAGCTCCTCGCGACGGCGCAGCGCCGCGCCGACGAGGTCAATCCCACGCTCAACGCGATCGTCCGCCGCACCGACGACCGCGCCGAGGCGCGCGTGAATGAGCACACGGCCGGTGAGCTGAAGGGCCCGTTCGCGGGCGTGCCGTTCCTCGTGAAGGACCTCGCCCAGGAGCAGGCCGGCATCCCGTGCAGCTGGGGTTCGCGCTCGCTGATGGACGTGCCGGCGCGCGAGAACGCCACGGTCGTCGACCGCTGGCTCGACGCCGGCCTGATGATCTTCGGCCGCACCAACACGCCCGAGTTCGGCGCCAAGGGCGTCACCGAGCCCACCGCGTGGGGCCCGGCCCGCAACCCGTGGGCCACCAACCACACGCCGGGAGGCTCATCGGGCGGTTCGGCCGCTGCGGTAGCCGCCGGGATCGTTCCGTGCGCGGGCGCGAACGACGGCGGCGGCTCGATCCGCATCCCGGCCAGCTGTTGCGGGCTGGTCGGCCTGAAGCCCGGCCGCGGCGTCGTGCCGTCCGGCCCGAGCAACGCCGAGATGCTCCTGGGCTCCGCCACGCACGGCGTTGTCTCGCGCACCGTGCGCGACAGCGCCGCCATGCTCGACGTGCTCGCCGGCAGCGCACCCGAAGCGCCCTACCTCGCGGCGACCGAGGCCGGCACCTACGCCGCCCGGCTCGGCGAGGGGCCGGGGACGCTGCGGATCGGCGTGCAGCTCACCACTGAGGTGACGCCCCAGCCCCACCCCGAGGCCCGCGCCGCGATCGAGGCCACCGTCGCGTTGCTCGAGGAGCTCGGCCACGAGGTGCACCACCTCCCCGCCCCCGTCTGCGACGACCGCGCGCTCGTCGACGACTTCCTCATCACCTGGTTCGCCGGCAAAGCGCAGCTGGTCGACTCGGTGAAGGCGCAGACCGGCTGCGGCGACGACGCGTTCGAGCAGGACACGCTCGTCTCCGCCGCGATCGGCCGCGGGGCGAACACGAGCGCGTACCTCGACGCCGTCGACCGCCGCCAGCTCCACGTGCGGCGCCTCGCCGACTTCCATGCCCGCTACGACCTCCTGCTCACTCCGACGACGGCCACGCCGCCGCCACGGATCGGCGAGCACGATCCGCATCCGATCGTCCGCCGCGCGGGCGACTTCGCGCTCAAGGCCAAGCTGGGCCGCGCGATCGGCCACCTCGGCGTGGTCGAGAAGATCGTCGAGCGCAACGTCGGCTGGGTGCCCTACACGCAGCTCGCCAACCTCACGGGCCGGCCGGCGATCAGCGTGCCGCTCCACTGGACCGCCGACGGCCTCCCGATCGGCAGCCAGTTCGTCGGCGCGCTCGGCAGCGAGGGCCTGCTGCTGCGCCTCGCGGCGCAGCTCGAGGAGGCCCGGCCTTGGGCTGCCAAGCGCCCGCCGCTCACCGCCACCGGAACGCCCGTCTGAACGGTGCCTTGCGACCGTCGCTGACGGCGCATGCGGGCCGCACCGACGGGTAATGTCGGCCCCATGGCCGACGACGACGAGCAGCCGACCCAGGTGATCTCCGGTGCCCCGCGTGGCGGCGCCGCAACGCTCGATCCCCACGAGCCCCGCCTCGCCGACGGTGGTGGCGGCGGCGGTCGTCCGCCCTACCCGCCGGTCGGCTATGGCGGCGATGGCAACGGCGACGACTGGGGCGATGACGACGGAGGCGACGGCGGCGACCGCCGCGTCGCGATTCTCGCCGCGATCGTCGGCATCCTCGTCGTGGTCATCCTCTTCCTCGTCCTGCAGCCGGGGGGCGACGACGACCCGACGCCATCCGCGACCAACGCGCCCACGGTGACCGCGACGACGCAGCCCGAGGCTACGGCCACCGAGGAGCCCGAGGCGACCACCACGGCGACTACGGACCCGACGGCCACCGCCGAGCCCGAGGCCAACGTGCCGACCCTCACCGGCGACAACGTCACCAAGCTCCAGGCCAACCAGGGCGACGACGTGATCTTCCGCGTACGCAACGACGCCGACACCACCCAGGAGGTGCACGTGCACGGCTACGACAAGGCGTACGACGTCGAGCCCGGCGAGACGCGCACCATCACCTTCCCGGCGACGATCACGGGCATCTTCGAGATCGAGTTCGAGGCCACGGGCACCCAGATCGGCGAGCTCACCGTCGAGCCGTAAGGGCCGCACGCCGGCGGGCACTGTGAGACGCCCTAGGTTGAATGGCATGGGCCATCCAACCGTCTCGCACGATGCCCACGAGGGGCACGAGCACCACGCCCACGACCACCACGGCGGGGGCGAACAGAGCCTCAACCGCATGTCGGTCGCGGCGACGCTGCACTGCATGACAGGCTGCGCAATCGGCGAAGTGCTGGGGCTCGTGATCGCGACGGCGCTCGGTTGGGGGCCCCTCGCGTCGTTCGCCCTGGCGATCTCGCTGGCGTTCGTGTTCGGCTACCTGCTCACGTCGATCCCGCTGCTGAAGGCGGGTCTGGCGGTCGGCACCGTCGTCCCGATCGCGCTGGCGACCGACACGTTCTCGATCACGACGATGGAGCTGGCCGACAACCTCACGATGGCCGTGATCCCGGGCGCGATGGACGCGACGCTCGGCGACGTGCTGTTCTGGGGCGCCATGGTCCTCGGCTTCGCCGTCGCCTTCCCGTTCACGTTCCTCGTCAACCGCGCGCTGCTGCGGCGCGGCAAGGGCCACGCCCTCGTGCACGCCTACCACCAGCACTGAGCCCAGCCGCGCGCCGAACAGACTTCCTCTGCACCTCTGGCGACAGAGGAAGTCTGTTCGGCGCTGGGTGGCCGCTAGCTGAGGTGGCCGGAGAGGGCCTCGGCGGCGCGGTCGGCGTCGGAGGCGTCGTTGTAGAGGTGGAAGGAGAGGCGCAGGCGGCCTGCCCGCATCGCGGCACCGATCTGCATCCGCTCGAGGATCGCGGGCACCTCGTCGTCGACGGCCGCCGACACGATGGCCGAGTTGCCCGCTGGCAGGCCGCAAGCAGCGCGGAAGCGGTTGGCGAGGCCGAGATCGTGCTCGTGGATCGCGTCGATGCCGAGGTCGCGGACGAGCTGGAGGGCGGGCGCAGCCCCGATCCAGCTGTGCCATGCGGGTGAGACGTCGTAGCGGCGAGCATCGTGGGCGAGCCGCAGCGGGCTGCCGTAGATGCCGTCCCACGGACGCTCGGCCGCATACCAGCCGGCCATCAGGGGCACAGGCCATGACTCCGGAGATTTCCCTGCATCTGGCAAGGTGAGAAAGGCCGTGCCCCGCGGATTGAGCAGCCACTTGTAGCCCGCGGTGACGGTCCACGTGAAGTCGCTCGCGTGCACTGGCAGCCATCCCGCCGCCTGCGTGAGGTCGATCAGCGTGCGGGCACCAACCCGTGACGCAGCCTCGCGGATCGCGTCGAGATCGGCGATGCGCCCGTCGGCCGACTGCACCGCCGCCACGGCGACGACGCCGGTGCGCTCACCGATCGCGTCGGCCAGGCCCTCGAGCGGCGCCTCGCGCACCGTCAACCCCGGCTGGGCGAGGAACGGGAAGAGGACGCTCGTGAAATCGCCCTCGGCCGTGAGCACCTCGGTGCCCGCTGGCAGGCTGGCGGCGACGAGTCCGATGAACACCGACGCCTGGTTGGCGGTCGCCACGAGTCCCGGATCGACCCCGACGAGCTCAGCGAAGAGCGCGCGCGAGCGGGTGACCGGATCGTCGTAGCCGGGCAGATCGGCGGTGCCCGTGCGCCATTCCTCGAGCGCCTCGGTCACGGCCGCAAGCGTCGCCTGCGGCGGGAGCCCGAAGCTCGCGCTGTTGAGGAAGATCCCCTCCGGTGAAAACTCGCCGCGCGCGGCGACGAACGACTCACCCGCTCCCGCGCCGGTTGGCGTCATCGCGACGGAACGCCCGGATCCTGGGGGATCTGCGAGGCGTCATGGGTTGAGAACGCCACGTGCTTTCGAGGCTTGACGGCCCGACGTTTCCGATCGCGGAACGCCTTTTGACGGGCCCGGTCGCCACATCTTTGGTCTTCGCACCAGCGGCGCTGCCCGGGCCTCGAGACGTCGACGAACGGCACGCCGCAGTCGGGCGAGGCGCAGCGACGCAGGCGGCCGCGCAAGAAGGGATCGCGGAGCAGCTCGATCGCGTCACGGGCGATCGTCGAGAGCGCCTGCGGGATCGACGGGCTCACCCACGGCTCGCCGAAAAGCTGCGGCACCAGCGCCGGCTGGGCAGCGTAGGCATCGATGATGCCGCGGTCGCGGTCGTGCGGGAGGGTGTCGGTGAGCACGGCCTCGCACGCGTGCCAGATCGCCCATCGCAGCTGCCGTGCCGCGAGGTGATCCTGGTCAGTGGCGAGCGGCGCGACGACTGCCAGCTGGCTCCAGGCCAGCCATACGTTGAGATCCTCGGGGGTGTGGAGGCGCTCCTGTGGGGCAAACTCCGGACCCTCACCCCCGGTGAGCGCGAAGTCGATGCTGAGCCGCCCCGTGTGGCGGAAGTCGCGGTCGGCGCCGAAGCCATCGAGCGTGGCGACGCGGCCGTTCGTGGTGGTCGCAAGGGCGGTCATGAGCTGAACCCATGCTACGTCGCAACGCCCGAAAACCCTGCAGCCTGGCGCCCCACGCCCCACAGCCCGTGACGTTTCCGTCCCGGATCTAAACGAAAACGTCCCGGGCCAAACGCGGCCGCCGACCATCCCACCCCGTGACGTTTCCGTCCCGGATCTAAACGAAAACGTCCCGGGCCAAACGCCGCCGCCGACCATCCCACCCCGTGACGTTTCCGTCCTGGATGCAAACGACAACGTCCCGGGCTAGATGCGGCGGTCGAGCGTCTCAGCGAGGCGGTTCATACCCCGCTCGCGCGCCGCGGCGGCACCGCCCTTCCAATCCGTCTCCTGATCGGCAGGGCGATCCACGGGCACCGGCTGGAGGGTCGCCACCTGCTGGTAGATGCGCAGATCGTGGGCGCTGCCGACAATGCTCTCCGCGCGCTTCTGGCTCATTGGGCTCACGGGCTTGCCGCCGCCGTTCACCGCCCGCTCGGCCGCGGCGATCACGCGCTCGAGGGTCGCGTGCTGCTCCAGGAGCGCCGCCGCCGTTTTCGCGCCGATGCCGGCAGCGCCCGGGATGCCATCGGAGGTGTCGCCGCGCAGCGCGATGAGATCGGGCACCTGGCTCGGCGCAACGCCGACCCACTCGGCCACACCGGCGGGATCGACCGTCGCTACCCCCTTGCCGGCGCCCTGGGGGAAGCGCACCTTCACGTTGGCGGTGACGCACTGGAAGAGATCGCGGTCGCCGGTGAGCAGCAGGCACGGCGAACGCTCAGCGTGCTCGAGCTTGGCGTAGGCGCCCAGGAGGTCGTCGGCCTCGAGCGTCTCGTGCTGGCTCACCCGCCAGCCCATCAGCGCGCACACCTCGGCGCAGAGCCCGAACTGGTGGCGTAGATCGTCGGGCATCGGGTCGCGGTGCGCGTGGTAGGCGGGCAGCAGCTCGACGCGGTAGCTCGCCTCCTCGGCACCGAAGCAGATCACCACGGCGCGCGGGCCCGGGATGCCGGCGCGGGCGTCGGTGATCGCATCGATCTCGGCCATGATGAACCGGATGAAGCCGAGCACCGCCCCGACCGGCTTGCCGTCGGTGCCGAGGATGTCGGAGGGCATCGCGAAGTAGTTGCGATAGAGGATCGACGGGGCGTCGACGACCAGCAGCGGGGCAGTCACGGCGCTAGCGTACCGGGGGCCTGCCACACCGACCTTGCGCGCGGGCGCGAGCCAGCTGCGAGGATCCTCCGGCCGAAGGCCGCGGATCATCCGAGGTCGGATCCGAATTGGCCCCAGCGCCGTACTGCTCCAGTGCCCATCCCACGCTCACGTCTCTCCCGCACCGCCAAGTTCGGCGGCATGGTCGCCGGGCAGGGGGCCAAATGGGCGGGCACGCGCGTCGCCAACCAGTTCCGGGGCGACGAGGCCGCCAACGCGAAGATGGAGGCCCGCGCCCTCTCCGCCGCCGAGCAGATCGTGGAGCAGCTCGGCCAGATGAAGGGCGCCGCGATGAAGATCGGGCAGGTGCTCTCCACCGTCGACTTCGAGCTCGTGCCCGAAGATGCGCGGCCCGAGTTCAAGGAGAAGCTGGCCGCGCTGCGCGACCAGTCCCACCGCGTGCCCTTCAAGGACCTGCGCAAGATGATGGACGAGGACTTCGACGGGCAGGTCGACGAGCTCTTCGAGTCGATCGACGAGGAGGCGATCGCCGCCGCCTCGATCGGGCAGGTGCACAAGGGGATCACGAGCGACGGCAAGGTGGTCGCGATCAAGATCCAGTACCCCGGCATCGCCGAGGCCGTCTCCACCGATCTGCGCAACGCCCAGCTCCTCAACCCGCTCGTGCGCTCGATGGCGCCGGGCCTCGACGTGAAGGCCCTGATGCACGAGCTCACCGAGCGCATCGAGGAGGAGGTCGACTACGAGCTGGAGGCCCAGCGCCACCGCGCGATCGAGCGGGCGCTGCGCGGGCACCCGCTCATCCGCATCCCGGCGGTCGACACGCGTCGTTCCGCCCGGCGCGTGCTCACCACCGAGTTCGTCGAGGCGCGCACGTTCGACGAGGTGCGCAAGACCGAAGGCCTCGAGGAGCGCAGCCGCTTCGGTGAGCTGATCTTCCGGTTCTTCTACGGCGTGCTCATGAACGAGCACATTGCGCTCGGCGATCCGCACCCCGGCAACCTGCTCTACGACGCCGACCGCCGGCTCGTCGCCCTCGACTTCGGCCTGCTCCGCGAGATGAGCGCCGAGTACCTCGACGGCGAGCAGCAGCTCGGCCGCGCGATCAAGCGCCGCGACGCCGCCGAGGTGCACCACTGGATGGCGACCCTCGGCTACCTCCCCAAGCCCGACGAGTTCGAGCCCGAACTCATCCTCCAGCAGATGATCGGCGCCACCGACTGGTACATGGGCGACCACCAGGAGCTCACGATCGACCCCGAGCTCGTGCGCAAGACGATCGAGTCGACGAGCTCGCCGCGCTCGGAGTTCTTCTCGATGATGCGCCGCCAGACCGTGCCGCCGGAGGCGCTCCTGCTGCGCCGGATGGAGGGGCTCGTGTTCAGCGTGCTCGGCGAGCTCGGAGCCCGCGCCGACTGGGGCGCGATGGCCAGCGA
This sequence comes from Solirubrobacteraceae bacterium, assembly GCA_017744415.1. Classification (GTDB taxonomy): domain Bacteria; phylum Actinomycetota; class Thermoleophilia; order Solirubrobacterales; family Solirubrobacteraceae; genus JAGIBJ01. Next base: position 50,855 of record JAGIBJ010000049.1, read on the forward strand.
ATACCTCAACGGAGACCCGCCCTCCACCAAGCTCGGGGAGATCGACGCCGAGCACTGGGGCAACCGGCGCACGAAGCGGCGCGGCTAGGCAGACTCGCTGCTGTGGCGGATCACGCGCCCCTCTCAGGAGATTCCGAGGTTCCTCAGACGGGGCGCCGAGGATGGCGTGGGAAGTTCAATGGGCCGCAGCGGCAGGAGCCGGCGGCAACGTCCGAACCGTCTGAGCCGTTGAGCACCACCAACAAGCCGAGCCGCCGCGTCACCGCGCTGGCGACCCTCGCGTTCGCGAGCGCCGTCACCGGCGGCGGCGCGCACTCCGCAGCGGCGGCCACCGCGGCGACGCCTCGCTCCGCTCCGCCGACCCCGCGCTCGAGTGCCCGGCCCGCCTCCGGCGACGAGGTGACGATGGCCGCGAAGGCCGGTGAGGCGCGCCTTGATCTCCCGGCCGACCTCGACTTGACCGAGCTCGCCGACGCGCTCGGCGTGCACCCCGGCCGCCTCGAGGCCGCAGTACGCAAGCTGCGCCCGGATGAGACGCGCTCCGTCGGCGGCCTCGATCCACTCACCGCGCTCGCGCAGGAGCTGGGCCTTCCGCCGACCGACGTGTACCTCGCGGTCGCGCGGATCGTCGCGCGCAACAGCCGGTAGTCGCGGCCAGTTCCATCGGCCGCCCCGCCGCGCCGCCGCTCCCGGTCCGAGCCAAACGCTCAGCCGATCCTCAGGCTCCGCCCACGGCGTGCGCAGGTTGGCCGTCGATCTTGTGGATGCACCACGGGCGGCCGCCCCCGGCCGCGCCCACAGGAGAACCCCATCCCATGACCTTCAACGCGAAGACCGCCCGCTGGCTCGCGGCCGCCGTGGCCATCGCGACCGCCACCACCGTCTCGGCCTGCGGCAGCGGGAACGATGCCAGCGCTTCGGCGAACGGCGGCCAGCAGCAGGGCCAACAAGGCGGCCCGCAGGGCACCACGCCCGGCGGCCGGGGCGGCTTCCAGTTCGACACCGCCGCGCTCGCCAAGGAGCTCGGCGTGAGCGAGAGCAAGCTCCAGAAGGCGATCGACGCCTCGCGACCGGACTTCGGCGGGAACCGCCAGCGTCCCACCACCCCGCCGAACGGCGAGCGCCCGACGACGCCGCGCGACGGCCGCCCGGGTGGCCGCGGCGGCCGGATGACCGAGATGTTCGCGAGCATCGCCAAGGAACTCGGCCTCAGCGAGAGCAAGGTGCAGCAGGCGTTCCAGTCGGTGATGCCGCAGGGTGGCATGGGCCGGCCGGGTGAGGGAGCCGGCCCGGGTGGCCGTCAGCTCCCGCCTGACGGCGGCGCCGCGCCGAGCGGCCAGGAGCCCTAGCAAGGGGCGGCCATCCACGCCGCGAGGCACGATGCCTCGCCGCGACGCCCAACCTGTCCGGTGATCCCAGGGCGTCGCGGCGAGTGTGCCTCACGGCGAGATCGGGACGCCGTTTCTCGTCCAGTTGCTCGTCGTCAGCACGCTTGGTCCCTGGTTGGTGTACAGCGCCGTCGACGGGCCGCCGGTGATCGTGAACCGGTCCAGGACGATGCGATGCAGGGTGGCCCCGCGGGCGGTGTCGACCCGCACGTTCGACGCCTTCGACGGGTTGGTGTCGCGGATCGTGATGTCACGCATTACCACGTCATCGAGTGGCTGACCGCTCAGCTCGGCATCGGTCTCTTCGCTGTTCACGAGCACCGCCGGATGACCGACCGTCCCGCGCACCGCTTGCACCACGGTCGCGCCGAGGATGCGAACGCCGCGCGGCGCCCAAGTCTTGAACGAGGGTTCGGCGGCCACGATGATCCCGGCTGCGTCGGACCGCTCCACGTACGAGTCGACGTACGTGATGTCGGTGCCGCCGATCACGCTGATGCCGCGGCCGCCGCGCGTCCCGATCACGCGCGCTCGCGTGATCGTGATGTTCTTGCAAGGCGCTCCGTCCTGCTGGTAGGACACCACTGCGACGCCGTCGTCGCCGCCGTCGGTGGCCGTGACGTCGGTGACGGTTCCGTTGCGGCTTCCACCGGTCATGTGGATGCTGTCGGCCTGGCTGTGGGTGACGCTCACGTTCGCGATCGTGAAGTTCGCCGCATCGTTGAGATACAGCTGGGCGTTGGAGAAGTTGACGCCGCGCACCGTGAGCCCCGAGGTGTCGAGGCTGCGCAGGCCGAAGGTCTCCCAGTTGTCGTGGCGGCGCGTCCAGTTCGTCAGACCGATCGTCAGGCCACCATCGAACGTGAGGTCGTCGCCATCGGCGAAGATCGCCGCCTGCTCCTCGTTGGTCGCGAGGATCGTGCCCGGACCGCGCACCCACGCACCGTCGCGCGAGACCCGTAGCACCGCGTCGTGGCGATACGTCTTGCCCGCGGAGATGTCGAGGTATTGCCCCGGGCCGACAGCATCGAGCGCGCGCTGAAGCGCGGCGGTGTCATCGACGGCGTCGGAGCCGTTCGCTCCGAACTGCTCGGGCGTCACCCGCGTGCGGCCGGCCGGCCCGCCCGCGGGGCTCGGGGCCGGGCCCGGCGTCGCGGTGGGCGCCGGTGTCGGAGTTGGAGTCGGAGTGATCGAGGGCCGAGGCGAAGCGGTCGGCGTCGGCCGCGAGGTCGCAACGGGCGTCGGCGTCGGCCGCGGGGTCGCAGCGGGCGTCGGCGTTGGTGCCGGCCCGCTGCCGTGGACGATCATGAAGCGCCGCGTCCCGGCGTCGGCCTCGCTCGTGAACTTGTCGGCGTCATCGGCAGTGCTGTTCCAGGCGTGCGCCGTCAGCGTGACCGGCCCCTCCGGCAGCGTGGCCGGGTCGAGCACGGCGGTGGAGCTCGTGCCGTCCGAGGACGGCACCCCCTGCGCCACCGCCGTGCTCCCGTGGTAGACCGTCACCCGGACCAGGATCTGCCCTGTGAACCGCAGCGTCGTCTTCTCGCTGATCGTGGAGTTCTCCGGGGGTGAGTCCCACGCGATCTTCACCTCCCCCGGCACCACGCACGCCGCGAGCGAGGCGGTGCCCAGCAATGCGGGCAGGGCGAGAAGGACGCGACGAGCGGCACGGTTCAGGGACATGGGACCTGGTCACTTTCCGGGGGACAGCCACCTGAAGGTACGAGTCGCTGGTTCCCCCGACTGACCTCGCGGCGACACATCGTGCTCCTCGGGCGACACCGCAACCGGCGTCACCCGAGGAGCGGCGCGGCTAGCTCGGCGGCCAGTTGCGGAACAGGCTGAAGTAGCGCGCTTTGGCCTGCGGATTCTTCGCGCACGAGGAGTCCAGGAGGGAGTACTTGCAGCTGTAGGCGCCGCCGCCGTCGAAGTACGACTGGTAGGCGAGCCCGCTGGGTGAGCGCCGTGCCTTGGCGAACGCGGTGTACATGTCGCTGATGAATGCGGCACGGTCGCCCTCCCCGTACTGGTCGTTCTGGACACCCCACTCAGGCACGGCAAATGGCACCCCTTGGCTGGAGACCCAGTCGACCCATGCACTGATCCCCCGCGGCTCGCCGTACGGGCCCTTGGCGCCCGGATCCTGCGGGGCGCTGTTGCAGTTGCCGTCGTACTGGTCCGGGCCGGCCGCGTCGACGAACTCCTTGCCGGGCCAGTAGTCGAGGACGTTGAACGTCGTCCAGCAGTTGCCGCCGTTGGCCCAGATCGGGTTCCACACCAGTTTGAAGCCCGGCGACACCGACTTGGCGATGTCGTACCAGCGCACCCAGCACGCCTTCCAGTCGGCGGCGTAGTTGCCGTTGTAGGGATCGGCGGTCTTCCAGACCGTCTGGTTCGGGTACCAGTTGGCGTTGAATTCCCAGCCGAGGCGGATGTAGACGTCTGGGCCGGCCTTGCTTCGGAGGTTGTTGAGGACAGCGCGCATGTTCGCGTCGTTGGAACCGGACGCGCACGTTCCTGGCCCCTCGCCAACGTGCGGGTTCCAGCCGGTGCTCTCGCTGCCGGGGCTTCCACCGGCCCACATCGGCTGGGCGAACGAGAGCTTCCCGCGCCAGCCGGCGTTCACGACGTAGTCCTGAACGGTGTAGAGGTTGCGCATGAAATCCCACTGCGCAGCCGAGCCCTGCTTCGACGAAGCATCGTTCCACTGCTCCTGCAGGTCGAGCGAGGTACGCCCCAGCGCTGACGCCCATCCCTGGAGGTTGCCGTAACCGAGGCCGAGCAACGCCTCTTTGGCGCAGGTCGGCGCCACGTGCCCGGGGGCACCTCCGCGGCAAGCGGCCGGGGTGGCGGAGGGCACGGGCGTCGCGGTCGAGGCCGGCGTGGCGGTGGGTGCGGGCGTCGTCGTCGGGGCGGGCGTCGCCGTCGGGGCGGGCGTCGCCGTACCCACCGGAGTCGTGGTCGGCGACGGGGTGCGATTCGGAGTACCAACCGGCGTGGCCTTCGGCGTCGGCGTCGGCGTCGGCGTCGGCGTGCACCATGGGAGCACGTTGAAGCGGCGCGCACCAGCGTCGGCTTCGCTCGTGAACTTGTCGGCATCGTCGGCGGTGCTGTTCCAAGCGTGCGCCGTCAGGGTCACCGGGCCGGCCGGGAGCTTGCCCGCGTCGACCTCCACGGTGGAGCTCTTGCCGTCCGAGGCCGGGGTGCCGTCCGCAAGCGGCGTGCTGCCGTTGTAGACGGTGACGCGCACGAGGATCTCCCCGGCGAAACGGAGCTTGGTCTTCCCGCAGATCGTGCTGTTCTCAGGTGGGCTGTCCCACGCGATCTTCACCGTGCCCGGCACCACGCAGGCCCCGAGCAGCAGACTCACCAGCGCGGCGGGCAACAGGAGGAGCGAGGGGCGAAAGAGACGCTTGAAAGACATGGAACGCAGGCATTTCTATGGGACGGTAGGAGCGAGAACGTATGCGGTAAATCCCGTTGCCACTGACCCCTGAGCGACATAAGGTGCGCCCCGAGCGACATGGCTGGAACCTCCTACCAATGGGTCGACATGGTCGATCGAGCCCTCGCCCGGCAGCACGTCGATCTGCGGGCCGAGCTCGCACGTTCGGGAATCGAACTCGGTGACGCCGGGGGCCGCCTCGGCCGCGACGTCACCGGCGCGGTGTGGCGCGTCGTCGACGAGCACGGCGGCGATCCGGCGTTCGGTGTGGCCCTCGCCCGGAGCGTCGACTACCTCGAGTTCGGCGAGCTCGGCGTCGCCATCGTCGCCGCCCCTGACCCCGAAGCCGCGCTCGCCCTGATGGCTCGTCACGCCGGCCTGCTCAGCGAGGAGGTCGTGATCACGGTCGAGCGCGGCCCGCGGACACTCGAACTGCGGATCGACCACGTCCGAACCCACTGGCGCGCCGCGGAGTTCGCCGCCGCACTGGTGATGCGGGTCCTGCGGGTGCGCTTCGCACCTTCGCTCCCGGTCATGCGGCTGGCGCTCGCTTTCAACAATCCACCGGCCCTCGGCGCCTACCAGCGCTACTTCCGCGGCGAGGTGACGATGAACGCCCCCGCCACGCGCCTCCTCCTCGATCGCACGGTGCTCGCCCGTCACGGCGTGCCGGATCCCGGCGGCATCGCGAGCCACTTCGACGCACTCCTCGCGCGACGCGAGGCCGAGCTGGCGCAAACCCGCACCACCGCCGATGAGGTCCGCGAAGCGCTGCTCGAGGAGTTCGGGCCGGATTTTGGTGCCGTCGATGTGCTCGCCGGTCGGCTCCATCTCACGCCGCGCACCCTCCAGCGACGGCTACGTGCCGAAGGCACCTCCGCGTCCGAGGTGACCGACGACGTGCGCCGCGAGCTGGCTCGCGAGTGGCTTCACGACGGGCACCTGAGCCATGGGGAGATCGCCTATCGCCTCGGCTTCGCCCATCAGAGCTCGCTGTCTCGCGCCCTGCGGCGCTGGTGGGGCCACCACTGATCCCGCTCCGCGACCCCGCGAGCGGTTTCGTACGATGACCGAGCTCCTCCGTCGCCGGTCTCGGCCATCGAACGCACGCCGCTCCTTCCGCCCTCACCCGACCAGTCCGGAACGACCAAGGTCGCAGCGGCCGAGTTCCACCGGCATCGGATGCTGGTCGGCCTCGTGCTCGCCATTCGCGAAAAGGGCCTCGCTCAAACGCAGGTGACGGACATCGTGCGCCATGCTGGCGCGTCGCGGCGCACGTTCTATCGCTATTTCGCCGACAAGGACGCCTGCTTCATCGCGCTGGCCGAGTCGCTGTTCGAGCTCGTACGGTCCGAAGTCGAAGCCGCCATCGACCCGGCCGCGCCGTGGGAGTCGCAGATCGACGCGGCAATCGACGTCTACCTGTCGATCATCGAGGCGGATCCCCCACTCGCCAGCGCCTTCCGCCACCACCTGCCTGCGCTCGGGGAGCGGGGATTGCAGATCGAGCGAGACACCATGGATCGCTACGCCGAGATGGTGATCCGACTCTCCTCGACCGATCAGATGCGTCGCTCCGGCGTCGCGGCGGCGACCCCGGCGCTCGCGCTCATGTTGATCGGCGGGATCGACGCGGTCGTCGGCCGCGCGATCGCTGCCGACGAGCCGATCGGTGAGCTCGGGCCGGCGATCAAGGATCTCTTCAAGCGCTCGCTTCGCCCCGCCTAGCCGGGCAAAGCGCGCACTCGCACGGATGCGCGAGGCGGCCGAGCGTCAGCTCGCAGATCCAACGCGTCTCCACTTGCACGACCGCGAACGGGGGTGTAGCTTGCCGCCCCACCCCAGAGGGAGACTCGCGAGTCTCCCTCTGGGGACACCGCCGTCGGAGCAGCTCAGACGCCAGGAGGAGACGATCATGACCGCGACCCACTACCGCATGCCGCCCCGCATGCGAGGCACCAGTCCCGGCAACACCGCGCGGTTCATCCTCGGCGGCCCAGTGCGCTACGCGGGCCGTCAACGCGCGCTCGGCCTGGGGGCCGTGAGCCTGCAGATCCCGGGCCTCGGCGCAGGTATCTCCGTCACCGACCCGAAACTGATCAAGCAGGTCTACACGGCCCCTGCCGACGTGGTGCACGGAGCCGACGAAGCCCCGCTCGCCGTCACGCTTGGCAGCCTCTCACCGTTCGCGCTCGACGAGGATCGCCACCTGGCGCAACGGCGGCTCCTGCTCCCACCGTTCCATGGCGCTCGCATGGGCGGATACGGCGCCATCTTCGAGGAGGAGGCCTTGCGCGAGATCGCGACGTGGCCACTGGATCATGATTTCCGCACGCTCGAGCCGATGAGCCGGATCACGCTTCGCGCGATCCTGCGGACCGTGTTCGGCGTGGCCGACCGGGCCTTCGACGAGCTGCTGGCGTTCCTGCCGCAGTGGGTCAGGCTCGGGAGCTACCTCACCACGGTTCCGCAGGTGCACCACGATCTCGGTCCGTGGAGCCCGTGGGGCCGGTTCCTGCGCTACCGCAAGCGCTTCGACGCCGCGATCCAGCGGCTCATCGCGGAAGGCCGGGCCGACGCACGGCTCGAGGAACGCGACGACGTGCTCGCCATGCTGCTGCAAGCCCGCTATGACGACGGCCAGCCGATCACCGATGCCGAACTCAAGGATCAGCTCTTGGCCATCCTCGTCGCCGGCCACGAGACCACGGCCAACCAGCTCGCTTGGGGCACGGACCGATTGCGCCGGCACCCTGAGCTGATCTGGCGGCTTCGCGAGGAGGCACTGGCCGGCCGCTCCGAGCTGCGCGAGGCGACGATCCGGGAGCTGCAGCGCAGCCGGCCGGTCGTCGGCGGGACGCTCCGCTGGGTCCGCAAGGACTTCGCCCTCGGCGATTGGCTCCTGCCGCCCGGCACGCTGATCTACATCGACGCCGTCGCCCTGCACCACGATCCGGCGCTCTACCCTCGCCCCAGCCGCTTCGATCCCGATCGGTTCCTCGGGAAGAAACCGGCGACGTACGAATGGGTGCCGTTCGGTGGCGGCCGGCGACGCTGCGTCGGCGCGGCGTTCGCGCACCTGGAGATGGATGTCATCCTGCGCACGCTGCTCTTGCACGTCGAGATGGTTCCGACGACGGCGCGGCCGGAGGGTTGGCGTTTTCGCGGCGTGGCGTGGGCACCGGCCAAGGGCGGCGTCATGCGGATTCGCGCTCGTGCCGCCGCACCCGGACCGGCGTCGAACCTCCGGCTCGTGCCCGCTTCTACGGGCTCCGC
>JAGIBJ010000049.1:58970-59188 GCA_017744415.1 Solirubrobacteraceae bacterium
GACGCCGTGCCAGCGCCGAAACGCCCGGGCGAAGGTGCTTGGCGAGTGGTACCCCAGCCGGTACGCGATCTCGGACGCCGACTGGCCTCCCTCCCGGATCCAGCGCAGGGCCAGCGCGCTGGCAACCTGCTCGCGGATCACCGAGAACGACGTGTGCTCGTCGGCGAGCTGGCGCTGCAGCGTGCGCTCGCTCGTGTGCAACCGGGCGGCGACATCCC
>JAGIBJ010000050.1 GCA_017744415.1 Solirubrobacteraceae bacterium
CCGCGTGCGCCAGCGCCTCGGGGCGCTCGGGCTCGAGCCGGCCGAGCAGCACGCTGCACCGAGCGTGCTCCTATTCGGCGTGTCGGCGAGCGATCGCGCGACGGGCTCGGCCTGGCGGCGTCAGCCATCGCGCAACGCGGTTCGCGTGGAGGCCCTCGCTGGTGACGGCGTGGTAGGCGATCATCCAGACGAACAGCGCGAGCGCGACGATCGGGCTGACCAGCCAGCCAGAGATTCCGGCGGCTCCGTAGCTCGCAACGCCGACCCACGGCCGCGAGGACTGTGCAGCAATCAGATCGCCTTCCTCGGGGTTCGCGAGCAGTTCCGGATGGCGGCTGAGATGCGGGAACACCGGTATCCATGCGGCCGACGTCAGCAGCGCGACCAGGGCGTACAGCGCCACGGCGGCTTCCTGGTTGCTCGTCGGCGCGTCGGCGCTGAATGCGCCAGCGAGCACGGCGGTCGAGAACGGCAATAGGGCGGAGGTGCCAAGGATGAAGAGATTGATCCAGTGCAACCGGAGGTCGACCCGCCCGATGCGCGCGAAGAGCGCGTGGTGGTTGAGCCACAACGCGCCGATGTAGACGAACGACACGCCGAACGCCGCGTACTCGGGCCACGCGTCGAGCAGATGGCGGCCGAGATGTGGCTCGTCGATCGGAGGCCGGGGAATCTCCACGACGAGCAGCGTGATCGTGATCGCGAAGATCGCGTCGCTGAAGCCCTCGGCACGATCACTGCTCGCAATCGTCGACTCGTCGCCCGCCATCGCCGCACGCTATCGCGAGGATTCAGAGGTGGCGATCGTTCAGCCCCGCGCGCCTGGTCAGGGGTGCTTCCCCGGTCGTGGAGCCGCTCGTCGGCGGGCGCCGGGTTACCCGGCGCCCGCCAACCCAGGCTCCTGACTAGTAGGGCCAGTTGCAGCTCAGGGGAGCGTCGAACATGCTGGCGTTGCTCGCGAGCCGCCCGGAGCGGTCGGTCACGTCGAGCAGCTCAGCGGCGATGGCCTCGGTGGTGCCGCTCTGGGTCCAGGCGCTCGAACCGGCGCAGCCCGCGCCGGTGCCCGACCAGTTGGCGTGCGTGCTCACCGAGCCACCCGCCGGGAAGATCACCTGGAAATTCGAGGCGCCGACGAGCCGCTCCGAGCCGGCGGGGAAGATCACCCCGTCGTTCTGCGCGCGGAGCGTGGTGTACTCGATCCAGCCGCCGGTGTCCTTCTCGCCGTAGGGCGTCTCGTCGTTCGTGGTGCCAACGCCGTTCATGTCGTTCACCACCTGGCCGCCGGGAACGCCCGCGTAGCATTCGAACTTGTACGGGCCCCAGGTGTTGCAGTCGGTGCCGGCGAAGCCGGTCGACCCGTGCGACGGCGGAACGGCGCCGATCCAGTCGTCGACGAGCGCAGCACATCCCGGCACCTTCTGGATGCAGAGACGCGAGATCGTGGTGCCGTACGACACGCCGACGACGTCGACCTTGGTGATGTTCTTCGTCGGGTATTTGGCCTGCAACCCGTTGCGGAAGTTCAGCAGCCGCGTGTAGAAGGCGTTCGCCAGCTGGTTGGCGCTGTGCCCACACTGATCGTAGGTGTCGCCGTAATAGGGCGAGCGCCAGGCGCCAACCATGTCCGACGCCAGCGGCCGCGCGCCCTTGTTGTACCAATCGGTGCCGGGCGCGATGAGCGAAGAGGTGAGCACCTCGGAGAGGCCGCTCGCAAGCGACGAGCCCGGGTTGCAGCCAGGGTCGGCCCCGGCGAGCGTCATCACCGGCTCCATGGTGTTGGCGGTGCTGGCCGTGGCCATCGAGGGTGCCGCGAGCGCGACGAGCGCTGCCGCAGCCGCCAGAGCAGTTCGGAACATGAGTCCTCCAGGGTGAGAGCGGCCCCTCAGAACAAGGCGCCGTCGTGTCGCTACACACCGTAGCGGATCATGACGATTACAATTGCTTTGCTTACCCGCAAGTCCGGAGCGGGCGCCGGCCGCACACCCACCTGAACGTGGGTCGAACACGACCCGGGGAGATCGCGTCGGCCTCGCAGCCAGGGCACGGGCGGCGCACGGCAACTTGCGGACGGCAGCCGTAAGGTCGCCGCGTCGTAGTTCGCGAAGCTGCGGACGCCGACTGGTCCGACGCCCCGGCCATGGGCCTCGTCGACGGGGAGGGCGCCGCACCCTTCGTCAGATCCGAGGCACATCGGCGTCCGATCAAGAGAGCGACGCCCGCGTGTGAGACGGCCAAGCCGTCTTCCAACTAACTTGACATAACGTGCATTATCGAGCACAGTCGAAAGGGAGGCGCCCGCGCTTGTCCGCCCTGAGGCGCTGAGGTTTCGCATGCCCGATCCCACGAGACGCGACGATGCTCCGATCCACCAGCGGAAAGCAGCGGACCATGCCCGACACATCGAACACCGTGACCAAGGGCGTGCTCGTGCGCATCGAGGCCAAGCCCGGCCGCGAGCAAGAGGTCGAGGATTTCCTCACCGGCGCACTGCCGTTGGCCCTTGACGAGCCGGCGACGACGGCGTGGTTCGCGATCAAACTCGCCCCTTCGACGTTCGGGATCTTCGACGCCTTCGCCGAGGACTCCGGCCGTGACGCGCACCTCAACGGTCCGATCGCCGCAGCGCTCATGGAGCACGCCGGCGATCTCTACGAAGCCCCGGCGTTGGAGAAGCCCGACGTGATCGCCAGCAAGCTGCCCGGCTAGCGCCTGGGGCCCACGCAGCGGACGTGCACCACGATCCCATCGCGTCGGAGCCGCTGCTGGGCCGGACGCGAAACGAGGGCGCCTTGCGTCAGGCGGCGCCCACGGCGAAAGCGCCGGCGAGGCGCTCTTCGGCCACGGCGCGGTCGCGGTGGTAGACGTGCTCGAACTCGGCGAGGTACGCACGGCCGGGAGCGAGCGTCATCTCGACGGCCACGACCTCGAGATCGACACCGATCGCGGTGAACGACTTCTCTGCCCAGTCGGTGGCGTGGTCCCAGCCCGCGCGCAGAGTCTCTGGGCCGTACGCGCCGCCCCGAGCGACGATGACGCGCGCGCTCCGCAGCTTGATCATCGGCTCCATCGTCTGCGCATGGCGCGCAATCGGTGAAGCGATCACGTGGTCGAACCACGCCTTGAGCGTTGACGGCGGGCCCCAGTTGTAGAGCGGCATGCCGATGACCAGGTCGGTCGCGTCCCGCAGCTCGGCCGCGTACTCGTCCGCGAGCGCCGCGGCCTTGCTCTCCGCAGGTGTCAGCGTGTCGCCACGGCGGCGCGCGGCCTGCGCGACCGGGTCGAAATGCGGCGGCGGCGAAGCGACGAGGTCCCGCGTGCGCACTTCCCCGTCGGGATGGGCAGCCAAGTAGGCCTCGACGGCGCGGTCGGCAAGCGCCCGCGTCACCGAGGCCTGCTCAGTGCTGGCGAGACTCGAGTCGACGCGAAGCAGGATCGGAGTGGTCATCAGCAGTCGCCTCCCGGCGTGCAGGTCTGGCCGACGAGATCAGTCGTCGGCCTCGTGTGTGCTGCAGCAGTGAGCGCCGCGGAATAGGCGTCGACGGTGTTCGCACCGGCCAGGGGCGTGCCGTCGATCAGGACGAACGGAACCCCGGTGATGCCGAGCTGCGCGGCGCGGCGCTCGTCGGCCCGGACTTGCGCCGTCAGTTCGTCGGAGCCCAGGACCTCGCGGACTCGCTCCGGGTCGACACCGACGCGGGCGGCAGCCTCGATCAGCACCTCGTGGTCGTACGGGTCGAGCGTGCCGCTGAAGAATCCGCGCTGGATCTCGTCGAACAGGTCGGCGCCTCGGCCGCCGGCCAGCACCGCGACGCGATGCACGTCGAGCGAGTTCGCGTGCCGGCGTTCGCGGTCGAACGCGAGGCCTTCCGTCGCCGCCAGTCGAGCGATCTGCGCCTCGGCGGCATCAGCCTGCGCGGGCGTAGCGCCATGCTTGCGAGTGAAGATCTCGCGGATCGGGATCGGGGTGCGCCCTGCCGAGGGATCGAGCTCGAACGCCCGATGCGTCACGTCGACTCGCTCCGCCACGGCGGCAGGCAGCGCACCGATCGCACGACGGAGGCGCTGTGCCCCGATGTAGCACCACGGGCACCCGAGGTCGCTCCAGACCTCCACGGTTATCGGTGGTGCTTGGGTTGCTGGCGTTGACATCACTGACCTCCAAACTTGAAACGGGGACTACTCCCCACCTGTCACGGATCAGCGTACCACGTAAACGGGGATGCGTCCCCGTTTGGTAGGGTGGGCGCCGTGGACACCACGAAGCCACTTCGGGCTGACGCCGCTCGCAACCGCGAGGCGATCCTGCGCGCAGCCGCAGGGGTGCTCGCGCGCGATGGCCTGGACTTCCGGATCGACGAGGTCGCCCGGTCGGCGGGCGTCGGCAACGCAACGCTCTACCGGCACTTTCCCGACCAGGCCGCGCTGGCGGAGGCGGTGCTGTCGGCCAAGATCTCGGCCTATGCCGACGGCGCCGAGCGGGCCGCGCAGCTCGCACCAGACGACCCTGCGCTCGCGTTCACACAGCTCGTCGAGCAGATCGCCGCGCACCAGGCATCCGACCGGGCCTTTGCGCAAGTCGTCGGAGGCGCCGTCGACCTGTGCCCCGGTGAGCTCCGCCGCGCGTTCAACGCCTCCCTCGAAGTCTGCCGGGTCGCACAGCAGGCCCAGGTGATCCGCGCCGACTTCGAGCATGCCGACCTCCTGTTGCTGGTCCGCGCGATCGACGGCCTCCTCCACGCAGACGCCTCGACTGCGCCGAGCGCGGCCCATCGCCTCAGCACACTCTTTCTTGATGCCGTACGGCTACCGGCCGCGCACACCGAGCTCCCTGCATCCACCTCGCGCGACTGAATCGTCGCGACGCCGCCTCGCGCTGGGGCGCCGATAGCCTGGGCCGCGTGGCTGAGCCGATCTTCTTTGCGAGTCCAGAGGAACTGCGGCGGTGGCTCGAAGCGCACCACGAGACGGAGCGTGAACTGCTCGTCGGCCACCACAAGGCGCATACTGGAACACCCTCGCTCACGTTCGAGCAGGTGGTGCGCGAGGCACTGTGCTTCGGCTGGATCGACGGGCAGGTGCGAAAGCTCGACGACGACCGGTATCAGCGCCGGATCACGCCCCGCAAGGCGTCGTCGCGCTGGAGCGCCGTGAACGTGCGGCTCATGGACGAACTCGAGGCCGCCGGCCTGATGCGCGAGCCCGGACGCGTTGCCTTTGCGGCGCGTGACACGTCGGAGGCACCGTATTCGCTCGGGGCCCACCCGGACGCACTGCCCGACCCCTGGGATGCGCAGCTCCGCGCGCATCCCAGCGCGGCTGAGTTCTGGGACAGCACGCCGCCGTCGTACCGGAAGCAGATTTCGTTCTGGATCGCGAGCGCCAAGCGCGAGGCGACGCAGCAGAAGCGCTTCGACCAGCTCCTCCAGGCGTGTACAGCGGGGCAGCGCATGCGCTTACGCTCGACCGCCGGCTCGCCGAAGGCCCGTTGTGTAACCAAAGGGTTGCGTCTCGATCACTGATCTGTAACCTTGTGGTTACACAACGAGAGCGGGAGGCTCCTCATGGTCGAGGACCGCATCGAGCGCAAGACGTTCATCCAGGCGCCCATCGAGCGCGTCTGGGCACTCATCACGGAGGCCGAGCATCTCGGCCGCTGGTTCGGCGACGCAGGAGCGGAGATCGATCTGCGGCCGGGCGGCGCCTTGGTGCTGCGCTGGACGGAGCACGGTGAGACGCGTGGCCGCGTGGTCGACATCGAACCGACGGTCCGGTTCGCCTTCCAGTGGGCGCCCTTCAAGGACCCCGCCGGCCAGGAGCCGGACGACGGCAACTCGACGCTGGTGGAGTTCACGCTGGAGCCCGAGGGACCGGCGACGTGGCTCACCGTGACCGAGAGCGGCTTCGCCTCGCTCGCCACCTCCCCGGACCAGCAGGTGCGGAACTGGGAAGGCAACACGCGCGGCTGGGAGTTCGAGACCGGCGAGCTGCGTACCTACGCCGAGAGCGCGACGGTTCGATGAGCGCCTCCCCCACCGCCGTCTTCGCGGCGCTCGCAGATCCCACACGCTGGCAGGTGCTCAACCTGCTCGCCGAGCACGACGGCGGCACCGCCACGTCGCTGGCTGAGCAGATGCCGGTCAGCCGCGTCGCGGTCGTCAAACACCTCGGCGTGCTCGGCGGCGCGGGCCTCGTCGACAGCCGCCGCGACGGCCGCGAGGTGCGCTTCTCGGTCGTCACCGATGCGCTCCAGGACACCGCGATGCTCCTCGCACGACTCGCGTCCGAATGGGACACGCGCCTGGCCGCGATCAAGCAGTTCGCCGAAGCCGACACACCCCCCACCACACCCGACCGCGAGGCGCCCCGATGAAGACTCCACCGATCGTCGGCGCGGCGGAGTGGCAGGCCGCCTGGGAAACGCTCCTGGTCGAGGAGAAGCGGATGACCCGCGCCCGCGACCGCCTCGCCGCCCAGCGCCGCCGGATGCCGTGGCTCGAGGTCGAGCGCCACTACGCCTTCGAGGGAGCAGACGGATGCAAGCGCCTGCTCGAGCTCTTCGACGGCCGCCGGCAGCTGATCGTCTACCGGGCGTTCTTCGAGCCGGGCGTTCGCGGCTGGCCCGACCGTGCGTGCGTCGGCTGCTCGAACGTCGCCGACCAGGTCGCGCATCCCGCCCATCTCGCAGCGCGCGGCACGAGCCTCGCCTTCGTCTCGCGCGCGCCGCAGTCCGACATCGAGCGGCTGAAGGCGCACTTCGGCTGGGGCCACATCCCGTGGTTCACGCTCACCGACGACTTTGACGCCGACTTCGGCGTCGACCAGTGGCACGGCACCAACGCCTTCGTGCGCGACGGTGATCGCATCTTTCGCACGTACTTCGTCAACAACCGCGGCGACGAGCAGATGGGCAGCACCTGGAACTACCTCGACATCACGGCCTTCGGGCGGCAAGAGACGTGGGAGGACTCGCCGGAGGGGTACCCGCAGACGCCGACTTACGAGTGGCAGAACTGGCACGACGCCTACTCGGGCGCAGAGCCGGCGGAAGACTGGAAGGCGCAGGTCGCGCGCGGCGTGGCGGCCTTCCGGGACGACAAACCGTGAGCACGCTGGTCGCACACGTCGGCGGGTTCCCGGCCGAGGAAGCTCTGCTGTCGCTCAGCGGCGTCGGCGCGTGGCTGGCGCTCGGGCGGAGCTGGATCATGCGCCGCCGCCGCCGGCGGCATTGGCGCAGCCCGACGGCATCCGCGCCAACGGCACCTCAGCGCGACGACGACCGTTGGTGACCCGGAATCCGGTTGACCGTTCCGCGCCGAACGCGCAACATGCGGCAATGTCCGGAGACGTGTCCTCGATTCACGACCTCAGCTACACGAGCAACCTCGGCGAGGAGATCTCGCTCGCGCAGTTCGAAGGCCGGCCGCTGCTGATCGTCAACACGGCGACGAAGTGCGGGCTCGCACCGCAGTTCAAGACGCTCGAGCAGATCCACCAGGAGTTCGGGCCGCAGGGCCTCGTACTGATCGGGTTCCCATGCGGGCAGTTCGCGAACCAGGAGCCCGGCAACGACGACCAGATTGCGCGCTCGTGCGAGCTGAACTTCGGCGTCACGTTCCCGTTGGCGGCGAAGATCGACGTGAACGGCGCGCACACCGACCCCGTCTTCCAGTTCCTCAAGAGCAAAGGCGAGACGCGCTTCGGCAACCGCATCAAGTGGAACTTCACGAAGTTCCTCGTCTCGCCCGACGGCACCGAGGTGCTCCGACTCGCGCCGACGTCGAGCCCCAAGCAGCTGATCCCCATGATCCGGAAGTGGCTACCGAGCAGCGCTCCGCAAGCGGAGCCGAGCGTCGCGGCGGGCACCTCGCCCACCGGCCAGGCGTAGCCCGAGGAGCGCCTCAGCGCCAGAGGCGGTTCAACAGCTTCCCGGTAGCTGCAAGCGTCAGCGTGGGCGCCGCGCGCACGGCCAGATCAATGAGTTTGGCGTCGGTGCCGACGAGCACGCGCTCCTTGTCGCGTTCGACCGCCCTGAGGATCACCTCGGCGGCCCGATCGGGCCTCATGCGGAGAATCACCTCGTTGTAGAGACGCTCCAACCGGCGGTCGCGCGCCGACAGCTCGCCACCTTCCTCGATCGCCTCGTGGAGGGCGCTCGACGCGATGCCGGTGTTGACGCCGCCGGGATGCACGGACAGCGCCCGCACCGGGTGCCCCGCGGCCTTCAGCTCCTGTCGTAGCGACTCCGTAAAGCCGCGCACCGCGAACTTCGCCGCGCAGTAGTGACTCGTGTCGCCCTGGGCGAGGATGCCGTTGATGCTCGACACGTTGATCACGTGCCCCTCGCCCGACGCGATGAGATGCGGCAGGAACAGCTTCGTGCCGTGCACCACACCCCACAGGTCAACCGCCCACACGCGCTCGAAGTCTTCGAACTCCGAATCGAGGATCGAGCGCGCGAGCCACACGCCGGCGTTGTTGTAAACCTGGTTGACAGTCC
Source organism: Solirubrobacteraceae bacterium (assembly GCA_017744415.1). Taxonomy (GTDB): domain Bacteria; phylum Actinomycetota; class Thermoleophilia; order Solirubrobacterales; family Solirubrobacteraceae; genus JAGIBJ01. The sequence continues at coordinate 8,498 of JAGIBJ010000050.1, forward strand.
CGAAATGCGTGGCGACATCGTCGGCGTAGGCGGCGAAGGCATCGCGATCAGCGACGTCGAGATGCGCCGCATGCGTCTGCGCCCCGATCTGCTCGATCCGTCGCCTCGTCTCGTCGAGACCGTCGCCGTTCACGTCGGAGATCGCGAGCCGCGCACCACGACTCGCCAGTCCCAGCGCCAGGGCCCGGCCGATCCCCCCTCCCGCGCCGGTGACGACACACGTGCGACCGTCGAAACCACTCACGCGGTCACCGTCGCATCCGGCGTGCCAGATGGCACGGTCATCCCCCGGCAGCATCGCGGCCGCACGGCGACGGCCGCGCCCGATGCCTACGTATCCGCCGGAGGACGCCGAACGACCGCTACCGCAGCGTCTCGAGAACGTCGATCACCGCCCGCGCGTTCGTCTCCGGATTGATGAACGCGAGGCGCAGCGCCGTCTCGCCCTGGAACTTCGTCGGCACGCAGAGCATCACGCCGTCGTGGGCGGCCTGCTCCGACCACGCGGTGTAGTCATCGTCGCTCCAGCCGGGGCGCCGGAACAGGACGATCGAAAGCTCGGGCTCGGCGATGAGCTCGAGGTGCGGCGCCGCGTCGATCGCCTCGGCGACCGTCCGCGCGGTCCGGATCGTGCGCTCGACGGCCTCGGCATAACGGTCGGTGCCGTGGGTCGCGAGGCTGAACCAGAACGGCAAGCCGCGGGCACGCCGCGACAGGTGGATCGCGAGATCGGTCGGATTCCACGCCTGGCGGTCGAGCTGATCGAGGTAGCCCGCCATCTGGGTGTGCGCGGCGCGCGCACGATCGGGGTCGCGGTAGAGCAGTGCGCAGCAGTCGTACGGCGCGAACAGCCACTTGTGCGGATCGACGATGAAGCTGTCGGCGCGCTCGACGCCGATGAACCGATCGCGCACCGATGCAGCGGCGAGCCCGGCGCCGCCGTAGGCGCCATCGACGTGCAGCCACACGCCGTGCTCCTCGCAGACGGTCGCGAGGTCATCGAGATCGTCGACGATCCCGGCGTTGGTGGTGCCGGCCGATGCGACCACCGCGGACACGTCGGGGGCGCCCGCGAGTGCCTCTCGCAGCGCCGCTCCGGTGAGATGCCCCCGCTCGTCGACCGGCACGAGCAGGAGGTCGACGTCGAGCACCCGCGCGGCCGACTGCACCGACGAGTGTGCCTCGGCCGAGCATGCGAGCGTCCACCCGCCCGCGGGGCGGCCGCCACGATGCGCCGTCGCTGCCTCCCGCGCAGCCATCAGCGCCGAAAGATTGCCGGTCGTGCCGCCCGAGACGAAGCAGCCGCCGGCATCATCGGGCCAGCCGAGGAGCGAAACGATCCAGGCGAGCGCCTCGTTCTCGGCGAAGATCGCGCCCGCCCCCGCCTCCCAGACGCCCGCGAAGATGTTGGCGGCGCTCGTCGCGAGATCGAATGCGACCGCGGCGCGCGTCGGCGCCGCTGGGATGTAGGCGAGATTCATCGGATCGTCCTGCGCACGCGTCGCGGGCACGATCACTTCGTCGAAGATCCGCATCGCCGCCGTCGGGCCGAGACCTCCCGGCGTCACGGTCTCCCCTGCCGCCGCGGCGAGCTCGTCGGCCGTCCGCGCGCCGCCCTTGGGATCGCCCTGCCGGATGACGCGGCTCGAGGCCCAGACGACCGCGGCGAGCACAGCACCCGACTCATCACCCCAGACGGGCCCACTCGTGGTGTCGTCGCTCATTCGCCGCCTCTGCTCGTCGGCCGCTGCCCTCGCCGGCAGCAGCGCCTGTGCCCGAGCCTAGCTCGGGCCCGGCGCCAAGCCGGCACGCTCCGTGGCCGCCCGGACCAGTCTGGAAGCGGCACGCGTGACCGGCTCGCGGTCGTGGGAGTGGCGCCACAGTTCGACGCGGTGGGTGAGCTGCGGGCCATCGAGCCGGACGGCGACGACTCCCGCGCCGTGCGGAGCGCCGGCCGGTACTGCGCCAAGACCTGCGCCCGAGGCGATGAGGCCGCAGTAGGTGGTCGTCGAGCTGCCGCCGTAGGCCAAGCCGCGACGCAGCGGCCGGCGTACCACGGCCTCGAGCGCGTCGGCACTGATTCCGCAGGCCGGCGCGATGAGCCAGCGGGCGTGGTCGAGGTGATCGAGCGTGAGCGCGGCGCGCCGAGCCAGGGGGTGATCCTGCGGGAGGAGCACGTCGACTGCGGTCTCGGCGAGCAGGTCGACGGTGAGGCCGAGCGGCCGGTCGAGCGGGAGCGGATCCGCCGGCGCCGTGACGCCGTCGACCACCGCCAGGTCGGCGTGACCGCGCACGAGCGCGGCCACGGCGTCGCCGGCCGGCAACACGTCAAGCGTGCTCCATCCGGCTGCTCCGGAGCAGGCCACGCCACCGAGCACCGACTCCGCCGCGGGGCTCATCGCGATCCGCGCCGGCCGCTCATCGACGCCGGCTGCAGCGGTGCGGCGTGCCTGCGCGGCCGCAGCCTCGGCCCGCGCCGAGAGCTCGCGTGCCTGCTCGACCAGCGCCTCGCCGGCGGGGGTCGGCGCCACCGGCCGCCGCGACAGCAACGCCACGCCGAGCTCGCGCTCGAGGCTCGCGATCTGCTGCGACACGGCCGACTGCGTGTAGCCGAGCTCGTCCGCGGCGGCCGAGAACGAGCGCTCGTCGACCACGGCGACGAGCGTGCGAAGCGCGCGGAGATCCATGTGCCCATCCTGGCATCAGCTGGACTGATGCACCAATGAATGATCATCATTGGACGTGATCCCACGAGACCGGCACGCTCAGCCGATGACCACGCGCATCGCACTCGTCGGCGACCGCTCACCGCACGTCGCGGCACACGGCCGCATCCACGAGATCATGGGACGCCTCACGGACGTCGACGCCTTCTGGCTGGACTCGACCGAGATCGACGCCGCGGAGATCGCGGCGTTCGACGGCGTCTGGGCCGTGCCCGGCTCGCCGTACGTAGAAGAGGCCGGGGTGATCACCGCGATCCGCACCGCCCGCGAGCAGGCGATCCCGTTCCTCGGCACGTGCGGCGGATTCCAGCACGCGATGCTGGAATACGCGCGCGACGTGGCCGGGCTTCCCGCCGCCTGGCACGCCGAGAACCGCGACGCCGCGATCGACGACTCTGCGCTGCTGGTGCCGCTCGCGTGCTCGCTCGTCGGCCACGAGAACGATGTCGCCCTGGTGCCGGACACCGTCGCCGCCCGCACGGTCGGGCGACTCCGCACCCGCGAGCGTTTCCACTGCAGCTTCGGTCTGGCCCCCGGAGCTGGCGAGCGGCTGGAAGGCGCAGGACTCATGATCTCCGGCCGCGATCCGGCGGGCGACGTGCGGATCTGCGAGCTGCCCGCCCACCCCTACTTCGTCGGCACGCTCTTCCAGCCGGAACTCGCCGACGAGCAGCCTCACCCGCTGGTGCGCGGCTTCTTCGACGCCGCCGGGGCCCGGGCTCAAGCGCGCCGTCCGATTCCCGTCTGAGTCGCCGGCGAGCCCGCAAGTCAGGGCCTCCCGCAGCGCTTTCGCCGACGACCGATGAGTTTCGACGAGCGGCGCCGTCTATCCCCTCGACACTGCGAATCACCGCACGATCCATTGGAGACCACGATGTCCAGCCCCGCTCACCCCGGCCGCAAGCTCTTCCTCAACCTCCCGGTCGAGAACGTCGCCCGTAGCAAGGCGTTCTTCGCGTCGCTCGGGTTCACGTTCAACCCGGCATTCGAGGACGAACAGTCCACCTGCATGCTCGTCGGCGAGGACGCCTTCGTGATGCTCCTCGAGCACGAGAAGTTCAACGGCTTCGCGCCGCTGCCGGTCGCCGACCCGCGCACGCACGTGATCGGCCTCTACTGCTTCAGCGTCGACACCTCGGAGGAGGTCGACACCGTCACCGACGCTGCGATCGCCGCCGGTGGCGTCGACCACGGCGACCCGCAGGACTACGGCTTCATGCGTAGCCGCAGCTTCAACGACCTCGACGGCCACGGCTGGCAGGTGATGTGGATGGATCCGGCCTCGGCTGCCGCAGGCCCCGAGGAGTACGCCGCCTCGCAGGCGTAGCCCGCCTCAGTCGACCGCGAGCCGGCGTGCGCCGACGTAATGCCGCGCCCAGTACCCATGGGCGATGTCATGAACCGCCACGCCGCTGCTCGTCGTCGCCGAGATCGCCGTCGTGCGGGTGACGACGATCCCCACGTGTGAGGCGCCCGGCCCGGCCGCGTCGAAGAAGACGAGGTCGCCCGGGCGAATCGCGCCCTTCGTGACCGCCCAGCCGCGCTGGTACATCTCGTAACTGCGGCGCGGCAGCTCACGCCCGGCCTTCGCAAAGGCCCAACTCACGAGTCCCGAGCAGTCGAAGCCCGCGAGCGAATGGCCGCCGCCGACATATGGGACGCCGAGGGCCGTGCGCGACCAGCGCAGAGCGGAGGCCCCGAGCGCCGAAGCTGCCGGTGGCGTCGGCTTGCGGCGGACCGCATCGCGTGCCGCCCAGAGTTGCGCCTCGAATCGATCGGCCACGCGGAGCCGCATTGCCCGCAGGCTCTCGACATTGGCGTAGCCGCGCACCGCGAGCCCGCGGCGCCGCTGGAACCGCCGCATCGCGTCGACCGTGGCGGAGCCCCAGTCGCCATCGGCACGAACGTGGATGCGTCGCTGCACGCTCTTCGTCTGGGCGACGGTGAGGAACAGTTGCTGGCGCCGAAGCTCCCGCGCCACGTCACCCGGCGCTGCCGGAGCCGGCGAGGGTGCCGAGAGCACCGCGGCAGCTGCGAGGCCGCCGAGCAGGAGAAGTCGTCGCAAGCCGGAGATCACGAACGCGCCACGCTATCGCCGAGCGGCGCCCGTCCCGGGGCCGCGCTTGCAGAGGGCGCACGCCGCGCTCCATGCCGGCAGCGGCAGGCGCGACCGTCCGCTTCCGTGCCTCCTCCCCGCCGAGAATGCGGAAACTTCCTGCATCGACATTCCACCGGTTCGTGTTGCAACAGAAACAGGAGAGGCGGATAACCATGGGTACCAACCCGTTGTCCTGACGGCTGCCCGCCTGAAAAGAGCCTGCAGATGCCGCTGCGCAAGTCCCATTTCTTCACCCGCAAGCTGATCGCTTCCCTCACCCTCGCCGGTGCGGTGACGGCGTGTGCTCCAGCGGTCGCTGCGGCCGCGGGCTGCACCCAGCTCCCGACCTCGAAGGCGTTCTCGAAGTTCGGCGACAAGGCCGACTACTCGCTCGCTCCCGGCGGCGGATTCGAGGGCACCAACACGTGGACGCTCACGGGTGGCGCGAAGGTCGTGTCCGGCAACGAGAACCTCGGGGTGTCGTCCGGCTCCAAGTCGCTGTTCATGCCGATCACTTCGACGGCGACGTCGCCCGAGTTCTGCGTCGACGAGACCAATCCGTACTTCCGGTTCGCGATGAGCTCAACGCACAAGGGCGGCTACGTCGCTGCCGTGCTCTGGCGCAACAGCTCCGGCCAGCTCACGCAGGCGGAGTTCACGTCGTCGAAGTACGTCACGCTCCTCAGCTCGGGCTGGCAGCCCAGCGCCGTGAGCCCGCTCGCCGTCAAGCTCACGCTCGGCAGTAACGACAAGGCCGCCACCGTGCAGCTGAAGATCATCTCGACGGGCAACCAGAACTACAGCGACACCAACCTGCTCGGCACGCTGGCGTCGAACGTCTTCGGATCGGTGACCATCGACTCCGTGATGGTCGACCCGTACCGCCGGGGCTGAGCGATCGTCCGGGCGCCGGGGCGGCCGCGGCGCCCTACTTGGGGCCGACGACCGTGTGGGTGAGCTCCATGCCGGTGATGTCCTCGTACTTGAACGTGACCTGACCGCGGCTAAGCACCTGGCCATCAGGCCCAAGCTCGCGACCCTTCACCTTCACGATCGTGCCCGACATGTCGTCACCGTCGAGGCTGAAGCGCACCGGCTCGTCGACCTCGATCACCGGGGCCTTGACCGTGCCGTTCCACTTGATGTTCCGAAATTCCTGACTCATCGCTCTACCCTCGCACGCGCAACCGGCGGCGCGCAGTGCGATGGTGGCCGTCGGCGGCCGGGCGTGACCGTCAGTCGTGAGGCATCTCGTAGTCGAACCAGATCACGTCCTCACCCTCCTGGGTCACTCGCAGGCCGCCTGAACCGGTGATGCCGTCGAGCTCGCCGGTGCCGCTCCCGGGGACGATGGTGAAGAACTCCGCGAGGCGGTCGGTGCCTGTGGTCGTCGCGGAGTGGGCGAAGTTCATCGTGCCCAGCATTCCGTTCACGGTGCCCTCGAACGACTCCATCGCCACGTAGGTCCCGGCGCCCGCGGCTTCGTCGAACGCCGCCGTGAAGATCGTCACCGAGCTCCCGGTGATCTGCCCGTCGAACTGCTTGGTGACGATCGCGACACCGACCGGGCGCGCCGTCTCCACGTCGGCGGGTGCCGGCGCGAGCTGCGCCGGCACGAACGAGGAGACGGTGAACGGGGCGATCGCGCGCATGCCGCGAGCCTAGACGCCCGGCGCGAGCCCGCCGGCCGGCTCGGTGGCCAGCGTCAGGCGAGCACTTCCACGAAGCCGTCGGTGCCATGGACCCTGATGCGCTGGCCGTCTTCGATCAACTGCGTCGCGCGCTCCACCCCCACCACCGCCGGCAACCCGTATTCCCGCGCCACGACAGCGCCGTGCGTCATCAGCCCGCCGACCTCCGTGACGAGCCCGGCGATCGTCACGAACACCGGCGTCCAGCTCGGATCGGTGAAGGCCGTGACGAGGATGTCGCCGGGCTCGACGTCGGCATCGGCGATGTCGTGCACCACCCGCGCCCTCCCCTCGATCGTGCCGCTGGAGACCGCGAGCCCCACCAGCGCGCCTTCCGGCGCGTCGGCGCGGCCGTAGCTGCCCGTGAGCACCTCGCCCTCGGAGGTGATCACCCGCGGCGGCGTGAGCGAGCGGCTGGCGTCGAATGCCGCCTTGCGGCCCGCGATCAGCGCCCGGTCGACGCCCTCGCCCCGCACGGCGGCGTGCAGCTCGTCGAACCGCAGGAAGAAGCAGTCGTCGCGCTCCGAGAGCACGCCGGCCGCGACCAGTCGATCAGCCTCCGCGAGGAGCGCCTGCTTGTAGATGGCGTAGCGGCTGACGATCCCGAACTTCGGGAACTCGCGGTAACCCGTGAAGGTGCGCACCCGCTTGATCATCTCCGCGGCCTCCGCCGCCTTCGCCTCGCCATCGTCCGGCAGCGCACGAAGTCGGGCGAGGATCTCGTCGGCCTTCGCCTCCGCCTCGATGCGGCCTTCCTCGAAGCGCCGTGTGCCCTCGCCCGCGGCGAAGTTGCGCACGTTGCCCAGGATCACCGGCACGAGCGCGGCCGGGTGCTCGTGCCAGCGCGGCCGGGTGATGTCGATCTCGCCGACGCAGCGCACGCCATACCGGCCGAGGAACCCGTCGATGGCGGCGACCACCTCCGCCCCGCCGGGCAGCGACGGGAGCTCCGTGAGGAACGTGTCGTCGACGCCTGCCTCGAGGAACGCGATCACCTCCGGGTGCGGCCGCAGGGCGTCGGCGACGTCGAGCAGGGCAAGCCCCATCTCAGAGGTCACGTTGCCGGGCACGGACTGGGCGAGCGTGTCGGCGACGTTCCTCTCACCCAGCCACTCGGCCACGTGCGCGTTCAGCCACCACGCAGCCTCCATCCCCGACATGATCGCCTGGAGGCTGCGCGGATCGAACGTGTCGCCCTTCATGCGCTGAATGTGGTCTGCGATGAAGTCGAACAGCGCCGGGCCGGAGACTTCGGCGATGTCGGCGCGCAGCGCCGCGATCGCGGCCTCGGTGTTGGCGACGAGCTCGTCGACCAGCGCCATCGACGTCGGCAGCGGCTCGGCCGGCGGGATCCCGGTCGGCGGGCGCATCCCTGCCGCCGCACCTGGCTGCTCGGCGATGAACTCACGGTCGACGATCTCGCGCAGCGCCCCACCGATCAACGGATCAGAGGTCCCGAGGGCGTCGATCACCGCCACCCGGGCGACCGGGTCGGCGAGGCGCGCGCCCACGTCGACGAACAACCGGCTCCCCGCCTCATGCATCTGGGGGCCCGCCGTCAGCTGGAAGACCGAGATGCCGAGCGGCTTGATCGGGTCGGTCATCATCTGCTGATGACCGACGGACACGTACACGTGGCGGTCGTCGTCGCCGGGATCGGGGATCGGGAAGAGCGTGGTGATCGGCCGGCTCTGCACCACCGCGAGCTCGCCTGCGGCCAGGCACCACTCGATGTCCTGCGGGCTGCCGAGCTGCGCCTCGATGTGGCGGCCGAGGGCCGCGAGCTCGTGCACCTGCCCGTCGGTGAGGACGGCGGCGCCGTCGGCAGCCGACCTGCTGAGCATCTCGTCGCCGCGCACGCGGTAGCCGTCGGGAATCACCGTGCCGGAGACCAGTGCCTCGCCAAGTCCTCGCACGGCCTCGATCGCGACCACTGAACGGTTGCCGTTCACGGGATCGGCGGTGAACAGCACGCCGGCCGCGTCGGCGGGCACGAGCCGCTGGACGACCACCGCCATCTCCACGCCCTCGTGGGCGACGCCGTTGCGCAGGCGGTAGGTGACCGCCTGCTCGGTGAAGAGCGATGCCCAGCACCGACGAACGTGGTCGATCACCGCCTCGGCACCGACCACCCCGAGGAACGACTCGTGCTGGCCGGCGAACGACGCGTCGGCGGCATCCTCGGTCGTCGCGCTCGATCGCACCGCGTACTCGGCGTCCGCATCGCCGAGACTCGTGAGCGCTGCGCGCAGCTCCTCGCCCACCGCGGTGGGAACAGCGAGCGAGAGCACGGCGGCTCGGAGCTCGGCGCTCACCCGCCCGATCGCCTCGCGCTCGTCGGCCCAGAGCCGCTCGAGCCGAGCGTTGAGCGCGCCGATCTCCGGCGCTCCGCCGACGGCCGTGCGGAACGCACGGGTGGTGACGACGACTCCGGCCGGCACGGTGACGCCGTCCAGGCGCCCAAGCACCGCCAGCGACGCTCCTTTGCCACCGGCGACCGCCACGTCGCGCGCGGCCTCGGCCGCAAGACCGACCACCATCTGCTGCTCATCCGTACCCATCACATGCCTCCTCGAGGGGTTGCGGCGAGCGAGTTTGGAGCAAGGCCGGGGCTTGAAACAAGCCCCCCTCTGCGCGATACTTTTGATGTGGAGAGCGCGGTCGAGGCATTCGCCTCCCCCCTCCTACCGCCCCGCCTCCCATGAACGGGCGCCATGTCGTGGGCAGCCGCGAGCGACGCTCGCGGAGGCGGCGGTGAGCACGCGAACGCCTGCCCGCCCGGCCGACGCGCAGCGGATTGCCGTAGTCGACTACTGCATCGCTTCCGGGCCGCGTGGCCGATGCTCCAATGATGCAGGCAAGCCCCCGAGCCTCGACCCTTCCGATCCGATCCGTGGTGGCGTGATGCGCGACATCGCGATGCGGATCCTCGCCCGTCTTCCCGCCACGTTGCGCGGTGCGTTCGCGCAGGGCGACCGGGCCACCTTCGACCGCGCCGTCGAGGCCAGCGAGCTCTTCGACGCACAGCTCGCAACCGACCTCCGCGCGCTCGAGTCGGCCGCCGGACCGGAGGTCTCCTCGCGCTACGCGCTGCTCGACCGGGCCGCGCGCGAGGCGCTCGTCGACGACGCCGCGGACGGGCCGGCCGCCGACGTCACAGGTCGTGACGATCGCTGACGCCGAGCTTCTGACTGGCCCGGTAGACGTACGACTCCACGGTGCGCACCGAGAGCACGAGCCGCTCGGCGATCGCCGCGTTGGTGAGCCCTTCACGCACCAAGTTCACAACCGCCTGCTCACGCTTCGTGAGCCCGACGGCGGTCTCGCCGAGTCCGTCGATCACTGGACGCCGCACGCCGTCCGTCTCGGTGAGGAGTGCGTCCATCAGCGCCGCAGCGCGCCGCGCTGAATCCTCGCGCCCCTGCGCGACGAACGCCCGCGCCGCATCGGCCGCAGCCATGATCGCGTACCGCGGCGTGCCCATGGCGGTGTACTCCTCGGCCACGTCCATCAGCGCGCGGCCGTCGGCGGCGTCCGCCGCCCGCAGGTGCGCGGCGATCGCCGCGGGCATGCGCCCGGTGGCCCGCGCGTCGATCAGACCAGCGAGCCGCGATGCGGGGATCCTCCACGAGAGTCCTTCGACGAGCAGGAGCGCCGACCCGATGGGCTCGCGCTCACGCAGCCGCTGGTAGCCCTCGATGAGCAGTCGCTCCGCACCCGGCGCGTCACCCCCGGCTTGTGCGACGCGGGCTTCCGCGAGCACGAGGTGCATCGGCATCGCCGTCGGCGCGATGGCCCTCGCGGTCTCGTCCCGCGCGCGATCGAGGTAGCGACGCGCCTCGTCGTAGTCACCGGCGATCGCGGCGATCCCGGCCAGCAGCGACGAGGCGATGGGCGTCGACCCGAACAGATTGCGGCGGGCGAACAGTCCATGCGCTTCGGCGGCCCAGCGCGCCGCGTCATGGAGCTGGGCACTGGAGATCGCATGCATCGACAGCCAGAGGGCGGCCATGCCGGCCGCGCCGTTGTCATGCAGCCGGATCCCGCGCTCGAAGACCTCCGCCATGCGCATGTGGACGAGCGGGTAGTCCTCCCCGGTCTGCCCGCCGATCACCGAGAGCGCCACGAGCGCGAGCTCATCGCCGTGGGTGCGGTGCGGGATCGGGAGGTCGAGGCCGATCGCGGCCGCGAAGGCCTCCGGCCCATGGCCAGCGGCGTGGAGCTGCAGCGCCTGCGCCGGCTCGATCTGACGCCGCACCACCTCGTCGATGCCGGAGCGCGCGAGCACGCGACGGGTGGCCTCGATCTCCTCGTCGCCGATCCGCGTGAGGTCCTGCCAGAGGATTCGCAGCGGCGCGGCCACCTCCCGCCACTCAGGATCTGGGAGGCCTTCGACGATTTCCTCGACGGCAGCTCGCGCCTCCTCGCGGCGGCCGAGCCCCCATGCGAGCACCGTCGCGCGGTGCTGGATGAGCCGCACCGCCTGCGCCGAATTCTGCAGGTCGGCGGGGGCGATCTCGGCGTAGAGCTCGGCGGCCCGCTCGGCCTGCTCGTCGATCTGGTGGGCGCGCGCGTACGCGAGCCGCGCCTCGGTCCCGCCACCGGCCTCGATCGCGAGCGCCGCGATCTGTTGGGCCAGCGATGCCTGGCGGGAGTTCACCGCTGCCCACGCGGCCTCGATCAGCTCGAGGGCATCGAGCGGCGTGTCGCCGGGAACGTCGATGAGGAGGCTCGCCACACGCAACGACTCCGGCCCCGTCCGCGCCGGCCGGGCACGGAGGATCTCGACCACGCGACGCTCCAGAGACGTGCGGCGAAGCGTGCCGATCGCCGCGCCGACGACCTCGCCGTGCAGCGGGTGCGCGAGCCGGAGCGCCGACGGACTGCGGGCCGTGCCCACCTGCAGGAGCCCGCGCGCCTCGAGCGTCTCGAGTGCTGCGAAACCGACGGCAGCGGCGAGCTCGTCGGTCTCGAGCGTGTCGCCCACGGCGAGCAACTCGAGCGCGAGCTGTTCGTCGGGGGTGAGGCCGGTGAGGCGGGCCGAGATCAGCTCGCGGAGCGTGGCGCTCACGGGCGGCTGCTCGACCATGCGGAAGAGTCCGTCGTGCTCGATCAGCGTGCCACCGAGCAGGACTCCGCCGATCAGCTCACGCAGATAGAGCGCGTTGCCCCCGCTCGACGCAAAGGCCCACTGACGCGTCGACTCGTCGACCGGCCCGCCGGCGAGTGCCTCCGTGAGTGCACCCGAGCGCTGGGCATCGAGCGTCCCGACCTCGATCCGCGCGGCGCCCGCGTCCTTCCACACCGACGTGATCGCGTCGGGGAGCACCTCGCCGGCACGCACGGTGACGATCACGGCCGCTGTGCCGCCCATCACGAGCTCGAGCGTGAGCGCGGCCGACACCGGGTCGAGCAGGTGCGCGTCGTCGATCACGATCACCGTCCGCGCGCCGGGCTGCGCCGGCGCGAAGTGCGCCACGGCGCCGCGCATGGCGGGCAGGATCTCGTCAGAGCCCACGTCGTGCGGAAGCAGCCCCGCGAAGGCGCCGAGCGGCACGCCTGCAGCGCTCGCGGTGGCCTGCACCCAGTGGGTCGTGGCGCCGTCGGCCGCGGCGGCGGCGAGTGCCTCGCGTGCGAGCCGAGACTTGCCGACCCCGGCCTCGCCCACGAGCAGCGCGCCGACCGCCCCAGGGGCGATGGCCGCGCGGATCCGGACGAGCTCACCGTCTCGCCCGATCAGCTCCCACGACGGTCCGGGCCCGGGCCCCGTGATCGAGGTGCCTGAAGACACGGCTCGATCGTACGGGACCCGGGCCCGGATGGCCCGTCCTGTGGGGGCAGGCGTTAGTTGCTGAGGGTTGCGACCATGCTCGGCGAGTACGCGTTGATCGTGCCCGCGCCCGTCATCTCGCAGCGGAGCTTCACGGTCGTCGGCTGGTCTCCGGTCGCGAACACCTGGGTGTTCGACTGCTCACCGGCCGCGGTCACGTGCAGCGTGTTCTCGGCGCTGGAGCCCTGGCCGAATCCGGCCTGACCGGAGATGAAACAGACCGCGGTGCTCCCGGCCGACATCAGCGCGTTGAACGAGCTCGTGACCGAGTAGGTCGCGTTCGCGGGCAGCGTCACCTGGGCGAGCGTGGTGTCGGAGCTCCCGATGCCGTAGCCGTTCGGGTGGGCATCGGTGATCGTCGGCGAGACGACGATGCGGCAGCTGATCTTGCCGGTCGCGTCGATGCCCGTGACCGCCGAGCCGATCGCGCAGCTGCCGGTCGGCGTAACGCCCGGGTCGCCCTTGTCGCCCTTCGGCCCCTGATCGCCCTTGGGCCCTTGAGGGCCGGCAGCGCCGGCGTCGCCTTTCTCGCCCTGCGGTCCGGCCGGCCCGGCGGGGCCGGTCGCGCCCTGCGCACCCTGCGGCCCCGTGGCGCCGGCGACGCCGGCCTTCGACGCCGTGCCGGTGAGCTCGACTCGCGTCGCTTTCGACAGGTCGGAGGTCTCGATGGTGCCGTTCTTGATGTTCTTGCTCGTCACCGTGCCGGTCGCGATCTGCTTGCCCGTGATCAGGTGCTCGGCGGCATAGGCGCCGCCGCTCCCGAGGGCGATGAAGAGCGCGAGGCCGGCGGTGGCGCCGGAGACCGACGGCCGGATCGAGCGGAGGTGAGACTTGCGTGCAGTGGACATGGCTGCACCCTCCCGCGATCGGAATGCCCATTCCGCAGTATCGGACTACGGCACTTTCGCGGCGGGCTACTGCGACCCGTCGCCGCAGTACTGCGCTCGGGCCCGGAGCCCCGAGCGCGGGGCGATCCCGCCGCCGCGTAGGCAGACGGATGCCCGGCCTCGCCGGCCGCACCCCGACCAGGCCTAGTGCACGGCCGCGAGCCGGCCGGAGAGCTCGGTGTGGATCGCGGCGCTCGGCGCGTTGAGCCCGACGATCTCGACTCGCTTCCCCTGGCGCTCGTACTTGTGGGCGATAGCGTCGAGCGCCGCCACGGCTGACGCGTCCCAAACATGCGCAGCCGAGAGGTCGATCGTCACCTCGGGCGGATCGTCGGGGTGATGGAACGCGTCCGTGAGCTCCTCGTGCGAGGCGAAGAAGAGCTCCCCGGCGACCGCGTACCGCACCGATCGACGGTCCGGCGCGAGCACGCGCTGCACGTCGAGCAGGTGCGCGACCCGGCGTGAGAACACCGCCATCGTCACGAGCACGCCGACGACGACGCCGAGCGCGAGGTTGCTCGTCGCGACCGTCACCGCGACTGTCGCCAGCATCACGACCGTCTCCCCCAACGGCATGCGCCGGAGGGTCGCGGGGCGCACCGAGTGCCAATCGAAGGTGGCATAGCTCACGAACACCATCACGGCAGCAAGTGCCGTCATCGGGATCTTCGCCACGACTGGACCGAGAACGAGGATCAGGAACAGCAGGAAGACGCCGGCCGAGAACGTCGAAAGGCGGGTGCGGGCGCCACTCACCCGCACGTTGATCATGGTCTGCCCGATCATCGCGCAGCCCGGCATGCCGCCGAAGAACCCGGTGACGACGTTGGCGATCCCCTGTCCGCGCGCCTCCGTGTCTTTGTCGGACGACGTGTCGGTGAGGTCGTCGACGAGCCGGGCGGTCATCAGGCTCTCGAGGAGCCCGACGATCGCCAGCGTGAGCGAGTAGGGAGCGATGATCCGGAGCGTCTCCATGCCGAACGGCACGTCGGGCAACCCCGGGACCGGGAACGCCGTCGGCAGTGCACCCTCGTCGCCGACCGTTGGGAGCGTCAGACCCGCGGTGACCGCGATCGCCGTGAGCACGACGATTGCCACCAGCGGCGACGGCACCAGCGCGGTGAGACGCGGGAGCACGAGGATCATCGCGAAGCCCGCGATGACGACCACCCATCCGGTCGCGCCGGCACCGGTGATGTGGTCGATCTGCGCGAGGAAGATCAGGATCGCGAGCGCGTTCACGAAGCCGGTCATCACTGACTGAGGCACGAACCGCATCAGCCGCGGCGCGCCCACGGCACCAAGTGCGACTTGGAAGGCGCCCGCGAGCAACGCCGCCGCGAAGAGATACTCGACGCCGTGGTCGCGAACGAGGCTGGTGACCACGAGCGCCATCGCTGCCGTCGCCGCCGAGATCATCGCCGGCCGCCCACCGGCGATCGCAATGGTGACCGCCATAGTGAACGAGGCGTAGAGGCCGACCGCCGGATCCACGCCAGCGATCACCGAGAACGAGATCGCCTCGGGAATCAGTGCGAGCGCCACCACCAGGCCGGCGAGGAGCTCGACGCGGATTCGCGTGGCATCCCACTCGCCTTGCGATGCAGTGAGGCGAGAGCGAGAGATCAACACAAACCAACCCTAACGTAAGGGTAGTGTTCGGAGAGGTGTCCGTAGATACACTCGGCCGGTGTCAGACGCCACGCTCCACATCGGCGAGGTCGCCGAGCGCGTCGATCTCTCGCTCCGCAGCGTCCGCTACTACGAGGAGCAAGGGCTGATCAGTCCCGAGGGACGCACGGCCGGCGGGTTTCGCCTCTACACGCAGGCGCAGATCGACCGCCTCCTCACGATCAAGCAGATGAAGCCGCTCGGCTTCTCATTGGAGCAGATGCGATCCGTGCTCGAAGCGCGCGACACTCTGCGCTCGCCGGCAGCAGCCACGCCCGCAGCCGTCGCCACGGCACGCGCCGAGCTCGAGGAGCTCACCGCCTACGCCGAGACCCGGATCATCAAGCTGCGGCGCGCGATCGATGCCGGCGGCGACCTCATCGCCGAACTCCGCGCCGACACGTCGGCCGCGGCATAGCGCGAGCGGTCGACGGGCGGCCAGCTCAGTCGGTCCACCAGTCCCGCGTTCCAGTGACGTCGCCACGGGGATCGTCGCCCAGGCTCGGCGCGCCGATCACGAGCAGCTCAAGGCCGTCCAGCCCCGCCTCGTAGCCGCGCCACGTGCCCGGCGGCGCTCGCACGGCATCCCATTGGCGCACGTCGACGATCTCGTCGTCGAGCTTCATGCGCCCGCTGCCGCCGACGACCACGAACACCTCCTCCTGCACGCGGTGCGTGTGGCCGTACGGGAACCGCACACCGGCCGGCACGCGTTGGAACGTGAGCCCGGACTGCTCGAGCCCGAGGAGCTGGGTCGCCATGCGGAACTCAAGCCCGGCATCGCCATCGAAGTTCCCGCCGACGTCCGGCGGTTCGTTGCGGAGGTTCGTGAGCGAGAACGCCATCGGGCGAGTCTAGATCCGCCCACCCGTGGATCGCGGCCGTGGGCACGGCAGCACCTCGACCTTCGCTCGCCTCGATGCGCTGGGCCGGCGGGAGATGAGATCGAAACCGCCGTCGCCACGCTGCTCGCTCACGATCAGAACATCGACGCCACGGCCGCCATGCGCGGCGTGCACCGCAACACGATCCGCGCGCGCCGCAAGCGTTTCCACGAGCTCACCGGTCTGGACATCACCCACACCCCCGACCTCGTCAGCGCATGGTGGCTCCTGCTCTGGCGGCAAACCCAACCCTGAGCAGGCGCCGACGGCCGGGCGCCCGAGCTACGCTCGGCGTCATCGAGGCCTCGTCTCAAAGGGCCCCTCCGGTGGGCCGCCTACGCTGGAGCAGTGCTGAGCGTGCAGGTCGTCGATCATCCGCTGGTGGCCCACAAGCTCACGATGCTGCGCGACGAGCGCACGTCCTCCGCAAACTTCCGGGCCCTCGCCGATGAGCTCGTCACGCTGCTCGCCTACGAGGCGACGCGCGATCTCACCACCGAACCGGTCGACGCCACGACGCCCGTCGGGCCGGTGACCGGCGCGCAGCTCGCGACGCCGAAGCCGCTGATCGTCCCGATCCTGCGCGCAGGGCTCGGCATGCTCGACGGCCTGCTCCGGGTGCTGCCGATGGCGGAGGTCGGGTTCTTGGGGCTCGTGCGCGACGAGACGACCCTCGCGCCGTCGACCTACGCGGAACGCCTGCCTGACGATCTCACTGGCCGCCACTGCCTCGTCGCCGATCCGATGCTCGCAACCGGCGGCACGCTCGCCGCCGCGATCCGGTACTTGAACGATCGCAGCGCCGCACGGGTCACGGTCGTCTGCCTGCTCGCGGCGCCGGAGGGCATCGCCACGCTCGACGTCGCATTCGCCGGGCTCACGCTGCCGATCACGATCGTGACGGCGTCGATCGACGAGCGCCTCAACGAGCGCGGCTACATCGTGCCCGGCCTCGGCGACGCCGGCGACCGGATGTACGGGCTGGCCGACTAGATGGTGGTGCCACGGCGGCGCGCCGTGGCACCACGCATCTACGCGGGTTCGCCCGCGACAGCGGGTGACGGCGGAGTCTGCGGCGCCCCCGCCGGCGCGATCCGGCGCGGGAGGACGATCGTGGCGAGGACGAGCCCGATGCCGAAGAGCACGGCGGCGAACGTGAACGACGCCGTGTAGCCGTGCACGGCCGCATCGGCGGCGAGGCTCGCCGTTCGATCGTGCGTCGCCGCGTAGTCGCTGGCCGCGTGGGTGAAGATCGTCGAGAGGATGGCCGTACCGACGGCGCCGCCCACCTGCTGCGACGTGTTGACCATTGCCGAGGCGACGCCGGCGTCGTACCGATCCACGCCCAGCGTGGCGGTCGCGAACGACGGAGCGAACACGCACGGCATGCCGAAGCCGATCATCACGAGACCAGGGAGCAGCGTGCCCGCGTATGTCGAGTCGGGCTCCAGGCGGGAGAAGAACAGCAGCATCGACAGCAGCCCGAGCGTCATGCCGGTCATCACAAGCGGCTTGACGCCGAAGCGCGGCAGGAGCCTCGTCTGGATCGTCGGCGCCATGACGAAGATGACGGCGGTCATCGGCAGGAAGCCGACACCGGTCTTCAGGGGCGAGTAGTCGAGGTTCTGCTGCATGAAGAACGTGAGGAACAGGAACACCGCGAACATCGCCGAGGCCGCGATCACGATCGAGAGGTAGGCGCCGCCGCGCGAGCGGTGCCAGACGATGTGGAGCGGGAGCAGCGGCGTCGCGAACCGGCGCTGCCAAGTGACGAATCCGACGAGGAGGAACACGCCGGCAACGAGCGAGGCGATCGTCGTCGTGGCCTCCCACGAGTTGCGCTCGGCCTCGGAGAAACCGAACACGATCAGAAACAGGCCGGAGCAGGCGAGCGCGGCCCCGAGCCAGTCGATCCGCGGCCGCTGCGGGTGCGCGTCGTTTGCGATGAGCCGCACCGCGAGCAGCGCGGCAGGGATCGCGATCACGAGGTTCACGTAGAAGCACCAGCGCCAATCGAGGGCATCGGTGAGTGCGCCACCGAGGATGAGACCCACGGACGCACCGGCCGTCGCAACGGCGGCGAAGATACCGAAGGCCTTCGGGCGATCCGGCGAGTCGGCGAACGTGATCGTCAGCAGGCCGAGCGCCGACGGCGCGAGCAGCGCGCCGAACACACCTTGGAGCGCGCGGGCGAGTACGAGCACCTCGAACGACGGCGCGAGGCCGCCGAGCACCGAGGCGACCGAGAAGCCGATCAGGCCGCCGACGAAGGTCCACTTGCGCCCGAAGAGATCGCCGAGTTTGCCGCCGACCAGCAGCAGACTGCCGAAGGCCAGTGCGTAGGCCGTGACGACCCACTGGCGGCTGTCGGTGGAGAAGCCGAGATCGTTCTGCGCCGACGGCAGGGCGATGTTCACGATCGTGGCGTCGAGGACCACCATGAGTTGCGCCACGCCGAGCAAGCCGAGCACGGCCCACTTGTTGTGCTCGACGGGGTGCGGTTCCGAAGCAGGCATCGATCCGAGGCTAGTACCTTGGTCGTAAGCCACCGGAACGCCCGCGGAATGGGCAGTTCGGCGTCTGCGAGCCGAAATGAGGTTTCTTCAAACGCTTGAAGGAACGGGTTTCCACTCGGGACTGGTCCCGGTCAGTGCCGGTCAATGCGCTGGTAATCGGTCGTCCGCTGACGCTTTCCAATGCGGTGCCTTGTGACTACCATCACGCTCCATGTCTCTTTTCGCCGATAAGCCGCGCCCCGAGACCGTCTCCGTCGTCACCCTTGCGGACGGCACCGAACGCGTCGCCTGGCGCCAGGGCACCGGTCGCCCGATCCTGCTCATCCAGGGCATGAGCGGCAGCCATTACGAATGGGGCGACGACTTCGTCAACGCCCTCGAAGCCTCCGGCCGCCAGATCATCGGGATCAACCATCGCGGCGTCTGCCAGGAGGAGGTGCCAGCCGGCGGTTACACCATCGCCGACCTCGCCGACGACCAGGCCCAGGGCCTCGACGCACTCGGGATCACGGAGCCGATCGACGTGTTCGGCACCTCGATGGGCGGCATGGTCGCCCAGGAGCTCGTGCTCCGCCACCCCGGCAAGGTCCGCACGCTCACGCTCGCCAGCACCTCCGCGGGCGGCGACGCAATGACGCCCCCGGCCGCCGAGGATCTGATCGGCCTGTACGAGGCACAGACCTCGGGCGACGAGGAGCGTGCCGCGCGCTACGGCTTCGAGCTCTACAACGCCCCGGCTTGGTGCGCCGAGCCCGGCAACTTCGAGATGTTCAAGGGCCTCAGCCGCCACTACCCGACGCCCTTCGAGACGCTGCTCACGCAGCTCGGCGCCGTCGACGGCTACACCACCGCAGAGCGCCTCCCGACGGTCACGGTCCCGACCGTGATCGTCCACGGCACCATCGACCGGATCATGCCCTTCCCGAACGCCGCGCCGCTGCAGGCCGCGATCCCGGGTGCGGAACTCGACGTGTGGGAAGAGGGCGGCCACCTGCTGCATCTCGAGAACGGCGCAAGGCTCGCCGAGGCGATCAACACGGTGAGCGCCCGCCGCGATGCCGCCGGCGCCTCCGCCTAGTCGGCCTGCGCTTCGATTTCTGGCTGATCGCCGCCGTCCTACTCGCGGGCGGCGGCGCCTACGCCGCGGCGGCCCAGTCCGCCGCCGACCGCGGCAAGCCCTATCGCTGGGTGCTGCCGGAGTCGTTCCCTGAGCCGCGCCAGCCGTCGACCAGCCGCATGTCGGCCGCGAAGGTCGAGCTCGGGCGGCGACTGTTCTACGACGAGCGACTCTCGGCCAACGGCACGCAGTCATGCGCGTCCTGCCATCAGCAGGCGCTCGCATTTACCGACGGGCGCATCACGGCGATCGGCTCGACCGGCAAGGTGCACCCGCGCAACACGCCCTCGCTCGTGAACGCCGCCTACCTCTCCACGCTCACCTGGGCGAACCCGGCGATGACCACGCTCGAGGAGCAGATGCACGAGCCGCTCTTCAACGCCACCCCCGTGGAGATGGGCGTCAACCCGCGCAACCGGGCCCGGGTGCTCGCACGTATCCGCGACGATCGGGGGTACGCGGTGCGATTCCGAGCCGCCTTCCCAGGGCGCAAAACGCCGGTGCAATGGACGGCGGTGATCGATGCGATCGCGGCGTTCGAGCGCACGATCATCTCCGCGGGCTCACGGTACGACCGCGCCAAGGCGGGGAGGGTGCGTCTGACGGCCAGCGAGTCGCGCGGCGAGGCGCTGTTCCTGGGCGAGCGAGCCGGGTGCGCGAAATGCCACGGCAGCTTCCTCTTCAACGACCAAGTGAAGTACACCGGCGCTGCGCCGCAGGAGCCTGCCTTTCACAACGACGCGCTCTATTCGATCGCTGGCACCGGCGCCTACCCAGCCCCGAACCGTGGGCTGTACGAGCACACCGGAGACGCCGCCGACATGGGCCGCTTCCGCGCACCGTCGCTGCGCAACGTCGAGCTCACCGCGCCCTACATGCACGACGGTTCCATCGAGACACTCGAAGCGGTGGTGGCGCACTATGCGCGGGGTGGGCGACGCATCGACCGGGGCCCGCTCGCCGGCGACGCTGCCGCCAGCCCGCTGAAGGATCCGCTCCTCACGCCGCGGGCACTCAGCGATCGTGACCAGCGCGATCTCGTGGCGTTCCTCAAGACGCTCACCGATCGTTCGGTGACGACCGAGCCCCGGTTCTCCGATCCGCGAAACCGCCGAGGCCCCGCCCGCTGAAGCAGCGACCAGCATCACAGGGGCTGTGGCGCGCGACGCCCTAGCCTGGCTGGAGTGACCACCTCCCCCGTGATCGCGGATGCCCACACCCCTGCTCCATCCGCCTCCACCAGCGACGACCGCCCCGTCGCGC
Source organism: Solirubrobacteraceae bacterium (assembly GCA_017744415.1). Classification (GTDB taxonomy): domain Bacteria; phylum Actinomycetota; class Thermoleophilia; order Solirubrobacterales; family Solirubrobacteraceae; genus JAGIBJ01. The sequence goes on from JAGIBJ010000050.1 coordinate 29,181, forward strand.
CGCACGGCCTTGGCTGGGCGCTGTTCGCACTGGCGATCGGTGGCCTCGGGATCGGCACGGGCGAGTTCGTCCCGATGGGCCTGCTGCCCGAGGTGGCCGACGGCATCGATGCCTCGGTCACCACCACCGGCCACGTGATCAGCGCCTACGCGCTCGGGGTGGTCGTCGGCGCGCCGATCTTCGCCGTGTTCGGCGCGCGCCGGCCGCGCCGGGCGTTGCTCGTGGCACTCATGGGCGTCTACGTGCTCGCCAACGTGCTCAGCGCTGCGGCGCCCTCCTACGGCACGCTCCTCGCCGCTCGCTTCGTGAGCGGCCTTCCGCACGGCGCGTTCTTCGGCGTCGCCTCGCTCGCCGCGGCCGCCCTCGTCCCCACCGAACGGCGCGCGTGGGCGATCTCCACCGTCATGCTCGGACTCAGCGTCGCCAACCTCGCCATGGTGCCCGTCGCCACCGCGCTCGGGCACGCCTTCGGCTGGCGGATGGTGTTCCTGCTCGTCGCGGCGATCGGCGTGATCACGATCCTCTCGATCCTGCGGTTCGTCCCAGTGACGCCCGCCGTGACGACGGCGAGCATGCGCGGCGAGCTACGGGTGCTCAAGGACCCGAAGCTCCTGCTCACGCTCTCCGTCGGCGCGATCGGCTTCGGAGGCATGTTCGCCACATACGCTTACATCGCCCCCACGCTCACCGAGCGCACGGGCGTCAGCGAGGGGCTCGTGCCGCTCTACCTCCTCTTCTGGGGCGCGGGCATGGTGAGCGGCAACCTGATCGGCGGGCGTCTCATCGACCGTGCCCTCCTCCCCACGCTCGCCGGCGGCCTGGCCGGCTTCGCGATCGCGCTCGCACTGTTCTCCGTGGCGACCCTCAACCCGTACACCGCCGCGATCGGCGTCTTCGCGCTCGGCAACGTGCTGCTGCTCGGGCCGGCGCTGCAGACGCGCTTGATGGATGTCGCCGGCGAGGCGCAGACGATCGCGGCCACGATGAATCACGCGTCCTTCAACACCGCGAACGCGCTGGGTCCCTGGCTGGCCGGGCTCGCCTACACCGCGAGCGGTACCTGGGCGTCGCCGGCATGGGTCGGCGTGGGCCTGGCGATCGCCGGCCTGCTGCTGCTCGCTGCCTCGCTCCGCGTTCAAGGCCACGCCGGCGTGCGTTAGCTCCGTGGCCAGCAGCGCCCGGACCTGCGGCTCCGGCCCGCCCGAACCCGTATTCCGCCACCGGGGCGATCATCTAGGCTCGGATCCATGGACCTCGATCAGCCGCTCGATCCCGACACCGCGAACGCGCCGCCGCTCTGTCCGGAGTGCGGCCAACCCGCATCTGTTGCGCTGGCAGGTCCGCCGCACAGCTTCGAGTGCCGCAACGAGGCCTGCCCCGAGTACGGCCGCGCCGCGTTCCTCGACTCCGACAACGGGGCGCACGTGGTCGACCACATCGACGATGCCCACCCCGCCGGGCCCACGCCGTAAGGGCAGCCGATGAGCGACGCACAGGTGTGGATCTGCGAGGCCTGCGGGTTCCTCTACGACGAGTCCGAAGGCGATCCTGACGGCGGTATCCCGCCCGGCACGCGCTTCGAAGACATCCCCGACAACTGGGTCTGCCCGGTGTGCGGGGCTCGCAAGATGGACTTCGCGCCGCTCTGAGCTGCGCCCTCGCTGGATCAGCGGCGCTCCCAGGCGTCTCGAGCGCGCTGGCCCATACGCTTCAGCTGACGCGCCGTCGTGGTGTTCTTCGCGATCGCCGCGGCGCGGTTGGCCTGCTGCTGCAGGTGTTCATCGGCCTCGGCCGACGGGAACGTCGTCACGACGGCACGCTCGTAGATGCGCTCCACCTCGGGCGCATCGAGGAAGCGCTGGCCGGCGGGCGTATCGATGGTCACCCCGTCGAACAGCCGCTCGCGCACGGCGTTCGAGACGCGCCGCACGGTGCCGATCTGCACGCCGTCGGAGGCGATCACGGGCGTGCCACGCCGAAGCACCTCGAAGCCGATCGCATGGCCGTAGTCCTGGTCGCTCACCGCCGCTCCTCCATCGTCCAGTGCATCGTACCGGCGCGTGGGCGCGGCACGGCCCGGATCAGTCGAGATCGAGGTCGGCGCCGCCGTCGCGCTCGCGACTGCGGAACCGGTCCAGGTCGCGCCGATCGCGCTTCGTCGGCCGACCGGTGCGGGCGTCGCGCTTGAACACCGGCGCGGAGTTGAGGCTGTCGGGCTTCGGCGCCGGCGTGTGGTCGACGAAGCACTCGGCGGCCACCGGCGGACCAACCCGCTTCTCGATGATCTTGCGCACCTCGAGCTCGCGCACGCGGCTGCCGGCGCGCGCCTTCACGCGGTCACCGATCTTCACCGTCGAGGCCGGCTTGGCCGGGTGATCGTTGATCTCGACGTGTCCGCCGCGGGCTGCTTCGCTGGCCAGAGCGCGGGTCTTGTAGACGCGAACGGCCCACAGCCACCGGTCGATTCGGGTCGATTCGCCTGACATCCGCGCCAATCGTACGCCTCGCAACGGGACGAACCGTGACGGCACACACGAAACCGCCGCTGAGCAGGAGATTCCGGGGAGATGCAGAGCGCGAAACTCGGCCTCAAAGCGGCCTTCGAATCATCTCGACCACCCCATTTCGCCAGTAACCACGGGCGATCCGCCGCCGAGCCATGTAGCTTGGGGCACCCGTAGACCCCGAGGAGGTTCTCAACTCATGGCACTCACCAAGCAGGAACTCATCGCCAAGGTTGCCGCTGACGCCGACGTCAGCCAGGCACAGGCCAAGTCCGTCGTCGATGCGACGTTCGAGGCCATCACCGCTGAGCTCAAGGGCGGCGGCGAGGTCGCAGTCAGCGGCTTCGGCAAGTTCGCTGTGAGCAAGCGCGCCGCCCGCGAGGGCCGCAACCCGGCCACCGGCGAGACGATCAAGATCGCCGCCAGCAACGGCGCGAAGTTCTCGGCCGCTGCCGCGCTCAAGAAGGCGCTCAACTAGCACCGACTGCGAGCCGCGCGCCGCACCTGGCCTTCGGGCCCGCGGCGCGCGGTGTTCCGCCCGCTCCGGTCGGCCGCCTGCCGGCGTCCGGAGCGTGCGGCTACGCCGAGGTGAGCTCCTCGGCGAACCGTGCGAGTCGCCCGCCCTGCCAGGCCAGCGGCGACTTGCCCTCCGGCTCCACCTCGAGCCGAGCAGCGGGAAGCGCTGCCACCCACCGTTCCGCCACCGCCAGCGGATGGCTCGGATCGACCTCGTCGCGACTGCCAACGACGATCGCCGGCATCTTGAGTGCCGCGAGGTCGCCGAGATCGTCGAACGGTGACGAGCGCGGCACACCCTGCAGGGCATCAGCGACCGCTGCCAGATTGGCATGACGGCCGATCCGCTGCCGGATCGCCGCGGCGACCTGCTCACGGAACGACTCCGGAAGCGTCTCGAGGTGCGATTCGCGCACGAACGCCTCGATCGGGTCGGGCCCGCGCAAGGCGCCGGCCAGGCGATCCCAAGGCGAGCGGTCACCAGAGCCGCTGCCCGGCAGGTGCGCGGGCGTGATCAGGAGGAGCCCCGCGACGCGCTCCGGGGCATCGAGGGCGTATCGAACGGCGGTGTGGGCTCCCATTGAGATGCCGAGCAGCACGACCGGCTCGTCACCGGCGGAGCCATCGACGACGGCTCCGAGGTCGGCGGCGAGCGCGGCGTAGGTGTACGCGGCCGGACCGCCTGCAGCAGCCGCCGAGAGGCCGTGCCCGCGCGCGTCGTAGGCAATGCTGGCGATCCCGGCACGATCGAGGTGACGGGAGCCCATCACGGTGTAGTGACGCGTGGCCGTGAGGCCGTGGAGCATCACCACGCGCACGGGGCCATCGGCGCTGCCGCCGCGCGTTCCTGAGAGCAGCGGGCCACCGGTCGTCTGGAAGCGCACGTCGGTCACGCCTCCCACGCTACCGGCGCGCCCGACCGTGGCGGCCGGACGCGCTGGAACGGACTAGCGGTGGGTGACCCAGACGCGCCCGACCGAGTGGAACCCGATCGCACGCGCAGTGGCACCGGTGAGGTCGAACTCGCGGCCGCCGGCGAAGGGTCCGCGGTCGACGACGCTGGCGCTCGTGCTCCGGCCGCGGTACTTGACCGTGACCTTCGTGCCGCAGGGCAGCGACTTGTGCGCGACGCCCTTCAGGCCGGTCGTCAGGGTCTGACCGCACGCGGTGCGTTGGCCGTAGAGGCCTGGCCCGTACCACGATGCGAGCGCCGGGCGGAGCTTGCGCACCGCGCCGATCGACACCCAGGAGCGCTCGGCGCCGCCGTCGGTCCGGGTGACGCGCAGCCACAGGCGCTCGCCGGACACCGCGCTGCCCTGGAGCAAGAAGCGGGTGTTCGGGGCGACGTCGGCGGCGTCCACGACGCGGCCATGACGACTGGCGCGCAGCTCGGCGTGAACCGGCACGGTCGTCGTACGACCGCGAACGGCGACGGTGCTGCCGGATGCCAGGGTGAGCTGACGGTCGAGCACGCGGACGATGTAGCCGCTCTGCGGCACGCTCGGCAGTCCTGCGGGAGATGGCGCCGGCACTGCTGCGCCACCAGCGAGCTGCTGGGCGTCAGTCGGCATGGGATTGGTGGACGGGGCGGCCTGAGCAGCGGCCACCCCCGGCGCTGCGGTGAAGGCCGCAGCAAGGGGAAGCACGACGCGGAGCGCCGTGCGCGTGGATTGGGGCATGGAACCTCATGGGGGTCTGCCTACGAGGTGAGCTGACGGGCTCGCGATCGATCAGCAGCACAGGGCGCTGCTTCCTCAACCGCTACGCGTGGCACGCCACGCGATTCGCCCCGGCCGGCTTGGTGCTGCCGGCAAGTGGGTCCCCCGCTCCAGCGCCGCAGGACGGCGCCGAACTCGGCAGTTCGGTTTGCGACCAAGCACCCTAAGGGCGTGTCAACCCCACTCCGCGTGAGCCTCCGCACACACTGGTGGTTCCAGTCGGGCAGCCAGGGCCGGATGATGCGGCGCCCGACGATCGATCAGGCGAGTTCGGCGCCTGCCTCGGGCAGCAGGCCGCCAGCCGAGGTACGGAGCTTCGCGAGACCGAGCCGGATGCGGCTCTTCACGGTGCCGAGTGGCACGCCGATCCGGCGGGCGATCTCCTCCGCGGTGAGCCCGCCCCAATACGCGAGCACCAGCGCCTCGCGCTGCGGCTCCGGGAGCTCGTGAAGCGCCTCACGCACCGTGGCCGCGCGCTCGCCCGCGACGGCACGCATCGACGGGTCGTCGGGCTGCGGCTCGGGGTCGATGCCGGCGGCGACGACCAGCCGATCCTGCGCCCTCCCCGCAGCCTGGCGCTCGCGCCAGAGGTCGAGCGCGCGCGACCTCGCCATCAGGCGCAAGTAGGGGCCGAGCTCGCCACGCGCGTCGTCGAACCGTGCGGGACGACGCCAGAGCCGCACGAACACGTCGTGGGTGACGTCCTCCGCGAGCGCCGGATCCTTGGTGATCCGCATCGCCGTGAGGAACACCGCGCGGCGGTGCTCTCGGTAGATGCGGTCGAAGGTTGCGGGCTCGGCGAGGTTCATGGTGCGTCCCTTGAGGATTCCGGGAGCCCAACCTTACAACGCAACCTTGCAACCTTCAACATGCGACGGCGCTCAACGCGTGAATCCGCCATGCTTCTGCCGCCATGTCCCGGTCAATTGCGGTCATGTTGCTCGAAGGCGTTCAATGTTCGCGTTCAAGGTTTGAGCGGTGAGAACCGCGTTGCCGAGCGCGGTCACCACGGGGCCCGCCGGTACGATGGGGCCGTGCGCCGCCTGCTCCCCACCCTCGCCGCGTTCGCGCTGGTGATCGTCGGCGTGGGCGGAGGACTCCTGCTCCTCACCTCGCGCGACCACGGCAGCCTCGAGCCGTCGACGCCCGCGCCCGCCGCCGCTGCCGGGCCGGCTGGGCTGCCCGCTGGCAACGTCGTCGTCGAATTCACGTCCGGCGCCGACCGCCGCACGATCGACGACCTCGCTGCCGAGCTCGGCGCCGTCGACAGCCCGGCCACCCGTTCCGCCGGGCAGGCGCTCGTCTCGAAGAAGGTCACCACCGAGCTCGAGGGCGTCCGAGCACTCGCCGGCGCCTCGACGGTGCTCTCCCTCCCCGCTGCCACCGATCCCCAGCTCGCAGCGTTCGTCCGCGAGCACCTCGGAAGGACCGACGAGCCATGACGATCGACACCCTGCGCCTCGCGCTCTGCCAGATCGACTCGGTCGTCGGAGACGTGTCCGGCAACACCGCCAAGATCGCCGCCGCGATGAACGAGGCTGCCGCCGCAGGCGCGCGCATCGCCGTCTTCCCGGAGCTCGCGATCTCCGGCTACCCGCCGGAGGACCTCCTGCTGCGTGAGCGCTTCCTGCGCGACTGCCGCGACGCGATGGGCGATCTCGCGGCCGAGGCTCCGGAGGGCCTGGTCGCGGTGGTCGGCTGGCCCGAGCGCGACGAGGATGTCTACAACGCTGCCGCCGTGCTCGATGGCGGCGATCTCGTGGCCAGCTACCGCAAGGTGCACCTGCCCAACTACGGCGTGTTCGACGAGCTGCGCTACTTCCAACACGGGCCGGGCCCGGCGACGATCGCCGTCGACGGGCACCGCATCGGCGTGACGATCTGCGAGGACATCTGGCAACCCGCCGACCCGCTCGAGCGCGAGGCGCTTTCCGGCGCGCGCCTGATCCTCAACCTCTCGGCGTCGCCCTACGACCTCGGCAAGGGCGAACGGCGCGAGCACATGCTCGTTACCCGCGCCCGCGACCACCTCGCCGCCATCGCCTACTGCGGCCTGGTCGGCGGCCAGGACGAGCTCGTCTTCGACGGCCGCTCTGCGCTCATCGGCCATGACGGCACCGTGCTCGCCCGCGCGAAGGCGTTCGAGGAGGACCTGCTGATCTGCGACGTCGACATCGACGTGATCGGCGCCGCCCGCCTGCGCGACACGCGTCGCCGCCGCCCAGCGCGCGATCTCGACACAGCCGTCCCGGTGCTCGCCACCGCCGTACTCGAGGGTGCGCGCGAAGATCCCGCGCCGCAGACCGCGTCGGGGGGCGAGCACCTTCCCGGCGAGGAGCCGCGCCCGCGCGACATCGGCGGCCGGGTCACGGAGCCGCTCAGTGGGCCCGCCGAGGCCTACGCCGCGCTCGTGCTCGGCACCCGCGACTACGTGAAGAAGAACGGCTTCGGCGACGTGCTGATCGGCCTGTCGGGTGGCATCGACTCCACGCTCGTGGCCCTCCTCGCCGTCGATGCGCTCGGTGCCGACCGCGTGCGCGGCGCCACGATGCCCTCGCGCTACACGTCCGACGGCACCCGCAGCGACGCGCACGAGCTGGCCAAGCGCCTCGGGATCGAGTTGCTCGAGCTGCCGATCGAGGGCCCGTTCAAGGCCTACGAGGAGACGCTTGCTCCGAGCTTCGCGGGGCGAGCCCCGGACCTCACCGAGGAGAACCTCCAGGCCCGCATCCGTGGCACGCTGCTGATGGCCCTCTCGAACAAGTTCGGCTGGCTCGTGCTCACCACGGCCAACAAGTCAGAGACGTCCGTCGGCTACTCGACGCTCTACGGCGACATGGCCGGCGGCTTCGCGCCGCTCAAGGACACGCCCAAGACGCTGGTCTTCGAACTCACCGCATGGCGCTCGACGCGCGACGGCGGCGAGGACGTGCCGCCGGAGATCATCACGCGGCCGCCGTCGGCCGAGCTGCGCCCCGATCAGAAGGACGAGGACTCCCTCCCGCCCTACGACATCCTCGACGCGATCATCGCGGGCTACATCGAGCGCGACCTCTCCCGCGACCAACTCATCGCGAGCGGGCTGCCTGAGGCGCACGTCGACAAGGCCCTCTCCTTGATCGACCGCGCGGAATACAAGCGGCGCCAGGGGCCGCCGGGCATCCGCCTGACGAGCCGCGCGCTCTCGCGTGATCGGCGCGTGCCGATCACGAGCCGGTATTCCGCCTCGTCGTAGGCGAGGCGGGCACCGGCGCCCGGATTAGGACTTCGTCTCGGGGTACCGAAGGGCGATCGTCACGCGCGAGGTGGCGCAGAGCTTGCCGTCCTCGCTGCGGTGCTCGACGTCCCAGAGCTGGGTGGTGCGGCCGCCGTGGATGCGCGTGGCCGTCGACGTGAGCCGCCCCTCGCCGATGAACGGCCGCAGGAACGCGGTGTTGTTGGAGAGCCCGACCGCCGATCCGCCGGCGGGGATTGCGGTGAGCGCGCCGCCGATGGACGCCGCCGATTCGGCGACGAGTGCGTAGACGCCGCCGTGCACCAGACCGAACGGCTGCTTGTGGCGATCGTCGATGTCGAGCGCCGCCACGACCTCGTCGGGCTCCGCGCTGAGGATCTGCACGCCAAGCACGCCGTCGACGGTCTGCTCGATCGGGCGCAGCGTCGGGAGGACGGCCTTGCCTTCGGGGGTACTGAGCGAGAACGGGGCGCTGGGCTCTGACATGCAGCGAAGGCTAGCCGTCCTCGGTACGATCACCGGCTCGTGGCCGCTCTCGACGACCTCTCCCCTGACCGCCGCGCCGTCCTGCAGCTCCTCGTCGCCCGCGGACGCGGCTACGACCAGATCGCGGAGCTCCTGCACCTCCCCGAGATCGTCGTCCGGCGTCGCTCGCACGATGCGCTCACCGAGCTCGCCGGCGGCCCGGGTTCCCTCGACGAGGCACGTCGCGCGCTGCTCTGCGACTACCTCGTCGGTGAGCTGCCCGCCAGCCGGCGCGCGGAAGCCCGCCAAGTGCTCGCCGACGATCCGGCAGCGCGCCGCTTCGCCCGCTCGGCCGCTGCGCGGCTCTCCGGTATCCCCGGCGCCCAGCTCCCCGAGCTCCCGGCCGAGGACGAGGAGGTCGCCGAGGCCCTCGACGCCCTCGATGCGCGCCGCGAGCGCGTGGTCGAGCTCGAGCGCGCATCCCGCAAGGGCTCGTGGCTGCTCGTCGGCGCCGTCGCCGCCGCGGTGATCGCCGCCGTCGTGATCCTCTCGCTCGTCGCGGGCGGCGGGAACGACGACAACAGCGTCTCCAACAAGCCGACCGAGTCGACGCCGGCCTCCACGAGCAGCCTCTCGACGCTGCTCGTCAACCTCACCTCGCCGAGCGGCGGCAAGGGCACCGGACAGGCCGCCTTCCGCCCGCGGAGTGATGGCGCCACCGATTTCGCCGCCGAGATCAAGGGCGTCTCGACGACCTCGAAAGACGCCTACCTCTTTTGGCTCGACGGCCCCAACACGGAACCGCTGCGCCTGGGCTACTACGACCGCGACGGCGATCCCTCGCCGGACGGCGAAATGCGGGTCGGCATGCGGCTCAACGGTCAGGGCGTGCCCGCCGTCACCGCCGACGACCTCGATCAGTACACCGAGCTCATCATGACCCGCGAGAGCCTCTCCGCTGAGACGGCACCGTCGACGCCCACCAACGTCGTGCTCTCCGGCGAGATCAGGGTCGCGACGGGCTGAGGCCCTCGGGCGCCCGCCGTGCCGCGGCGCCGCGGCACGAGCCGGGCGTCCGCCCGGACGCCGGCCGTCAGTCCGTGATCCGGCGCAGGTCGCGCACCAGCAGCAGGTGCGAGAGCCTGGAGACCGTCACAGCGAGGTCGTCGAGCACGTCGATCGCCTCCTTGCGCCGTTCCGGGTTGCGCGACTGCAGCGCCGGGCCGAGCAGCTGCTGGAGCAGGCCGGCCTCACGGTCGGCCGACGAGCGGAAGGTGCGCAGGTGGCGAGCACCGATGCCGTAACGAGCGAGCGCTGCCGCCGCGACGACGATCTCGCGCTCGGCGTCGTCGTAGAGGGTGCCACCGTCCTTGCCGGAGTGGCCCGTGATCAGGCCGAAGTCGGCGAGTTCTTTGAGCAGGCGCTCCTCGGCCCGCGCCTCGGCGAGCACGTCTTCCTGGCGGTGGAACGAGCCACGCGCCAGCACGGAGATGTTGTTCGCGTGGTGACGGTTCGCCCCTGCCGGCACCGCGCCGTCGGTCGAGCTCGCCGCACGCTGCGGCGAGGGCGTTGGAGCGTCGCGCGTGCTCCCGCGGCCGGCGGCGAGCTCCTGGCGGATGATCCGCAACGGGAGGAACTCGTCACGCTGCATCCGCAGGATCGCGCGGAGGCGATCGATGTCGCCCTGCGAGTAGAGGCGGTAGCCGCCCGCGGTGCGTTCGGGCGTGATCAGGCGTTGATCCTCGAGGTAGCGGATCTTGCTGATCGAGATGTCGGGGAACTCCTGGCGCAGCGTCTGGCAGACGGCGCCGATCGTCACCCCGCGGCTGCGGGTAGCGTCACTTGCGGTCGGCTGCTCGGCCTGACCGTCATCCTCGGTGCGCGGCATGGTCATCAGCCGCTCAGGAAGGTGAGTTTGTACTTGCCGATCTGCAGCTCGTCACCATCTTCGAGGTGGTGCGAGTCGATCCGGCGGCGGTTCACGTAGGTGCCGTTGAGCGAACCGAGGTCTTCGAGCCAGTACTGGCCGCTGCGCCGCAGCACGCGGGCGTGGTCGCGCGAGACGGTCACGTCGTCGAGGAAGAGGCCGGCATCGGGGCGGCGGCCGATGGTGAGGCGCTCGTCGGTGACGGCCACGCTCTCGCCCACGCGCCCGCCGCCGGAGCGGATGACGATCGCGGCACCGGTCGAGGCCACGACGGCGTCGAGGTCGACCGGAACGAATTCGCCCGTTTCATCGTCGACCCGGTAGGCCGGGTCGCGATGATGATCGGGATCGCCGACGAACGCGCCGCACTTCTGGCAGTAGTTCGCGCCTTCGGCGTTGACGAAGCCGCAGTCAGGGCAGTGGCGCGCCACCGGCGTGCTCCCGCCCTAGGCGCTAGGGGTCGGCGGCTCGTCGTCCGGCAGCTCGACGCGACCGGCGAGGATGTCGGTCAGTCGAGCGACATCGTCACCCGTGAGGATGTCGTCGCCGCGCTCATGCTTCTTGCGAAGGCGGTTGACGAGTTCGGCGCGCAGGATGTCGATCTTGCCGTGCAGGATGCGACGGCGGTACGAGATCTCGACCTCTTCGTCGGTCAGCTGGTGGATGAGGTCCTTGAGCTCCTGATCGGAGAGGGACCCAAGATCGGGGAACGTGTCCATGTGGTCAGGCAGGCTCCGGTCGGGAGTGGCCCACATTACCTGTCTCGGCGGCGAGACCGATGTCACGCATGGCTTCTTTCGGCCACGCATGGCTCTACCTCGGCTTCAGGCTCAGCCTTCGAGCGGTCATCGCCCGTGTTCTCGGGCCTTCTCAGAGCCCTGAGCATTGCTCAGGTGACCTCGGACGTTCGTCTGCCTGGGGCACTCGGTGAGGAGGCACCCTCAGCGGGCCGCGGTGACCGGCGGCCGCGCGAAGATCACACGGGCATAGAGCGCGCTCGCCAGGTAGGCCATCACGACGCCGATCACGAGCAGCCCGTGCGCGAGACCGAGCGCGCCGGCCAGGGCGAAGAAGAGCGACGACATCAGCGGCCAGACCGCCAGACGGCCGACCCAGTTGATGGTGATCGCGCCGCGGCGATGCAGGGCCATGCGCGCGAGGGCGAGCATCGCGATCTCGCGCGCGAGCAGGAGCGCGAGCCAGGTGCGCGGCAGCAGCTCGAAGTTCCAGGCCACCCCGGCCCCCGCGATGATCATCAGCCGATCGATCGCTGGGTCCAGCAGCGCCCCGAGCCGGCTGTACTGGCCGGTGATCCGGGCGAGGATGCCGTCGAGGTAGTCGCCCCAGGCGACCGCCCCGTAGAGCACCGCGGCCGCCGTCGAATGGCCATCGCCGGAGCGCGCCGCGAAGACGACGAAGAGCACCAGCCCGACCACGCGCGCGTAGCCGACGAGGTTCGGGATCGTCCAGGGCCGCAGCGGACTGCCCGGCAGCGTGGACGGCGGGGGTGGCGCGGAGCGGTCCAGGCCCAGGAGGCGCCGCAGGCCGCGGCGCTGGGCACCCTCGGTCATGGGGCAGCGGCGAGGTGCGCCCGAACCGCGGGCACGGGATCGTCGAGCGAGATCGGATCGAGCTCGACGCTGCCGCGGCGTCGTTGCGCCTCCGCCTCGCCGCGCTCGAGCGTGCGGCGGCCGACGACGAGCCGCAGGGGGCAGCCGAGCAGCTCCGCGTCGGTGAGCTTCTCCCCCGCGCCGCCGGCGCGGTCGTCGAGGATCACCTCGAAGCCTGCCTGATCGAGGGTCGCGGCGAGCTTGGCGGCGGCCTCCGCCTCCGGGCTGCCCGGCTTGCCGAGCCCGGCCACATGCACTTGCCACGGCGCGATCGCCTTCGGCCACGCGATGCCCCGCTCGTCGCCGCACTGCTCGGCCGTCGACGCAACGATGCGCGCGGGGCCGATGCCGTAGCAACCCATGATGATCGGCTGGCGCTTGCCGTCCTCGTCGAGGAACGTGGCCCCGAGTGCCTCGGTGTACTTCGTGCCGAGCTTGAAGATGTTGCCGACCTCGATCGCCGGCACGATCTCGACGGGCTTGCCGTCGACGGTGTCACCCGCCTTCGCCGCGCGCACGTCGACCCGCCGCGCTTGGAAGTCGCGCCCCGGCTGCACGCCGCGGAGGTGGACGCCGGCCTTGTTGGCGCCCACGACGTGCTCGGTGTCTCCGACGGCGAGGTCGAGCAGCACGGTGGTACCCGGGTCGGCCATCTCGATCGGTCCGAGGTACCCGGCCGGGCCGATCGCCGCGGCGATCTCCTCTTCCGTCGCCGGGCGATGCGTACCGCCGAGCGCGTTGGCGAGCTTCGTCTCCTGGACCGTGTCGTCGCCGCGCAACAGGACGAGCACGAGGCCCTCCGGACCGACCACCGCGACCGCCTTCATCGTCGCCGAGGCATCGATGCCGAGAAGTTCGGCGAGGCGCTCGATCGTCTTCGCGTCGGGCGTCTCGACGGGCTCAGGGGCTCCGATCGGCTCGACGACCACAGCGGGCGACGGCGTGGTGGTCGCGACCTCGACGTTCGCCGCGTAGCCCTCGGCGAGCACGATGTCGTCCTCTCCTGCAGCGCACGGAGCCATGTATTCATGGGCGCCGGCGCCGCCCATCATGCCGACGTCGCTCTCGACCCGGTACCACCGGACGCCGCAGCGGTCGTAGATCTTCGCGTAAGCCGCCGTCTGCGCCTCGTAGGAGGCGTCCAGGCCCGCGTCATCGCGGTCGAACGAGTACGCGTCCTTCATCACGAACTCGCGGGTGCGCAGGATGCCGGCGCGCGGGCGCGGCTCGTCGCGCTCCTTGGTCTGCACCTGGTAGAGCGTGAACGGCAGCTCGCGGTACGACTTCACGATCTGCGCCACGTGCGTCGTCACAGCCTCCTCGTGCGTCATCGCGAGCACCATCTCGCTGCCCTTGCGGTCCTCGAGCTTGAAGAGCTCGTGAATCTGGTCGCGACCGGTCTTCTCCCACAGCTCGCGGGGCTGGAGCACCGGGAGCGACAGCTCCTGGGCGCCGGCGGCGTCCATCTCCTCGCGGATGATGTCGACGACCTTCTGGTGGATCCGCCAGCCCGCGGGCATCCACGACCACAGGCCGGAGCCGAGCTGGCGCACCAGGCCGGCGCGAACCATCAACTGATGCGACAGCGCCTCGGCGTCGGCCGGGGGCTGACGCTCGGTCGGCAGGAGCAGCTGCGACAGGCGATGCACCCCCCGGAATCTAGCTTGCGGGCAGGCGTGACGGCGTCACGGCGCCTTCGTCATATAGTCCGGGCCGAAGCCTCAGCGACTGCACCAGGAGAGACTGCCCCATGGCCTACGAAGTTCCCGCACTTCCCTACGCGTACGACGCGCTCGAGCCGCACATCGATGCGCAGACGATGACCATCCACCACGACAAGCACCACCAGGCGTACGTCGACAAGGTCAACGCCGCCCTCGAGGGCACCGAGTGGGCCGACAAGCCGATCGAGGAGGTCGTCGCGAACCTCTCCTCCCTCCCGGCCGACAAGCTCGGCCCGGTGCGCAACAACGGCGGCGGTCACTACAACCACACGCTCTTCTGGGAGTCGCTCTCGCCCGACGGCGGCGAGCCCGAGGGTGAGCTGGCCGACGCGATCACGGCCAAGTTCGGTTCGCTCGACGCGTTCAAGGAGCAGTTCGAGGCCGCCGGCGTGAACCAGTTCGGCTCGGGCTGGGCCTGGCTCGTCCTCGACGGCGGTGAGCTCGCCATCACGAGCACCCCCAACCAGGATTCGCCCCTCACCGACGGCAAGACCCCGCTCCTCGGCAACGACGTGTGGGAGCACGCGTACTACCTGAAGTACCAGAACCAGCGCCCGGCGTACCTGAAGGCGTTCTGGAACGTCGTCAACTGGGCGAAGGTCGCGGAGCGCTACGCCGCCGCGAAGTAGCCGGCCGCTCCGGCGCTCCGGAGCAACAACGATCTCGATGAGGCCGTCTGCGACCAGGGTCGCGGGCGGCCTCACTCGTTGCGGGGCTCAGCGGCGCGGTCGAGCTTCAGCCGGGCGGCGTGAGCCCGCGGCCGAGGTAGCCGCCTTGCAGCGCGGCGAGGGTGCCGGCGTAGGTCGGGCCTTGATCGGGCTGGCGGGTCCACGTGACGTCGATCTCGCCTGTGTTGCCGGTCGCGCGCAACTCGTCGCCGTCGCGGGTCGCCCCCGAGTGCTTGGTCACCTTCACCCACGGCGGCAGCGGCCAGCGGAGGCGCCCGAGTTTGATCCCGTCGCGCGGCGAGAGCTTCCACGTGAGCGTGGCGCCCGTGGCGGTCGGGGCGAGCTTCAGATCGAGCTCACCGAACGTCGTCGGGAGACGCTCGACCTCGGTCACCGCACCCGGCATCGTCCACGCCGACGGAACGGCGGCGAACGCGACCAGGTCCGAGCCCTCCTCGTGCACGATCATGTCGCGGATGAAGCTCGTGAGTTCGGCGGAGGTCCAGGCGTGCGGCGCGAGGTTCACCGTGGCATCCCGGTTCGTCCACGGGACGATGCTCGTCTCGAAGCCGCCTCCGGTGGCGGTGAGGTGCGCGATCGACGCGTAGAGGCCGGCGACCGGCTGGACCTTGTCGCCGGCGCGGAGCAGCGTCTGCCAGTCGCGGAACCCGAGGTAGGAATGGAGCCACTTGCCGGCATAGACGGCGAGGCCCTCCTGCATCTCGGCGAGGTCGGCGGCCACCGTCGACTGCACGAGCGGATCGGTTGCCGGCAGCGTTGGGTAGGGCCACGCTGCCCAGCGCTCGCCCCAGCTGCGGCCGATCGTGCCGTCGAGCGTCGGCTGGATACGGCCGTTGATCGCGGTTGCTCGCATCGCGTTCTGCAGGCGCAGCTTGAGGGTGTCGCGCACCTTGATCGCCTTCGCCCGCAGCGGAGCGTCACCGGCGTAGCCCGCGAGGGAGACGGCGGCGTCGAGGCCCGCGACACCCCAGAGCTGGTCGCCCGTGAGGGTGCCCGCCACGTACTCGTTGTCCTTCGGATCGGAGGCGGGCAGCAGGCCCGTCGGGGTCACCGCGATCTGGCTGGCCGCCCAGTCGACGGCGCGGCCGACCGAAGGCGCCCACTGCTTCGCGAACGCCACGTCGCCCGTGAAGCGCACGTGCTGACCGAGCACCCAGAGCCCCTGGCCGAACCCGTCGCCCTGGCCGGGCCGCGAGACGTAGGAGCCGTCGGGCGTCTGCCAGTCGCCGAGGAACGGGAGGTTGTCGGCGGCGACCGAGGAGAGCCCGACCCGGTCGAGCGCATCCGTGATCACGGCGAGGTCGCGAATCCAGAACGCGTGGTACTGGAGCTTGTTCACGGCCTGCACCCATCGGCCGTCCTTGAGCTGGTAGCGCGGGACGAGCATGCCGGTGACGGCGGCATCGAGGGCCCGCTGCACGCTTGCCTCCGGCACTTTGATCGTGGCGCCGGCCGCGCGCTGGGCCCGCCACGAGCCGATGGTCTCCTGCGCGGCGGCGTCGACATCGGCGCGGCGCAGATCGCGCACGCGCGCATCCTTCTTCGGGATCGGGCGCAGCGGCACGATCACCTTGAGGTTGCTGCCGCCGGTGACGCCGACGCGGATGGCCGCGCCGAACGCGCTCGCGGCGCGTGGGCAGGCCGTCACCTTGGTCTTCGGGAGCCGGCGCTTGCCGCGCTTGCCGTTGCCGATGATCACGGCGACGACGCTCGGCCCCCGCTCGACGACCCACGCCGAGCCTTTGCGGCGCACCTTCCAGCAGCGGCCCGCCCTGAAGCGCTGCCCCGGCTGGTCGTAAAGGCCCGGCCGCGAGGGCGTGACGGGGCGCGCGAAGCGGTAAGCGGCGGGCTTGCCGCCGGGCTTCATCGTGCCGCCCCATCGCAGGGCCACGCCCGCGCGGCCGCGGGCGCCCGGGTTGAGCGTCATGACCGCGGAGGGCACGCCGGCGACGCGGCCGGCCCACCACGAGGCGTCGGCGCCCGCCGCATCGACACCGGTCGCGTAGACCGGAACGGTGGGATCGGGCATGCCGCGACGCGCCAGGACGCCGAGGTCGCCGGAGCCAAGCCACGGCACCACCTCGACCGATGGCGTGAAGATCGAGCCGTCCGGGAGGATGCCGGCGCCCGCGACCTCGCCGGGGACGCCGAGCTGATCGGTCGGCTGCGCCAGATAGCCGTAGCCAGGCTGGCCATCCCAAGGAATCGGGGACGCCGTCGCGTGTGCGGTCGCCGGGACCACGGCGACGCCGGCGATCAGCGTGGCGAGCGTACGGCGAGCGGTGCGCGCGTGCGCGCGCAGGGGCAGGAGGAGACGAGGACGTGGCAGGGGGAAGCTCCGGGGCGAGGGCGGATCCTTGCAGGCTGAGAACCCGGAATGCGCCGCCGGGTTGCGCGCCCCGGGCCGGTCGGCCCGGGGCGGCGCACCGGCGCTCTCTCAGCGCACGGAGTTCCGCGTATCAGGAGCAGCGCGGGCGCACTTTCGGCACCCGCTTCGCAGTTGCGGACTTCTTGGCTCCGAGCTTGGCGATGGCGCGGCGGCCTGTCTCCTGATCCGCACGCACGCCGGTGACGGTCGCCTTCACGCTCGCGTCGGACGGGACGCCGGTGATCCGCACCGCGCGGCATCGGCCGGCGACATCGAAGCCCGTGCTCGTCCCGTCGGCGGCGGTCACCGAGACCGCGTACCGGTCAGCCCCGCGTGCGGCGGCCCACGAGACCGTCACGATGCCGGCCTTGCGGGTGATCCCGATCCGCGACGGCTTGGCGGGCTTCGCCCACGACGGTGCCTGGTAGGTGGCGATCACCTGGCGCGAGATCTCGACCCCACCGCGGGTGATCGTCGCGTGGATCTCACGCTTGCCGCCCTTGCCGGGAGCCGGGGAGAACGTGATGCTCGCGCACTTCACGGAACCGCCGACGGGGCTCGCCTTCACGCGCTCCTCGCACGCCCGAGGCTTGACGTCGTCGTCGAGCACCTGGCTCGTGTCGTCCCCCGTCTCCTGCAGGCTCAGCGTGGCGCCGTCCGGCAGGTCGAAGCCCACGTTCAGCACCTTCTTGCCACCCGGCGCGTTGCCGACGCCGCCGATCACCTGCGGCGTGCCCTCGTACGGCGACGTCTCGATCGTCGTGATCGCGGCCGAGCCCGGGAGCGCTTCGAACGTCCAGTTGCCCGCGGCCGGGTTGATGAGCATCACGCTCGTGCTGGTGTCGGTGGGGTTCTCGGCGATCATCCACTTACCGGGCGTCTGAGCGCTCGGAGTGGCCGGATCGGAGGCCGCGACGCTGCCGTCGGGACCGGTGGCCTTGATCTTGGGCGCAGCGCCGTTGCCCTTCACCTTGAGCGCGACGGCGCGCGTGCCCTTCGCGACCGTGATCGTGTTGGCGGCCGCCTGCGCAGCTCGCGAGGCCTCGAGGCCCGTCGGGAGCCCGAGCAGGTCGAAGCGGCCGAACGAGGCGGCGAAGGCGTTGCGCTTCGGGGTCCACGGGCCGAAGTCGCAGCTGCTGCCGAGCAGCGACAGCGACGACGGCGACCAGGTGTAGCCGAAGCCGCCCTTGAGCTTGGTCACGTGCTCGACCCAGTGCAGGCGCCACCACGCCCACCACACCCAGTCGGCGTCCTTCTCGAGCGTCCACCACTTGATCTCGCCGAGATCGACGCAGGCGGCGAGGCCGAGGTTCGAGACGAGGCCGTCTGCTCTCGCGCAGATCACCCCGATACAGCCCTTCAGATAGCCCTGGACGAGGAACTTCTTGATGGCAGGCTCGATCCAGCCGTTCACCCCGCCCTCGATGCTGATGATCGAGAACGAGAACCCGACCTTCAGGTTGAAGTCGATCGCGCCGTTGCCCTTGATGAGCAGCGAGCCGCTGCCCACCTGGTTGCCGAGCACGTAGACCGTGCCGCCGAGCTCCAGCGACCACGGCGTCGCGCCGTTGGCATCGGTGTAGAGGAAGTAGCCGTTGACCGCCACGGTCGGTTTGCCGTTGATCGGCAGCACCGACACGCCAACGTCGCCACGCAGCTTGAATGGCGGCGGGTTGATGCAGAGCCCGATGCCGACCCGGTTGAGGTAGACGCCATTGGTGATCGGCACGCTGGTGCCAAGGTTGTCGGCGAAGCCGCCGAGGCTCGAGATCTGGCCGCCCGAGACGCTGCCGAAGGCGGCGACGCGCGGGCTGCTGCCCGTCGGCAGCACGACGACGGCGTTGCCGCTCCAGCGGGCCTGGGTCGGATCCTGGCCGCACGTGAGGTAGGGCTTGCCGTCGAGGTTCGGCGCGGCGCACGGCGTCACGGCCGTCGAGTTGGCGGCGGCGTAGGCGAAGCAGATGTTCTCCACCTTGAGCTTGCCGAGCCACGCGTTCTTGGCCTCGATCTTGAAGCCCTGCGTGACCGTTCCGGTCTTGTCGATCTCCAGCACGATGCGCGAGGTGAGCCCGGGCGACGACTTCTCGGGCCCGGACTTGAAGACGTCCGGGAGCTTGAGCGCCACGCTGAGCTTCACGTAGTACCGGCCTGCCGCGTTCAGGCCGAGGATCACCGGCATGTCGCCGGTGGCGCCGAAGCCGTACACCGCCGCGCCGGCACGCACCGAAAGTGATCCGGTCTCGGCTTCCGATCCGGCCGCCTTGCCCTTCGGGAGCGTGAGGGCCAGCTTGCCGCTGAAGAACGTGGTGTTCAAGGCGGCGATGGAAGCATCGGCCAGCAGGATCGAGCCGTCGGTCTTGGCGTCGCCCACGATCACTTCGAACGGGCTCTTCGCGCTCGGCGTGAATCGCAGGCCGTTCACGAAGACCGGCGACGTCGTGGTGAAGCGCTTGGAGTTCTTCGGATCTGGCGTGAAGCATCCGCTGGTGCCGATCTCGTAGATCGCCCACGCGAGGCGCGTCGTGCAGGCGGGCGTCGGCGTCGGCGTCGCTTTGCCCGGCGCCGGCTTCTCCGGAGCTGGCGTCGAGGTTGCGGTCGCCGTCGGGGTCGGTGCTGGATCAGCGGCGGCGAAAGTGACGGCGGTCGAGACGATGACCGTGTGCGCCGGGCTCGCGCCGTCGCGCACCTGCACGCGGAAGGTGCGAGGGCCGGGCGTGCCGGTGGCGATCGTCGGCGTGATCGTGGCCCCGGCGCCGTCGTCGAAGCCATCGCCGTCGAGGTCCCAAAGGTAGGCGTAGCCGGCCTTGCCGCCGGCCGCGCTCGCCGAGAGCGTGATCTGGCTGCCGAGCTTCGGGGTGCCGCCGACGGGCGTGATCGATCCAGAGAGGACCGGGTGCACCGTGACGGTGCGGATCACGGTGGACGAGTTCGTCGGCTGGTTCGAGCCGACCTGGTCGCTCACCACGCCCTGGAGGTGGTAGACGCCGGGCGTATCGAAGCTCGCCGACAGCAGTTGCTGGCTTGGGTCGGACGGCCCGAGTGTCACCGAGTCGTATCCCGACTCCGCGAAGTCGGCGTCGTTCAGGAAGTAGGTCACCGAGTGCGGCGGCGTGCTGAGCCCGGCCGCGTCCATCGTGAACGTGACCGTCTCCCCAACGACGGGGTCGGCCTGGTCCGGCGGGCTGAGCGTTGCCCCCGAGACCGCGCGGGCTGCTGGCGCACCAGCGAGCGCGAGGACAAAGACGAAAACGGCAGCGAGGAAACCTCGCCACGAGCGACGGTGGGCGGACACGCGGAACCTGGGATGCGGAGGGCTGGGATGGCGCGCCACGACCGGGGTAGCGGGCACGCGCCGGCCGATCCTATCCAGGGAATCCGCTGTTGTCAGGGGACTTGTGTCTCCTACCCACCCCTCGGGTCGCGCTGAATTTCGGTCATCCGCCGGATCCAGTAATCGCGGTTCTCAGGCGCGGCTGAAGCGACGGCCTGCGGTCGGCGAGCTGCTCTCGTCCACCCCGCCGCTCTTCGTCACGGCGAGCGCATCGAGCACGTCTTGTCCGCCGCCAGAGGCCTTGGCTTTCTCGGCCTCGATCGCCGCCAGGCGCTCAGGCGTCATGGCCTCGAGATCCTCGTTCTCGGCGAGCCAGGCGCGCGCCTCCGCGGCTGCTGCCGCGTCGCGCACGATCGTCTTGTCGCTCTCGTAGTAGCGGTCGATCTCCGCGAAGAGCTCGTCGACGAGGCGGTCGGTCGGCACCTTCTTGAGCGGCTCGCCCTTGGAGAAGATCATGCCCGCGTCCTTGGCGCCGGTGATGCCGAAGTCGGCGTGGCGCGCCTCGCCGATGCCGTTCACGGCACAGCCCAGGATCGACACCTCGATCGGATCGGGGTAGGCCTGCAGGCGCTGCTCCACCTCAGCAACGACGGAGTCCATGTCGAACTGGAGCCGGCCGCAGGTGGGGCATGCGATGAGCACAGGGCCACGCTCGCGAAGCTTGAGGGCCTTCAGGATCTCCCAGCCCACCTTCACCTCCTCTTCGGCGTGGAACGTCGAGAGGCTGATGCGGATGGTGTCGCCGATGCCGTCGGCGAGCAGGGTGCCGAGGCCGACGGCGCTCTTCAGCGAGCCCGTCCACTTGGTGCCGGCCTCGGTGATGCCGAGATGCAGCGGGTGATCGATCTTCTCAGCGAGCAGACGGTTGGAGGCGATGGTGTTGGGGACGTTCGTCGACTTCATCGACACCTTGAAGTTGTCGAAGTCGAGGCGGTGCATCAGGTCGACGAACTCGACGGCGGCCTGGACCAGCGCCTCGACCGGGTTCTCGAACTCGAGCTCGTGCAGGTGCTTGGGCAGCGAGCCGGAGTTGACGCCGATGCGCATCGGCACGTTGTGCTCCTTCGCCTTCGCGACCACCTCGGCGACCTTGTCCGGCCCGCCGATGTTGCCGGGGTTGATCCGGATGCAGTGGACGCCCGCCTCCATCGCCTTGATGGCGAGGGTGTGGTTGAAGTGGATGTCGGCGATGATCGGGATCGGCGAGTTCGGGAGGATGTGGTCCCGGAGCGCCTCGACGTCCTGCACGCGCGGCACGGCGCAGCGCACGATGTCGGCGCCGGCCTCGGCCACCCGGTGGATCTGGGCCAGCGTCTGCGCGTGGTTCGCCGTCTCCGTCTTGGTCATCGTCTGCACGGCGACGGGCGCGCCACCACCCACGGGCACGTTGCCGACCATGATCTGACGCTTCGAAGGCATGCCCGCATTCTACGGGGACCCGCGCCCGCGCGAGACCATCGTGTGACCTAATCGAAATCGCGGTCGTCGGCGCGCTCGATGGCCTCGAGCTGCTGAGTGTCGAACCGGCCGCCCTCGAGGCGGCGCGCACCGTGGTTGACGAACCAGAGCACGATGCCGAGGGCGATGAGCAGGGCGGCGCGGACGAGCTGATCGGGGTCGTCGATCACGCGGTAGAGCAGCACCGCGAGGCTGGCGACCGCACCGATGACGGGGACGATCGAAGGTGCCTCGAAGTGGGGCTTGTCGACGGGGTCGCGCCGGAGGATCAGCACGGCGACGTTCACGACGGTGAACACCGAGAGCAGCAGCACGACGGTGGTCGAGGCGAGGTCGGAGACGCTGCCGGTGCTGGCAAGCGCCATCGCGAGGGCAGTGGTGAAGACGATCGCGACGTACGGCGTGCGGCGGGTCGCGTGGACCTTGCCAAGGGCGCGGGGGATGATCGACTGCGCGCTCATGCCGTAGATCAGCCGCGAGGCCATGATCATGTTGATCAGGGCGCCGTTGGCGAGGGCGAGGATGCCGATCACGGCGAAGAGCTTCGGGTCGACGCCCAGCGGGCCGGTCGAGGCGAGCGAGATCAGCGGGGTGCCGTTCTCGGTGTCGAGCAGGACGTCGCGGTCCAGCACGGCCGGAGCCAGAACGCCGATGATCAGGTAGATCACGCCGGCGAGCAGGATGCCTCCGAAGAGCGCGCGGGGGTAGTCGCGGCGCGGCTCCTGGGCCTCCTCGGCAACGTTCACGGAGTCCTCGAAGCCGATCAGCGCGTAGAACGCGAGCGCCGTGCCGGCGAGCGCTGCGCCGAGGAGCCCGGACTCGGCCCCGTCAGTGGTGAAGGCGTTCGAGAGGTCGCCCTGGCCGTCGCCGAGCGCGGCAATGGCGATCACGATCACGAGCAGCAGCCCGGAGAGCTCGATGATCGTGAGCACCACGTTCACCCGGACCGATTCGCTGATGCCGCGGAAGTTCAGGGCGGCGACGAGGAGCAGGAACACGATCGCGACGGGCACGATCGGCGTCTCGGTCCAGAGCTGCGGAAGGTATTTGCCCGAGACGCCGCGCGCGAGGGTCGCGGCCGATGCGATGCCGGAGCACATCACCGCGAAGGCGACGATGAACGTGAAGAACGGCCGGTCGAAGGCTTTGTTCACGTAGAGCGCCGCGCCTGCGGCCTGCGGGTATTTCGTGACGAGTTCGGCGTAGGAGGCGGCGGTGAAGAGCGCGAGGCTGAGTGCCAGGAGCATCGGGAGCCAAACCATCCCGCCGACCTCCGCCCCGATCTCGCCGACGAGCGTGTAGATACCACCGCCGACGACGTCGCCGACCACGAACAGCAGGAGGAGGTTGCGCGAGATCGCGCGGTTGAGCTCGGGGCCGTCGTGCGCACCGCCGCTGGCGAGTGGTCCGGTCGGGGTGGCGGCTTGGCTCATGGAACGACGGTACCTCCGCATTCCGGCGGATTCGTCACCCGCCCGGCAGCGCCCGCCAGGTTCATGGCGCGTCGGCGTCCGTAGAGCGGGGCGACGGTGCGTGCGGTCAGCGCTGCACGCCGAAGCCGGTGCCGTCGACGATGCGCGTGATGTCGTTGTTGAGCCCGACGAAGAACAGCAAGAGCACGAGCATCATCCCGACGATGCTCGCCCGTTCCAGCGTGGCCGTGGAGACGCGTTTGCCGCCGCGGAGCTTCTCGACGACGGCCCAGAAGATGTGGCCACCGTCGAGCGGGAGGAACGGGAAGAGATTGATCACCGCGAGCGACAGCGAGATGAGCGCGATGATCTGAAGCGTGAGCACGGGATCCACGGAGATCGACTGCCGGGTGACCTCGTAGCTCCCCACCACCCCTGACACCTCCTTGCGGGCTTCGGAGTCGTAGAAGAGCTTGCCGATCGCTTTCACGGTCTCGGTGGTGACGAGCCACATGCGGGAGACGGCGGTGGTGGCGGCCGTGGCCGGTCCGACGTCCTCGTGGCGTCCGTTGAACGCGAGCCCGAGGCGGTAGCGCTGGAGGTCGGCGTCGTAACGCGGCGTGATCTCCGTGGTTCCGGGCTTGCCGTCGCGGACGTAGTTCAGCGTCACGACGCCGGGCGTCGCGCATTCCGACACCTTCGGGACATCGCCGGCCTGCTTCACCTTGGCATCGCACGCACCGGTGGCGATCGCGTTGACGAGCGCGCGCACGCGAGCCTCAGCCTGCGCGTCCGTGAGCTTCTCGGAGTCGCCCTGGATCGTCACCTCCTTGCCGTTCTTCAGCAGCGAGGCGCCGGTGAGACGGTCACCTTCCTCGAGCACGGTGGCTGCGGGGCTGCCCGCCTGCACCTCGGCGACCGTGATCCCCGGCACGACGCGGCCTTGGGCCCAGAACAGCCCCCAGAGGATCAGGAACGCGATCACGAGGTTGACGGCCGGCCCGGCGAAGATCACGAAGATCCGCTTCCACACCGGCGAGCCCGAGTAGGAGCGCGCTCTGAGCTCCGGCGGGAGCTCCTCGTCGGGGCTCATGCCGGTGATCTTCACGTAGCCGCCGAGAGGGATCGCTCCGATCATGTATTCGGTCTCGCCGCGCTTGATGCCGGCGATCTTCGGCGGGAAGAACAGCGAGAACCGCTCGACGCGCATCCCCACGGCCTTCGCGGCGAAGAAGTGCCCGAGCTCGTGGAAGATGACGAGGAGGGCGAACCCGACGAACGCCAGGAGCCAGCTCACGCGGCGACCAGCCGGTCGACGATCGCCTCGGCCGTCTCGCGGGCCCGGCGGTCGATCGCGAGGAGCTGGGACGCGTGACTGACCGGGAAGTCGCCGTCGCGCTCGAGCGTGGCCTCGACGACTTCGGGGATCGCACCGAACGGTACGCGGCCGTCGAGGAAGGCGTGCACGGCCACCTCGTTCGCGGCGTTGAGCACGCAGGGTGCGCCGCCGCCGGTGGCCTGGGCTTCGCGCGCGAGCCGCAGGCACGGGAAGCGCGCCTCGTCGGGTGCCTCGAAGGTGAGCTGGCCCACCTCGGCGAGATCGAGCGTCTTCGTCGGCAGCGACACGCTCGTGCCGCGGTGCAGCGCCCACGAGATCGCGACGCGCATGTCGGGGTGGCCGAGGTGCGCGAGCTGGGCGCCGTCGTGGAGGTCGACGAGGCCGTGAATGATCGACTGCGGGTGGACGAGCACGTCGATCTTCTCCATCGGCACGCCGAACAGGTGGTGCGCCTCGATGAGCTCGAGTCCCTTGTTCATCATCGTCGCGGAGTCGATCGTGATCTTGCCGCCCATCCGCCAGGTGGGATGAGCCAAGGCCTGTTCCACGGTAGCGCCGGCGATCGCGTCGGCACCCCACTCCCGGAACGGCCCGCCGGAGGCGGTCACGATCAGCCGCCGCACCTCGCCTGGCGTCGTGGCGGCGAGGAGCTGCGCGAGCGCGGTGTGCTCGGAGTCGACGGGCCACAGGCGCGCGCCGGTGGCCTCGGCGAGGCCGGTGACGAGCTGGCCGCCGACGACGAGCGACTCCTTGTTGGCGAGCGCGACGTCGATGCCCTCTCCGAGCGCGGCGAGCGTCGATCCGAGCCCCGCCGCGCCGACGATCGCGTTGAGGACGAGGTCGGCGCCGGAGCCGATCGCGAGCTCGAGCACGCCGTCCGGGCCGCTGAGCACTTGACCGTCGAACGCCTCGGCGGCCTCGCGAGCCCCGTCGGGGTCGGCGATGGCGATCCGGTCGACGCCGAGGCGGCGCGCCTGCTCGACGGCGGTCCGCCAGTCGCGGCCGGCGGCGAGGCCAACGCACTGCAACCGGCCGTCGCTGCGCTCGATCACGTCGGCCGCCTGGGTGCCGATCGATCCGGAGCAGCCGAGCACGACCACGCGCTCGGCCCCCGGGTGACGGAGCGTCATCGGAGCCAGAGCCAGGTGTAGTACCCGGCGACGGTGGTGAAGAGGACGGCGTCGAGACGATCGAGTGCCCCGCCGTGCGCGCCGAAGAGCGTGCCGGTGTCCTTGATCTGCGCTTCGCGCTTGAAGAACGACTCGAAGAGATCGCCGATCGGCGACACGAGCGCCACCACCACGCCGAGGATCAACGCGTCGGTGCCGGTCATCCAGTCCTGGTAGAGCCCAGCGATCCAGACCGCGAAGATCGCGCAGACGATGCCGATCACGAGACCCTCGACGGTCTTGTTGGGCGAGATCGCCGGGGAGAGCTTGGTGCGCCCGAGCGCGCGGCCGCCGAGGTAGGCGGCGGTGTCGCCGACGAACGTGCCGGCCAGGACGTTGATGAGCACGTCGGCGCCGTGGTCGAGATCGCGCAGGAGGATCGCGTGGGCGACGCCGAGGCCGATCCACGTGACGGCGAAGATCGTCATCGCGACGCCCACCGCGGTGGTCCTCACCTGCCCGAAGGCCAGCAGGAACACGATCAAAAACGTGATCACGACGACGAGCGCGAGGTGCTGGCGCCCACCGGTGTGGGCGGCGATGCAGAGCGCGAGGATTCCGATGAAGCCGCCGAGGCGCACCGGGTGGATCGGCTCGTACATGCGGAAGAACTCGTGGGCGCAGACGATCGCGAGCGCGGCGGCCCCGGCGGTGAACCACCAGCCACCGGCGAGCACGAGCGCGAGCGCGAGGCCGAGCGCGGGGATCGCGACCGCGACGCGCGCGCCGAGATCGGAGCCCTTGCGCGGCGGGCCGCCCTGGCCGCGGGGCTCAGGCCGCGGTGCGCGGCGAGCCCGGGCGGTACGAGGCGCGCCGCTCATGCGACCCGTCCTCCGAAGCGGCGCTGACGGCTACCGAAGGCCTCGAGAGACTCGATGAAGGCCTCGCGGGTGAAGTCGGGCCACAGCTCGTCGCGGAACACGAACTCACTGTACGCACACTGCCAGAGGAGATAGTTGCTGATGCGTTGTTCACCGCTCGTGCGGATGAGCAGATCGGGGTCGGCGAGATCCGGCTGGTAGAGCAGCTGGCGGAACGCCTCCTCGCCGCCACCTTCGTAGCGTTCGGCGGCCTGCAACAGCTCGGCGCGCGAGCCGTAGTTGAAGGCGACGAAAAAATCGAGCTTGTCGCAGTGGGCTGTGGCGGCCTCGGCCGCATCCATCAGCTCGAGGAGTTCCGCGGGCACGCCTTCCCGCGAGCCGATGAACCGCATGCGAATGCCGCCGTCGAGCAGCTCGGGGATCTCGTCCACGAGCCGCTCGGAGAACAGCTGCATGAGCCCGGAGACCTCGTCCTCGGGACGGCTCCAGTTCTCGGTCGAGAACGAGTAGACGGTCATCTGCTCGATCCCGAGCTCGACAGCATCACGCAGGCGCGCGCGGACGACATCGGCGCCCGCCCGGTGGCCGGCGATCGGCGGCAGGCCGCGCTGGGCAGCCCACCGGCCGTTGCCGTCGGTGATGATCGCGACGCTGCGCGGGACGCCGCCCTCCACCGGTCTCAGACCTCGAGGATCTCGGCTTCCTTGGCCTTCAGGCGACTCTCGAGTTCGCCGATGCTGGCATCGGTGACCTTCTGGAGTTCGCCCTCGCCGCGGTGCTCGTCGTCGGCACCGACTTCGCCGTCGTCCTTGAGCTTCTTGAGATCCTGAAGGACGTCGCGGCGGACGTTGCGGATGGCGATGCGGCCGTCCTCGGCGATCTTCCGGGCCACCTTCACGAGCTCCTTGCGGCGCTCCTCGGTGAGCTCGGGGATCACGATGCGGATCAGCTTGCCGTCGTTGCTCGGCGTGAGGCCCAGACCGGAGTCGACGATCGCCTTCTCGATCAGCTTCATGCTGCCGGCGTCGAACGGGGCCACGGTGAGCAGCCGGGCCTCCGGGGCGCCGAGGGTCGCGAGCTGCTTCAGGGGCGTGGGCGCCCCGTAGTAGTCGACGACGACGCGGTCGAGCAGCTGGGTGCTCGCGCGGCCGGCACGCACGGTGCCGAACTCGTGCTGGGTGCTTTCGACGCGCTTGCCCATGCGTTCACGGGCATCGTCGAGCAGGAGGTCGATGGCTTCGCTCATTCAGTGATCACCAGGGTTCCGAGGTCTTGGCCCGACACTATCCGCTCGATGTTCTGCTCGTCGTCAAGGTTGAACACGCGGATGGGCAGCTTGTTCTCGGAGCAGAGCGTCAGGGCGGTCACGTCCATCACCTTGAGGCCGCGAGAGACGGCATCCATGTGCGAGATGCGGTCGATCATCACCGCGTCGGGATCCGTGCGGGGATCGGCCGTGAACACGCCATCGACTCCGTTCTTGGCCATCAGGATGACCTCGGCGTGGATCTCGGCACCGCGGAGCGCGGCGGCGGTGTCGGTGGTGAAGAACGGGTTGCCGGTGCCGGCCGCGAAGATCACGACGCGCCCCTTCTCGAGGTGGCGCATCGCGCGACGGCGGATGTAGGGCTCGGCGACCTCGCTGATCGTGAGCGCTGACTGCACCCGCACGGGCACGCCGAATTTCTCCAGCGCGTCCTGGAACGCGATCGCGTTCATCATCGTCGCGATCATCCCCATGTAGTCGGCGGTGGCGCGGTCCATGCCGCTCGCCGCGCCGGCAAGGCCACGGAAGATGTTGCCGGCGCCGCAGACGATGGCGATCTCGGCCCCGCGCTCGTGCACGCGTGCGATCGCCTTCGCGATCGCCTGTACGCGGTCGGGGTCGGTACCGAATTCAAGGTCACCCAGGAGGGCCTCGCCGGAGACCTTCAGCAGGACCCGCTTGTAGGCGAGTTCCCCCGGGGTGCCGGGGCCGGACGGTGCAGCGTCCGACACTGGCTACTGACCGATCTGGAAGCGCGCGAAGCGCTTGATGACGATGTTCTCGCCCGTCTTCGCCGAGGCGGCGGCACGGATCTGCTCGATCGTCTTGTTGTCGTGCTTGTCGACGTTGATGTGCGTCTGGCGGAGCAGCACGATCTCCTCGAGCCACTTGCCAAGCTTGCCCTCGGCGATCTTCTCGCGGATCTCCTGCGGCTTGTCGTCCGGGATCTGCTGGACGTAGATCGCCTTCTCGGCCTCGAGCTCGGCGGCCGGCACCTCGTCGTCGGTGACGTACTTGGTCGACGGCGAACCCGCGATGTGCAGGGCGAGGTCGGCGACGAACTCCTTGAACACGTCGTTGCCGGCGACGAAGTCGGTGTTGCACTCGACCTGCACCAGCACGCCGACCTTGCCGGTCGCGTGGATGTAGGAGCCGATGAGGCCCTCGCTGGTCTCGCGCTCGGCGAGCTTCTGAGCCTTCTTGCCCAGCTTGACGCGAAGGATCTCGACGGCCTTGTCGACGTCGCCGCCGGTCTCGGTGAGCGCAGCCTTGCACTCCATCGGGCCCGCGCCGGTGAGCTGGCGGAGGGCCTTGACGTCGGCTGCGGTGATCGTGGCGGTCACGGCTACTTCGTCTCCTCGGTGGCCTCAGCGGCCGGGGTCTCGGTGGTCTCGGCAGCGGGAGCCTCGGCAGCGGCGTCGGCGGCCGGAGCCTCCTCAGCCTTGGCAGCGGCCTTCTTCGCAGCAGCCTTCTTGGCGGCCGGCTTCGCGGCCGGAGCTTCCTCGGTGGCCGGGGCAGCAGCCTCGGCGGCCGGAGCGGCCTCAGCGGCCGGAGCATCGCCGGCGGCAGCAGCCGCGGCAGCGGCGCGCTGAGCGCTCGGGCGCTTGCTGGTGGCCGACGGGGCGACGCCCGGCTTCGAGCCACCGGGAGCGGCGGTGCCGGCGGCAGCGGCGGCGCTCGGGCGGGCCGACGG
>JAGIBJ010000051.1:0-170112 GCA_017744415.1 Solirubrobacteraceae bacterium
ACCGACTCCCATGCGCCGCGGGCCGTGATGCCGAGCGCCTTGTGGTCGTAGCCGTGCGAGCCGCCGGACGCGAACGCGTCGTCGAGCCAGAAGCCGCGGCGACGGGCGACGGCGTTGGCGGTGTCGGAGAAGGTGGCGGTGCCTTTGTCGGCGGCCACGACGAGGTACGGGTCGTCGGCGTCTCGGCGCACCACGTTCGGCGGCGGGACGATCGTGTCGCCGTCACGCGAGTCGGTGATGTCGAGGAGGGCGTCGATGTAGTCGACGTAGGCCGATTCGACGGCGGCGCGGAGCTCTGTCGGGTCGCTGGGCTGGTCGCGCAGGCGGAAGCCGCCCTTCGCGCCAGCGGGCACGATGACAGCGTTCTTCACCATTTGCGCGCGCATGAGGCCGAACACCTCGGTGCGGAAGTCCTCGCGGTCGCTCCAGCGCAGGCCGCCGCGCGCGATCGCGCCGCCGCGCAGGTGCACGCCCTCGACGTGCGGCGCGTACACGTACACCTCCCACAGTGGGGCGGGCTGCGGGAGTGCCGGTACGTCGGCCGCGCGGTACTTCATCGCGAGCGTCCGGCGGCCGGGAACGTAGGCATTCGTGCGTACGGTCGCGTCGATCATCCCGAGCTGGTTGCGCAGGATGCGGTCGTCGTCGAGCGAGGCCACCGCATCGATCTGGCCGAGGATCTCGGTGCGCAGCTGCTCCTCGGCGGCCTCGTCGCGGGCGACCGACGGATCGAAGCGCAGTTCGAAAAGGTCGAGGAGCGCCGCGGTGGTGTGCGGGTGCTCGACGATCACGCGCGTCTGGAAGCTCTCGGTGTAGCGGGAGCCGATGCGCGCGCGGTAGCGGCGGTAGGCGCGGAGCACCTCGAGGCGCTCGTGGTCGAGTTCGGTAGTGACGATCAGCCGGTGCAGGCGGTCGCTCTCGGCCTGTCCGGTCCAGACGGCCATGATGCACGCGGCGACGCGGTCGCCGCATGCCTCGAGGTCGAGCGGGCCGCCGTCGGGACCGGTGACGCCGAAGTCCTGGATCCACATCTCGTCGCCGCCGCCGGCGACGCGCGTCGGGCGCTCCTCGAGCACCGTGAGGCCGAGGTCTTCGAGGATGCGGATGACGCGTGAGAGCTCGGCCTTGGTGCGGCGGCTGAGTAGCGCGACGCGGGTGACTTGGCCGGTGGGGCCGTCCTCTTGGCGCAGGGCGACATGGGTTGGTTCGCCGGAGCGCCGCAGGCGCTCGAGGGCGAGCACGTCGCCGACGGCGTGCTCGGGCGCGACGCTGGCCCGGTACTGCTCGGGCAGGCGCGGGCCCCAGTGCGCAGCGAGCAGGCGGCCGTGCTCGTCGCCCTCGGCCTCGACGAGCGCCTCGCGCAGGGCCGTCACCCACGTGCGCGCGAGATCGAGCACCGCGCGGGCGAGGTCGTCCTCGGGGACCTGGCGGATGCCGCGGTCGTCGTGCACGACGACGTGGAGCTGCACGTGTGCCTCGTCGCCCATCACTTCTTGGGCGAGCACGTCGTCGGTGCCGAAGCGTTCGGTGACGAGCGCTTGCACGTGCTCGCGGAGGTTCGGCGAGTAGCGGTCGCGGGGGATCGCGACGACGATCGAAGCCGTGCGGCCGTCGCCGTGCGGGCGCACGCGTACGAGCACCTCGTCGGGCGCGACGCGCATCAGCGCCTCGAGGAGCGAGACCAGCTCGGGCACGGCGATGGCGAGGAGCTCATCCTTCGGCATCGCGTCGTAAAGGGCGACCATCTGCTTGTGGTCGTGCGAGCCGGCGCGCAGATCCGCGGCGCTCAGGGCGGCGTCGAGCCGCGTGCGAAGCAGCGGCACCTCGCTGGCCGGCTCGGCCTCGGCGCGGTGCGTCAGCAGGTAGATCACGCGGACGAAGCCGCTCACGCCGCCAGCGGCGTCGTGCTCGGGGATGAGCAGCTCCTGCATGCGCGCGCTGCGGTGCACCGGCGAGCGGCGGCTCATGTGGCCCGCGACGGCCGGCTCTCCGCTCGCGATCGCCGCGACCGAGGCGGGCTCGGGCGGCTCGATCTCGAGTGTGTCGCCGCCGGGCAGCGGGCCGCTCCACGAGCGGATGCCGCCGTCGGACGCGTGGGGTGCCAGGAGGCCGGTGCCGTCGGTCGGGCCGTCGGCGCCGCCGGGCCGCAGCGCGTAGCGGCCGGTGGCGAGCAGCACGATGTGGTCGGCGAGCAGCCAGTGCAGCAGCGCACCGACCTCGTTCTCCGTGCCGGGTGCTTCGAGCATCGATTCGATGCGCCACATGCCCTTTGCGCGCTCGTCGACGACGGCGACGGCGGCGAGCAGCACCCGCCGGATGCGATCCTCGAGCGGCCCCAGCGCCTCGGGATCGAGGCGCGACTCAAGCTCAACGACGAGGGCGGCGATCGCGGGCCGCTCGCCGTCGGCGGGAAGCACGGGATGGTCGACGAACCGCACCGATTCGCCGCTGCGCCGCACCGCGGCGAGCATGGTGTCGAGCAGGAACGGGCGGTCATCGACGACGGCCGCGATCAGCGATCCGCGATCCGTCTCGTCGGTGTTGTGGACCGACGTGGCGACGACCGCATCGCCGCGACCGCTCACCACCTGCGTCAGCAGCTCGCGCCGCGCGGGATCTGCGACTCCGCCGTCGCGCAGCAGCATCGCGGCCTCGGGCGCCGTGAGTGGCACGCGGTGCGCCGTGGTCATCCGCGCCTCCGGGCCCATCGAACCGGCGGTGTCATCAAGCCCGAACACCCCTGGTACATCGGCATGTGTGCACGCCCCCACAGCATGATCGCTGTCAAACGTACTCCCAGCACACCTCCTCCACGGCAAGATCGCGTGAACGCCGCCTGGCAACCACCCTCACGCGCGCCGATTCGTGCCAGATCTGCATCGTTTGCAGCGCCGCTGCGCAGCGCCTGCAGCAACTCTGCGACACCGGTGCGACCAGCCACCGCGGCGTGGCACTGTTGGGAGACCGGACGCCGATGTCGCAGAACGCACCAACGATCTCGCTCGCGCTTCGCAGCCGCTCCGAAGCCAACGGCGACGTGATGGCGATGCTCGCCGCCGGCGGGACGACCGCGTTGGCCATGAGACTCGCTGGAGGCGGCGCCGTCGCGGCCGGTCTGAACGCCGACAGCCTGACGCGGATCCTCACCCGCGCACTCCGCGGTGATGACATCGTCGTCCTGGTCCTCCTCGACCGCCAAGTCGCCCGCCTTCGCCTCCTGGCGAGCCGCGGGCTTCAGCACGCTGCCCGCCGCGGGCCACTCACCGACGTCGATGCGCCGCCCGGCGATCCCAGGCGCGCACCGTTGGTCGCTGCGCTCGATCTCGTGGCCGCGACCATGCGGCGGCGTTCCGCCGCGATGTGGCAGGCACTTGATGCGCTGGACGATGCCGCCGGCAATGCCGAGCGAGCCGCGGGCGCGCTGGGTTGTTCCGGACAGTCGATTCGCAAGCATCGCGCCCGCGCTCACGCCGAAGCGACGACGGCTCTCCCCGCGCTCTTCGAGGCGCTGCTCTCGCCTCCCGCCTCTGGCTCGCGGGAAGACGCCAGGGCGGCGGCCCGGACCCCGGCCGGGACCAAGCACTGAGTCCGGCCACTCGCGATTCGCAACCACTGGCGGGTGCGAAATCGCGGATCGGAGGGTCGATTCGCAACCGCGATCGGTTGCGACTTCGCAGTGCCCCTACGTGGGTGTAGGGGCCCACAGGGCGGACCTCTACGGGGCGTTGAGCCCCGCGGACGTGGACTTATGTTGCGCGGCGGGAAACGGTGTCGACCCCGGCAGGAGCGGGGCGCTCGTCGTTCGCAACCGCAAGCGGTTGCGTTTGGCGCGGATCTCGCGCTATTTCGCACCCGTTGGCGGTTGCGAACCGACAGTGGCCCGCGGGCCACACCCAGTCCCAACGCTGGAGCGACCTGCCTTTACCAATCGCACGTGAGCTTCGGTGGCGACGGTGCGGCCGCATGTCCGGCGCGCTCGCCGCGAGCGGCGCTAGCCGGTGGCGACCGGGGTGCGCTGGTGCCTGCGGCGCCGGGCCAGACCCGCGCGCACGCGAGCGGCGCGGAACAGCAGCGCCGGCGTGAGGAGCTGCTCGACGGGCCGGCCTCGGCCGCCCATCTCGTGCATGCGGCGGGCGATCGTCTGGTCGTGGACCGCGGCGCCGTAGAGCAGGCGCTCAGGCGGCGTGAAGCGGCGTCCGGTCGCGTAGTCGTTCGCCATCCAGTAGTGGCCGGCCAGCATGCGGCCGTGGCGGAAGCGGTAACGCTGCAGCGCCCGATCGAGCCGGCGATCGCCGCCCGCGAGCAGCGCCGGGCCGACAAGCTCGCCCAGCCACTCGGCCGAACGGAGCGCGTAGCCGATGCCCGTACCCCAGATGTAGTCGCTCACCATCGCCGCATCGCCGACGCACGCGATTCCCGGCGCCGCCGCACGACGGCGCTGGTTGGTCACCTTCAGCGCGCCGATCGGCTTCCCCACCATCGTCGCGCCCGAGAGATCCGGGCCGCCGGGCACGTCGGCGAGGACGCGCCGGATCTCGCGCTCCGGATCGGTGCGGAAGGCCGCCACCGCCTCGTCGGTGCGCAGCGGCATCACCGCGCACAACATCTCGCCGCCGTCGGTCGGGAACGCGTAGGCGGCATCGGGATCGTTCAGCCACATGCGCGACACGCCGCCGTGGTCATCCGGCACGCCCGCGAAATAGGCGGCGTATCCGAGGCGCTCGTGCCGGCGCTCCTTCGCCGGGAGCCCCGCGAGGTCGGCGACGCGCGACGAGCGCCCATCGGCCGCCACCACCAGCCGCGCCGCAAACCGCGTGCGCTCGCCGTCGCGGTGCCTCGCGACCACGCCGGTCACGCGAC
The DNA here is from genome assembly GCA_017744415.1 of Solirubrobacteraceae bacterium. Taxonomy (GTDB): domain Bacteria; phylum Actinomycetota; class Thermoleophilia; order Solirubrobacterales; family Solirubrobacteraceae; genus JAGIBJ01. The sequence continues at coordinate 4,861 of JAGIBJ010000051.1, forward strand.
CTTCGGCGGTGAGCACCTCGTCAACCGCGACACCGGTGAGCAGCTCCACGCCAGGGGTGCCGGCCGCGAGCGCCCGCAGCAACGGGTCGACCTTTGCACGGCGCACGTTCAGCCCCTGCTCGAGGGGCGGCTCGCCCGCCTCGGCGCGCGGGCGGATCCAGCCGTAGCGCGTCCACACGTCCGGGCTCGCGTGCGGCCCGCCGAGCTCGCGCAACGCATCGGTGATACCCAGGCGATCGAGGGTACCGAGCGCGCCGTCGCTGATCTCATGCGTACACAGCGTCTTGTGGTGCTCGGGATCCGGGCTCTTCTCCAGCAGCGCGACGCGCAGGCCCTGCCGCCCGAGGAACGTTGCCGCCGCCGAGCCACCCGGTCCAGCACCGACCACCACCACGTCGTACGACTCCGTCGATCCCGCCGTTCCCATGGCGCCAGCGTAAGCCCGCGGGCGCGCCCCGTCCAGGAACAAACACGGCCGCCGCGGATGCAAACGCACCCACGGCGGCCGTGCCGGAATCAGGTGCAGCCGCCAGGCGGCCGCGAGCGCTATGCCAGGCGCGCCTTGAGCGCGTCGAGCTGGCCCGTGATCTCCGCCGGGAGGCGGTCGCCGTACTGGGCGAGGTAGGCCTCGACCTGCGGGAGCTCGGCCTTCACGGCCTCCGGGTCGACCGTGAGGAGCATGTCCAGCGCCTCGTCGGAGAGGCCGAGGCCCTCGACGTTGAGGTCGGCCTTGTTCGGGACGTAGCCGATCGGGGTCTCGATGACCTCGCCGACGCCGTCGCAGCGGCGGAAGATCCACTCGAGCACGCGGCTGTTCTCGCCGAAGCCCGGCCACATGAACTTGCCGTTGTCGTCCTTGCGGAACCAGTTGACGTAGAAGACCTTCGGCAGCTTCGCGCCCTCGGTGCGGCCGATCTTCAGCCAATGGGCCATGTAGTCGCCCATGTTGTAGCCGGCGAACGGCAGCTGGGCGAACGGGTCGAAACGGAGCTGGCCGACGGTGCCGAAAGCGGCGGCCGTCATCTCGGAGCTCATCGTCGCGCCGAGGAACACGCCGTGCTCCCAGTCGAACGACTCACGCACGAGCGGCAGCACGCTGGCGCGGCGGCCACCGAAGAGGAACGCGCTGATCGGCACACCGGCCGGGTCGTTCCACTCGCCGGCGAGCGACGGGGTCTGCTCGGCCGGAACGGTGAAGCGGGCGTTCGGGTGCGCGGCGGGCGTCTCCGAGTCGGGCGTCCAGTCGTTGCCCTTCCAGTCGATCGCGTGTGCCGGCGCCGGGCCCAGGCCCTCCCACCAGATGTCGCCGTCGTCGGTGAGGGCGGCGTTGGTGAAGATGGTGTTGTGCGTGATCGAGGCGATCGCGTTCGGGTTCGTGTCCTCGCCCGTGCCCGGAGCGACGCCGAAGAAGCCGGCCTCGGGGTTGATCGCGTAGAGCTGACCGTCGTCGCCGAACTTCAGCCAGGCGATGTCGTCGCCCACGGTCTCAACGGTCCAGCCCTCGAGCGTCGGGATGAGCATCGCGAGGTTGGTCTTGCCGCAGGCCGACGGGAAAGCGCCGGTGACGTACTTGACCTGACCCTCGGGCGAGGTGAGCTTGAGGATGAGCATGTGCTCGGCCATCCAGCCCTCGTCACGCGCGAGGACGGAGGCGATGCGGAGCGCCATGCACTTCTTGCCGAGGAGGGCATTACCGCCATAGCCGGACCCGTACGACCAGATCTCGCGCGTCTCGGGGTAGTGGACGATGTACTTCGTCTCAGCGTTCGTCGGCCAGGCGACGTCGACGTCACCGTCCTCGAGCGGAGCGCCGATCGTGTGCACGCACGGGACGAACTCGCCGTTGCCGAGCGCCTCGAGCGCGGCGGTGCCCATGCGGGTCATGATGCGCATGTGCACGACCGCGTAGAGCGAGTCGGTGACCTGCACGCCGATCTTGGCCGAATCGGAACCGACCGGGCCCATCGAGAAGGGCACCACGTACATCGGGCGGCCCTTCATCGAGCCGGCGAAGAGCTCCTTGAGCTCGGCGCGCATCTCAGCGGGATCGCGCCAGTTGTTGTTCGGGCCGGCGTCGACCTCGTTCTCGGCGCAGATGAAGGTGCGATCCTCCACGCGCGCCACGTCGGACGGGTCCGACCAGGCCAGGTAGCTGTTCGGGCGCTTCGCATCCGAGAGGCGCTTGAACGTGCCACCATCGACGAGCTGCTGGCAAAAACGCTCGTATTCGTCGGCCGAACCGTCGCACCAGATAACGTCGGTCGGCTCGGTCAGCTCCGCGATCTGGTCGACCCAGGCGAGGAGCTTCTCGTTGGCGGTCGGAGCGGCAAAGGTGTTGGGCACGGTACGGGCCTCCTGCGAATCAGCTGATCGAGATGGCCCAGGGACCGGGCCGCCGGAGGTATGCACGATCCAGTGCAGAATCCGGGAATCGGGCAAGGGTACAGGGCGCAGACGGCCTGCGGGTGTGACGAGTGACGACCATCGCGCCGAGAGCCGGTGGGTTGCGGGAAACCCGAAGGAGCACGGACCGTAGTCCACCCTGAAAACCCGGTTTTCACGGGATCTGGACGCCCGTATGAGGTCTAAACAGTTTCTACCTGACTCTGCCTCAGGTCCGCGCGTTTGCAGCCGAAGTGAGGAGTAATGCACCGTCTTCGTCACATCCCGACGCGCGCCAAGTACGCCCTCGCGGTGTGCGGCGTCCTCTTCCTCACTTCGGTCGTGCCGCCAGCCTTCGGCGCCACCTCGGTCGCCACCAAGGTCGCGCAGGCCCTCAAGCTCGCGAAGACGGCCGACAAGAACGCCAAAGCCGCGATCAAGCTCGCGAAGGCCGCGGGCACCGGCGCCGCCACCTCGGGCGCCAACGGCAGCGACGGTGCGGTCGGCGAGAAGGGCCCCAAGGGCGACACCGGCGCCGCCGGAGCCACCGGCCCCGCCGGCGCGACGGGCCCGGCCGGCGCGAAGGGCGACAAGGGTGACAAGGGCGATACCGGTGCGACCGGTCCGCAGGGCCCCGCCGGCCCCTCGGGCGCCGCCGGCTCCGCGGTCTACGTGACGACGGGCGTCCCCACCACCAGCGCGCCCCTCGGCGCCGGCGACAACCAGCTGCAGAAGAAGACCCTCCCGGCCGGCAGCTACCTCGTCACCGCCCACATCGGCGTGATGAGCAACGCGACCTCGTCGGGCGCGACGTGCAAGATCGTCAGCGACGTGTCCGGTGCCACGATCGACACCGGTCGCGAGTGGGGCCTCCACACGAACTACGAGTCGAACCTGACGCTCATCGGAGCCGTCACGCTCGCCTCGGCCGGCGACATCGTCGTCTACTGCGCGGCCGACGCGTCGGGCACGATCACCCCGCAGCGCGCGGTGCTCGTCGCGCAGCCGGTCAGCACCATCAACTGATCACTTCGGCCCGGTAGCGTTGGGCCCGTGGTGGCCCTGCGATCGCACGACGCATGATCGGCGCGCTGCGAACGGTCGACCCCGGCGCCGCCGAGGCGGCGCTCCGCCGATCCGAGCGGCGCAAGCTCCTCGCCCCCACCCTGCTCCTGCTCACGTTCGCGACCGGCGTGATCGACGCCGTCAGCTATCTGGCGATCGGCAGCGTGTTCACCGCCAACATGACGGGCAACCTGGCGCTCATCGGCTTCGCGTTGGGCGGCGCGCCCGGCTTTTCGATCTCCCGCACGGTCGCGTCGCTCGGTGCGTTCGCGGCAGGCGCCGTGATCGCCGGCCGGATCGCGGCCACCTGGCACCCGCGGCCCTTCGTCTGGATGCAGCTGGTCACGCGCGTGGAGCTGGTCCTCCTGGCGATCGCCGCTGCGCTCACCACCGGCCTGCACACCGGGCTCGACACCGACGACTCGCCGCTGCGCTACCTCGTCGTCGTCGTACTCGCGACAGCCATGGGCATCCGCAACGCCACTGTGCGCCGGCTCGGGTTCCGCGACTTGCCGACGACCGTCGCGACCTCGACCATCACCGACCTCGCCACCGAGTCGCGCCTCGGGGGCGGCGAGCGACGCAATCAGGTGCGCCGCGCCTCGGCGATCGGCGTGATGCTCCTTGGTGCCGCGATCGGTGCGGCGCTCGTGCGGGAGGCGTCTGCGCTCGCGGCCTTCGCCCTCGCGCTCGCGGCGGTGGGTGCAGCCGTCGGCCACCAGCAGGTGATAGCGCAGTGGCACCCGGCCGCGGCAGCCGTCCCGGGCGACGCCTGAGCCGCGGCGCGCCTCAGCGGCCGCCTTTGCGCAGCGCGCGGAGCTCCTCCCAGGAGCGGGTGTTGGCGACGTCGTCGGCGGTCAGCCACGCGCGGCGCGCCGTCGCGATGCCCCAGCGCTGGTTGTCGAGCGTCTCGGGTCCGTGAGCGTCAGAGTCGATCACGAGCAAGACGCCGGCGTCCTTCGCCGCGCGCGCGTGGAACTCGTTCAAATCGCGGCGGCGGGGCGAGCCGTTGATCTCGAGGAAGGTTCCCGTGCGCGAGGCGGCTGCGATGATCGCGGGCACGTCGACGTCGTAGGCCGGGCGGTCGGGGAGCATCCGGCCCGTCGGATGGCCGATGAGATCGACCGACGGGTGCTCGCAGGCGGCGATGATCCGTGCCGTCGGATCGTTGCCGAACGCGGTGTGCACGGAGGCGACGACCCAATCCAGCTCAGCGAGGAGATCGTCGGGGTAGTCGAGCTCGCCGGTACTGCCGATGTTCACTTCGCTGCCGGCGAGGAGTTCGAAGCCGTCCAGCTGCTCGTTGATCTGGCGCACCTCTTCGATCGTGCGGCGCAACTCGTCGGCCGTCACGTGGTTTCCGAAGCCGTGGGACGCGCTGTGATCCGTGATGACGAGGTACTCGTGGCCGCGCTGGATCGCCGCCAGCGCCATCTCCCCGATCGTGCCGCGCCCGTCGGACTTGGTGGAGTGCAGGTGCAGATCACCGCGCAGGTCGGCGAGTTCGATCAGCGTCGGCACCTCGCCCGCCTGCAGCCTCAGCTCGCCGCGGTCCTCGCGCAGCTCCGGCGGCACCCACGTGAGGCCAAGCGTCTCGTAGACGGCCACCTCGTCGTCACAACGGACGAGCTCGCCCGTCTCCTCGAACAGGATGCCCCGCTCGCTCACCCTGATCCCCCGCGCCTGCGCCGCTGTACGCAGGGCGACGTTGTGCGCTTTGGAGCCGGTGAAGTGCTGAAGCAAGTTGCCGAACTGCGCCGGCGGGACGATGCGCAGATCGACGTCGAGCCCGGCGTGCGTGGAGGCGTGCGCACCGTTGGGGCCGCTCGACTGCACCTCGGCGACGAACTCCGATGCGGCGAAGGCCGCGACCAGCGCGGCGGCATCGTCTGCGGTGGCGATGAGATCGAGATCCTTGACGCTCTCGGCCTGCCGCCTGGCCGACCCCGCGAGCTCCACCCGGTGGCTGCTCGGATGGGCCCGCAACTCGTCACGCAGCGCCTCGCCGATCTCGAGGGCCCGCGGCAGCAGCGTGCGCTGCGGCTGGGAGGCCTGCTCGGCGGCGGCATCGAGAATGGCCTGGATCTTGGCGGCGCTCGACGCGCCGAAGCCCTTGAGCTCGGCGACGCTGCCATCGGCGAGGGCGGCCCGCAGCGCATCGGGGCTGTCAACGCCGAGCTCGTCCCAGAGCTTGCGCACCCGCTTCGCGCCGAGGCCGCGCATGCGCGTGAGCTCGAGCAGACCGGCCGGGATCTTGGCCCGCAGCTTCGTAAGGGCCGGGATCTCGCCGGTGTTCAGCAGATCGGTGAGCTTCTCCTCGAGCGTGGCGCCGATGCCCGGGATCTCGGTGACCGTGCCGGCGCGGACGAGCGCCGCGATCGAGCCAGGAGCCGAGCGCACCGCGTCGGCGGCGTTGCGGTAGGCGTTCACGCGGTGCCCGATCGCGCCGTCGAGTTCGTAGCGATCGCCGAGCTCCTCGAGGACCGCCGCGATCTCGGCGTTGCTCGGGTCGCGGCGCGCACTCATGGGCCGCAGCCTAGGGAATCGTTGATCGATCAGGTGAGCGTGATGGGCAGTTCGCGGACGGTCGATGCCTGGCACAGACATGGGCGCCAGCTGCCGCCTCGGGGTGGCGCGTGCGGGTACCGTCGGCGTGTGCGCACCCGTAGCTCCCTGGCCCTGCTCGGCCCGTTCCTCATCCTCGTCGCCGCACTCGGCCTCTCCCCCGCCGCACACGCCGCCCTTCCGTGGCGCGCCTGCAGCCCCAGTGGCTTCCAGTGCTCGAGCCTGAGCGTGCCGCTCGACCGCGAAGGCCTCGTGCCGGGATCGATCACGCTCTCGGCCACCCGCAAGCCGGCCACGGCCATCCCGCAGGCGACCACCGCCATCATCGCGTTGGCCGGGGGCCCGGGCCAGGCGGCGCAGCCGTTCGCGAGCACCTTCGCCGACATCTTCGGCGCCGGGCTCGGCGACAAGGACCTCTTGGTGTTCGATCAGCGCGGAACCGGCAAGTCGGGGCTGCTCGGTTGTGCGGCTTTCCGCAACGGACGCGGCTCGATCGCAAACGTCGTCGGCAACTGCGCGCGGCAGATCGGCGCACGGCGCGGCTTCTTCCGTACCGCCGACAGCGTCGAGGACATCGAGGCGCTGCGCGTCGCCGGTGGCTACTCGAAGCTCGTGATCTTCGGCGTCTCCTACGGCACCAAGGTCGCGCTCGCCTACGCCGCGCAGCACCCTGAGAACGTCGACTCCCTGATTCTCGACTCGACGGTGCCGCTCGACGGCCCGGACGCCCTCGCGCGCAACACCCTCGCCACCCTCCCGCGCGTGCTCGGGCAGACGCTCTGCGCCGGCACGGCCTGCGCCGATGCCAGCCCCGACGTGAACGCCGAGGTGAGCAAGCTCGCGGCGCGCCTGGCGCGGCGCAACGCGTCCGGCCCTGTGTACACCGGCGCCGGCCAGCGCAAGACCGCGAAGATCGGCCCGACCGGCCTGCTCAACGTGATCCAGGCGGGCGACCTCAACCCCGAGGTGCGCGCGGAGCTACCCGGCGCGGTGCACGCGGCGATCCAGAAGGATCTCGCGCCGCTCCTGCGGCTCTCGGCCCGGAGCGTCGGGCTCGACAACGGCGACGCCGGCACCGGCTACCAGTCGTCCGGCGAGGGCGACGGCTCCCTGTACTTCGCGACGATGTGCGAGGAGACCGGCTCGCTGCCGTGGGACCGCGCCGCCGGCGTGCCGGCGCGCATGAGCCAGGCCGAGGCGTTCGTGAAGGGGCAGCCGGCAGCGACCTGGGGTCTCTTCCCGAGCGTCGTGGCTCTCACCGGCCTGCCGTCGCTGTGCGTCGGCTGGCCGAACGCGAGTCCTGCCCCTGCTGCGCCCCCGGCGATGGCCAACGTGCGCACACTCCTGATCGCCGGCCAGTACGACACGCGCACGCCGGCTGAGGATGCGCAGCGCGTGGCGGCAGCGCTCCCGCAGGCGCAGCTCGTGGGTGTGCCGTTCACCGGCCACTCGGTGCTCACGGCCGAGCAGGGAACGTGCGCCCAGGCGGCGGTCGACGTGTTCCTCAAGGGCGGCGTCGCCTCCGCCGACTGCAGTGCCACGAAGAACGCGTTCCCCGTTACCCGCAAACCGCCGCGCAACCTCGCCGCGGTGCCGTCGGTCAAGCGCCTGCCGAAGAAGGTCGGCCGCACCATGAACGGGATCCTTCTGACCATGACCGACCTCAGCCAGCAGGTGGTCGGGGCAGCCCTCGCCACGGGCGATCTGCCGAGCTCGCTCGGTGGCCTGCGCGGCGGCTACCTCCGTGTGCGCGGCAACCACCGCGCGGCGCTGAGCCGGTACGAGTTCGTGCCGGGGCTCGAGCTCTCAGGCACCTACAACTCGCGCGGCACGTCGGTGTTCCGCGTCACCGGATCGGCATCGAACGGTTCGGTGAAGATCTCCGAGAGCGGCCACGCCACCGGGCGCATCGGCGGGAAGAAGATCGACCTGCGCCCGAAGGCGTCGAGCGCACGCGCCGGGGCAGGCGACCTCACCTGGGCCGAGGCCGCCGCTCACAAGCCGCTGCGGTAGGCGGTGTCCCCTGGCCGCCTGCCCTTTCGTGGGGTAGGTTCGCCGCAATCGAGGGAGATCCAGCCATGTCCGAGTTCCAGATGACCCGCAGTACGACGATCGCTGCTCCGCCCGAGGTGATCCTCGCTGAGCTCGTCGACTTCCGCCGCTGGCAGGGCTGGTCGCCGTGGGAGGACCTCGATCCCGATCTGAACCGTGAGTTCACCGGGGCCGATTCGGGCGTCGGTGCGCACTACGCGTGGAGTGGCAACCGGAAGGCCGGCCAGGGCTCGATGGAGATCACGTCGGTCACCCCTTCGGAGGTCGCCCTCGACCTCAACTTCCTCAAGCCGATCAAGGCCAACAACAAGATCCGGTTCACGCTCACGCCCGATGGCGACGCGACGAAGGTCGACTGGACCATGAGCGGGAGCAACGACACGCTCGCGAGCAAGCTCTTCGCGAAGGTGATGCCGGTCGACAAGCTCGTCGGCAAGGACTTCGACAAGGGCCTCGCTCAGCTCAAGGCGCTCGCCGAGGGCGCGGCCGCCCCGGCGTACTAGCCCGGCTTCGTCCTCCGCTCGGCGCGTGCGTGGCAGCACGCGCCAGCAGGCGTCCCGGGCGTAGGATTCCGCGCGTGCGTCATCCTCGTGATTTCTTCAAGCCGCTCGCCGCCGGCGCGCCCGAGCCCCTCCGCGAGATCCCGTTCACGCCCTCGCGGATGATCCACTTCTTCGACCCGAGCAACGAGAAGATGCTCGGCAAGCTGCCCGACATCGCGGCCAAGGCCGACATCGTGCTCGGCAACCTCGAGGATGCCGTCGCCGTCGACAAGAAGGAGGCGGCCCGTGCCGGCCTCGTGAAGGTGGGCAAGGAGATCGACCTCGGTGGCACGCCGCTGTGGACGCGCGTGAACTCGCTCGAGAGCCCATGGGTGCTCGACGACCTCACCACGCTCGTCACCGAGATCGGTGATCAGCTCGACGTCATCATGATCCCGAAGGTCGAGAGCGCCGACGACATCCACTACGCGGATCGTCTCGTCGCCCAGCTCGAGGCCAAGGCCGGCGTCACGCGCCCGATCCTCTTCCACGCCATCCTCGAGACCGCCTCGGGCGTCGCGAACGTCGAGGAGATCGCCTTCGCCTCGCCGCGCATGCAGGGCATCTCGCTCGGTCCTGCCGACCTCGCCGCCTCGCGCCGCATGAAGACCACCCGCGTCGGCGGTGGCCACCCCGGTTACGTGTCGATCTCCGACCCGACCGATCCCGAGGATCTCGAGGCCGGCCGCGTGCGTGCACAGCAGGACCCGTGGCACTACACCGTCGCCCGCATGGTCGACGCCTGCGCCAGCGCCGGCATCCTGCCGTTCTACGGCCCGTTCGGCGACATCAAGGACACCGTCGCCTGCGAGGCGCAGTTCCGCGCCGCCTTCATCCTCGGCTGCGTCGGCACGTGGAGCCTCCACCCCGCGCAGATCGCGATCGCCAAGAAGGTGTTCTCGCCGGATCCCAAGGAGGTGCTCTTCGCGAAGAAGATCATCGAGGCGATCCCCGACGGCAAGGGCGTCCACATGATCGACGGCAAGATGCAGGACGACGCCACCTGGAAGCAGGCGAAGGTGCTCGTCGATCTCGCCGAGCAGCTCGCCGACGGCGACGAAGAGCTCACCGAGGCCTACGGCTTCTAGCCTTCGGGCAGGCCCCGCGCCGGCATGTGCCGGTGCGGGCGCTCAGCGCTCTGCGGCAGCGTGCGTGATCGTCACCGGTGCGCCGCTACGCACCGCCCGCACGATCGTCGACGCCTCCTCGGCGAGCGGCAGCAGCCTGACGATCAGATCCGGGCGCTCAGCGTCCCGGATCGTGGCGTGCACCGCCGTCACGTCGCCCGCTTCGACGTTCACGTCGACGTCGATCCCGAACGCTCCGAGGTCGACGGCGTGCTCGGCCGCGAGGTACCGCAGGTCGTTGCAGAGGCAGCCGCCGACGGCGAGCGCGAGGAGCTGCCCGCCGTTCAGGCCTCGGCCCTGCCCGCCGGCAACTCCCGCCGGGCGGTCGACGATCACGGTGTGTTCGTCGCCCGCCCTGCCGAGCGAGGCTTGCGACTCCGGGATCGCGTCGAACGTCGCCGAGAGCACAGGCATACGGCGAGTCTCGCATCGGCCTGCACCCGCGGCAAGCGAGCGGGACGATCCCAGCACGCAGCGCAAACGGCGGTGTGCCCGCACGGCAGGTCGGGGTTGACGGGAGTCGCTGCGTGGCGTTAGATGCACCGTGAAGTAGGTCGTCCCCCGCGTCCGGCTTCGTGTCCCACCCGCTGTCCCACTCGAAAGCAGGCGCCGCGATGCCCGTCGCTCCCGTCCGCCCCCACGGCGCGTTGTTCGCGCTGCTCGCCCTCGGCTTCGCGACCATGCCTGCGGTCGCGCATGCGGCTGCGCCAACCATCCGGCTCTCCAGCGGAATCGCCGATGAAGCGGGCGGCACCCGCCAGATCGTCTACGGCGACGAGCTCTCCACCATCACGCAGATCACGGTCGACGGCGCCTCGGTGCCGTTCACGGCGTTCGACGCGCAGGGCGTGCCGGCGCTGCGATTCGTCGCCCCGGCGCATGCGCCTGGCACCGTTGACGTGCGGGCCACTAATCCGGACGGCACCTCGGCGGACTCCTCGGCTGACGATCTCACCTACGTCGCGCCCGGCACCGCGCCGCGGCTGCGCGGACTGAGCATCACCGCGGCCTCGACCTCTACGCCGACCCGTCTGACGATCACGGGCGTGAACCTCGGCGGCGTCGACAGCGTCGCGTTCTGGCGCCCGTCGGCCTTCGACGAGGGGCAGGGCACCGACCTCGAGGTCGTGTCCGACACCGAGCTGCGCGTCACGACACCCGAGCTCGTCTATCCCGGCGAGCTCGAGGTCGTGCTCTCCGGCCTCGATGGCAGCAGCCTGACCGGCTCCGGGTACCTCACGTTCACCGGCCCCGAGGGCGGCAACCTGCCGCAGGTCTCCTCGCTCTCGCCCTCCCACGGGCCTGCGGCCGGCGGCACGTTCGTCCAGCTCGGAACGCGCTTCACCAACATCGGGACCCAGGGCTTCACGATCGACGGCCAGGACGTGAGCCTCGTCTACAACGTCTTCGCCGATCCGAACTACCAGCAGGGCGATCCGGTGCGCCTGGGCATCGTGACGCCGCCTCACGCTCCCGGCCCCGTCTCGGTGCGGGTGCGTACCGAGGCCGGCGAGTCGATCGATACGGCCGCATCGACGTTCACGTACGACGGCGCAACGCCGACCCCAACGCCCACGGCTACACCGACCCCCACGGCCACCGCGACGCCGAGCCCGGCACCCACGCTCACACCGACGCCGACGCCCACCGCCACACCGACCCCTACCGCCACGCCGGCGCCGACTCCCACGGCAAGCCCGACGACATCGCCGACGCCGATCCTCTGCGCCGGGTGCGTGACGGCGAAGTTCAGCTACACGCTGACGGGCTCGACGACGGTGAAGACCCTCACGAAGGGCACGCTCCCACTGACGGGATCGATCGATGCGCTCGTGGACGTCACCACTGGGAACTACACGGCGACGACCGTCCTCAACGACACGCAGGGCCGCCTCATGGCGCTCGGGTTCCTGCCCGTGACGGTGGGCCTCGGATTCGTCCCCTCAGGACCGACGACCGGGAAGCTCGTCGATGATCAGCTCACCGCGGACCTCAAGCTCCGCATCAAGGTCAAGAGCGTGAAGGCGTTTGGGGCGATCCCGCTCGCGGGCGGCAACAACTGTCAGACGAAGTCGCTCTCGACGTTCGCGCTCAGCTCGGTCGGGGCGTTCGACGCGACCGGAGTCGGCGGCACGCTCGGCGGCACCTACGCGATCAGTGATCTCAACGGCTGCGGCATCCTCAACGGCCTCGTGTCGCCGCTCACCTCCGGCGGCGGCAACACCGTGTCGGTGAAGCTCACGCCCAAGAACTAGGAACGCGCGCACGGCGGAGGGCGCCAAGCCCTCCGCCGCCACGCCTGCGGCTCGCGGCTGCCCGCCGCGGGATCTAGCGATCCGCAGATTCGAGCGACGCGCCGCCCTCCGGCATGCCACCGGAGGCGGTGCCGGACACCGATGTGCTCGGTCCGTCGTGCTCGCCCTTGGCCGACGAGCCCTGCACGATCACGTCGCCCTCGCCCGCCGGCGGCACCCCCTCGCCCGGCGCGATGCCGCGCTTCACCTCGTGGAGCTTGCCGTCCTTGGTCGCGGGCAGCGGCGGCAGCTCAGGGAGCTTTGCGTCGACCGGCACGCAGGCGCCGACCGCGCCCTTCGCCACGCCGATCGTCGTGAGGGTCGAGTGCGTGCCGATCGCGCTCGTGATCACGAGCGTCGTGCCCTTGGCGAAATCGGCGGGGCGTACGGTGAGCGAGCCGGTCCCGTCCGAGCTGAAGCCCTGCCTGATGGGCGTGCGGATCTGCGCCGGATCGAACCGGCCGTCCTTGCACACCTTGCCGGGCGAGAGGTAGTCGACCACGGCCTTCACGCCCGCGTCGGCCAGGTCCTCCTCGAGGCCCGAGGCGTCGGCGAGGTCCTTGATCTCGATCGTGACCGTGCCGTCGTCGTTGCCCTCGACGGCGTAGGCGGGCGAACCGCCCGGGATCAGGAGCGCGCCGGCGGCGGCGGTCGTGGCGATCGCGCTGAGCGCGATCGCTGGCCGGGTCGCGCGGCGGCGCTTCGTGACGGGTGCGGCGGCGACCGGCGCGGGCCGTTCGGCGACGAATGCGCGCAGCTCGGCGCCGAGGCGGTCCTCAAAGGTGTCGTCGCGCTGGGGGTCGTGGGTGATCATCGTGCCTCCATGGGTGTCGTGGTGGCGGCGGGCAGGTCTGGGTCGGGGGCGGCGGCCTCCGGAAGGACTTCGCGCAGGCGGCGCCGGGCGCGGTGCAGCCGCACGCGCGCCGTCACGGGCCGGATGCCAAGCACGTCGGCGGCGTCGGCGAGGCTGAGGTCGTCGAGCGCGACGAGCTCGAGCACGGCGCGCTCGCCCTCCGGCAGTGCGGCCATCGCCTCGTGCAGTGCGCGCTGCTGGGCGGCGGCATCGAGGCGGTCGCGGCTGCGCGCGAGATCGTCGTCGTCGAGCAGCTCGCGGCCGGCGAAGCGCGCGTTGGCGCGCTCCTCCCGGGCGGCGCGGCGGTAGTCCCCGCTCACCACCACCCGCGCGATGCCGTAGAGCCAGGCGGTCGGGTTGCCGCGGGCGGGGTCGAACGCGTTGGCCGACTCGATCGCCGCGAGGAAGATCTCGGCGGTGAGGTCGGCGGCGCGGTGCGGATCGTTCACGCGCCGGGCCACGAACCGCTGGATCAGCTCGACGTGCTCGCGGTAGAACGCGTCGAAGGCCTCCGGGTCGTGGCCGATGCGCCCTGGGTCGTAGCGTGCCATGCCTCTTCTTGGCCTCCGGCGGCCTGCGCGTTACATCCGCCGCGAATCAGTCGAGTTCGCCGGGCGGCAGCGGGAACCGCGCATCGGCGAGATCGACCTTGCTGCCCCGCAGCGGCACGAGCTCCTCGCGCAGCAGCGCCAGCTGCCGCTCGCCCTGGGTCACGCTGCCGTCGGCGCGCACCACGCGCCACCAGGGGACGGTGAGATCGTCGCAGTCGCGGAGCACCTTGCCGACGAGCCGCGGCGTGCGCGGGGCGATGTCGCCGTAGGTGCGCACGAACCCCTCCGGGATCGCGCGGATGATCGCCAGGATGCGTGCGTCGCGCTCAACAGGGGTTTGGGCCACGCGCCGCATCATGACGCGATAGAACCGTCCCTATGGCCAGCGATGCACTCGACTGGGGCGACGGCACCTACGAGCTCTTCTCCCCCGCCCTCCGGCCCGCCGCGGAGCGTCTGCTCGAGCAGGCAGCGCCACAGCCGGGCGAGCGCGCGATCGACCTCGGATCCGGCGACGGCAACGCCACGCTGCCGCTCGCGCGCAGCGGCGCGACGGTGACGGCCGTCGAGCCGGCCCCGCGCCTGTTGGGCGTCACGGCGCAGCGCCTCGCTGTTGCCGGGTTCTCCGACGCGACGACCATCGAGGCCCCGGCGGAGGCGCTGCCGCTGCCGGACGGCTCCGCCGACCTGATCGTCTCGAACTTCGCCGTGATCTTCAGCGAGGAGCCCGAGCAAGCGGCCCGCGAGGTGCTGCGCGTGCTCGCGCCCGGCGGGCGCTTCCTCTACACGGCGTGGCGCACGGCGGGACCGCTCGCCGAGGTGTCGATGGCCATGCGCCGCGCCGTCGCCGAGGCCCCGGCTAACCCCGCCGGCGACGACGATGGCGGCTTCGGCCGCGGCATCCCCGACGAGTCGCCCGGCGGCGAAGCCCCGCCGCGCTGGGACGAGCCCGACTTCCTCGCCGCGCTCGTACCGGGCGGCGCTGCGGCGATCACGTCGTCGGAGGAGTTCGTCGACTTCACCGCCTCCTCGCCGGATGCCTGGGTCGACGCGATGTTCGCCGACCAGCCGGCCTGGCGCGCGGCGAAGCGCGCCGTCGACCCCGAACGCTGGCCGGAGACCGAGGCGGAGATCCGCGAGATTCTGCGATCAGGGTCGCTCGAGCCCGACCGGCTCGTGCTGCGCTCGCCGTACGTGCTCGTCGAAGTCCAGCCGCACGCCTGAGGCGCGCCCGCCCGTGCTGGCCTAGCCGCGCAGCGCCGACGCGAACACGCCGAGCAGCTTGCCGACGGTCGGATCCGCCGCGTGGTGGCTGATCCGCTCGGCCGAGACGGCGCTCGTCTTGTTGGTGACGAACCACGGCGGCGTCGGCGACTGCCGGAACGGCGCGGTGACCACCGACTTCTGCACGCGACCGAGGAGGTAGGCGTTGTGGACGATGCCGGTGCCGCTCTGGATGTCGGTGAGCGTCGCGCCCGGGTAGCCACCCCAGCTACAGCGGGGCAGGAGGAAGGCGACGGCCGCCCAGGCGTTCACGCACACGGCGCCGTAGCGCAGCCCCGCGATCAGCCCGTCGAGGCCGGCCGCGTGCGCCTTCGCCGTCTTCGGGTCGACGATCACGCTCGCGCCGAGCGTGCCGGCGAGGCGGTCGTTGGCGAATTCGGTCGCGGCGCGCAGGAACGCGTCGGTGTCGCCCGGCAGCCGGACGATCCCGAGGAACCCACCGAACGCTTCGATCGTGAATGCGGGCTCGTCCTTGGTCGCGTCGAGCTCGGCGACGAGCAGCGCCGGGTCGCCGCGTCCGATCACCTCGCACCCAGGCGCCGCGGCGAGCATCGAGGCGTGGCGGCTCTCGGCGCCGGGGTAGTACTCGTCGCGCACGGCCAGGCGCCGCAGCGCGGCCTCGAGGTGATGGGTGAACGCCTCGGCCTGGTCCCAGTCGGCGGGCATCACCACGATCTGCGTCGCGATGCAGTTGTGGCCCGAGTTCATGAGCTTCTGCGTGGCGATGTGATCGGCCTGGAAGCGAAGGTCGCGAGCGCTCCACTTGCCCGGGACGACGATCACCGGGGTCACGCCGCCGAGTTCCGCCGTCACCGGTTTGTCGAGGCGCGACGTGCCGGCCGCGCGGCGCTCCGCGGCCTCCTGGCCCGAGCCGAAGACGATGGCGTCGTGCGTGGCGCCGCTTCCGGTGACGTGCACGGCGCGTACCTTCGGGTGCGTCACGAGCTGCTCGCCGATCGTCGCGTCGCCCTGCACGATCCGCACCCAATCGCGGTCGATGAACTCGCCGAAGATGTGCTCGAGCTGCGGCTGGAGGTAGCCGTTCACCGGGCTGAGCTTGGTGACGACCGTGAAGCCCTCGGCGAAGAGCGCGTAGATCACGTCGAGCGGCGTGATCGATGCGATGTTGCCGGCGCCCATCACCGCGCAGACACCGCGGTCGGCCGGCCCGTCGCCGGCGTAGAGCTGGGCCACGGTGCCGGCGAGCTCGTTGCGGGAGACGGCCGGATCGATCCACACCTGCGCGTGGAAGCGCTGCAGGAGCAGCCGCTCGGTGAGGCTCGTGGGGTAGGCGTCGACGAGCAGCTGGCCGTCGGGGCGTTCATGCACGGCCGAGTCGGGGAACGGCAGCCCGCCGCCCGCGATCGCGCGCAGCGTCTCGGCGTAGGCGGTCGCGCCCGCGATGAGCGCCCACGGGCCACCCATCCACTCCTCGCTGATCAGCGGCGAGCCCTCCGGCAGGCCCTTGCCCCGCACGCCGGCCTGCGCCCACGCGCCCGACACCTCGTCGGTGCGCGCCACGAGCCGGTCGAGCATCGCCGCGCGCTCGAGCAACGGCACGGCGGCCCAGCTCTCCGCCGCTGCGGCGGCTGCGTTGACGACGGCGTCGATGTCGGCGGTCTCGGCGACGGCGGCAGCCGTCGAGGAGGGGGCGGTTCCAGTCGGCGAGGCCATGCTCCCGACCTTAATGCGCGTGCGACCGCTCGTCGGCGGATTGTCGTGCCGCCGTCCGGTCCGAGGCGTTTCCGGCGCTCAGTCGAGCGTGTCGTGCATGTCGGCAAGCCCCGGGATCGCATCCTCGATCCGCGCCGGACCGGCCACCACTTCGAAGGTGCGGCCCGCCGCCGACTCGTTGTCGAGTACCGCCACGAGCACGTCGGCGACATCGGCCCGGGAGATGTCGCCGCGGTCGACGTGACGGCCCACTTGCACCCGACCGGTCGGCGGATCGTCGGTGAGGCGCCCCGGCCGCACGATCGTGTGACCGACACCGGCGCCGCGCACGTGCACGTCGGCTTTCGCCTTGGCCTGGAGGTAGACGGAGAAGGTGCTGTCGTCCTGTGGCGGATCGTCGGTGCCCATGGCGCTGATGACGATCACGCGCGGCACGTCGACGCGCCCGGCCGCCGTCACGGTATGCACGGCGCCCTGATAGTCGACGGTCCACTTGCGTTCGCTGCTACTCCCTGGCCCGGCCCCGGCGGCGAAGACGAGCGCGTCGGCGCCGTGCGAGGCATGAGCCAGGTCGTCCTCAGCCGAGTCGGCCTCGAGATCGATCAGCACCGGCTGGATGCCCGCCTCCTGGAGAGCCTCGGCGTACTCGGCCGACCGCACCACGCCGCGGACCTCATCACCACGCGCAACGAGCCGCTCACCGAGCAGTCGCGCGATCTGGCCGTTGGCCCCGACGATGACGACGTCCATGGTCACCCACCCTAGGCGCTCACCGGCGGGCGTTCACGGGCGCGTCACGGCTTGGTCCTACATTGGAGTCATGGAGAAGATCGAGCTCACCGAGGAGCAGTGGCGCGAGCGGCTCACGCCCGAGCAGTACCAGGTGCTCCGCCAAGCAGGCACGGAGCGGCCGTTCACCGGCGAGCTGCTGAGCGTGAAGGACGACGGCACCTTCACCTGCGCCGCGTGTGGGCTCGAGCTCTTTGATTCGTCGACGAAGTACGAGTCGGGTTCCGGCTGGCCCAGCTTCTGGGCGGCGCTCGGCGAGGATCGCGTGAAGCTCGTCAAGGACCGGTCGCACTTCATGGTGCGCACGGAGGTGCGCTGCGCCCGCTGCGACTCCCACCTCGGGCACGTGTTCGACGACGGCCCCCAGCCGACCGGCGAGCGCTACTGCATGAACTCCCTCGCACTCGGCTTCGAGCCGGCGGCGGCCGGCGCGGGCGACGGAACGACGCCGGTGCTGGAGCATCTGCGCGACGAGTCCGGCCCGAACTGCGGCTAGGCGGGTCGACCGGCGGCGTCGATCGTCGTCCGCACCTGGCGCAGAAGGTCTTCGGCGACGTACGGCTTCTGCACGAACGCCGCTCCCTGCTGCTCGATGCCGTGACGCGCGACGATGTCCGCCGGGTAGCCCGACGTGAAGAGGACGGCGATATCGGGGCGAGTACGCGCAAGGCGTTCCACCAGTTCGCCGCCGCTCATCCGCGGCATCACGACATCGGTGAGGACGAGATCGATTCGTCCGTCGTGCGCGTCGGCGACTTCCAGCGCGGCGACGCCGTCCGCCGCCGACAGCACCCGATACCCGGCCCGGGCAAGCATCTGGCCGACGATCGGGCGCAGCATCTCGGCGTCTTCGACGACCAGCACCGTCTCTCCGGGGTTCGCGCCGAGCTCGTTCCCTGTGCGACGTGTTCCGTCTTCTTCTGCGCGTTCGGCCTGACCCGGCACTTGGGGCAGACACAGCCGGAACGTCGTTCCTATTCCGAGCTCACTTTCGACCTCCACCGTCCCACCGGCACGCTCCACGATCGCGCGGACCGTCGCGAGCCCGAGCCCCGTGCCGAGCGCCTTGGTCGTGAAGAACGGCTCGAAGACCTGGCGCAAGCGCTCCTCGTCCATCCCCACGCCCGAGTCCTGGACCTCCAGGATGGCGAGTCCGCAATCGCCCCGCACCGCATTGTGCGACCCCCGCGGGGTGGTGGCCGTCCTGATTTGCAGCGCGCCACCACCAGGCATGGCATCGCGGGCGTTCGCCGTGAGATTGAGCAGCGCCTGCTGAAACTCTCCCCGATCGATCAGCACTGAGGTACCGGCGGCGTCGAGCGCTCGGTGCACCCGTACCGAAGCGCCTACGAGCCGGTCGACGAGCGGCGCGCTCTCCTGCACGAGGTCGTCGAGCGAGAAGCGCTTCGGGCGGATGACTTGGCGGCGCCCGAGTGACAGGAGCTGAGCCGTCAAGCCGGCCGCGCTCTCCGCAGCGAGGTCGATCGTCTCGACACGTCTGCGGTGCTCGTCGGTGAGCGCGTCGTCGAGGAGGATCCGTGACACGTTCCGGATGACGGTCAGGGTGTTGTTGAAGTCGTGGGCGACGCTTCCTGCCAGCGTTCCGATCGCGTCCATCTTCGCGGCTCGACGCAGTTGCTCCTCAAACGCAACTCGCGCCTGCTCGTGACGCTCGCGGTCGTCGGCGTCGATGAGGCGGTCGAGCGCCAACGACACGATCGGCATGATCTCCGCCAGCGCGCCCACGATCTCGGGCGTGAACACGTTGGCGCGATCCGCGTAGACCGACAAGGTCGCTGCCACACGCCCGCGCTCGTGGAACGCGAACGCGGCCGCCGAGCGCGGGCACCGGGCAGCGTCGTCGGCGTGGAACGGCGGACTGCGAAACGTCGCGGCGAAGTCGTTGACGATCTGAGGGTTCCCGGTGAGGGCCGCCTGCCCGGTCGGGCCGTGCGAGCGTGGATCGGCAGGGTCGGTGCTGATGGTGAGCCCGGCGACGAAATCAGCCTCTGGCCCCGCTGATGCGGCGTTGACGATCGTGTCGCCGGAGGGCACACCCACCCACGCGCTCGAGAAGCCGCCGACGGAGACGGCGAACTGGCAGACCTTCTCGAACAGCTCTTGACGCGTTGCGCAGACGACGGCCGCCTCAGCTGCCCGAGTCAGCATCTCGCGAAGCTTGGCCAGCGCCTGGAGCTGCTCCTCGGCGCGACGACGCATCGGCTCGTCGGAGTACACGCAGGCCATTCCCGCGACGCGCCCGGACGCGTCCCGGAATGGCGTGAGGTGGAGCGCGACCATCGGCCCATCAGCATCATCCGGCTCGGCGCGGAGCACCTCGCCGGCGATCGTCTCGCCTTCGAGGGCGCGCCGATGCAGTTCGGCCGCGCGTTCCACGAGCGCGGCCGGCGTGAAGTCCCCAACGGCTCGGCCGATGATCGCCTCGACGGGAACGCCAGCGAGACGCGCGAACCGCTCGTTGGCCGCTACGCATCGACGATCGCGATCGACGATCACCGCAGCGCACGGCGAGGCATCGATCAGCGCGAGTGCGGCAGGCTCGACGTGTGGTTGCTCGTGGCTGTCGGCCACGTACACCGTCGCCGAACCATACGTCCCGTTCTGCGTCGCCGACATCGGCCGACGGTAGCCCGCCGCGATCGGCAAACCGTCCGTGATTCCCCGCAGATCTGACTCGCTGGTGGGCGGGGCGCCGATTCGATCAGGCGATCGGAGGCCGATGGTTCCAGGGCACGTGCACGCTGAACCGCGCGGTTCCCGGCGACGACGGATCGGGAATGATGCTGCCGCCCAAGATCGACACCAGTCGCACGGCGCCGTCGGGTGCTTCACCGGCCTCAAGTGCACGGTCTTCCGATGACGCCGCGACGTCGAGCCCGAATCCACCGTCCCGCGCATGCAGGCTCACGCTGAACGACGCGTCACCGTAGCGGCGACGGAGCACGCGGACGCATTCCTCAGCCGTCCAGCACAGCACCAACGCCACGTGCTCGGGCGGATGGTGGGCGCTCCCATCGATCACCTCGACGGGTCCCGCCGCGCCGAGGCGCTCACGCAGCGACCGTGCGAGTTCTCCGGTCGTCACCACGGGCCGACGAAGCGAATCCATCACGGCGCGGATCTGCAGCGTTGCCATCCTGAGGGCGTCGCGCAACTCGTCGATCTCCTCGCCGCCGCCGGTGGCCGCCCGGACGAGTTCGGCGCGCAGCGCCGCGACGCTGACGGTTTGGACAGCTTCGTCGTGCAGGTGCCGCGCGATGAGCTCGCGCTGTGCGGCGACAGCCTCGACGACGCGCGCCGCGTCGACGAGCTGCTCGTGCTCGGGCGTCACGCCCGGGCCTCGTCGAGGACGATCCGCACCTGCGCGAGGAGCTCGTCGGCGACGTAGGGCTTTTGCACGAACGCGACGCTGGCCTCCGCGATGCCGTGGCGCACCACGGTGTCAGCCGGGTAGCCGGACGTGTAGATCACCCGCACGCCCGGACGCTTCGCCGCGAGGTGCTCGGCGAGCTCTCGCCCATTCATGCGCGGCATCACCACATCGGTGAGCACGAGGTCGATCGTGCCGTCGTGCTCGTCCGACACCTCGAGCGCGTGCACGCCGTCGACGGCGGTGAGCACGCGGTAGCCGGCCTGCGTGAGCATCTCGGCGACGATCGGGCGCAGCATCTCGGAATCCTCCACGACGAGTACCGTCTCGCTCCCGGACCGCAGCGGCGTGCGCTCGCGCACCGCCGCGGCCGGGAGCTCCGGCTCGGCGGTGAGCGGGAAGTACAGGCGCATGGTCGTCCCGAGCCCGGGCTCGCTGTAGGCCCAGACATGCCCGCCGGCGTCGCGGACGACGCCGAAGACCGTGGCCAGGCCGAGCCCGTTGCCGAACTCCTTCGTCGTGAAAAACGGCTCGAACATCCGGTGGAGCGTGGCTCGATCCATGCCGACGCCCGTGTCGGAGGCCTCCACGTACGCGTAGCTGCCCGGTTCGAGGCCGAGGCGCTCGGCCGCGCGCGCATCGTCGACGTGCACGACGGCCGTACGCACCGCGAGACGCCCGCCGGACGGCATCGCGTCGCGAGCGTTCGCCGCGAGGTTGAGCAGCACCTGTTGCAGGTCACCGCGGTCGATCTCGATCCGGGCGCCTTGGGCGCCGAAGTCAGTGGCGATCGAGATCGACTCGCGCACCATGCGCCGGACCATCGTCATCGAGGCTTGCACGACCTCGTCGACCGGCAGGACCTCACGCCGCACCACCTGCCGGCGACCGAAGGTGAGCAGCTGGGACGTGAGGCTCGCCGCGCTCTCAGCAGCGTCGTCGATCTGCCGGATGCGCCGCTCGAGCTTGGGGTCCTCCACCTCGCCCAGCATCAGGCGGCACGTGTTGCGGATGACCGTCAGCGTGTTGTTGAAGTCGTGCGCAACCCCGCCGGCGAGGGTGCCGATCGCCTCCATCTTGGCCGATTGGCGCAGCTGCTCCTCGAGGCGTTCGCGCTCGCGCTCCTGCCGATCGTGGGCCTCCGCGGCAGCGAACCGGTCGAGTGCGAGTGAAACCGTCGGTGCGAGTTCCCCCAGTGCCTGGACGAGCTCCTCGGTGAAGAAGTCGACATCTGGCGCGTAGACCGTGAGGGTTGCGGCCACCTCCCCGCCGCAGGTGAACGGAATGGCCGCGCACGCACGCAGCCCCGAGCGTTCGGCGCGCGCCTGCCAGGGCTGACCGGCCGAATGCCCGATGAAGTCGTCGACGACCTGCATCTCTGCGCTCCGCGTGGCGAGTCCGATCGGCCCGTCGGCGCGTGGATCACCATCGGCGAGCGACACGAACAGCTCTTCGAAATAGCCGCGATCGTCGCCAGCGGTGGTGACTGGCGTCAGCTCCTCGCCGTCGGGCACTCCGACCCAAGCGCAGCGAAAATGGCCGGTCTCCACCGCGATCTCGCAGACGCGCTGGTAGAGCTCTTGCGGTGTCGCGCTCACTGCGGCGGCGCGGCTCGCGCGCGAGAGCATCGCGTAGAGGTCGGTGAGCACCCGCAGCTGGAGCTCCGCATGCTCACGCATCGGCGAGTCCGTGAATGCCCCGGCAACCCCGACGACCTGCGCCTCCTCGACGATCGGCACGAGGCAGAACGATCGCCGTTCCACCTTCGAATCGGACGCCTTGGAGATCAGGACCTCGCGCTCGTGCACCTCCTCACCGGCGAGCGCCCGCCGGTAGAGCGGTTCGAGGCGAAGCCACAGCGGGGGTGACATCAGCGTCGCGACGTGCGCACCGATCACCGTCTCGCGCGGCCGCGCGATCCTCTGCGAGGCGACGCGGTTCGTTGCCACGATGCCGAGCGCGGCGTCCAGGACGAGGATCGAGAACGGCGCAGCATCGATCGCCGCCTGACCCGCACGATCGAACACGAGCGTGGGAGCGTTCGTCGGCGTCTCGACGTTCGCGGGAGCCTCCCCGGCCGGCACGGTGTCGCGAGGTGGCACCATCTACGCAACGTAGCCGAACCGTGGCAGGGAAGACAGCGCAATCCGCGGGCCTCGCAGGCCAAACGACGCTCCACCGCGCGGTGCTTCCATGATCAGCCGACGCGCCGCGCCTCGTGCCTGGCAGGATGCCGGGCCATGAGCGTCCTCCTGCAGTCCGCCCCGTCCCGCCCGACCCGCTCACGTCGTACGTGCCACTCGGTGCCGGGCAGCAGCGAGAAGTTCCTGGCGAAGGCGCCGTCGCTCGCGGCCGACCAGATCTTCCTCGACCTCGAGGACTCCGTCGCGCGCGGCGCCAAGGCCGAGGCGCGCGGGGCGATCATCCAGGCGCTCAACGAGAACGACTGGGCGTCGGGCCCGCAGAAGACGATCGTCTACCGCGTGAACGGCACCGACACGCCGTTCTACTACCGCGACCTCATCGACGTCGTCGAGGCCGCCGGCGACAAGATCGACGCCGTGATGCTCCCGAAGGTGCAAACCCCGGGCGACATCGAGATGACCTGCAAGCTCCTCTCGCAGATCGAGATGAGCAAGGGCTGGGAGCTCGGCCGCATCGGCATTGAGGCGCAGATCGAGGACGCGAAGGGCCTCATCGCCGGCGGCGCGCCCGCCGGCTACCCGGGCGACCACCTCAACTACCTCTACTCGAAGATCGTCGTTGCGGCCCGCGCCGCCGGCATCCAGGCGATCGACGGCCCATACGCCGCGTTCAAGGACGAGGAGGGCCTGAAGGTCCGCACGCAATTGGTGCGCGCGCTCGGCCTCGACGGCAAGTGGACGATCCACCCGGCCCAGATCGACGTGGTGAACGCGATCTTCACGCCGAGCCAGGAGCAGTACGACCACGCTGAGGGCATGCTCGCCGCCTACGAGGAGGCCGCCGACCGCGGCGACCAGGGCGCTGCGATCTACGACGGCGAGATGATCGACGAGGCCAACCGCAAGATGGCCGAGCGCCTCGCGAAGGCCGGCCGCGCCGCGGGCCTCACCCCGTCGCCCACCACGACCGAGGCCTAGCCCGGCCCCGCGCCACGGAGCGACTCAGGTGGCGCAGGTGAAGCTCTACGGCCGCGCGGATCGCCTCCGCGCGCGCCGTGAGGCGTGGAGCGAGCTCGTGCACGCCTCGCTCGTCGAGGCGTTCGGGTTGCCACCTGAGAAGCGCTTCCAGCGGTTCATCGGCCTCGACCCAGCCGACTTCGTCTACCCCGCCGGGCGCTCGGAGGACTACACGATCATCGAGATCGTGCTCTTCGAAGGCCGATCGGTGGAGAGCAAGAAGGCGCTCTACGCGCAGCTCTACACCCGCGCGGCGGCCGCAGGCGTCACCGCCGCCGACCTCGAGATCACGCTGATCGAGACGCCCCGCCACGACTGGGGCATCCGCGGCCTGCCGGGCGACGAGCTCGAACTCAGCTACCGCGTCGACGCCTGACGGCGCGGCAGTTCAGCCGCCGAAGCGGCTCTTGATCGACAGCACGTTGTTCACGTACTGCTTCGTGTCGTCGTACATGCCGCGCGAGCGCACCGAGCTGAGGCCCTGGTAGTAGCCGGCGATGGCCATCGCCTCGTTGCCGCCCGTCGCCTGGAGCAGCGACTTGAGCAGGAGGCTGCCGGCGCGGACGTTCTCGGTGGCCGAGTGCGACTGCAGCGGCGGGCGTGCGAGGGTGCTGTTGATCCAGTCCCACGTGCCGGGCATCACCTGCATGATGCCCTTGGCGCCCGTCGACGAGGTGAGGCCGTTGTTCCAGCCGCTCTCCTGCCAGGCAATGGCCTTCGCGAGGTTGCCGGGGACGCCGTGCTGCGCGGCGATCGAGCCGATCGTGTCGCCGCTGAGGCGCTCGGCCGTGGTGCCGGCGCCGGCGCCGGCGTAGGCGGCGGCGCCCTCGGGGCCGGTGGCTCCGGTGGTGGAGGTGGTCTTGCTGACGACGGGCACCATCGACGGAGCCGGCGACGTGGTCGTGCCGGGCGCAGGCGCCTTCAAGGTGATGCCGGCCATCACGAAGTTCGGGTCGCTGATGCCATTGGCAGCGGCGAGTGCGGCGATGGAGACGCCGAGACGGGCCGCGATCACACTGAGCGACTCGCCGGGCGAGACGGTGTGGGCGGCGCCCGACGACGCCGCACCGCTCTGCGCCACGGCCGAGGTGGTCTGCACGGTCGTGCCGGTGTTGGTCTTCACCACACCCGCGGTGTTCGCGGTCTGCGGCGTGGTCGAGGTGGCGTAGCCCATGGTCTGGCCGCTCGTCGACGTGTAGAGGCCGTCGGCCGGCGGCACCTGCAGGCTCTGGCCGGCGATGACGACGGCGTCCCACGAGAGGCCGTTGGCTGCAGCGAGGCGGGCGACCTGCATCCCGTTGGCGGCGGCGATGCCGCTCAGCGTCTCCCCCGGCGTGACGACGTGCACGGGGTAGGCGTGCGCGGCCGGGGCGGCGCCGGCGAGGCCGCCGAGGAGGAGCGCCAGCGGCGCGAGGCGTTGCGGGCGGAAGGTGCGTCGGAGGGCGTTGGCGTAGGACACGCCATCAGTGGTACCGGCGCCGTCGACGAGCCCTGCATCGTCTCCTGCACGGCAGACGCCGTGCACGAGTTGTTGCAATCGGAAGGGCTATTCCCCGGCGGGCGTCGGCCCGGGGCGCCCGTCGCGCGGGACGTAACCGTCCTTGCCGCCGACGCACAGGTAGATCGCGCCTTCGCCGACGCTCCGGAGCTGGCGGACGGTGTGCGGCGCGACCCACACGAGCCCGCCCTCCTCCACGCGGTGCGTGGTGCCGTCGCCGAAGGTGAACTCGATCGTGCCGCGGTGCACGAAGTAGAGCTCCTCCTGCTCCTCGTGGAAGTGATTGCGCGTCGGGTAGTCCGGCGGCAGGGTCACGGCATTCGCTCCGAAGGCCGTCAGGCCCATCGGCGTGCGGATCTTGCGGAAGCCGAATCCGTCTCCGAGCCGGTCGAGGCTCGAGATGGAGTAACCCTCGCCCGTGGTGACGTCTGGTTCGCTCATGACGGAGCTAGTGGCGCCGGGCAGCGGCGCGCGCCTCGTGGCGCTCGACCACGTTCACGATCAGCTTGATGATCTGGGGCGGGCCGGCGACGTGGGCGTGGCCGCCGCGGAAGGCCTCGCGCCACATGGCGATCGTGCCCTTGTCGGCGAGCTGGTTGAAGTGCGGGCGCGTGACGCCGAGGATGAGCTTCGCGTCCTCCCCCATGCCCTTCTCGATGCTGGGTGGCGAGTCGTTGCCGGGAAGCTGCACGCGGTAGAGCTGCTTGTCCCCGCGGCCGCGGAGCTCCAGCTGGAACGTCAGTGGGAGCTTCCTCAGGGCCGGCAGTTCGTTGAGCATCCGCTCGACGGCGTGCTCGATGAGGTCGCGGGTCTCATTGGCCGACATTCCCCGTGATCCTAGACCACCGGACGTCGCGCCCAATGCCGCGCTCACGCACCGTCGCAGCGAACGGGCCCGAGAACGACCGAGGGCGGCTGAATCAGCCGCCCTCGGAAATCAAACACGTGAGTTGTGGGACTGCTCCGCCGCAAGAGACCCGGCGCGGCGTCGCCCCACAAGGTTTAGCGCAGGCTGGACCGATTGCCAACCGGTTTGGCACAACTCCACGGACGTACGAGTGTCCAGTCCGGCGTCAAGCTCCGGACTCAACCGTCGATGGACACGCGCTCGTCACGCACGACCCGCCCGCGAACCCGCACGAGCCCGCCCGCCTCGGGCGTCGCATCGATCACCGAGCCGCGACCCTGCCGGATCCGGATCGCCCGCCCGAGTTCGCGACAGAGCACCAGCGCCGCCGAACCGGTGGCCTCGTCCTCACGGATGCCCTTGCCCGACGCGAAGGAGCGGGCGCGGACGAGCCCAGCGTGTTCGTCGAGCCACGCCCATACGTAGTCGTGGGCCTCCGGGCCGAAGTCGGCGGGGTCCAGGCCGTTCACGTCATCGGGCGCCGGTCGCTGGGCGAGGTGCCACACCGGCGCTGCCGCCGGATTGGCGACGATCTCGGCGTGGTGCTCGGACGCCGCGCACTCGACGCGGCCGGCCGGCGGCACGAGCGCGGCCGGCGCCTCGCCCTCCTGGGCGAGCAGCCATGCAGTGCCGACGAGCGGATGGCCCGCGAGCGGCAGCTCGGCCGTCGGCGTGAAGATCTGCACGGCGACGTCGGCCGGGGCGCCGGCCGGCCCGTCGACGAACACCGTCTCCGAGAATCCGAGCTCGTAGGCCAGCTCCTGCCGCGCCGCGCGGCCGGGCAGCGAAGCCCCGTCGAGCACGACGCCGAGCGGATTGCCGTGGTCGCCGTACTCGTCGCAGAACACGCGCAACACCTCGACGGCGATGGTTGCCGCGTCGCCAGGCATGGGGTCAACCCTAGCCCGGCGAGCGGCGTAGCGTGGAGCGGGCTCAGCCTGTTCGCGACGGCGCGTCGTTCGGCGGATAGGGTCGGCAGCCATGCGGTACGCGGTGCTCCTGCGAGGCGTCAACGTCGGCGGCGTGAAGGTGAAGATGGCGGTGCTCCGCGATGCCTTCGCGGATGCCGGCTTCGACGAGGTGAAGACCCTGCTCGCCAGCGGCAACGTGCTCCTCGACTCCGCCGACAAGCCCGCGAAGGTGAAGGAGACGGCCCAGCAGGTGCTGCGCGACACCTTCGGCTACGACGCCTGGGTGCTCGTGTACGACCTCGGCCAGATCCGCGAGATCGTCGACGGCTACCCGTTCGAGCGCAGCGACGACGACAAGCAGCCGTACGTGATCTTCAGCGAGGACGGTGCGTCGGCCAAGGAGCTCGGCGTGATCGGCGACCTTGATCCAGCGCTCGAGCAAACCAAGCCAGGGCCGCACTCGGTGCTCTACTGGGAGGTCACCAAGGGCGAGACGCTTCACAGCGTGGTCGGCAAGGCCTCCTCGAAGGCCAAGTACAAGCGCACGACCACCACGCGCAATCTGCGAACGGTCGAGAAGCTGCTCACCTGAGGCCTCGCCGCTCCGCGGAGCGTTGCGATCCCGGGCCCGCTCGAGCCTTCGAGCCACCCTCGGCTCTCACCCCCCGAACGCGCGACTCCCACGCGCAAACGATTTCCGCGTCCCCCGGTCGACCGGAATCCGCCGACCGTGACATTCCTCGTCGCAAGTCCTTAGCCGGACGGACAAGGAGCCGTGCGTCGGCCGTCCATACCTTGCGCGGCCATGTATTCGGATCGGTATACCGAGCGGAACACCGAGGAAGCATCTTCGATTTCGCGGATGGAGCAGGTGTACCGCGCGCTCTACGACGAGCTGCTTCACGGCCTTCATCCGTTCGGCGAGACGCTCCGCGAGGGTCGAGTCGCCGAGCGCTTCAACGTGAGCCGTACGCCTGCCCGCGAGGCACTCCGCCAGCTCGAAGCCGACGGTCACCTGATCCGCAACTCCGAGGGCGCGCTCACCCCCAAGCCGCCGCGGATCTCCGGGATGCGGGAGCTCTACGACCTGCGCCTGCTGCTCGAGCTCTCGATGGTTCGCCGCACGGCCGCCGCCGATCCGGCCGCCAACGCTGCGGTCGCCGAGCTGCAGCAGGACTGGCAGCGCCTTCTCGCCGACCCTCGCTACGACGACGGCTTCGTCGACGCTGCCTTCGTGCGCTTCGACGAAGACTTCCACCTGCGCCTCGCGGGCGCCGCTGGCAACGGCGCGATCGTGGAGGCGCTCGGCGACGTGAACGACCGGCTGCGCCTGCTGCGGGTCCACGACTTCCGTCAGCCCGGCCGTGTCGCCGCGACCATCCGGGAGCACCTGGAGATCCTCGACGCCGTCACCGGCGGCGATCCCGATCGCTCGGCCTCCCTCCTCGAAGCCCACATCAACCTCAGCGCCTCGGTCGTCGAAGACCGCGTGAGCGAAGTCCTCCGGCGCGCGTTCGACCCAGAGGAGGCGCGATGAGCACCGTCGCTGCCGCACCGGCAGACACCACCCCGGCGACCACTGCACTCCGGACCACCGGCCTCACGAAGGTGTTCGGCGACCTCATCGCCAACGACGACGTGAACCTCACGCTCGACTACGGGCAGGTGCACGGGATCCTCGGCGAGAACGGCGCCGGCAAGAGCACGCTCGCGAAGATGCTCTACGGCGTCTACACCCCGGACGGCGGCACGATCGTGCGCGACGGCGCGGAGATCGAGCTCGGCAGCCCCGCCGCGTCCCGCGCTGCTGGCATCGGCCTCGTCTTCCAGGACTTCCGTCTCGTGCCGGCGCTGTCGGTCGCGGAGAACGTGGCCCTCGCGCTCCCCGACCTGCCGCGCATGTTCCGCTCCGGCGACGTCGCCGACCGGCTCCGCGCGCTCGCCGACGAGCTGGGGCTCGCCGTGCGCCCCGAGCGGCTGATCCGCGATCTCTCGATGAGCGAGCGCCAGCAAGTCGAGATCCTGAAGGTGCTGCTGAGCGGCGCCAAGGTCGTGATCCTCGACGAGCCGACGAGCCTCCTGGCCCCGCAGGAGGCGGCCGCGCTGATGGGCACGATCGACGGCCTGCGCGCCCGCGGGCTCGCCGTCGCGATCATCACCCACAAGCTCACCGACATCCGCGCGGTCTGCGACCGGCTGACGGTGCTGCGCGGCGGCAAGCCCACGATCGTCGACGGCGACCCGAACGACCTCACCGACGAGGAACTCATCGAGGCCGTCGTCGGCCGGCGCATCGCCTCCCTCACCCGCGAACACACCTCGCCTGCCGCCGGTCACGGCACCCTGCCGCCCGCGCTGCTGGTCCGCGACCTGTCGGTCGCCGACGAGCGCGGGCACCTCGCCCTTGAGAGCGCCACCTTCCAAGTCGAACGCGGCGAGGTGGTAGGCGTGGCCGGCGTCGCGGGCAGCGGCCAGCGCCAGCTCGCGGATGCCGTCGCCGGCGTTGCCAAGGTGAAGGACGGGATCATCCACATCAACGGCACGCCCGTCAGTGGATCCTCGTCGCGCGCCGCGCTCAGCGCCAGCGCCTCGGTCATCGCCGAGGACCCGATCTCCGACGAGGTGATCCCCGGCATGACCGTCGCCGAGCACTTCGCGGTCGGCGATCCAAACGCGCCGCGCAAGGGCTCGGGGTACGACTGGCCGGCGATCCGCGAGCAGAGCGCCGGCTGCGAGCCCGCGATCGCGCTGGCGATGGCCGCTAGCGAGCGGAAGGTCGACACGCTGAGCGGCGGCAACATCCAGCGGGTGATGATCGCGCGCTCGCTGTCGCGTGATCCCGGCCTGCTCGTCGCCTGCTATCCGACCCGCGGCCTCGACATCGCGAACGCCCGCGCCACCCAGACGCTCCTTCGCGACCACGCTCAGCAGGGCGCCGGGGTGCTGCTCATCTCGGAAGACCTCGAGGAGCTCCTCGCGCTGAGCGACCGGGTGATCGTGCTCTATCAAGGCGCAGTGACCGCCACCGTCGCCGCTGCTGACACCACGCCGACCGAGATCGGCGCACTCATGCTCGGCAAGGGGGCCGCATGACCGCCACCACACCTACGGCGCCGTCGGCGTCGCCACCGCCGATTCTCGCGCTCGCCAAGCGGCATGCCGCGTGGCTCGGGCCCACGATCGCCGTGGTGATCATCCTCGGCTCGCTGCCGTTCTTCGGCATCTCGCTGCCGGACGTGCTCATCCGCTGTTGCCCGCTCCTCCTGACGGCGCTCGCGGTAACGATTCCGGCCCGCACCGGTCTTGTGAACGTCGGCGGCGAGGGGCAGTTCTTCCTCGGCGCGCTCGGCGCGGCCGTCGTCGCCAGCGGACTGAGCGAGTCGACCCCGAGCCTCGTCGCGATCGTGCTGATCGCGCTCGGCGGCATGGTGTTCGGCGCGCTCTGGGCCGGCCTTGCCGCGCTCCTCAAGGTGGCCTCGGGCGTGAACGAGACGATCTCGACGCTCCTGCTCAACTACGTGGCCGCGCTGATCGTCGCCTACGCGGTGACGGGTCCGCTTCAGGATCCGGAGGCCGCAAACTTCCCGATCGGCGCGCCGATCCCGGACTCTGCCCGGCTGCCACTCATCGGTGACGTGCACGTCGGCGTGATCGTCGCGCTCGTGTGCGCGGTCGGGGTGAGCTGGCTCCTTGCCCGCACACGCTGGGGCTTCAAGGCCCGCGCCGCCGGCGGCAACCCGATCGCGGCGCTGCGCGGCGGGCTCCCGGTCGCGTCGCTGATCGTGGGCGCGTTGCTCCTCGGCGGGCTGCTCGCCGGGCTCGGCGGCGCTCTCGAGGTGATGGGCCCCGATGGCCGCCTGCGGCAGGGGCTCGGCGTGGGCTTCGGATTCCTCGGATTCCTCGCGAGCTGGCTGGCACTCCACCGCCCCGGCTGGGTCGTGGCCTCCGTGGTGCTGATCGCCTCGATCTCGGTGGGTGGCGACAGCCTCCAGATCGATCTCAGCCTCCCCGCCACGTCGGTCTATGTCGTCACCGCCACCGTCCTCCTCGTCGTGCTCGGCTGGCGCGGCAACCGCACCGGAGAGCAGTCCTGATGTTCATCGAAGACGTCTTCTCGGGCGCCGTCCGTTACGGCAGCTCCGTCATCTTCGCTACGCAAGGCGAGGTGATCTCCGAGCGTGCCGGCGTGATCAACCTCGGCATGGAGGGCAGCATGCTCTGCGGGGCGCTCGCTGCCTTCGCCACGGCCTCGGCCACCGGGAGCGCCGTGCTCGGCATCTTCGCGGGGGTCGCGGCCGGTGCGGTGCTCGCCGCGCTCCACGCGTTCCTCGTGCTGTGGCGCGGGGCCAACCAGCTCGCGAGCGGGCTGGCGATCAGCTTCCTCGGACTCGGCCTCACGGCCGCGCTCGGCGTGAGCTTCGTGAGCAAGCAGATCACCGGCCTCGGCGCGATCGAGATCCCCGTGCTCTCGGACATCCCGATCATCGGACCGGGCCTCTTCGCGCAGGACATCCTCACCTACCTCGCGCTGATCCTGCCGTTCATCCTCGTGTTCCTGCTCGCGCGCACCCGGTGGGGCCTGGTGCTCCGGGCGACCGGTGAGCGGCCCGAGGTGGCTCGCGCCTACGGCTACGACCCGCGCCGCGTGCGTGCCGTGGCCACCACCATCGGAGGCGCGCTCGGCGGCCTCGGCGGATCCCAGCTCGTGCTCGCCTACACCCTCAACTGGGTGGAGAACGTCACCGTCGGTCGCGGCTTCGTCGCCGTCGCCCTCGTGATCTTCGGCGCTTGGAAGCCGGTGCAGGCCGCGATCGGCGGCCTCGTGTTCGGTGCTGCGCTGTCGCTTCAGCTGCAGCTCCAGGCGCGCGGCGTCGACGTGTCGATCTGGCTCCTGCAGATGACGCCCTACGTCCTCACTCTCCTCGTCCTCACCATCACCTCGCGGCGCCAGTCGCAGCAGATCCCCGAAGGCCTCAAGGCCGTCTTCGGCGGTGGCAAGGCCGCTTAGGGATTCCCTTACGCCGCGCCACCGCTCCGTCACCCCGTCCGCCACCCGCCACCCACCCAGAAACAGACCCCACCCATGAACCTCACTCGCCACATGCGACGGGCGTCCGCCGCCGCGGCCGCCGCTCTCGCCCTCACCACGACCATGGCCGCCTGCGGCTCCGACAGCTCGGATTCGGCCAGCGCCGACGGCGGCAAGACGACGGCCACCATTGGGGTGCTCTACGTCGGCCCGCACACCGACTACGGCTACAACCAGGCGGCGTACGAAGGCATCCAGGAGCTCAAGAAGGAGATGCCGGATGTGAAGGTGCTCGAGGCCGAGAACGTGCCGGAGACGGCCGAGGCCTCGCGCGTGATGGAGAAGATGATCAAGGACGGCGCGACCGTGATCATCCCCACGAGCTACGGCCACTACCAGCCGGCCGTCGAGGTCGCGGCGAAGCACCCAGACGTGATCTTCCTGCACCAGGGCGGCCCGAAGGCGATCAAGCCGAACCTCGGCACCTACTTCGGCCAGATCTACGAGGCCCAGTACCTCACCGGCATGGCCGCGGGCCTCTCGACGAAGTCCAACAAGCTCGGCTACGTGGTCGCGTTCCCGATCCCGCAGACGCTCCTGAACATCAACGCGTTCGAGCTCGGCGCGAAGTCGGTCAACCCGAAGGTGAAGACCAACGTGGTGTTCACCGCCAACTGGTGTGATCCGGCCAAGCAGACCGAGGCCACCAAGAGCCTGCTCGATCAGGGCGCGGACGTGATCTCCCAGCACCAGGACTGCACGAAGACGGTGGTCGAAACCACCGAGCGTGCTGGTGCGATGAGCGTCGGTTACCACGCCGATGCGTCGTCGCTGGCGCCGAAGGGCTGGCTCACCGGCTCCGTCTGGAACTGGGGCCCGCTCTACACCAAGATGGTGAAGGCCGCGCTCTCGGGCGACTTCGCGAGCAGCCCGTACGCGGGCGTGTACCGCGTCGGCATCGAGGATCCGACGATCGCGCTGGCACCGTTCGGCAAGGCCGTGAGCGCCGACACGAAGGCGAAGGTCGAGGCCGCCGAGGCGAAGATGCGCTCCGGTGAGCTCAAGGCGTTCACCGGTCCGATCAAGAACCAGGCCGGCAAAGTCGTCATCCCGGCCGGCGAGAGCCCGGATGCCGCCTCGCTCGAAGCGACCGACTACCTCGTCGAGGGCGTCGTCGGCAACATCCCGCAGAGCTAGCCGGCTCCGCCTGGCCGGGCGGGGCGCTCCATGCGTCTCGCCCGGCCAGGCGGCTCGCCCGCGCTCCTGCACCCACCTCGCTCGTGCACTCCGATCCGCTGAACCGATGACCGCCACCACGCCCAGCCTCGACGCCCTTCCTGCCGTTCCCGGCACGCCCTACGCCTGGCCCTACGACGCGCCCTGGGATCTCGCCCGCACCGCGCTGATCCTCATCGACTGGCAGACCGACTTCTGCGGCGAGGGCGGCTACGTCGACTCGATGGGCTACGACCTTTCGCTTACGCGCACGCCGCTCGGCCCGACGAAGGTGCTGCTCGGGCGTTGGCGCGAGCTCGGCGGCTTCGTCGTCCACACCCGCGAGGGCCACGCGGCAGACCTCTCCGACTGCCCGCCCAACAAGCTGTGGCGCTCGAAGAACATGGGCGCCGGCATCGGCGATCCCGGCCCGTGCGGCCGCATCCTCGTGCGCGGCGAGCCGGGCTGGGACATCGTGCCCGACGTCTACCCGCTCCCCGGCGAGCCGATCATCGACAAAGCCACGAAGGGCGCCTTCGCGCAGACCGAGCTCGATCTCGTCCTGCGCAACCGCGGCATCACCCGCATCGTCTTCACCGGCATCACGACCGACGTGTGCGTCCACACCACGATGCGTGAGGGCAACGACCTTGGCTACGAGTGCCTGCTTCTCTCGGACTGCACCGGCGCCACCGATCGCGGCAACCACGAGGCCGCGCTGAAGATGGTCACGATGCAGGGCGGCGTGTTCGGCTCCGTGAGCGACAGCACCGCACTGCTCGCCGCCCTCGCCTCCGCCTAGAACGAATCAGGGCGGCCTTCCGGCCGCCCTGATCACAACGTTTCAAACCGTTCGGCACCCGATGTTTTCATCATGTTGCGCCGCGACGAGGTGGTCGGCTGGTGCGTCTATCGCGCCGCAGATTTCGTTCCGGCGGAGCCGACCAAGTACGGACGTACGGGTCGGATTCGCCGGGACGGAAGATGCAAGCGAGAGGCGTGCCAGACGGCCGCCTCAGATCTTGTACTTCTTGAGCAGCTGCTTGGAGATGTTGAGGCGCTGGATGTCGGAGGTGCCCTCGCCGATGAGGAGCAGCGGGGCGTCGCGGTAGAGGCGCTCGACCTCGTACTCCTTGGAGTAGCCGTAGCCGCCGTGGAGGCGCAGGCACGCCTCGGTGTTGGCGTGGCCGGCTTCGGAGGCGACCATCTTGGCCATGGCGGCCTCGAGGTTGCTCGACTTGCCCTCGTCCTTGAGCTCGGCGGCCTGGTAGGTGAGGAGGCGCGCGCCTTCGAGGCGGGCGGCCATGTCGGCGATGTGGCCCTGCACCATCTGGTGCTCGGCGATCGGCTTGCCGAAGGTCTCGCGCTCCTGCGAGTAGCGGAGGGCGAGCTCGAGGGCGCGCTGGGCGAGACCGACGCCGCGAGCGGCGACGTTCACGCGGCCGACCTCGAGGGCGTCCATCATCTGCTTGAAGCCGCCGTTGAGGCCGACCTCTTCGCCGCCGAGGATCTGCTCGCCGGAGGTCTTGTAGCCGTCGAGGACCATCTCGGTCGACTCGACGCCCTTGTAGCCCATCTTCTTGATCTTCGGCGGGATCGTGAGGCCGGCGTACTGGCCCGTGTTCTCGCTGACGCCCGGCTCCTTCTCGAGGATGAAGCAGGTCATGCCCTTGTAACGCGGGCGCGCCTCGGTGTCGGTGACGACGAGCGTGAACACGAGGCCGGAGGTGAGGCCGTTCGTGAGCCACATCTTCGCGCCGTTGAGCTCGTAGTCGTCGCCGACCTTCTTGGCCGTCGTCTTGATGGCCTGCACGTCGGAGCCGGCGTGCGGCTCGGAGAGCGAGAAGGCGGCGGTGATCTCACCGGTGGCCATGCGGGGCAGGTACTTCTGCTTCTGCTCCTCGGTGCCGAAGCGCATGAGGAGGTAGGCGCCGATGAAGTGCGTGTTCACCACGCCGGGGATCGAGATCCAGCCGCGGGCGAGCTCGACGACGATCCGCGTGTAGGTGGAGAGGTCGAGGCCGAGGCCGCCGTACTCCTCCGGGATCGTCGCGCCGAAGATGCCGAGCTCCTTGAGCCCGTCGACGATGTCCTGCGGGTACTCGTCGGCGTGGTCGTACTTCTCGGCGTTCGGCAGGATCTGCTCGTCGGTGAACTGGCGCACCAGTTCCACGATCTGCTCCTGCGTCTCCTTGTCGGTCCGTTCGGACAGCGCAACGGCCATGGAGGGTCTCCCGGGGTGAATGAAAAGAACGGGGGCCGCCCCGCATCGTGGTCGATGCGGCCGGGCGGCCGAGAACTCAGAGAATCGTACTGACGAAGACGGGTTTTCGGATGACTCGTGTGCGCAGTTGCGCGGGTGTTGCTGATGCCCGCTCAGCTGCGCGCCGCCCGTCGGCGGCGCGTGGGTTGGCAGACTGGCGTGCGTGAACGGCGCTGCGCTCCTCCTCGACCCGTGGCCGCGGCGTGCGCGCGCGCTGGTGTGTCGGGATGAGCGGGGCCGGACGGAGCTGACGTTCGGCGAGGTGGCCGATGGTTCGGCGGCCGTCGCGGCGCAGCTGCTGGACGCCGGCGTGGGCCCAGGCGATGTGGTGGTGACGTTGCTCGGGAGCCGCGCGGAGTGGGTGCTTGGCATGGTCGGGGCGCTGCACGTCGGCGCGGTCGTGCTGCCGTGTCTGGAGCAGCTGCGGCCGCACGATCTCGGGATGCGGCTGCGGGTCACGCGCCCGAAGGCCGTGATCACGCGGCCGGAGCACCGTGAGCTGGTTGCGGCTGCATGCGCGGAGGCTCGCAGCGAGGCGGATGCGCGTGGCTTCGACTACCCGGTGGTGCTCACGCCGACGCTCGGCGCGCTGCTCCTCGAGGGCGCGGGCTCGCGGCCGCCGCAGGCCGAGCTGTCCCCCACCGATCCGGCGCTGATCACGTTCACGTCTGGGACGAGTGGGCCTGCCAAGGCCGTGGTGCACGGGCTGAAGTACGTCGCGGGGCAGCGCGTGCAGGCCGAGCACTGGCTCGGCGCGCGCGAGGGCGAGTTGAGCTGGTGCACTGCGGCGCCCGGGTGGAGCAAGTCGGCGCGCAATGTGTTCATGGCGCCGTGGCTGTGCGGTGCGGCGGCGCTGCTGCACGACGGGCGTTTCGACCCGGCCGAGCGGCTGGAGTTGCTGCGCGAGGAGGAGCCGGACGTGCTGTGCATGGCGCCCACGGAGTACCGGCTGATCGCGAAGCGCACGGCGCTCGATGTGCCGCGCTCGGTTCGCCGACTGGTCGCAGCTGGCGAGGCGCTTGACCCCGCGGTGCTGCATGCCTGGCATGAGGCGTCCGGTCTGTGGGTGCGCGACGGCTACGGCCAGACGGAGACGGGCCAGCTCACGGCACCGCCGGATGGGAGCGATCCGGTGCCCGGGTCGATGGGCCGGCCGCTGCCGGGGTTCGGGCTTGAGGTGCGCGTCGCGGAGGCGGGCGACGAGGTGGGTGAGCTCGTGATCCGCGATCCGGCGAGCGTGCCGACGTTCTTCCTCGGCTACCTCGACGAGGCCACCGGGAAGCCGGTCCCGCATCACGGCTCGTGGCCGACGGGTGACCGCGTGCGCCAGGACCCCGAGACGGGCGACCTGTTCTTCGTTGGGCGCAGCGACGACGTGATCGTCAGTTCGGGCTACCGGATCGGCCCGTTCGAGGTGGAGAGCGTGCTCGTCGAGCATCCAGCGGTCGCCGAGGCCGCGGCCGTCGCCGCCACGGATGCCGAGCGCGGCAGCATCGTGCGCGCGGTCGTCGTCCTCCGCGACGGCTTCACCCCGGGCGACGAGCTCACGGCCGAGCTGCAGGCGCATGTGCGGGAGCGCACCGCGCCTTACAAGTATCCGCGCCGGGTCGACTTCGTCGATGAGCTCCCGAAGACGGCGTCGGGCAAGGTGCGCCGCGCGCTGCTGCGTGAGCAGGGCTGAGCGCCCCGCGGCGCGGCGTCAGTCCCTGGTCTTGATCGTCACGACGGCGCTGACCACGGTCTTGCCCGAGATCGCGCGGACGGTGAGCTTGAAGTGGCGCTTCTTGGCCGCGAGGCGTTCCGCGATCTTCTTGCCGAAGCGCGGCTTGACCATCACCTCGCCGGCGCGGTCGGCCGTGACCGTGGTGCGGGCGAGCACCGCGCGTACCTGGCGCTTGCCGACCTTGACCTTGAGCACGCGGGCGATCGAGCGCGGGATCACGAGCTCGACGCGGATCGTCGCCGGTTCCGACGTGGTGACCGGGAAATCGAGGCCACGCATTTGTGCCAGGCGGCGATACGACACGTCGGAGCCCGGTCCGAACGGCAGGGCGAGCACCGGGCCGGGCGGAGTGGTCGGGGCGGGAGTGGTGGGCGCTGGCGACGTAGCGGTGGTCGGCGCGGGCGTGGTCTCGGCGACGGCGCCACCCGAGAGCAGGCTGCCTCCGATCGTCCCGGCGGCGACCGCCGCGAGAAGGAGGGCTCGGGTGTGAGGGAGCACGCGCAAGACGCCGGATGGTAGCCGGGCGGCCGATGCGCGCACACGCCGCGTCGGGCGACGCCGGCGGGGCGCCAACCGTCAGAGCGTGCCCGATGCTCCGCCGGCGACGACGGGACGGGTGCGGTTGGCCAGATGGATGGAGTACTGACGCGCGAGTCCCGTACCCTTGGGTGGATGGACGCACGCGACGACGAGATGCCGGGTCTGCGCCGCCCCGTCATCGGCATCGCCGCCGCCCGGGAGGTCGTCAGCTTCTCCTGGTGGACCATCCGCAGCGACTTCATGACGAGTGGCTACTCGGAGGCGATCCAGCGAGCCGGTGGCCGCGCCGTGCTGCTCGCCCTCGATCCGCTCGATGCGCTGCATCCTCATGAGGTGATCGCCACGCTCGACGGACTCATCCTGCCCGGTGGCGCTGACATGGATCCGGCGCACTACGGCCATGAGCCGCACCGCGCGCTCGGCCCGACCGACGCCGATCTCGACGCCGTGCAGCTCGCGCTGGCGCGCGCTGCGATCGAAGCCGATCTCCCTCTGCTGGGCATCTGCCGCGGCATGCAGGTGATGAACGTCGCCGCCGGCGGCACGCTCCACCAACACCTTCCAGATCTCCTCGAGGGCAGCGAGGAGCACCGCCGCGTGCCCGGCACCCTCGACGAGCACAACGCGCACCCGGTCGACGTCGAGCCCGGTTCGCTCGCCGCCCTCGCCGCGGGAGCCGAGCCGAGCACGCGCTCGCACCATCATCAGGCGGTCGACGAGGTCGGCGACGGTTTCATCGTCACCGGGCGCCATACCGGGGACGGGCTCATCGAAGCGATCGAGGCGCCGCGAGCCTCCTACTGCCTCGGCGTGCAGTGGCACCCGGAGGCCGATCCCGAGTCGCCGGTGATCGCGTCGCTCGTGGCTGCTGCACGCGCGCGCATGCAGCAGCCCTCGAGCTAGGCCTCGCTCTGCTCAGGCGACCGCGCCGTCGCCGTGCCTGGCGCCGAGCGCTTTCAGCGCGAGCTGCAGCTCGAGCCGCACGTCCGGGTTGTCGAGGTCGTCGCCGAAGAGTTCCCGCAGCCGCGCGAGGCGGTAGCGGATGGTGCCGACGTGCACGCCGAGGCGATCGGCGATCGCCTGCGGGCGGTGCGGCTCGGCGAGCCAGGCGCCGAGCGTCTCGGCCACCTGCGCGCGGCGGCCCTCAGGCAGTGCGAGCAGCGGCGCGAGACGGCGTTCGACGAGTCCGTCGATGAGATCCGGCGCGGCGCCGAGCAGCAGCGGGACTTCGTGGTCGTCGCAGCGCACCACCGGCGCGGCGCCCACGCTGCCCGCCTCGATCTGATCGAGCAGAGCGCTCGCACGCTGAACGCTGGTCGCTGACTTCGCCGGCGCCACGGCCGGCCCGATGGTGATCGGTCCGTCGACGTCGTGGGCATCCGCGGCACGGCGCAGCAGCACCTCGGCCTCGGGGCCGTCGCCGACGATGAACGCGAGACGGTCGTGCCCCACCGAGCCGGCGAGCACCTTGGCCGGCGAGCGTTCGGCGTCGGCCGCGTCCGACTCGGCGGGCACTGCGCCGACAGCCACGCGCACCCGCTCCGGGAGCGACCAACCCGCGCGCGCCGCCGCAGCGACGATCGCCGCGGGGTCTTCCGGAGGCTCGCTGAGGAGCAGCCCGTGGAGGCGGTCGCGGCGCGCGCGATCGCGGCGACGTTGCTCGGCTCCCTCCTCGAGGTAGCCGTCGACGGCGGCGACCGAGAGCCCGTCCATCAGTTGCAGCCACCGAGCGCCGAGCTCCATCGCCTGCGACCCCGTGAGTCGATCGGTCGCGGGCATCGCGGCCACCGCCTCCCACAGCACGAGGCCCGTGGCCCGGTAGATCGCGAGCAACTCGCGAAGCGAGCGGCCGGCCGCGCATTGCGCCCGGCCGTGCGCCTCGTAGAGCGCGGTGTCGAGCTCGGCCTCCGGATCCTCGAGCACTCCCACGAACCGGTCGACCGCGGTGCGCGTGCCCACCTCGAGGTTGCGGCGGGTGGCGAAGTCGAGGCCGAGCTCACCCGTCACGCGTTCGACGGCGGTCGCCGCGAGCACCGCGCCTTGGGCACGCGCCTCGCGGGCGATCTCCTGGACGACATCCGCGCGGAGGCTGGTCATGACCGCGGGGGCAATCAGACGAGGGCGATGACGGCGTCGATCTCGACGTTCGCGCCGCGCGGTAGCGCCGCGACCTGCACGCAGACGCGTGCCGGCGCCGGATCCCCCATGAACTCGGCGTACACCTCGTTGACGGCGGCGAAGTCGGCGAGATCGGTGAGGTAGACGGTGCAGCGCAGCGCGGCGTTGAGCGAGCCGCCCGCGCTGAGCGCGACCGCGGCCAGGCTCTCCAGGCAGCGCCGCGCCTGCACCGCCGCGTCGCCGTCGATCAGTTCGC
This sequence comes from Solirubrobacteraceae bacterium, assembly GCA_017744415.1. Lineage (GTDB taxonomy): Bacteria > Actinomycetota > Thermoleophilia > Solirubrobacterales > Solirubrobacteraceae > JAGIBJ01. Next base: position 45,051 of record JAGIBJ010000051.1, read on the forward strand.
CCGTCTCGGGATCGAGCGGGATCTGGCCCGAGCACCAGAGGAGGTCGCCGTGGCGGATCGCCTGGCTGTAGGGGCCGATCGCCGCGGGGGCATCGCCGGTGGAGATCGCGGTGCGTACGGGCATGCCTGGGAGCGTATCCGCCACGCCGTGCCCGACCACGTAGCGTGCAGCGCGATGGCCAACGCCCTTGCCGCCTCCAGCTCGCCGTACCTGCGCCAGCACGCCGACAACCCCGTCGACTGGGTGCCGTGGAGCGATGCCGCCTTGGCCCGCGCGCAGGAGCTCGACAAGCCGCTGCTGATCTCGATCGGCTACTCGGCGTGCCACTGGTGCCATGTGATGGCGCACGAGTCGTTCGAGGATCCGGCGATCGCCACCCTCATGAACGAGCACTTCGTCTGCATCAAGGTCGACCGCGAGGAGCGGCCCGACATCGACGCGATCTACATGGACGCGTGCCAGATGCTCACGGGCCACGGTGGATGGCCGCTCAACGCGTTCGCGACGCCCGACGGCCGGCCGTTCTTCGCGGGCACCTACTTCCCGCCGGCGGCCGGCCGCGGCATGCCTGCATGGCGGCAGGTGCTCGAGGCGCTCGCCGCCGCCTGGGGCGAGCGTCGTGACGAGATCGAGGAGCAGGGCACCGCGCTCGGCGAGCGCCTCACCGGCGCCGCGCTGGTTGACCCGACCAACCTCCCCGGCGAGGACGCTCTGCGCGCCGCCGTCGTCGGGCTCCAGCAGCGCTTCGACAGCGTGAACGGCGGGTTCGGCGGCGCACCCAAGTTCCCGCCGTCGACGGTGCTCGGGTTCCTGCTGCGTCGTGGCGAGTTGCCGATGGCCCGCTACACCCTGGCGTCGATGGCCGGCGGCGGCATCCACGACCAGGTCGGTGGCGGCTTCGCCCGTTACGCGGTCGACGCCTCTTGGACCGTGCCGCACTTCGAGAAGATGCTCTACGACAACGCCCTGCTGGCGCGGCGCTACGCCGAGGCCGCGAGGGCCACGGGCGACGCGGCGTTCGGGGCCGTCGCTGAGCGCGCGCTCGACTGGGTGCTCGCGGATCTCGGCGACGAAGACGGCGGGCTCGCGAGCGCGCTCGACGCCGACTCCGGCGGCGTGGAGGGCTCGTACTACGTGTGGACGCCCGCCCAACTGCGCGAGGTGCTCGAGCCGGCCGACGCCGAGGCCGCGATCGACTGGTTCGGGGTGACCGACGCCGGCAACTTCGAGGACGGCACGACCGTGCTCGAATCGCGCGGTGCCGAGCCCGACGCGGAGCAGGCCGATCGGATCCGCGCTCGCCTGCGCGCCGCTCGCGACGGGCGGGAGCGCCCGAGCCGCGACGGCAAGCGCATCACGAGCTGGAACGCCCTCGCGATCGCCGCGCTCGGGACGAGCGGTGCACTGCTCGGCCGCACCGACCACACCGCCGCCGCGGTCGCCGCCGCCGACCTCATCCTCGCCACGGCCCGCCGCCCGGAGAACGGCCGGCTGCTGCGCCTGATCCCGGCGGCCGGCGACGACCCGGCCACGATCCCCGCCGGGGTGCTGGAGGACCACGCCCACCTGCTCGAGGCGCTCGTCGTGCTCTACGAGACGACGTTCGAGCCGCGCTGGCTCGACGCTGCGAGCAGCCTCGCCGACGTGCTCGTGCGCGACTTCACCGACTCCGACCGCGGTGGCTTCTTCTCCACGGCCGACGACCACGAGCGACTGGTCGCGCGTCGCAAGGACCTCGACGACGCGCCCCTTCCCTCCGGCCAGGCCAGCGCCGCGCTCGGCCTCCTGCGCCTGCATGCGCTCACCGGCGATGCCGACCTCCTCACGGCCGCCGAAGACGTGCTGCGGATCGGCGCGCGCTTCGCCGCCGAGCACCCGGCCGGGTTCGGCGAGATGCTCTCTGCGCTGGATCAGTACCTCGGAACTCCGCGCGAGATCGCGATCGTTGGCGACGGCCCGCAGGCCGATGCCCTGCTTGCCGTGGCGCGCGAGGTTGCCGGTGGCGGCCGCACGGTGATCGCCGCAGCGGCAGCGCCTTCGGACGCGGTGCCGTTGCTGGCCGGCCGCGGGCTGGTCGACGGGCAGCCCGCCGCCTACGTGTGCGAGCGCATGGCGTGCCGCGCACCGGTCACCGCGCCGGACGAGCTGCGGGCGCTGCTCACCGACTGACCGAGGGCGTCGACTGGCTGACCGGCTCGCGCGATGGAGATGGCCATCCATCCGCCCGAACGACACGTATGGTGAGCGACGTGACTCGCTCTGATGATCCTCAGGAGTCTCCGGCGCCGCTCGCCGACGAGCCGGCGAAGCGCCGCGAGGCCGCCAGCGAGGCGACCGTCCCCGCGACCGGGTTCGCCTGGGTCGCCGGGCGAACCGGCCGGTGGATCACGCTCGGGCTCTGGCTCCTGGCCGTCGTTCTGACGGTGGTGCTCGGCCTCGGCTCGAAGTTCTCCGCCGCGGAGACGAACGAGGCGCGCAACTACCTCCCGTCGGATGCCGAGTCGACCCTGGCCTACGAGCGGATCAACGAGATCATCAAGGCCGACAACGTGCCGCTCGTGGCTGTGGTGCACCGCGACGGCGGCCTGAGAGGCGCCGACATCACGGCCGTGCAGCGCCAGCTGGAGACGTTCAACGCTACGCCCGCCGACGCGAAGCTGGCCGTGACCGATCCCGACACGAACAAGCGGCGCACGGTCACGCTGAAGGACGCGATCCGTGGCGAGAGCGGCTGGCTGACGATCGGCGATCGTGCGCGCGACGGCACCAGCCTGCTGATCCTCGGCGCCGTGAGGGTGACGGGCGACAGCGACCGTCTCCTCGACTCGATCGACGCGCTGCGCACGGGCCTCCAGCCGCTGAAGGACTCCGGCCTTACCGTGAAGGTGACCGGCGGTGCGGGCTTCTCGTACGACGCGGTCAAGGTGTTCTCGCAGCTCAACGCGAGCCTCGCAGGTGCGGCGTTCCTGCTCGTCCTCGTGCTGCTCGTGCTGATCTACCGCAGCCCGGTGCTGCTCTGGTTCCCGCTGATCGCGGTCGCGTTCGCCGAGTTCACGTCGAAGGGCGTCGGCTACCTCGCGACCGAGCTCGGCGCGACGGTCACCGGGCAGTCGTCGTCGATCATGTCGATCCTCGTCCTCGGCGCTGGCACCGACTACGCCCTGCTGGTCGTCGCGCGCTACCGGGAGGAGCTGCGCCACCACGAGAACCGCCACGACGCGCTGCGCCTCGCGATGCACTCCGCTGGCCCGGCCGTCTTCGCATCCGGACTCACCGTCGCGGCCGGCCTGCTCACGCTCACCGTCGCCTCCGTGAAAGGCACGGCCGGGCTCGGGCCGATCGGCGCGATCGGCGTCGCCGTCGCGATGCTGGCGATGCTCACGCTCCTCCCCGCGCTCTTCGCGATCCTGCCCCGCGGCGCGTTCTGGCCGCGTACGCCGCACTTCGGCGACGAGGGCGGCGATGCCACCCACGGCGCATTCCGCCGCCTCGGGGAGCGCATCGCGGCGCGGCCGCGGCGCACGTGGGTCGTCACCGCGATCGGGCTCCTCATCTGCGCGGCCGGGCTCACCGCCTTCAACCCCAATCTCTCGCAGAGCGAGACGTTCATCGGCAACGTCGAGTCGGTGGAGGGCGGTGAGCTCCTCGCCAAGTCGTTCCCGAGCGGCGCGAGCGCGCCGACGCAGGTCGTGGTCAAGGACACCTCGCGGGCTGAGGACGTCTCCGCAGCGGTCGGCAACGTGAAGGGCGTGGCCGCGGCCAGGGTCGTCGGATCCGGCGACGGGGGCGCGCTCGTCAACGTCACGCTCGACGAGGACCCGTACTCGACGGAAGCTGAGGACTTGATCCCGGCGGTTCGCGCGGCCGCGCGACAGTCGGGTGGCCCGGGCACGCTCGTCGGGGGAGACACGGCGATCAATGCCGATCTCGCGAGCGCGAACTCGCGGGATCTCAAGGTGATCATCCCGGTCGTGCTGATCGTGGTGCTGCTGATCCTGATCGGACTGCTGCGTGCGATCGTGCTGCCGCTGGTGCTGATCGTGACCGTGGTGCTGTCGTTCGCGGCGGCGCTCGGACTCTCGTCGCTGCTCTGGCAGGACGTGCTCGGCTTCGGCGGCGCCGACCGGTCGATCATCCTCTTCGCGTTCGTCTTCCTCGTCGCGCTGGGGATCGACTACAACATCTTCCTCGCGTCACGCATCCGCGAGGAGGCGCTGCGTCACGGCACCCGCGAGGGCATCCTGCGCGGCCTGGGCGCGACCGGCGCGGTGATCACGGCGGCCGGCATCGTGCTCGCCGGCACGTTCCTCGTGCTCGCCACGACGCCCGTCGTGTTCCTCGTCGAGATCGGCACGGCGATCGCGATCGGCGTCGTCCTCGACACCTTCATCGTGCGCTCGATCCTCGCCCCCGCGCTCTCGCTCGATCTGGGCCACCGCATCTGGGCGCCGTGGGGATCGAAGAGCCCGCAGGACAAGGACTAACTCCTCGAGGCTCCCGGTCCTGGGAGCGGTGGATCGTGCGTGCGATGGGCCGCCGATCGCACGCAGGTGTAGCTCTGCTACATCGAGGGAGAGCGGTGGCTCAGCGTGCGTGCGAGGCGCCGCTCAGAGGATCGGGAGGAAGCGGTCGCGTTCCCACTGGTGAACCTGGACGCGGTACTCCTCCCACTCGTTGCGCTTGAGCTCGAGGAGGCGGTTGAGCATGTGCTCGCCGAGGACGCGGAGCATGAGCTCGGAGTTCTCGGCGATGTCCATGGCGTCGTTGAGGTTCTCGGGGAGCTGTTCGATGCCGAGGCGGCGCCGCTCCTCCGGACTCGTGTGGTAGAGGTTGAGCTCCATCGGCTCGGGGAGCTCGTAGCCCTGTTCGATGCCCTCGAGGCCGGCGTGAAGCAGGCCGGCGAGAGCGAGGTAGGGGTTGCAGGCCGGGTCGGTGGCGCGGACTTCGACGCGCGGGCCGGGGCCGACTTCGCGGCCGAGGCCGGCGACGCGGATCATGGCGGAGCGGTTGCGGCGGCTCCAGGCGACCCAGACGGGCGCTTCGAAGCCGGGGACCAGGCGCTTGTAGCTGTTGGTCCACTGGGCCATGAGGATGCTGATCTCGCGGGCGTGGCGGAGCTGACCAGCGACGAACTGCCGGCCGATCTTCGAGAGCTGCGTGGGGTTGGCGGGGTCGGCGAAGGCGTTCTCGCCGTCCTTGACGAGGATCTGGTCGAGATGGAGTCCGGAGCCGTTCTCGCCGGAGAGCGGGCGCGGCATGAAGGTGGCGTGCCAGCCGGCGGCGAGGGCGTATTCCTTGACCGTGATGCGGGTGGTGATGAGGTCGTCGGCGGCGGCGAGGAGGTCGTCGCTGGTGATGGCGATCTCGTGCTGGCTGGGGCCTGACTCGTGGTGGCTGGCGGAGACTTCGACGCCGAGCTGGTCGAGGGCGAGGACGGTGGCACGGCGGACGTCGTTGCCGGCGTCCATGGTGGTGAGGTCGAAGTAGCCGCCCTGGTCGACGGTGGCGGTGCTGCCCTGCTCGCGGAAGAGGTAGTACTCGAGTTCGGCGGCGAGGCGGACACCGTCGAAGCCCATGCGCTGGGCGCGCTCGATGGCGCCGCGAAGCACGTGGCGGGAGTCGCCTTCGTACGGGGTGCCCTGGGGCGTCTCGATGTCGCAGATGAGGCGGGCGGCGGCCTGCTCGTGCGGGCGCCAGGGGAGCACGCCGAGGGTGTCGGCCTGCGGCCGGGCGACGAGGTCGGATTCCTCGACGGCGTTGAAGCCGGTGACGGAGGAGCCGTCGAACTCGATGCCGTCGCCGAGGGCGTCGCGGAGGCGGTCGGCGTTGATCGAGAACGACTTCAGCTGGCCGAGGATGTCGGTGAACCAGAGGTGGATGAAGCGCACGTCGCGCTGGGCCACGGTTCGAAGGACCGACTGATCGTCAAGGGCCATGGGCGGCACCCTAGCGGCAGGCGGTCGGTCGGCGCTTCAACGACGCACCCTGAGCACCCGGTGTCCGCTCACGGTGATGTGCCGTGGATGTGCGTGCCGCGTGGATGAGCTGGATTCTCCGGCGAGCCGATAGGGCGGCCGCCCGTGAGGATCGGCGGGGGATTCAGATCGCCGCGCGGCGCGTGCATCACGCCGCCCGTGAGGATCGGCGGGGGATTCAGATCGTCGCGCGGCGCGTGCAGAGGCGGTGCGTCACGCTCCCGCGCTACCCGTTGCGACGGACGCGAGGATCATGAGGAGGCCGAGTGCGACGGCCCAGAGGATCAGGCGGTCGGGGCTGGCGACAACGGCGGAGGCGCGTTCACGCGCGCGGGCGGCACGAACGACGGGCTCGTGCGTGGGGCGCGGCGGGAGGGCGGCGTCGGGGCGGCCGGTGATGGTGACCGTGGGGCGCTCGCCGGCGCGGCGGCGGGTCTGTGGGGCGCGACGGACGAGGGCGTGGGCCGGGGCGACGTCGACGAGCGTGGCGCGCGGGCGGGCGGGCCGTTCGGGGCGGCGCTCCGGGGCGGGCGTGGTGTGGCGGCCAGCGGTGCGGGCCTCCTGCTCGAACCATTCGGAGCTGCTGCGGCGGCGGGCCGCGGGCTGCGGGGTGGGGCGCTGGCGTCCGGCGGAGGGCTGGGGGTGGCGGTCTGCGCGGCGCGATGCGGGGACGGCCTGGTGGCGGCCGGTTTCGGGGGAGGTGCGCAGGTGCTCCACCTCGGCCCACCAGGGCGCCTGGCTGCTTGTACGGGGATCCGTCATGAAATTGGGGGTCGTGCCTACGAGGTGAGCTGACGGGCTCGCGGGAGTGCCGCTACGCGCGGAAGCCCGCGCGATTCGCCCCAGGGATGTGTGGGTCCCCCGTTCCGATGCCTGCAGCAACGGATTCGGCTCGTCGACGGTACCAAGTCGTTCTCCTCGTGGTGCAGCCAATCCTGCAACAGGCACCGGACGGAACCGTGATCTCAGTCACACCGACTGCCGGTGTGGCGCAAACTCGGGCGATCGGTCCGGGTCGAGTGGACGATTGATCGATGCTGGCCCTGACTGGTCAGCGGGTTGCGGAGGCGGTTTCAGCGTCCGGCAACGGCAGTGAGGTAGGCCGCGACGTCGCGTGCGCCGGCCGCGTCGGTGAGGCCTCGGGGCATCTGGCCGTTGCCGCGTGCGCGACCGTTGGTGACGGCGTCGATGACGACGTCGAACTTGGGCGGGAGGGCGTCGAAGTTCGGGCCGATCGTGGAGGCCGCGCGGGCGTCGGAGAGCGTGTGGCACTTCTTGCAGAAGTCGCTGAAGATCTGGCGGCCGCGGATCTGTGCGTCGTCGAGCACCACGCCGGTGTGGCTCTTGTGGAGCCGGTCGCCGCGGCTGAAGTGGATCGTCGCGAACGGGATCGCGATGAGCAGGGAGAGCACCGCCGTCGCGAGCGCCAGCCACACGAATCGCGGCCACGGCTCGTCCTCTGCTCGCGCTCGCGGGCGCGTGCCATAGGCGACGACACCTCCGGCGAGGAGGGCGAGCCAGAGGAACCCGAGGGCGACGAACACCGCCGGGAGCCTAGGGAACCGGCGATCAAGGAGGTGCAGTCGGTCAGCGGCGGCGGCCTTGGGCAAAGGACATGACAGGCGGGGCGACGGCGCGGAACTCGGCGGCTTCCTCGGCGACCTGCTCGTCGGCGGCGGCCGGGGCTTCGGCGGGCGCCTCGGAGGGGCGCTGCGGCATGCGCCGGGCTTCGCCCTCGGCCTTGCGGGCGAGGCCGGCTTCGAGCGGGATCTGCTCGACGGCGGGGCGGCGCGGCGCGAACTCCGCCCCGAGGCCTTCTAGCCGCTCGACGACGATGTTGATCGCGCCGCCCGCGGCGGCGTGTCGTTCGAGGCGGCCGGTCGCGACGATCAGCGGCTCGGAGCGCACCACGAGCCGGTGGCGGGCGGCGACGGGCGGCGGGACGACGAGGTTGGTGGTACCCGACTCGTCTTCGATGAGCATGAACGTGACGCCCTTGGCAGTGCCAGGGCGCTGGCGCGCGACGACGAATCCGGCGATCGTGACCTGACTGCCGTGCCGGACGGTCTGCAGCTGCTGGGCGGTGACGGCACGGCGCTGCTCGAGGCGGCGGCGCAGGAGTGCCATCGGGTGCTTGGAGGTCGTGAGGCCGGTGGTGGCGTAGTCGGCGAGCATCTGCTGCCAGAGGCCGACGGGCGCGAGCGGCGGCGCATCGGGCAGGTCGAGCGGGAGCGCGAGCTGGGTGGCGCCGCGCACCTGCACCGTGGGCTGGGCGACGCCGAGCTGCCAGAGCGCCTGGCGGCGATCGCCATGCGCGAGCGCATCGCACGCCCCCGACCAGGCGAGCTGATCGAGCGCGGCCCGCCCGGCGCCGGCGCGCGCCGCGAGATCCGAGAGCGAGCGGAAGGCCCCACCCCGCTCCCGCTCGCTCACGAGCGCCCGCACCTCGGCCTCGCGCACGCCGAGCACGTAACCAAGCCCGATCCGCACGGCGCCGGACGGCTCCATCGTGCAGCCGACATCGCTCGCGTTGATCTCGGGCGCGAGCACCGTGATGCCGCGGCGCTGAGCCTCGTGGACGAGCGTGTCGGGCGGGTAGAAGCCCATCGGCTGCTCATCCAGGAGCGAGCAGAGGAATTCGGGGCCGTAATGCACGCGCAGCCACGTGGATTGGTAGGCGAGCACCGCGAAGGCGGCGGAGTGCGCCTTGGGGAAGCCGAAGCCGGAGAACCCGAGCACCTTGCGGAAGATCTCGTGGGCGAGCTCCTCGGTCACATCGGGGTGGGTGCGCAGCGCGCCCTGCACGAACTGCGCTTCGTGCGCCTTGAGCGCCGCCTCGCTGCGTTTGCGACTCATCGCGCGCCGCAGCGATTCGGCTTGACCGGCCGAGTAGCCGGCGAACGCCTGCGCGACCTCGAGCACCTGGTCCTGGAAGATGATCGTGCCAAGCGTTTCGTCGAGCGGGCCCTTCAGCGACGGGTGTTCGTAGGGGATCTCGTAGGACGGGTCGAGGCGCCGTCGCTGGCGCCGCTCGATGTACGGGTTCACCGCGCCGCCAACGATCGGGCCGGGCCGCACGATCGCGACCTGCACGGTGAGGTCGTCGAGGTTCTCGGGGCGGGTGCGCATGAGCGACCCCATCTGCGCGCGCGACTCGATCTGGAAGACGCCCATCGTGTCGGCCACCTGGATCGCGTCGTACACCTCGGGATCGTCGAAGGGGATCCGCGAGAGGTCGATCTCCTGCTGGCGGGTACGGGCGATGAGATCGACCGACCGCTCGACGCAGCTGAGCATCCCGAGCCCGAGCAGGTCGATCTTCAGGAAGCCGGCGTCGCCGCAGGAGTCCTTGTCCCACTGCAGCACCTGCCGGCCCTCCATGGCGGTCGGCACGATCGGGCAGCAGCCGCTGACGGCCTCGGTGGCGATGATCATGCCGCCGGGGTGCTGGCCGAGGTGCCGCGGCAGGCTCTGCGCCTCGCGGGCGAGCCGGCAGAGCCAGGCCCAGCGCCCTTGGGTGTGGCGACCACTGCCGAGCGCGAGATCGACATCCTCCTCGATGTGGTCGACACTCCAGCCGTCGCTCGCCTGCGCCACGCGCGCCACCTCCGCCGACGGCAGCCCGAGCGCGACGCCGAGTTCGCGGATCGCCCCGCGTGCCCGGAACCCGGGGTGCGTGGCGACGAGGGCGGTGTGGGTGCGGCCGTAGCGCTCGTGGATGCGAGGGATCAGCACCTCGCGGATGTCGCGCGGGAAGTCGAGGTCGATGTCGGGGAAGGCGGTGAGCTCCTCGTTGAGGAAGCGCCCGAGGAGCAGGTCGTTGGCGATCGGGTCGACGTGCGAGAGGCCCGTGAAGTAGCAGACGATCGACGAGACCGAGGACCCTCGCCCGCGGCCTGGCGGCAGCAGCGAGCGGGCGCTCGACGCACCGCGTACCTCGTGGGCCACCTCGCGCGCGAGCTCGAGCACGTCGCGGTGGAGCACGAAGAACCCGGCGAGCTTGTGGCGGTCGATGATGCGCAGCTCGTCCTCGAGCCGGCGGCGGGCCTCGGCCTCGTTGCGGCTCCCGGGCGGGTAGCGATCGGCGAACACCGCCTCGCAGGCCTCGGCGAGCGTGCGGAGCATCGTGGGATCGTCGGCGCCGGGGTAGCGGTAGCCGAGATCGCGCGTGAGATCGAAGGCGGTGCAGCGCTCGGCGATGTGGACCGACTCGGCCAGGGCCTCCTCGAGTCCTTGGAACCGCCGCGCCATCACCTCCGGGGAGACGAGGACGTGGCTGTGGTTGCCGCGGCGCAGCGCCTCGCTGGCATCGAGGCTGAGCCGGTGACGGGCGGCGACGAACGCATCCTGCAGGTAGGCACGCCGCCGATCGTGGGCGTGCACGTTGCCGCTGACGACGACCGGTACGCCGAGCTGGCGGGCAAGCCGACGCCGGCCGCGGATGCGGGTGCGATCGTCGCGGGCGTAGGGCCGCTGGAGCTCGATCCGCAGGCGATCAGGGCCGAACGCCTCATGGAGCAGGCCGAGCCGAGCCGGATCCTCGATGCCGTGCGTGGCGCAGCCGCTCAGGCAGATCAGCCCCTCGGCGTGCTCGGCCACCTCCTGGAGGGTGACCGACGGCTCGGTGCGCTCCCGCTGCGGGTGGTCGCGCGTGTGGGCGTGGGCGCGGGTGAGGAGTTCGCAGAGGTTGCGCCAGCCCGCGCGACTCTCGACGAGCAAGGTGAGATGGTCGTCGCATTCCGGGGCGGAGATGCCGCGGACGACGGAGCCGCGCGCGAGGCCGGCCGTGGCGGGCCCGCCGTACGCGGCATAGCGGTGGACGGCCGGCTCGGGGGTACGACGGACGGTGACCTCCGCCCCGTGGATCGCGGCGATCCCGGCAGCGCGGGCGGCGTGCGCGAACTCCATCGAGCCGGCGACCGAGTCGTGGTCGGTGAGCGCGAGCGCGAGGTGCCCCAGATCGCGCGCCTGCTCGGCCAGTTCGGCGGGCAGCGACGCGCCGTCGAGGAAGGAATAGGCCGAGTGCGCGTGGAGCTCGGCGTAGGGCGTGCGATCCGCACGGTGGGGGGTCCGCTCCAGCATGTGCGAACATATGTTCGCATGGCATCCGGGGGGCGTCCACTCACACCATCCGGTTGGACCATCGATCGCTACCCGCCTGGCGCGTCCCCACTTTGGGCGGACGTCGCCAGATTTGTCCCACAACCTTCCGAATCATCCGTTAGCTTGGTCACACCGCGGGCGGAGTTCGCCTCCAGCCAAGTCCCACTGCACCGCTCAGAAAGGTCCCGCGCGCATGTCCATTCGCTCTCTTGCTCTCGGTACTCGCCGAGGGCACTTCGTCGCGTTCGCGACGGCGCTCTTCGTCCTGCTCCCGGTTTCGCTTGCCGGCGCCGCCTGCCCGCTCACGCCGACCAAGCAGGCCTTTGCGCCGTGGGGCGACACCGCGGAATACGCCCAGGTGCCTGGTGGCTCGTTCGAGCAGGGCGGTGCAGGATGGACCTTCATCAGCGCCAACATCACCGCCGGCAACGACCCCTTCAACGTTGTCTCGGGCCGGAACTCCGCGGCACTCGGCAGCGGCTGGGGATCCCTGGCAGCGACGGCGATCTCGCCGGAGTTCTGCGTCGACAAGTCGCACCCGTACTTCCGCTTCATGCTGAAGCCGCAGGGCGCAGTGGGTGCGCTCGCGACCTTCATCATCTACCGCAACACGGCGGGCAATCTCGTGCGCCAGATCCTCGGCTCGAAGATCGCGACGAACATCCTGCCGGGCAACTGGCGGCCCTCGGAGCTCAATCCGCTCTCGGTCAACATCCCGCTCCTCGAAGCGGGTGGCACGGCCACCGTGCAGCTCGGTTTCATCTCGCCGCTGAGCTTCAACGGGCCGGCGTACTTCATCGACAACGTCCTTGTCGACCCCTATCGCCGGGGATGACGAACGTCCGCTCCCTGGTCGGGGGCGGGTATGGACGGTTGCGGCGGTTGCGCTTGTGCGCTGAGTCCGCGACGATGCGACACGCAGCGTCGAGGCGCAAGGATCGGCCGATTTCGCGATTCGAGGTCAACTTTTGGCCCCCAGCTGACGATCCAATAGGCGAACTCGTTCGCCCTAGGTCCCTCGCCCTCCACCTCACCCACGTACTGACCACCGCATGGTCTCCGTAGTCACCGATTTCGACGGCGCCGCAGCGACGGCGGCTGATCGCCTGCTCGAAGACTCCTGGGAGGGTCGGAAGCAGCGACTCAGCTCGCGTGAGCTGAAGGCCGAGCTCGGCATCACGATCTCCTTCCTGATCGTGGCCACCGTGCTCGCCGTGCTGTCGCCACCGACGCATGCCTCGGTCGCGCTCACGGCTGCCCTCGCGGGCGCCTTCGCGATCGCGAGCCGCATCGAGTTCCCCGTCGGGGCCGGCCACGCCGTCCCCACCCAGCTCTTCCTCATCCCCCTGCTGCTGCTCGGGCCACCGGGCCTCGTGCCGCTCGTGGTGCTCGCCGCGCTCGCCACGGCCGTCGTCTTCGACTGGCTCGCCAAGCGCACGCGCCTGGAGCGGCTGGTCGAGACGGGCGGCGACGCCTGGCACTCGATCGGCCCGGCCATGGTCTTCGTGATCGCCGGCCACCCCGGCCCGGATGAAGCTGCCTGGTGGCTCTACGTGATCGCGTTCATCGCGCAGGTCACGTGCGAGATCATGTCGGCGACCCTGCGCGAGTGGCTCACGCTCGGCATCCCGCCGCAGCTCCAGCTCCGGATCCTGGGCATCGTCTGGTCGATCGACGTGCTCCTCACGCCCGCAGCGGTCGTCGCTGCGGCCGCGACGGGCGCCCGCTCGATCCCGGCAGCTCCCCTCGCCATGCTCGGCGTCGCTGCGGTGCTCGCCGTGATCGCCCGCGATCGCAACCAGCGCATCGATCAGGCCCACGCACGCCTCGAGGCCCTCCACCGGGAACGCAGCCGACTGCAGATCGCCGTCTACCGCATCGGTGACGCCTTCGCGAGCAAACTCGACCTCGACGCCCTCCTCACCATCACCACCCGTGCGGCCGTCGAGGCTCTCGATGCCGATGGTGGCCGCGGTTCGGCCTACCAGGGGCAAGGCCGCAAGCTCGTGCGCCGCGCGACCGTGCACGAGGATCTCGAGATCGAGCCCGCCCTGCGCGCCGCGGAAGACACCGCCGTCGCGCTCGGCTCCGCGACGACCGCGATGGTCGACGGCGTGTGGGCGCTCGCCTGCCCGATCGCCGAGCCCGGAGTGGGTGAGTCGCACGGCATGATCGTCCTCGCACGCCGCGCCAGCGCGTTCGCCGATGAGGAGCGCGACCTGCTCCGCCACCTCTGCGAGCAGGCCGGCGTCGCCGCCGGCAACAGCCAACGCCACGAGGCGCTGCACCGCCAGGCCCTCACCGACGAGCTCACGGGCCTCGCGAACCACCGTCGCCTGCAGGAGCTTCTCGCGCAGGGCGCCGAGCGCCACCAAAGCGCCGGTACGGCGCTCGCGCTCATCCTCTTCGACCTCGACAACTTCAAGCAGGTCAACGACACCCGCGGCCACCAGACTGGCGACCACGTGCTCCGCATGGTCTCCGACACGCTGCGCGATTGCTGCCGCGCCGGCGACGAGCCGGCCCGCTACGGCGGCGAGGAGCTCGCGATCGTCGTGCAGGGTGCCAGCTTCGACGAGGTGCTCCAGCTCGCCGAGCGGGCGCGCGCATCGGTCGCCGCGCTCGAGCTCGTCGACATGGAAGGCCACGATCTCTCCGTCTCGACGTCGGTCGGCGTGGCCGAGCTCGGGCCGTCGGTGAAGACGGTGACGGCGCTCATCGCCGAGGCCGATAGCGCGCTCTACGAAGCCAAGCACGCCGGCAAGAACTGCGTGCGCTTCGGCCCGGGCTCCGATCACCCGCAGCTGGTGCGCGCGTGATCGCACGCCGTGGGCCGCTGGCCCTCCTGCTCGCTGCCGGACTGCTCTCGCCGCTCGCGGTGGGCACTGGCCAGGCCGCTGCGCCCGGCAAGGTGAAGGTCGGCGTCGATCAGGCCACGAACGTGAGCTTCTCGGTTACCGGCCGCATGATCGACGTGCGTCTGCGCCCGAGCGGCGACGGCGTCCCGAACCCGCTCGTGCAGCAACTCTCGAACGCCAGCATCGCCGTAGCTTGCCGCGGGCGCAGCCCGAAGCACGGGCGCTACGTGGTCGGTGAGATCGAGACGTCGTGGCCGAAGGACTCCGATCTCATGCGCACCCGTCTCTCGCGCGATGGCTCGGCCCGGATGCAGTGGTGCGTGCTCGAGCAGATCGATGGCACCGATATCGCCGTGACGCGCAAGATGCGCACGCCGAAGCCCGTCGCACCCGACGCCCCGGCGTCGGCGACGCCGTAGAACGGCCTGCGGCGCGAGCCCGAAGGCCCGCGCCGCGCGCAAGGTGGAAGCGGGCTGAGCCTGCGGACTGCGTCCGAAGCTCAGTCGCTGAGGCGCGGACTGCGTCCGAAGCTCAGTCGCTGAGGCGCGGACTGCGTCCGAGGCTCAGTCGCCGATCGAGCGCTGGTAGGCGCGGATGGCGAGCGGGGCCGTGATCACGATGATCAGGACGGTCCAGATGAGCGTGTACGCGATCGAGTGGTGCAGCGGCCACGGCGCATCGGCCGGCACGACGGTGCCGGGGTTGTTGAACAGCTCGCGCAGCGCGTTGGCAACGGAGCTGATCGGGTTCCACTCGGCGATCGTCTTGAGGATGCCCGGGAGCGTGCTCGTCGGCACGAACGTCGAGGCCACGAACGTGAGCGGGAAGATCGCGACGAACGCCACGCCCTGCACGGCCTCGGGAGTGCGCACGAGGCTGGCGAGGAGCACGCCGATCCAGATCATCGCGAACGTGAACGCGAGCATCAGCGCGTAGGCCGCGATCGTGTCGAAGAAGCTTCCCCGCGGCTGCCAGCCGACGATGAGCCCCGTAAGCGACATCAGCACGATCGGGATCGCCGCGCGGATGAGGTTGGCGAGTGAGTGTCCGGCAAGCACCGAGCCACGCGCGATCGGCAGCGAGCGGAAACGATCCATCGCGCCGTTGTTGAAGTCGGCGGCGAGCGCCATCGCGACGCCGAAGACGCCGAACGACAGCGTCTGGGCGAAGATGCCGCCCATCAGGAACTCGCGGTACGCGCCGGGGTCGTCTTCGGCACCGGGGATCGCGATCGCGCCGCCGAACACGTAGGCGAACAGCAGCACGAACATGATCGGTTGGAACGTCGCGTCGGCGAGCGCCTCCGGCTGGCGGCGCATGTGCTTGAGCCCGCGCTTGGCGATCACCCACGTGTCGTGGACCGGGCGCGAGCGCTCGTCGTGGCTCGGCTCCATGTCAGTCGTGGCGGGTTCGGCGATGGACGTGGCGCTCATCGGGTGGCCTCCTGGAGCTCCTCGGCATTCTCGACTGGCGAGCCCGTGAGGGTAAGGAACACCTCGTCGAGCGTCGGCTGGCGCATTCCGAGGTCGTCGACCTCGATGCCGGCGTCGGCCAACGCGACCGAGACGGCCGCGAGTGCGGCGACGCCGCTTCGCGTGGGCACCGTGGCCGAGCGGCTGCCCTCGTCCACCTGCACCTCGGCGTTGGCGCCGCGGCCAAGAATCTTGGCCGCGTGCTCGAGCTGCGCCGCCTCACGCACCACCACCTGAAGCTGATCGCCGCCGACGCGCCGCTTGAGTTCCCGCGAGTCGCCCTGTGCGATCACGCGCCCGTGGTCGATCACGACGATGTCGTCGGCGAGGCGCTCGGCCTCCTCGAGGTACTGCGTGGTCAGCATGAGCGTGGTGCCGCGGCCGACAAGCTGGTCGAGCACGTCCCAGAGCTCCGCGCGGGCGCGCGGATCGAGACCGGTCGTGGGCTCGTCGAGGAAAAGCACCTCGGGCCGCGCGACGATCGTCGCGGCGAGGTCGAGACGCCGGCGCATGCCGCCGGAGTAGTCACGGGCGAGGCGATCGCCCGAATCCGACAGGGAGAAGTCCTCGAGGAGCTGATCGGCACGCTTGGAGGCCTCGGCCTTCCCGAGGTGGTGGAGCTCGCCGAGCATCTGCAGGTTCTCCCGGCCCGTGAGGAGCCCGTCGACAGTGGCTTCTTGGGCGGTGAGCCCGATGCGGCGGCGCACCTGGGTGCCTTGACTCGCGACGTCGAACCCGGCGACCTTCGCCGTTCCGGCGTCGGCACTGGAGAGCGTGGTCAGGATGCGGACAGCCGTCGTCTTCCCGGCGCCGTTCGGACCGAGGACTGCGGTCACCGTGCCTGCGGGAACGGCGAAGTCCACCCCATGCAAGGCGGTCTTGTCGCCGAAGCGCTTCACGAGACCCTTGGCCTCGATCGCGTACGTGGGTGATGACGTCATGCCGGGCACCTTCCCATAACGACCACAATTTTGCAACCAATGTAAAATTCGTGTGACGGCATCCAAGCCACTAGACTTGAGGTGTGCGCCCTCCGAGGATGCCGATCCCCACGACCGCCGAAGCGCCGGGCGCGCCGCCGGCCGGCTTGCGCGAGCGCAAGAAGGCGCAGATGCGGGAGCACATCTCGGACACCGCGACGCGGCTCTTCCTCGAGCGCGGGTTCGACGAGGTGACGGTCGCCCAGATCGCAGCGGTCGCCGACGTGTCGGTGAAGACGGTGTTCAACTACTTCCGCTCGAAGGAGGACCTCCTCTTCGATCGCGAGAGCGAGTGGATCGACTGCGTGGCCCAGCTTGCACAGAGCGCACCCGACCGGGGCCTGATCCCGCTCCTGATCGACGACGTGAAGCTGCGCTACCCGGCGCTGCCGTTCGGTGAGTGGGCGCGCTTCACCGGCGAGGCCGCGGAGGGCCGTCGCCGCTTCTACCGGCTGATCAACGAGCACGAGAACCTCCACGCCCGGCTGCTGGTGATGAACGAGCGCATGGCCGCGCGCACCCGCGAGGTGGTGGCCGCGGCGCTCGCGACGCCCGTGGACGACCCAATTTCGACGGCTGCGGGCGATCTGGTCCACGGCGCCTACACCTGCACCGGCCGGGAGTTCACGCGTTGTCTCCTGGCGTCGCTCGCGCCTGCGGAGACGGCGCGGCGCGCCATCGCGGTCGGCACCGAGGCGCTTACGCGCGTGCGCACCGCGTACGCCGACACCCCGCTCGTCACCGGCGCCTCGTAGGCCCAGGGTTCACGCGGCCTCGCAGTCGAGCCGCTGTTCCCAGACGCCGCCGACGGGTCGCGAGCGTTGCTCGACGAGGGTCATCGTCCGCAGACCCTTCACCGAGCTGAGCCCGAGCGACGCTCCGATCCCGATCTCGCCGCCGATCTCTCGCTGCTCGGAGGCCACGGCGAAGCGCCGCTCGTCGAGCGCTGCATTCGCTGACGCCGCACGGCCGAGCGCTGCGAGACGGCCCGCGTCGATGGGCGACGACCTCCAGGCCGCCAGCGCGGCCGCCACCTCAGCCGACTCGGGATCCAGCCGGGCGTGCACCTCGCGAGCGCCAGCACCAGCCCCGACGGTGCCGGTCACCTCGACCTCGAGCACCCGCGGGCCGGGCGCGAGCCGCAAGGCGACCACGCCACTCGCAAACGCCTCCGCCTCCTGCTCGAGCTTGTCGGGGTTGATCACCTTTGCCAGTGGCCCCGCTGCCGCCGCGCCGTCGGGATCGTCGCGGCGCTCGCCGCGCCGGCGCTTGCCGTGGGGAATGCTCGCCGATGGCAGGGCGTCGAAGAACGCATTCACGCGCCCGTCGAGCGCGATGTAGGCCGTGGCCTCCCGCTGGTGGGCTGCGATGCGCAGGCCGATCTCGGCACCGCCGTCGATCCCGGCTCCGGCACCGACGAGTTCACCGAGGCCGAGCTTGGCCGCTGCGTTCACGGCGCCTTTGCCGGCGAGCGTGTAGCTGTCGACCGCGGGGTCGGCATCGGCGAGCCCGACGAGATCCGTGACGCCGGCGACGACGGCATCCGCTGCCGGAAGCGCCCGGCGCTGCAGGCGCTCGACGAGTGCGCGCGCCTCAGCCGCATTCGCAGCGCGGTAGGTACGCCCCGCCTTGCCGGTGAGGACCGCATCTGCGGATGCGTCAGCGCCGGGCCGACTGACGGTGGCTCCGACTCCCCCTCCGGCGCCTTCGACGACCCCGATCACGTAGCTCCCATCGCTGCGACGTTCGATGGTGAGTGCGCGATCGTCGCCGAGGCGCAGGAACCCGAGAGATACCTTCGTGCTGCGCGTGCGTTCCGTGCGCCGCATCGGGCACGGTTCGCGTTGGAGCGTCGGGCAGGCCGCGCCGCTGACGACGCAGAGCGAGCGCTGCATCGCCGTCGTGACGCGATTGAGGAGCCCGGGCGCGGCGATCGCACTGATCGCACCCGCGCCGAGCAGCGCGAGCGCCACGAGCAACACGAGCCCGACGTGCTCGATCGAGGCCTGGCCGGAGTCGTCACGGGTTCCCATACCCCCAGCCTGGGCAACGAACTGCGACGAAACACCACCCAAGCGTCACAACTCTGCGACGCCTCTCCCCCATCGCCGCGGTGCATCAGAGCGCGGCTTGCTTGAACCACTGCCCGCTCCTCAAGTCGCGGAAGAGGACGAGGTTCTGGCCGGTGGTGGTGACGACTTCCCAGTAGCGCCGGCGGACGGGTGAAGGCGACCACCATCGGTCTTCGACGAGCCAGCTCTCGCGGACGGCTTCGATCACGGCACCTTCGACGCGCCGCGGGTAGCCGCTGCGCTCGGCCTGTACGCGGACCTCGATGGGCATGCCGAGGCGGCGGGGTGCGGTGCGGCTCCCGCTCATGCTTCGCGCGGGGCCAGGGCCATGCGGCGTTCGGGCAGGCGAGACGCGGGATCGACTTCGACGACGCGCAGCAGCGCATCGTCGCCCGATCCCGCGCTCACCTGACGCAGCCCCTCCCGAAGCCGCGCCCTCCTGCGCTCCTCGTCGTCCTGCAGCAACGGGATCGCTTGGGACGGTGGACCACCGAAGCTCTCGGCGTGAATGCCGAGCGACTGCGCCGGGGCGCTGAGCTGGGCGAGGTGCGGGGAAAGCGCGAGGTGCAGGCGCGTGCGATCGGCGGTGGCCTCGCGGAGCACCACGCGGGTGCGCCACGTGCCGCCTTCGACGAGCGCCGCCTCGAGCACCACCGTGCGCAGGGTGCGCGCCTGCCGCTCGGGACGCGCGAGCAGGCGATCGAGCAGGAGCCCAAGGACGCGTTCGAGCAGCTCCCCGGAGAGCGATTCGGGTAGGTCGAACCGCTCGCGCAGATCGCTGCCGGGCTCGCGCGGGACGAGCGGCGAGTCGATGCCGCTCGCGAGGTCGTGCGCGAGGATGCCGCTCGTGCCGAACCGCTCCCCCAGCGGTCCGCGGCCGAGCCGGACGAGCTCCCCGAGCGTGTCGAGGCCGAAGCGCCGCAGCGGGCTGGGCAGCCGGGCCGTGCGCTCGCGACAGGCGAGCAGGTCGACCGACATCGGTGCGAGCTCGGATGCTCCATGGACGAACGCGGCGCGCCGCGGACCGGCACGCCGCGCGGCAGCCTGGGCGCAGAACCGCACCGGGCCGAGCCCGATGCGCAGTCCTGGCCACCAGCCGATCGCGCGGCGCGTCGCCGCGATCACCCCTTCGATGCCGCGGTACATCCGCCGCAGCCCGGCCGCATCGAAGCACGCCTCCCCAGGCGCGAGCGGTTCGGGCCGGGCGCCGATGCCCTCGAGGCAGATCAGCAGTGCCTCCCAGCTCCGGTCGACCGCCACGGGATCGGGCGGCACCAAGACCAGCTGCGGACTGCGCGCGAGGGCTTCGGCGAGCGGAATGCCAGGATGGACGCCCTGAGCCTCAGCGGCGGGCGAACATGCCCCTACCCGGTCGGGACCCCCGGGCAGGGGAGCGAGCGCCACCGGAGCTCGCAAGAGCGTGCGGCGGTCCCCCACCGCCACAACGAGCTCCAGCCGAGACATCAGGACGTCCATCACCATGACCGAACATACGTTCGCATCCCGTTCGGCGGATTGCAAGCGATCTTGCACGTGCCCGCGAGCGGCCCCGCGGCGCCTGGCCTGACTCCTTTCCGGAGCCGCCCGATGAGCGCTCCGCCTACCGTCCGAACGACGCCCACGCGCGCGTGAAGAACGGCGAGCGGGAAAGCCGCTCGCGCTCCTGAGTGCGCAGGTGGGTGCCGGGGAACGACACATAGCCGGCCCACATCAGCGCGGCGTAGTCGCAGGTCGGGCGGCCGCGATCGCAGGCCCGGGGGTGCGGCAACCCGAACGCGTGGCCGAGCTCGTGCGCCGCGCCGCCGACCCACCGGCCGACCGCACCCGTGAGCGGCTCGCCGCAGTCGTTGGTGCCGAGCACGCCGACGAGCCCGTCGAGGTCGTCGCGCGGCAGGATCGCGAGGCCCTTCGCCCCTACCCCGAGTGGCTCACGCCGGTTGCAGGCGTGGTCGACGTCGACGTAGACGAGCCACACGTAGGCGGGCGAACTGAACCCCACCTCGCGGCATGGCTGGAGGTCTTGGATCACGCGCGTGAGGGTGCGGACGGCGTAGTGCTCGGCATCCTGCGGCAGCACGCAGCGCTCCACCCCGCGCGGCGAGAGCCGGAACGAGCGCCCGACCTGCCCCGCGTACCACCGCTGGATCTCGCGGCCGGCGTTGCCGATGGCGGCGGCGAAGTCGTCGCGGGCCGGCCGATCCCGCGGCCGGGCGTAGACCATCCGCACCTGGGGCACGATCGGCTTCGGCTGGCGGATCTCGGCAGTGACGGGACGGGCGGGCGAGCCGGCCGAGGTCGCACGGGCGCGGATCCTGGCGCGGGCGATGCCCGAGCAGCGGAACGACGCGCGCTGCCCCGACCACGTGAACGGGTTGCGCACCGTGATCCACTGACCGCCACGCAGCCGCTCGAGCCGGAGCTCCCAGGGGGCGACGCCGTCGATGCTGGCCGTCACCTCGCACCAGCCGCTGCGCTCGTTGCGCGCGACGATGCCCGCGCTGGCCACCGGCGTGAAGCCTCCGAGAGCGACGATGATCGCCAGGAGCAGGCCGATGCCGAGCGCCGCCCGGCCACGCCGCTGCCGTGGAGCCCTCACGCCGCGGAGCTTATCCCGCGCGCAGCGCGGCAAGCGCTGCTTCAGCCGCGCCGCGCGACCACGGGGCGGCCGAGCCGCCGACCGCTCTCGCGCCACGTGCGACGACGCGCGCCGACCACTCCGCCATGCCGGCTGCGAGTCAGCGGCGAATGCCCGGCGGTGGCGGCCTCGGCGAGCTCGGGCAGTGCCGGGAACTCGGTCGTCGCGCCGGTGAGCATCGGCGAGAGCTCGGGCTCGTCCTGCGTCGCCGGGCGGCGGGTGAGGAGCACCGAGCCTGCGAGCACGAGCACGAAGCCGACGACGGTCCAAGGGGTGATCGCCTCGCCGAGGAAGAGCGCGCCGGCGACGATCGCGACGGCGGGGTTCACGTAGGTGACGGCGGTCGAGCGCACGGGGCCGACCCGTCCGATGAGCTCGAAGAGCATGAGGAACGCGCCGACGGTGCAGACGAGCACGAGTACTGCGAGCGCCCCGATCACCTTCGCCGAGGGGACCGCCTCGGGCCAGCCGCCGCTCAGCGCGAGGATCGGGAGCATCGCGACCGCGGCGACCGCGAACGAGAGCCCGACCACCGCAGGACCGGACTCGTTCGCGAGCCAGCGGGCGAGGATCATCGGACCCACCGAGTAGCCGATGGCGACGACTCCGAGCTGGAGCACGGCGATGTGGTCGGAGGTGTCGATGTCGAGGCCGACGAGCGCGGCGACACCCAGGAATCCGAGGACGAGCCCGAGTGAGCCCGTCCGGCCCAGCGCCTCATTGCGACGCGTCGCGAAGGCAAGCGCGACGCCCACGAGCGGCGTCGCGGCGATCAGCAGCGCGGTCGTCGAGCTCGAGAGGCGCAGCTCGGCGTTGCCGATCATCAGCCAGGGAAGGACGATCTCGATCACGGCGTAGGCGGCGATCACCTTCCAGTGGCGCAGCGCACCGCCGAGCGTCCCGCGGCGGGCGGCGAGAGGCAGCAGGATGGCCGCGGCGATCGAGGTGCGCATGAGCACGAGCATCGCCGGAGAAAGCTCCTCGACGGCGACCTTCACGAGCAGGTAGGGGATGCCCCATGCGACCCCGAGCGCGGCGAAGAGCAGAGCAGCGCGTCGGTCCATGCCTCTACTTTCGGACATTCCTACCGTAAACTCCATCGAGAATATCCGAACGGAATCGTTTAGCATGGCTTACATGTTGGACGAGCCCGTCATCGACCTTCGCCGCCTGCGCGTGCTGCGCGAGGTCGACCGCCGCGGCACGATCTCCGCCGCCGCCGACGCGCTCCATCTCACGCCATCGGCCGTCTCCCAGCAGCTCTCCGGGCTCGCCCGCGACCTCGACGTGCCGCTGCTCGAGAAGCAGGGTCGCGGCGTGCGACTCACCGGCCAAGCCCGATTGCTGATCGCTCACGCGGAGATCGTCGCCGACCAGCTCGACCGCGCACGCGCAGATCTCGCGAACTGGTCGGCGGGCACCGTCGGTACGGTGCGGGTCGGCTCGCTGGCGACGGGCGTCGCGGCGCTCGTCGGTCCGGCAATTGCCCGGCTCAGCCAGGAGCGACCCAACCTCGAGGTTACGGTGAGCGAGCTCGAACCACCGGCGGTGTTCGAGGCCCTCGACGACGGCACCGTCGACGTGGTCGTCGCCGTCGACTACCGTGATGCGCCCGCGCGCAGCGACGCCCGCTACCTGCGGCGCGATCTCCTCAGCGACCGCCTCGACGTCGTCCTTCCCGCCGGCCATCGGCTTGCCACGGAGACCTCGGCACGGCGCGGGATCAAGCTCGAGCAGCTGGCCGACGAGATCTGGGTGTCGTCACCGCCGACGGACTCCTGCGCGATGATCACCACCGCCGTGTGCGCCGGAGCCGGGTTCAGCCCGGACGTGCGCCACCACTGCCAGGAGTGGGATTCGGCGGCTGCGCTCGTCGCGGCCGGTGCTGGCGTGGCGCTGATCCCCGAGCTCGCGCAGCCGCTCCGCCAGAACGCCGACCTGTTCCGTTGCAAGGTCGACGGGCCGCCCGCCGCGCGCCTGCTCTTCGAGCTCGCCCGCGCGAGTGCCGAGTCGGCGCCGCCGGTGATGGCCGTGCTCGACGCCATTGCGGCGGTGGCCGCCGAGCGGCCCGACGCGCTCTAACTCCGCTTCAGCCGGCTGGCCGCTGCGCGGGCAACCGCAGGGTCACGGTCACCGCACGATGGTCGCTGCCGGGAAGCGGGTCGATCGCGTAGGCAACGACGGCAGCGCCTGGAGGCACCAGGACGTGGTCGAGCGTGAGGCGCGCGCCGGGGAGCCCGTGCCAGGTCGGCCGCATGCCCGAGCCCCGCTCGCGGCCGGCGTCGCGCCAGCCGGCATCGAGCAGGCGCCTCAGCTGCGGATGGTCGAGCGTCGCGTTGAAGTCGCCGGCAACGATGCCACCCGCGAGCGGACCCGTCGGCCCCGGGAGCGCGGCGAGCCAGTCTCGCCATTGCTGGTCGACGACGCGGTTCATCGGCGGGTGCGGGTGCGCGCTGACGACGTTCAGGGGACCGTAGCCCGGCACGTCGACCGCGACCGGCCGGAACACGCTCGGCAGTCCCACGTCGAGTGGCGCGACCGGCCACCGTGAGGCGACGCCCGCGTCGTCGTAGCGGCCGCTGTGGCCGAGAACGCGGTTCGGCACGGTCGAGAACACGCCTGCGGCCTCGAGATCGACGACGCCCGGATCGGTGAGCTCCTGGAGCGTGACGATGTCCGGCGCGCGCCGCGCAACGATCTCGGCCAGGGCCCGGGAGTCGGCCTTGCCATAGAGCAGGTTGGCCGTCGTGATGGTGAGCTCCGGTCCGCCGGCCGCAGGCTGGCTCGCCGCCATCTCGCGCGGGAGCACCGCGCCGCCGAGCGCGATCGCCGACACGCCGGCGGCAACGAGCGCGACCCGATCCCGGCTGAGCCCCGCCGCCAGGCCGACGCCCACCGCGCCCGCGAGCACGTACGGCGTGAACGCGAGCATCGCCGACAGTGGATACGGCCCGGACGACCAGCCGCTCACGCGCACGGCGGCGAACGCTGCGGTGGCGCCGGCTGCGGCTCGCACGCCGCCGCGGACGACCGGTTGGAAGGGCAGAGCACTCGGCACGGGCCGGAGGCTACGCGCCCGACGGTTCCGGGGGCGCCGGCAGGACTGACCGGGGCCTCCTTGCGGAGGCCCCGGTGGTAGCGCGCCTGTAAGCCGGATTCTGTCGGAGGCAACCATCCATCTTTGCGACCTACCTGAGCCTCGGCGGGCCGCCTACGAGCGGCTCTGCTCGGTCTTGCATCGGGTGGGGTTTACCTGGCCGCCGTGTCACCACGACGCCGGTGCGCTCTTACCGCACCTTTTCAACCTTGCCTGTGCGCGAAGCGCCATCGGCGGTGTATTTCTGTGGCACTTTCCCGCGGGTTTCCCCGGGTCGGTCTCCCGACCACCCTGCCCTGTGATGTCCGGACTTTCCTCGAGACGACGAGCGTCCCGCGGCTGCCCAGCGCGCCAGCGGAGCCTACCGTGGCGGCCGATCCGGCACCGAACGGGCCCGCCAGCGCATGGGACGCCCAACGGAGAACCCCCGCCACGGTGGTCCGTCGTTGGGCGTCCCATGCGCTGGGCCCTGCCCCGGCCGCAAAGCGGCACCCGCACGGGCCGCCGCGCAGGGTTACGCTCCGCAGATCACCGATGGATCGCAAGCCGAACGGGCCGCGGAGGCGAGGCGTCTCGCGCGGAGTGTCGAGAGCGGGCGGCAGATCGCCGCGGCGCTCCGGCACCTCGACGCCTACGGCAGCGAGGAAGCGTCGCGCCCGCTGGCCGAGGCCCTCGGGCGCTTCCTGGTCGACCGCGCCGAGGCACGGCACGCCGGATGGCGCGTCGTCCGGCAGCTGATCGTCGAGAGCGCCAGCGATGCGCCGTGGGAGCGGTGCGCCCGGCGCGCCGTCCCGCTGGTCGCCGACGAGCTGATCCGACTCACCGAGGAGGCCGGCCGCACACCCCTGCACCGTGCGCAGCACGTTGCCGCGCGCTGCCGCGCCACGGCCGTCGCGCCGTTCGTCGATCCGGCGCCGGTGCTCCGCGATCTGGGGCTCGAGCAACGGCAGATGGACGACGACGAGTGGGCCGCGGGACTGCGCGAGGCCGTCTCCGCGCGCAGCCGCGAGGGCGCGCGCAAGCGGCTTGCCACGAGCCTCGAGCTTGCGCCCGCCGCCGTCGAACAGGTCGACTGAGCCGCTGACACCGGCGCTGCGGGGCGGCGCCAAGTCACTCTGGCCGGTGATGGGAGCCTGGTCTGGTCGTCCAGTTCTGGGGCGATCTACCAGGAGGAACGGTCGTGTCGATCTAGAATCCAGACCTCAGATGACGGCCTCCACCCGCCTCCGCCGCTGCCATCGCGACCCCTTCAGCGCATCCCGTTGAGACGCGACGCGCCGACCAGCCACGGCCTCGCGACGCGTTCGCTCGCGGATCTCGCGCGCGAGGCGTTCCCGGCTGCCGAAGCCGCCGCCGGTGACCACGCGCCGATCCGCCTGCGCATCGGCAACCACCGCATCGCAGTGCGGTTCGACGGCCCCGCCTCCACCGGCGCCGTGCTGCCGGCCTGGCGCTCACTGCTCGCCGACGCGGCGCCCGACGACACGGTCGACGCTGAGGTCTTCATCGTCACGAGCGACCGCTCCGGGCCGCCGCCCTCCACCGGCCCCGTGACCGCAGGCCGGCGCGATCACATGGCCGTGGGCGACGACCGCTTCATGGTCGAGGTGCGCGCAGACGGCGCCGGTCTTTCGATCTGGGACACCGATCAGCGCCGCGGGCTCTGGTGGAGCGCCAGCGCGGAGGCTATCGGCGTCAACGACCGGCTCCTTCCGCTCGGCGCCGTCCTCCCTGCCCTGCTGCGCTCGCTCGGACTCGTCCCGGTGCGTGCCGCCGTTGTCGGCAGCGCCCGCGGCGGCCTGCTCATCGCCGGCGACCTGCGATCCGGCCGGACCACCACCGCGCTCGCCGCCCGCCGGCTCGGCATGCCGACGATCGCCGACGCGATCGTCGCCGTCGACCCCGCCACGCGCGTCGCACATCCGCTCACCGGGTTCGCGGCCGCGTCGACGACGACGCTCCAGCTCATGCCCGAGCTCGCCGCGCGCCTCGCGCAGCTTCCGCCGACCCCGGACGGTAAGCAGGCCGTGCTCCTCGATACCCGTCCGCTGCGCGAGCCCGAGGGGATGCCGCTGCGGGCGCTCGTCGTTCCGACGCGCAGCGACGCGACGGGCGCGCCGGTGCGTGACGCCGATCCGGCGGCGACCCGCGCCACTGCCGCCGCTTCATGGCTGCGCTGCGCCGGCAGCCTGCCCGTCGATGAGCGACGCCTCAGCGAAGTCGTGCACGACCTGCCGGTATTCGAGCTCCCGGTCGGCCCGGATCCGGATTCCGTGGCCGCGGGCCTCGCGCAGATCCTGCGCGGCCTCGACGCCTAGTCCTGCGGCACGCCTGACGGGGCAGCGCGAGCCGCGGAGCCCGCGCGTCAGAAGCTGCGCAGCAGCCCGACGACGACGCCGGCGATCTGCACGTCGCCGCGCACGATGATCGGGTCGAGCGCCGAGTTCTCCGGCTGGAGCCGGATGTGGTCGCCTTCGTGGAAGTAGCGCTTCACGGTCGCTTCCTCCTCACCCAGGAGCGCGACGACGATCTCGCCGTTGCGGGCAGTTGCCTGCTGGTGGATGACGATGAGGTCGCCGTCATGGATGCCGGCCTCGATCATGGAGTCGCCCTTCACGCGGAGCAGGAACTCGCCACGCTGACCACCGGCGGCGGCCGGAACGGCGACGACCTCCTCGACCTCTTCGCTCGCGAGCGACGGCGGCCCGGCGGGCACACGGCCGACGAGCGGCAGCATCGACGCGCCGTCGATCTCCTGCGGCTCCACCGGCTCGGCGCCGAGCAGTTCCATGGCGCGCGGCTTGCTGGGGTCGCGGCGGATCAGCCCCATCTTCTCGAGGCGCGCGAGGTGGGCGTGCACCGTCGACGACGACGACAGCCCGACCGTGCGGCCGATGTCGCGCACCGCCGGCGGATAGCCGTAGGTGGCGACGTGATCGCGGATGCACGCGAGAATGGCGCGCTGGCGATCCGTCAGCTCGTCGAGGACTGCGTCATCTCCAGGGAACATGCGTTCGCAACACTACCCCGCCTCCCGGCGGATGGCCTGCATCGCGGCGTGCAAGCCCTCCAGACGTGCGGTTCTCATGCCCTTCCGCGCCGCCGCTCCCTGAGGCGTCCACCCACGACGCATCCTCTGGCGCCTTCTTCTATAGTCCTGCGTCCATTCCATGCGCCGATGGCGGAATTGGTAGACGCGCTAGGTTGAGGGCCTAGTGGGAGATAATCCCGTGGAGGTTCGAGTCCTCTTCGGCGCACTTGCAAAAGCCCCGCACTGCGGGGCTTTTGTCGTTCTTAGGGCGTTCCAGGCTCAGCTCGTGCGGAGCCTGCGGTAGTGGGCCCGTTGCTCGGGCGTGAGGCGTTCGGTGGCGTAGGAGAGCATCACGGCGGGCATGCCTCGGGCGTGGGCGTCGAGGAAGGCCGTGAGGTGGGATTCGTCGACGCGCTTGCCGACCTCGCGCAGCATCCAGCCGGTGGCCTTGTGGATGAGGGGCTCGGGGTCGCGGAGCAGGAGCTCGGCCACGTGCAGGGCGTCGGCGCTCTCGCCGCGCTTGATGCGGTGGAAGGTGGCGAGCATCGCGATGCGGCGCTCCCAGAGCAGCGGCGAGGCGGCGAGCTCGTCGAGGATCGCGGTGCCGACGACGTCGAGGTGCGGGCCGACGACGTGCTCGGCGGAGCAGTCGACGAGATCCCAGTTGTTGAGGCGCGTCGACTGGGCGAGGTAGTGCTCGTAGACGTCGTGCATCGCCAGCTCCTCGCCCGACCGCGCCGCGTCGGCGTAGGCGCGGGCGTAGCCGAGCGCGGCGGCGAGCCGATGCTCGTGGATCTCGCTGGCGAGGAGGTCGTCGAGCGCGTTGAGCGGCAGCTCGCGGTGGCGCTTCAGCACCGCCCGCACCTGCGGCACGGTCGCCCCGATGAACACGTCACCTTCGCCGTACTCGCCCGGGCCGGACTTGAAGAAGCGCGCGCGGCCGGGAACCGCGGCCGGATCGGCGTAGGCCTGGAGGTCGTCGACGAGGGCGGCGGCCGCGGGATGCATCACGAAATCAGGTGCCGGCGCCGGGTGTCGCGTGCCGAGTTTGAGACGTGGGGCGCCCGTGACGAGCGGGCCCCGACTACTTGCGGCTGCGAGCCGAGCCGCCGACCGCGCCGATGTCGATCAGGAAGGCGATGCCGACGATGAACCACTCGAATCCGGCCACCTCGTGCGTACCGAGATCCCACATCACGATGTAGGCGAGCGTGGTCCACGGCAGCAGGAAGAAGCCCAGGAGCGGCAGGAGGATGCCGTCCATCGCCCGGCTCGGGAGATCGCTGAAGATCGCGATCACGACGAGCGCGAGCCGCGGCGAGAGGAGCGCGAGCAGGGCGATCAGGCAGGGCATGCGCACACCGTAGACGAGCGGTGCGGCGCCCGGCGCGGTCAAGCGGTCGCGCCGACCGCCTCACGCGCAGCACGCGCCGCACGGATCGGCGACGCCGGCACGAGCGCCGCGGCGGCGGTGGTCGGCGCGAAGTGGTGGCGGTGCGGGCGGCGATCGGGGCGCGGCGGTGTCGGCGCGTTACCGCTGGCGGCGCTCGCGCGCACCTCGGCGGCGATGGCCGGCATCGGAGCCGCGCCGCCAGCGAACGCGAACGTCGCGGTGCTGCCGAGGACGAGGGCCGGGGTCTTGCCGAAGAGGTCCATGCGATGACTCCTGTGGAGGGCTGCCGCGACCGGTGCCGCGACCTGGCATCCACCCTCTCGCCCGAGCCTCAGAGCCACCTGAGCCAGCGCCGGGAATCGCCCGAGGGCGCGCCGCGGCCGCCGGTACCGTCTTCCCGGGATGCCTCTCGATCTGGCAGACGTCGCACGCCGCGCCGCCGAGTTCGGTGGCGACGAGGCCGTGGCCAGCGTGACGCTCCGCCGCGAGCTCGTCGCCGAGTGCGGCCCCGACGGCACGCTCCAGCCCCCACGCCGCACCGACGAGCTCAGCGTGCGCCTGCTCGTGCGCGACGCCGGCGGGCGGTTCGGGCTGGCGCGCTCCACCGGTCCAGTCGACGACGCGGGCCTTGCCGTGCTCGCCGAGCGGGCCCGCGCGCAAGCCGCAGGCGGCACGCTCGACCTCGCGCCGCTGCCCGATCCGACCGTCGGACCCGTACACGAGGGACTTGGCGACCCGGCGGCCGCGCTCGACCCCGTCCAGGGCGCCGCAGCGGCTCGGGCTGCCGCCGCCTCGATCGAGTTCGCGCTCGGCAGGGGGCGCGCCGCCACCTACCGCGGCGAGGAGGTGCGGTTCGCCGTCGCCCGCAGCGACGCCGGCCTCACCGAGGACCACCGCACGGCCGCACAGCTCGTCGCCCGGGCCACCGACGAGGACGGGATGCTCGCCGGCTATGCCGAGGCCGCCGGGCCCGACACGGGGCTGCTCGATGCCCGCGCGCTCGGTGCTGCGGCCTCTCCCCCGCTCGCGCCTGCCGGCCGCCCGCACACGCCCATCGTCCTGCGCGGCACCCATCACGCCGTGCTGCTGGAGCCCGCCGCCCTCGCACCACTGCTCGAGGCGTTCGCGCGCGTCACCAGCACCGGGCACGCCCACCTCACCGGCACGAGCCCGTACACCGGCCGCCTCGGCACCCTCGCGGCCTCGGAGCTCCTCACGCTTGTCGATTCGCCGCGGTACCTCCACACGCTCGGCCGAGCCATCGATGTCGAGGGCACACCTGCGCAGGTCGTCCCGCTCTTCGACGAGGGCGTCGCCACCGGGCTGATCCACGATTCGACGGGCGCCAGCATGGGCGCCGCCTCCACCGGCCACGCCGCCGAGCTCGGCGGCTCACCGCGCGGCGCCGTCGCCCGCAACCTCGTGCTGCTGCCCGCCGAGCTGCCGGCGCGCTCCCTCGAGCTCGCAGCCGCCGCCGACGTGCCCGTCGTCCGCATCGCCGTGCTCGACGAGGTGCGCACCGCCGGCCCGGTCTCCACCCGCTTCCGCGCGCTCGGCCGGGCGGCATCGCTCATCGACGGCGGCGCCACGGTCGCGCTCCTGGGCGACATCGTCATCACCGGCGACCTCGCCGACCTCGCCGGCAACCTCGCCGCGCTCGGCAGCGACGCCACGCTCGTCGCGCGCCTCCGTCACCGCCCAGAACGCACCACGGCCACGTGGTGCCCGCCCGCACTCGTGCACGGGCCCGACGTCACCGTTGCTTAGCCATCACGACGGGCGGCTTGCTCGCCTTCCCCGACACTCGTAGGTGTTGGGGTGCGTGCATCGCGCGTGCGATGGGCCGCCGATGAGACGCAGGTGTAGCCCTGCTACATCGAGGAACAGCGGTGGCTCAGCGCGCGTGCGAGGCGCGTGCCCCGGCGCCTACGAGCGGCTACGAGGCGAGTTTGATGAGGGCGATGGTGTTGACGGCCCAGAGGATGCTGAGGCCGATGGTCCAGCGCGTGACGTTGCGCTCGAGCATGGAGCCGCCGCCGAGGGAGCCCTGGCCGCCGCCGACGCCGAAGGCACCGGAGAGGCCGCCATCCTTGCCGGAGTGGGCGAGCACGCCGCCGATCACGCCGATCGAGAGGATGAGCTGGAGGACCTGCAGGACGGTTTCCACGTCGATCAGCCTAGCGGTTCGGCGTCGCTGAGGGCGGCGTCGGCTTCGTCGAGGGCGTGGAGGAGGTCGGCGGCTTGGGCGCGGAGCTGGCGTTCGAGGACGGCGGCGTCGGCTTTGGTGATCTTTCCGGCTTCGCGGTCGGCGCGGAGTTCGCGGATCTCGTCGAGCTTGCGGTCCTTGGCGAGCTCGGCGCGGTCGCGGGCTTCGATGAGGCGGGGGTCGGGGCCGTCGGTGGCTGCTGAGGCGCCTGCGCGGAGGGGCCAGGCGACGAAGGCGAGCGCCGCGGCGGCGACGATCATCACGATCAGGAACGAGAGCATGCGGGGGTGGGTCAGCGCGGGAGACGGACGCGAGCGACCACCACATCATGGTCGCTGCCGGGGAGGTCGTGCACCGTGACCCCTTCGATGGCGATGCGGCGGGTGGCGAGGACGTGGTCGATGGTGAGGGTGGCCCAGCTTCCGTTCGACCAGGTGGGGCGCCAGGCGGCCCCGGCCTCTTCAGCGGCGTCGCGGAAGCCGTCGTCGCCGAGGAGGCTGCGGATCGGGTGGTGGTCGAGGGTGGCGTTGAAATCGCCGACGAGGAGGGCGTCGCCGGTGGCGTCGGCGGCGTGGCGGAAGGCGCGGGTGCAGCGTTTCCAGCAGGGCACGTTTCGGGCGTTGAACGGAGGCGGCGGGTGGACGCTGCGCACGTGGACGGGCGTGGCGGCGCCGGGGACGTTGACGAGGCCGCCGAGGGAGCGGTGGTCGCCGGGGGCGGCAGGGAGGCGTGTGATCGGCCAGCGGCTCCAGAGCGCGAGGCCGGCAGCTCCGGGTCTGGGGTCGGGGTCGGTGGCGCCGTGTGTGAGGGTGCGGAGGAGGCCGGCGCGGCGCGCGGCGGCGTCCCATTCGGGCGTGTTCTCTTGGATGGCGAGGAGGTCGACGTGTTCGCCGCGCACGAGGCGGGCGAGGAACGTGGGGTCGGCGTGGCCGACGAGGACGTTGCCGGTGGCAATCGTGACGATGGGCCCGCGTGCGGCCGGCTGGTCGTCGTGGGTGAGGCGGCCGAGCCGCGGGATGCCGAGGACGACGAGACCGATCAGCGCGCCGATCGCGGCGGCGCGAGACCGGAGCAGCGCGGCGACCACGAGCACAACGGCGGTGAGGACGACGACGTACGGCAGGAACGCGACGGCGGCGGGGATCCGCCAGGAGCGGGCGTCGATGTCGACGGTGGTGGCGATCAGCCACGGCACCCAGAGGAGCGCGGCGACGCCGAGGAGCAGGCGCGTCGCCCTCACCGGGAGCGGGGGCTCAGGCGCGGCCGAGCTCGCGGCCGACGCGTGCGAGTGCGGCGGCGCGCTGGCGTGAGCGGGCCACCGACGGCTGGCTGATCGCGAGCAGGCCGCCGAAGACGATGAGGATCGCGCCGATCCACACCCAGAGCACGCCGGGTGAGTCGATGGCGCGGACGATCACGGGCGGGTTGGTGGCGACGTATCCGTCGACGATGCCTTGGATCGACTTCGCGAGCAGCGCGCTCGCGATCTGGGGATCGAGGCCGTCGCTGACCTTCAGGAAGCCGTCGTTGACCTTCTTCGCGCGGCTGACGATGTCGTCGGAGTCGGGGGTCGCGGCGACCCAGAGGTCGCGGTCGGTCTTCGTGTGGAGTGCGATCTCGCTCGTCTCCTCGCCTTCGAAGAACCGGCCGACGGGCCCGAACGCGACGATCGCGCCGGACGGGTAGAAGTCGTGGCCCGGGGTGATCGTCTCGGCGGGTTTGCCGTCGCGCCACACGCGCATCACGGCGTGGAACTCGATGCGTTCGAGGCGGTCGTTCGGGCTGAGGACGATGCGGCCGGTGGTGCGTTCGTACTGCACCTGGCGCCCGCCGGCGAGGGCGATCTTCTGCCCCGGCCGCAGCTCGCGCTGAACGGTGGTGTCGAACGCCGTGGAGGCGGCGACGGCCAGGAGCAGCGTCGCGAGACCGGCGTGGACGAGGTAGCCGCCGAAGCGCCGGCGGTTGCCGCGCACGGCGTGGACGATGGCCATCGGGCCGCGGTCGCCGCTGAGCGCGCGTCGGGTGCGGCCGCCGATGAGGAACTCGCGGGCGACGGCGGTGATCGTGAACGCGCTCGCGAACACCATGAGTAGGGCGACGATGCTGCCCGTGCCGGCGACCGCGATGGCGACGGCCGTGGCGATGATCGCGACGGCGAGCGGCACGAGCGTGGCCCTGCCGAGCGCGCCCCAGCGGCCGCGGCCCCAGGGCAGCATCGGTGCGAGGCCGGAGAGGGCGACGATCGCGAGCGCCGATGGGGTCGCGTACTGCGAGAACCAGGTGGTGCTCACGGATGACGCCTCGCCCGTGATCGCCTCGGAGATCAGCGGGAAGAACGTGCCCCAGAGGATCACGACGACGAGCACGATCAGCGCGAGGTTGCCGAGCAGGAACATCGACTCGCGCGAGAGGAGCGGGATCTCGCCGTCGGGCTGCAGCATCGGGCGGCGGCGGATAACGAGCGCGATGCTCACCGCCAGGAGGCCCCCGATGAGGATCAGGAACGGCGGACCGACCGTCGACTGGCCGAACGCGTGGATCGAGGAGAGCACGCCCGAGCGCACGAGGAAGGTGCCGAGGAGGCAGAGCAGGCCGGTCGCGAGGACGAGGCTGATGTTCCACGTCTTCAGGAGGCCGCGCCGCTCCTGCACGACGATCGTGTGGAGGAAGGCGGTCGCGGTGAGCCAGGGCAGCAGCGAAGCGTTCTCGACCGGATCCCAGGCCCAGTAGCCACCCCAGCCAAGCTCGGCGTACGACCAGCGCGCGCCGAGGATGATCCCGACGCCGAGAAGCAGCCAGGCGGTGAGCGCGTAGCGACGCGTGTGGACGATCCAGTCGCCCCCGGCGCGGCCCGCGGCGAGCGCCCCGATGCCAAATGCGAACGGCACCGCGAAGAGCGTGTAGCCGCTGTAGAGCAGCGGCGGGTGGATCATCATCGTCGGGTACCGCAGCAGCGGGCTGAGGCCGATGCCGTCCGACGGCGCGATCGGCGTGGTGGTGAACGGCTTGGCGGCGAAGACGAGCAGCCCGGCGAAGAACGCGGCGAGCAGCAGGAGCACCGAGAGCGCGTAGGGCTCGACGTCGCGCAGCCGGCCGCGCAAGCTGCGGATCGCGATCGTCGACGTGAGCGAGAGCAGCAGGAGCCACAGCAGCAGCGAGCCCTCCTGCGACGCCCACGGCGCGGCGATGCGGTAGCCGAGCGGCGTGGTGAGCGACGCGTGGCCGACGACCGTCGTATAGCTGAAGTCGGGCTTGATGAACGCGATCTCGAGGATCACGAACGCGCCGACCGCCATCGCGAACACGGCGTAGAGCGCGCGCCTGGAGGCAGGCAGCAGGCCGCTCGGGCCGATGCCGCGTGCGGCGGCGAGCGCGGCGCCGGAGCCGAAGATCGAAAGGCCGAGGGCCAGGAGGAGCAGCGCGCGGCCGACGACGTCCATCGTCGGCGCTACTTCGCCTGCTCGACGGACTGCTGCGCGGACGTCTTGTCGACGGGGCCCGTGTCGGCGTTCATGTCTTCGCCGTTGAACTTCGACGGGCACTTCGTGAGCAGCGAGTTGCCCTGCCCGACGAACGTGGTGCCGTCGCTGGAGCGCTTGACGTCGATGATGATGTCGCGGCCTTCGCGGAACGTGTCGGGCACGGTGCCGGCGTAGGTGATGGTGATCGTCTTGCCGACGACCTTGCCGTCGGCGCCGTCCTTCCCGGGGTTGCCGAGGCGGAACTTGAGGATGCCGCCGGGGCGGCTCGCGCTGTCGAACTGCACGCGCCCGCCGACCCGGTAGGTCTGCTCCGGCTGCGCCGTGACGGCGAGCTGCGACGGGAACCGCTCCGGGCTGGCCGCCGAGAACGTGGTGTAGACGAGCATCCCCGCGAGAAAGATCGCGAGCGTGAGAGCGAGGGTGAACCGGATGGTCCGGGCACGCGAGCGGGAGACCACGGCGGGCACGGCGGGCAGTATCGCAGAGGGCTGGTTCGCCACGCCCCGCTCGCCTCCGCTGACGGCGGTTCAGGCGCGCGAACGCAGGCAAACCCGCGCGTATCCGCGCGTACTCTGTGATCGCGGTCGCATAACTACGCGTGCGTCGCTACGATCCGGTCCGATGGCTGAGTCGATGACCAAGTCCGTGTTGGTGGACGAAGAAGAGACCACCGCGAGCCCGCGCGGCTCCAGGTTCGAGCAGATCGCCCTGATCGCCGCGATGTTCGTCGGGAGCGTCCTGATGTGGGCAGGCGCTCCGGCCTTCTGGCTGTGGCTCGCCGGCCAGTTCTCGAAGGTGTCGTCGAGCGGCATGAACCAGTACCTGATGGTGATCGTCGGCATCCCGGTGTCGATGGTGATCATCGGCAAGGGTCTCGCCCGGCTCGACCACCGCTACACCAACCGGTTCGGCAACCCGACCGAGACGCACTTTGCGGCAGCCCGCTGGCTCCGCTCGGCGCGTGGCGGTGGCGAGGAGGAGCCGCCGTCGATGCTCGACAAGGTGCTCGTGGTGGCCGTCGGCATGGCGCTGCTCGCCGTCGGCATCTGGTTCGTCTTCTTCTCTGCGGGCAGCCAGGGCCCTCACTAGATCCGCAATTCCACGGCGTCAGCCGCCGTGGGACCGCGCTCCTCGGCTCTGCGCAGTCAGCCCGGGCATGACGCATCCTGACCGGGCGCTCCTGACACTCCGCTGACGGTGCGGCGGCGATGATGCCGCCGATGCCCGCGCTCCGCCCGGCCCAGCTCATCTGCGGACTCCTCCTCGCCGGTGCGGCCGTCGGCGCCGCCGGCTGTGGCGACGAGAACGGCGGCTCCAGCGGCGCGACGCCGACCGCGGAGCCGGCACCGACCGCGACCGCGGACTCCACCGCCGACGACGCGACGAGCTCACCGGCGAGCGCGCCTGCACCGCCCGCGCGGGGCATGGTGCGACAGATCGCGACCGGCCTCGAGGTGCCGTGGGACATCGACTTCCTCCCTGGCGGGGACGCGCTCGTCACCGAGCGCGATTCGGCGAAGATCGTGCGGATCACCCCGGGGCGCAGCACGCCCGACGAGGGCATCACCGTGCCCGGCGTGGCGCCGGGAGGCGAGGGCGGGCTGCTCGGCATCGCCGTCTCGCCGCGCTACGAGCGTGACGGCAACGTCTACGTCTACTTCACCGCCGCGACCGACAACCGGATCGTGCGGATGAACCTGCGCACGGCGAAGGTCACCCCGATCCTCACCGGCCTGCGCAAGGGGCAGATCCACAACGGCGGCGCGCTCTCGTTCGGCCCCGACGGCAGGCTGTACGCCGGCGTCGGTGAGACGGGCGACACCGGCCTCTCGCAGGATCCGCAGTCACGCAACGGCAAGATCCTGCGCATCACCACCTCGGGCGATGCGCCCGACGACAACCCGACGCCGGGCTCGCCGGTGTGGTCGCTCGGCCACCGCAACGTGCAGGGGCTGGCCTGGGACTCCAGCGACCACCTCTGGGCCTCGGAGTTCGGCCAGAATACGACCGACGAGGTGAACCTCATCGAGCCGGGCAAGAACTACGGCTGGCCGAACGTGGAAGGCGAGGGCGACACCGACGGGGGCCGCTACACCAACCCGAAGGTGACCTTGAGCCCGACGTCCGAGAGCTCGCCGAGCGGCGCCGCCGTGAGCGGCCGCGAGCTCTACGTGAGCGGACTCGGCGGGCGCAAGCTCTGGCGGATCCCGATCAGCGGCACCGATCTCGGCAAGCCCAAGGCGCTCTTCACCGAGCAGTACGGGCGCATTCGCGCGGTCGCAGCGGCGCCGGACGGTTCGATCTGGTTCTCGACGAGCAACCGCGATGGGCGCGGCGATCCGCAGGACGGCGACGACCGCATCCTGCAGCTCGGCACCTGAGCCGAGCGACGGCGCGAACGGCGGCTAGGCGACGCGGCGCTGCTGCGCGAGGCGCCGCAGGCGCGAGCGCTCGCTGGCGCGACGCGGATCCTCGCGCTGGAGCCCGACCATGAGCGCGCGGCTGGCCTCGTAGTCGTCGCGGCCGGTGGGCGTGCGAAGCCAGAGCTCGAGCAGATCCGGATCGCCGGTGCCGAGGACGGCGGCGCGCAGCGCGTCGTCAACGCGGTCGCGCAGTTCGACGAGCCGCGGCACCTCGGTGTGGGCGAGCGCCGGGCCCGGGTAGCGGGCCAGCGCGCCGCGCAGATCACCGCGGCGCACGCGCTGCTCGACGTCAGCGATGTCGCAGCCCATGGCGCCCAGCAGGCGGTAGGGCCGCTCGCCGACGGCGGAGCCGAGCTGCGCGCGCAGGCGGTGCATCTCGGTGCGCACGGTGCCCGGCCGGCCACTCTCCCCGTATACCTCGAGTGCGAGCTGCTCGGCGCTGAGGCCCTCAGGCGCGAGCCAGAGCAGCAGGAGCATCTCGGTGTGGCGGCGCGAGAGCTCGATCCGGCGGCCGCCGACGTGCGCGACGCCGCGATCGCGGCCCAGCGCGGAGACGGTGAGTGCGGGCATCGGGCTGGCGTCGGGGTCGGCTCGCGCGGTAGCGGCGAGCTGGTGCTCGATGGTGCGCGCGGCGAGGTTGACCACGGCGAGCGAATGCGGATGGGCGGTGGTGAGGTCGCCGGTGAGATCGATGACGCCCAGCAGTGCCCCGGTGGCGGGATCGTGCACGGGCGCCGCCGAGCAGGTCCAGCCGTGCACCGGCGCGGTGAAATGCTCGGCCGAGAACACCTGCAGCGCGTGGTGCTCGGCAAGGGCGGTGCCCATCGCGTTGGTGCCCGCCGCCTGCTCGCTCCACACGGAGCCGAGCTGCAGGTGCACCTCCTTCGCGCGCTCGATCAGCGCGGGCTGCCCGTCGAGCCACAGCAGCGCACCGTCGGCGTCGCAGACGAGCGCGACGTGGTCCTCGTCACCCACATCGTCCAGAAGCCCACGCAGGATTGGCACGGCGATCGAAAGCGGATGTTCCTCCCACCGGCGAGAGACCTCGTCCTCGGCGACCTGCACCGGGGCGAGCCCACGCCCCGCATCGAGCCCGGCGGCGCTCGATCGTGCCCAGGAACGCTGGATCACCTCACGCACCGGAACGTCGGTGGCACGGCGTTTCGGGCTTTCGCCGCCGGCAACCCAGCGGTCGTGAGCCCGTGCGAGGTCGAGGGCCCGGCGCCGCCGGTCCTCCGTGGCCTCGATCGCTACCCAGTCCGTCATCTCTTCCCCAGTGTGACTGATATCTCAATGTGCAACGCTGGCGCAACCCCTGCAGGCGGATAGTCGGCTCATCAACCCCCTCTCCACCTCGGAGGATCAGATGAGCTCTCAGCTTCAGGCACACCCCGGCGCGACGGCCTTTGCCGCCCGGCAGCATTCGATGCTGATCGGCGGCCAGTGGGTCCAGGCCGCGCACGGCAAGACCTTCGAGACGCACGACCCGGCCACCGGCGAGGTGCTCGCTGTTCTCCCCGCCGGCGACTCAGAGGACATCGATCGCGCGGTGAAGACCGCTCGCGCCGCGCTCGAGCATCCGTCGTGGCGCGACATGCACCCGGCGCAGCGCGGCAAGCTCATCCACAAGCTCGGCGACCTGATCCTTGAGCACGCCGACGAGCTGGCGACGCTCGAGACGCTCGACAACGGCAAGCCGTTCGCCGTCGCCCGCGCCGCCGACATCCCCCTCGCCGCGGATCTCTTCCACTACATGGCGGGCTGGGCGACGAAGCTGAACGGCGGCACGATCTCGCTGAGCGTGCCGTACATGCCCGACTCGAAGTTCCACGCGTACACGCTGCGCGAGCCGATCGGCGTCGTCGGCCAGATCATTCCGTGGAACTTCCCGCTGCTCATGGCCGCGTGGAAGCTCGGCCCGGCGCTCACCACCGGCTGCACCGTCGTCCTCAAGCCGGCCGAGCAGACCCCGCTGAGCGCCCTGCGCCTCGGCGAGCTGATCCAGGAAGCGGGCTTCCCCGACGGCGTCGTGAACATCGTCACGGGCCTCGGCGAGGATGCCGGCGCACCGCTTGCGGCGCACCCCGACGTCGACAAGATCGCGTTCACCGGCTCCACCGATGTGGGCAAGTTGATCGTGCACGCGGCCGCCGACAACCTCAAGAAGGTGAGCCTCGAGCTCGGCGGCAAGAGCCCGAACCTGCTCTTCGACGATGCCGACATGGCCGCGGCCGTGCCGGGCGTCGCCAACGCGGTGTTCTTCAACCAGGGCCAGGTGTGCTGCGCCGGCTCACGCCTCTACGTGCAGGACAAGGTGTACGACGAGGTGCTGCAGGGCATGAGCGACGTGGCCAAGTCGGTGAAGGTGGGCAACGGCCTGGATCCCGAGACCGACATGGGCCCGCTCACCAGCCAGGAGCAGCTCGACCGGGTGACCGGCTACCTCTCGATCGGCGAGCAGGAGGGCGCGCGCACCGTCACGGGTGGCAACCGGATCGGCTCGCGCGGCTACTTCGTCGAGCCGACGATCCTGGCCGACACCGACCACAACATGCGCGTCGTGCAGGAGGAGATCTTCGGACCGGTGATCTCGGTCGCGCCGTTCAAGGACGTCGAAGACCTCACCCGCAAGGCCAACGACTCGCACTACGGCCTCGCCGCCGGCGTGTGGACCAAGGACCTCAGCAAGGCGCACCGCGCGGCCGCCGCGATCAAGGCCGGCACCGTGTGGGTGAACTGCTTCAACGTGTTCGATGCGGCGCTGCCGTTCGGTGGCTTCAAGCAGTCCGGCTGGGGCCGCGAGATGGGCGCCGAGGTGCTCGAGAACTATCTCCAGGTGAAGGCGGTGACGATCCAGATCTGATCGCCCGAGGGGAGCCGGGGCGGGCGCGGCCTTTTCGCCGTCCGCGCCCGGCGTCGTCCAGGTGTGCGCTGCAGCGCGAGCGCGCCCGGAGGTGACCGAGACCGGCCCGGCGCGCACCTTTGGCACGCGCTTAGCGTTTTGCCTGATGGTGGTCCGTTTGCGCGTCAGTCTCTTCCTCTCGGTGATCGCGGCCTTCGCGGTCATCTCCCCAGGGGTACGCGCAGCGCAGTTCGCCGACCTGTCAGCCGGCGGACGCACCACGTGCGGCACCACCGCCGAGGGCCTGCTCTATTGCTGGGGCGACGGCCGCGAGGGGCAGCTCGGCCGCATCGGCGCGAACTCTGCCCGCCATCCGGTGCGCGTCGTCGGGATCTACGACGCGCAACAGGTCGCGGCCGGCACCAACTTCGGCTGCACCGTCCTGAACCGCGGCAGCCAGATCAACGTGCAGGGGATCTACGCCTGCTGGGGCGACGGGTTGAGCGGACAGCTCGGAACCGGCACGTTCGACCGCGCGCAGTACCCGCAGCAGGTGCGCACGCCCGACGGCTTCACGCGCATCGAGGTCGGGAGCACCTCTACGTGCGGGATCGGCGCGGGCGGCGGCGTGTGGTGCTGGGGCGACGACCGCGTCGGCCAGCTCGGCGACGGCTCGGCGCAACCGAAGCTCGCCGCGCCGATCCCGGTGCCGGGCCTCTCGTCGGGCGTCACCGATCTCGCGCTCGGTGAGCTCCACGCCTGCGCAGTGCGCGCCGACAAGGTGCCGGTGTGCTGGGGCTTCGTCGCCGAGGGCCGCACCGGCCAGCCGCCGACTCCCGATGTCGCCCCGATCGTCTACCCGACCGCCGTGCCGGGGCTGTCCGACATCGTCGACGTCGCTGCTGGCTCGGTGCACACGTGCGCGCTGCGCGGCACCGACGGCACCGTGTGGTGCTTCGGCCAGAACGTGCGCGGCCAGCTCGGCAGCGGCGTGCCGGTCGGCGCCTTCTCGGCCACGCCCATCCAGGTGCCGGGGATCACGGGCGCCACGGCGATCGCGGCCGGTGGCCAGTCGACGTGCGCCGTCGCCGGTGGGCGCGTGTGGTGCTGGGGCGACGGTCAGGAGGGCAAGCTCGGGAACGGGTCGCGCGCCGATTCGAACGTGCCCGTGGCGGCGGCCGGCCTCACCGACGTCGCCAAGATCACCGTCGGCACCAACCATGCCTGCGCGCTCACGAGCAAGGGGGCGCCGTTCTGCTGGGGCGCCAACCGCTACGGCCAGGTGGGCAACGGCGACGTCACCGGCGTCAACGCCCGTGAGGAGACCCCCGTGCGCGTGACGGACTACGACCTCGGCCGCCTCACCTTCATCCCGCGCGCGCTGCAGAGCTTCCCGACGGGCACCGGCGGCGGCGTGATCGAGGCCCGCGGCTTCATCATCCGCAAGACCAGCTCCCGCTACTCTTGCCCGAAGCGCGGCACCATCCGCATCAGCGCCAAGGGCAAGGCCGCCGTGCGCAAGGTGACCTTCACGCGTCGGTCGAGCACCGCCTGCCGGCTGTCCGGCTCGTTCTTGCTGCCGTCCAAGTCGGACGGCGCCACCGCGGTGCGCTACTCGGTGCGCGGCACGCACCTGCGGACGGCATCAGGCCGGCTGCGGGCGCAGAAGGCCGGCTGACCGCGAAGCGGGCGACGGGGTTCGAACCCGCGACCTTTGGCTTGGGAAGCCAACGCTCTACCAACTGAGCTACACCCGCGTGGCGAGTCGGCGGCCTGAGGCCACCGCTCGGACGGGAGCATATCGGTGGCGCGGGGCGCGCGGTGCGGCAGGCCGGTGCGTGCGTGCGCAGGCCGCCGGTGCGGCACGGCGCGGCGCGAGGCGGTCGGGCTCTACGCTTCGTGGCCGATGCCTTCCCCTGATGCGAGCGCGGAGCCTGGCGAGGTGCCCGCGGCGCGGCGATCGCCGATCCCCGTCGCTGTCGTCACCCTCGCGGTGTTGCTCGTCGCCCTGCTCGCCTACGGGCTGCTGAC
This sequence comes from Solirubrobacteraceae bacterium, assembly GCA_017744415.1. Taxonomy (GTDB): domain Bacteria; phylum Actinomycetota; class Thermoleophilia; order Solirubrobacterales; family Solirubrobacteraceae; genus JAGIBJ01. Next base: position 86,652 of record JAGIBJ010000051.1, read on the forward strand.
GGGCGGCTCGAAGACCAACCTCGACACCGCGGTGAAGCGGGGCGAGAAGCCGATCGGTCCCGAGGCCGGGCTCGCGCTGCCGAACCTCGGCAAGAGCGGCACCACGTCGCTCTCGCAGCTGCGCGGCAAGGTGGTCGTCGTGAACGTGTGGGCGTCGTGGTGCCCGCCCTGCGAAGACGAGGCGCCGATCCTGTCGGCCGTCCACCGCGCGCTGCAGAGCAAGGGCGAGGGGCAGGTGCTGGGCGTCACCCACATCGACGCCTCCGACGACTCGCTCGTGAAGGTGCGGGAGTGGAAGCTTCCCTATCCGAGCGTGCGCGACGTCGACGACACGCTGTACCACGCGTACGGCGCCCAGGGCCCGCCGGAGACGTACGTGCTCGACGCGCAGGGCCGGGTCGTCGCGCTCGCGCGCGGGGCGATCACCGCCGAGTTCGCCAACCAGGCCCTCGAGGCCGCCGGCGTGAGCGCGCGGATCGACCCGAACCTCGCGCTGGGGGCGACGTCGTGAGGCTGCTCGTTCGCATCCGCTTCCTCGTCGCCGCGATCGCAGCCGTGTGCGCGCTGGTGCTCGTCGTTCCCGCGGCGTCGACGGCCGCCATCAGCTCGGCCGCTACCGCCGGCAACAGCTCGGGAGGCGCGCCGAGCGTCGCCGACATCGAGGACGAGGTGATGTGCGTGCAGTGCGGCCGCCCGCTCGCCACGAGCTCTGGCAGCGCCGCCGACCAGGAGCGCGCACTGATCCAAGGCTGGATCGACCAGGGCTTCACGAAGGCGGAGATCAAGGACAAGCTCGTCGATGAGTACGGCGAGCGTGCGCTCGTGAACGACCGCTCGCCGATCGCCGCCGCCGCGCCGTGGCTCGCAGCGCTCGCCGGCATCACCAGCATCACGTTGCTCCTGCGTCGGCGTCGTCAGAGCGAGCCCGATCAGGCCACCACCAGCGATACGCCCGAGCCGGAGCCGACGGCAAACGTGAGTGCGGCCGACGACGCCCGCATCGACGCCGAGCTCGCGCACCTCGACGGCCGCTGACCCGATGGAGACGCCGACGCTCTTCGCCGCGATCGCGCTCGGTGCGGTGAGCTTCCTCTCGCCGTGCGTGCTGCCGCTCGTGCCCGGCTACCTCTCCACCATCACCGGCCTCACGCTCCCGGAGATGGAGCAGCCGGCGAACCGCCGCACCGTCCTCCTCCCCGCCCTGCTCTTCTGCGTGAGCTTCACGCTGATCTTCACGGTGCTCGGGATGACGGCGACGGGGATCGGCCAGGCGCTCGACGAGCAGGGTCCGACGCTCGACCTCGTCTCCGGCGTCCTCATGGTGGTGTTCGGCATCGCCGTGATCGTCGCGGGCTGGTCGACGCGCCTCTCGCGCAGCGCGCAGGTGCGCTTCCTGCTCGACAACGCGGGCGTGAGCCCGATCATCGCCGGCGCCGCGTTCGCGATCGCCTGGAGCCCGTGCCTGGGCCCGACGCTCGGCGCGATCCTCAGCTCGGCGGCCTCGGCCGACACCGTCGGCACCGGCGGCGTGCTGCTCGCCGGCTACGGCGTCGGGCTCGCGATCCCGTTCCTGCTCTGCGCGCTGCTGCTGCAGCGCGCCATGGGCCCGATGCGCTGGTTCACCCGCCACCACCGCGGCGTGTCGCTCGTCTCAGGCCTGATCCTCATCGCCTTCGGCGTGCTCCTCGCGACCGGGCAGCTGCCCGAGATCACGACGGAGCTCACCCGCCAGCTCGACAAGCTCGGGCTCGGCTGGTTCTCGACGCTCTGAGCACGTCGTTCCGTCCACGATCCCGCTCGCACGGCACCCACGCTCGATCGGTCGGGGTGGTGCGCCGATACGATGTCGCCCTGCGCTGACGTCGACGAGAGGGTGCGTGGATGCGAGCCGTGCTGATCGGCACCAGCGACGAGTCGCCCACGACCCATCTGCGGTCGGCAGCGGACTGGGAGGTGCTCGACGACCCCGGGTTCGGCCGCGACGACGTGCTCGCCCGCTTTGCGGAGGTCCGTGAGCACGTCCGCACGTCGGGCCGCAATCGACTGCCGACCCACGTCGACAACTCGCTGATCCGACGCGTGATCGACGCCCATCCCGAGTACAAAGCCCGATCGATCTATCCGGCGGCGATCGCGAACGCGCTGCTCATCCTCAGCCAGATCCCGGCGGCGGCCCGGCACGACCTCGAAGCCGAGCAGATCGTGGTGGCCGTCCATCACGAGCTGAACGTGCATGCCGTGCTCTTCGTACGGGCTGATGGCACGGCGTTCACCGTCCGTGCGCGCCATGACGACCGAAGCCATCTGGAGCCTGCCACGGACTCCATGGCCACGTCGCTCGCCGCAGCGGGCACCCGGTACACGAGGAACGCCGAACTGCTCGAAGTGACCGGCGGCCTGATCGCCGAGGGACGCGTCGTCACCTACCGCACGCGCGTCGGCGCATGGTTCAGGGCCGCGCTCTCACCCGTCCCCCGCACGTTGCTCCTCGTCGGGCTGGTGCTCACCGTGTTCGACCTCGCGTTCTTCGTCATCTCGCGCGGGGAGCACAACGCGTGGACCTGGCTCGATGGATTCAGCGGACGCCTGGCGACCGCCGCCTTCGGCGCCGCGCTGATCGCCGGGGCTCAGCAGGCGAGCAAGCTTCGCGAACTCCTGCGGCTCCGTGGCCCCGCTCGTGGACAGCTCGCGGCGTACGTGAACTGGCAGTAGCGCCGCGCCGTCCGTCAGCGGTCGGCGGCTTCGAGCGACCAGCTCGCGAGCAGGTCCAGCGCCCGCGCCGACGGGCTGCCCGGCTCGGTGCTGTAGACGAAGAGCGTCTGGTCGACGGCGTCGGGGATCGGCAGCGCCTCGTAGGTCACCGTGACCTCGCCGACCACCGGATGGTCGTACACCTTCACGCCGTGCGTCTGCACGAGCACGTCGTGATCGGCCCAGAGCTCCGCGAACTCCGGGCTCCTGACGGTGAGCTCACCCACGAGCCCTGCCAGCAGCGCATCGTCCGGGTAGCGGCCGGCCTGCATGCGGAGCGCCGCGACCGCATCACGCGCAACCTCCTCCCAGCGCGGGTAACGCTGGCGCGCGAGCGGATCGAGAAACACCCAGCGAGCGTGATTGCGATCCTCAGGCGGCCGCTCGCCGAGCTCGGTGAACAATGCGCGCGCCAACGGACTCAGCGCGAGGATGTCGGTCCGTCGACCGCAAACGAACGCCGGTGCCTGCACTGAATCGAGCAAGCGCAGCACGCCGCTGCGCACGCGTTCGACGGGCGGCGCCGACGGGCGTCGGCGCGCGCGGGTCGGCTGAGCGAGATCGAAGAGGTGCGACCGCTCATCGTCGGTGAGCAGCAGCGCCTTGGCGACGGCGCGCAGCACATCCTCGGACACGTTGATGTCGCGGCCCTGCTCCAGCCGCGTGTAGTAATCGACGCTCACGCCGGCGAGCTGCGCGACCTCCTCGCGGCGGAGCCCGGGCACGCGGCGCGCATTCGCGGCGGGCGGCACCCCGACCTCCTCGGGCTGCACGCGAGCCCGGCGCGAACGCAGGAACTCTCGGAGTTCGATCCTCGGGGCCATGCCAGCAGTATGCGCGCGTCCGAGACGATCGTGGGAAGGTCGGTCAGACCCACGGTTGGCCGGACCGGGGTGCGCCCCGCCTCTTCACGCGCCCGAGCGCACATGGTGAGCTAGACACCATGAGCACGACGACACGCGCAGTACAGGTCAGTGGCCCCGGCGAAGGTCTGGAGCTGGTCGAGCGGGAGCTCCGCGATCCGGGGCCTGGCGAAGTGCGGGTGCGGGTCGAGGCGTGCGGCGTCTGCCACTCCGATGCCTTCACCATCGACTACGGCTACCCCGGCCTCGAGTATCCCCGCGTCCCCGGCCACGAGATCGCCGGCCGGATCGACGCCGTCGGTGAGGGCGTCCACCCGTGGGAGGCCGGGCAGCGCGTCGGCGTCGGCTGGTTCGGCGGGCACTGCGGGTACTGCGAGCCCTGCCGGCGTGGCGACATGATCTCCTGCGAGAACGGGCAGGTGCCGGGCATCTCCTACGACGGTGGCTACGCCGATCACGTGATCGTGCCGGCGAGCGCACTGGCGTCGATCCCCGACGACCTTGGCGCCGAGGATGCCGCGCCGCTGCTCTGCGCGGGCATCACGACCTTCAACGCGCTGCGCGAGAGCGGCGCGCGCCCCGGCGATCTCGTTGCGGTGCTGGGGATCGGCGGGCTCGGCCACCTCGGCGTGCAGTTCGCTCGCCACATGGGCTTCGAGACCGTCGCGATCGCGCGCGGCGCGGCGAAGGAGGACGAGGCACGGCGGCTCGGCGCCCACCACTACCTCGACTCGACGGCGGTCGACGTGGCCGAAGAGCTCAAGGCGCTCGGCGGCGCCGCGACGATCCTCGCCACGGTCACGGCCCCGGCGGCGATGAGCGCCGTGCTTGGCGGGCTGCGGCCGCGAGGGCGCATGATCGTCGTGGGCGCGTCGACCGATCCGATCGAAGTGCCGCCGTTCGCGATCATCCCCGGCAGCACCGGCGTGATCGGCCACGCCTCAGGGACTTCGCAGGACTCCGAGGACACCCTGCGGTTCAGCGCGCTCCAGGGGATCCGGCCCCAGATCGAGACCTACCCGCTCGAGCAGGCCGCAGACGGCTATGCGCGGATGATGAGCGGCGACGCACGCTTCCGCGTCGTGCTCACCACGGGCGCGTGAGTCGCGTCAGGCGTCGGCGTCCAGCTCGCGGCGCTCCATCGACTGCGGGGCGCTGACGCCCAGCAGGCCGAGGCTCGTCGCGAGCGTCGTCGCCGTCGCCTGGGTGAGCGCGGCGCGCCACGCCTCGACGCCCTCGCCCTCGGCCCCGGCGACCTTGCAGTCGCGGTAGAAGGCCGTGAACGTCTGCGCGAGCTCGAGCGCGTAGGTGGCGATGCGGTGCGGCGCGCGGCGGTCGCTGGCCTGGCCGACGACCTCCGGCAGCTCGCCGAGCTTGAGCACCAGCGCCTTCTCCGCCGGCTCCACCGACACCGGGAGCTCAGCGAGAGCGGCGGCGCCATCCCCCGCGAGCGAGCCGGCGAGCGCGGCGGCCTCGGGCCCCACGCGCGTGAGCACCGAACAGGCCCGCGCGTGCGCGTACTGCACGTAGAACACCGGGTTCTCGCTCGACTCCTTGCGCGCGAGCTCGACGTCGAGCTCGACCGCGGTGTCGTGCGAGCGCTGCAGCAGGTACCAGCGCGCAGCGTCGACGCCGACCATGTCGACGAGATCGTCGAGCGTGACGAACTGCCCGGCGCGCTTGCTCATCTTCACCTGCTCGCCCCCCTCGACGAGGTGGACGAGCTGCATCGTCAGGAGTTCGACGCCCTCGGGATCGCCGCCGAACGCCTCGACGGCCGCGCGCATGCGCCCGATGTAGCCGTGGTGGTCGGCGCCGAGCACGAACACGAGGCGGTCGTAGCCGCGCGCGACCTTGTCGAGCAGGTAGGCGAGATCGGAGGCGAAGTACGTGGGCTCACCGCTCGCGCGGATCACGACGCGGTCCTTGTCGTCGCCGCGCCGCTCGGTCCGCAGCCACCAGGCGCCGTCCTCCTGCTCGAGGTCGCCGCTCTCCCGCAGCCGGGCGAGGGCGATGTCGAACGGGCTCGGCTCGCCATCGTGGAGCGTGCGCTCGCTGAAGTAACGGTCGAAGTGCACTCCGAAGCGGTCGAGCGTGTCGCGGGCGCGTGCGAGCATCGCCTCGATACCGGCATCGGACAGCTCGTCGATGCTCGCGTCCGCGGCGCCCGGGATCTGAGCGGCGAGCTCCTGCACGTATTCGCCCTGGTAGCCGCCTTCGGGCACCGCCTCCCCACGCGCACGCGCGGAGATCGAGGCGCCGAGGTTGGCGACCTGGGAGCCGAAGTCGTTGACGTAGTACTCCCGCTCGACCCGGTGGCCGTGGAACGCGAAGAGCCGCGCGATCGCATCGCCGTAGGCCGCGTTGCGGGCGTGGCCGATGTGCATCGGGCCCGTCGGGTTGGCCGAGACGAACTCGACGTTCACGTGCTCGCTGACGGCCGCGGTGCCGCCGCCCCATTGGTCGCCAGCGCCGGCGACGACGCCCAGCCCGTCGCGGTAGTAGGCGTCGCCGAGCGTGAGGTTGAGGAAGCCGGGACCAGCGACCTCGACGCCCGCGATCCGGTCGCCGAGGAGCTCGGGGAGACCGGCGGCGATCGCCTCGGCGAGCTCGCGCGGCGGCTTGCCGGCCTGCTTGGCGAACATCATCGCGACGTTCGTGGCGAGATCACCGTGCCCGGCCTGGCGCGGCGGGCTCAGCACCACGCGCTCCGCCGTCACCTCGAGCCCGGCCGCCGAGGTGGCGAGTTCCGCGATCGCCGAGCGCAGGGCCGCGTCGATGCCGGGGGCGGGCGAAGTGACGGGTTCGGCGGGCATCAGCGGTGCAGCTCAGCTCTGGGGGTCGTTGCTGTGGTGGTACGGCGATCCGGCGAGGATCGAGAGTCCACGGTACAGCTGTTCGAGCAGGACCACCCGTGCGAGCTGGTGCGGGAGCGTCATCGGACCAAAACTCAGGAGTTCGTTCGCACGCGGGAGCGACAGCCCGTAGGCGCCGCCGACGACGAACACGAGCGGGCGGCCGTCGAGGCGCCGCTCGTCGAGGAACCGGCTGAAGGCCACGGAATCGCGGCTCTTGCCGCGCTCGTCGAGCATCACGACGTACGCGTTGTCGGGGATCTGGCGCTCGACCTGGTCGTCGCGCTTGACCTCGATCATCTCGACCTTGCCGTGGGCCTTGAGCCGCTTGAGGTAGTGGTCGGCATCGTCCACGTAGGGCGGGGCGAGCCGTCCGACGGCGACGACGAGGTAACGCACAAGCGCGATGGTAATTTGCGAGCATGTCCGACGGCGACGACCTCCCCCGCTACCGCCTCCATGCGCGTGACGGCCTGCGGGCGGAATACGCGAACTTCGCCGACGTCACGCTGAGCGAGTACGAGGTGACGCTGACCTTCGCGCACGTCGATCGCACGCCTGCTGCCGGCGGCGGCGAGTCGACGGGCATGGTCACGTCCCAGATGGTGCTCTCGCCGCGCTTCGCTGCCGAGCTCGCTGACGCCCTCGACGATGCCGTCGAGCGCTACGAGCGGCTCTTCGGCCGCCCCGATGCGGGCTCCGCGCCGTGAGAGTCGCCGTCCTCTCGGACATCCACGGCAACCTCGAGGCGCTCCAGGCCACCCTCGCGGCGATCGATGCGGCCGGTGTCGACGAGACCTGGTGCTTGGGCGATGTCGTCGGCTATGGCGCCCGCCCCAGCGCGTGTCTGGCCCTCGTGCGCGAGCACTGCAGCGTCCGGCTGGCCGGCAACCACGATCTCGTCGCCTCCGGCGTGTCGTCGGCGGAGGGCTTCTCGCGGTCGGCGCGGATCGCCATCTCGTGGACGGCCCAGCAACTCTCGGACGCCGAGCGCGAGGAGATCCGCCAGTGGCCCAGCGCGACTCAGCTGCGGGGGATCGGGCTCGCGCACGGCAGCATGCGCGATCCGGCGTGGGAGTACGTCGTCGAGCCGGGCGTTGCCCGCACGCTGCTGGAGGACCAGATCCAGCAGGTGGTGCTCGTCGGCCATTCCCACCTGGCGCTCAGCTGGCGCCTCGACCCCGAGGTGCTCGGCGGCGCGGCCGGCGTGCTGCGGGGCGACGGCGACGTGGTGGAGTTCGGCGAGCGCTCGTGGATCTTCAACCCCGGTAGCGTGGGACAGCCACGTGATCGCGACCCGCGCGCCGCTTGGCTGGAGCTCGACACCGACGCCCGCACCGTGACCTGGCACCGCACGCCGTACGACATCGCCTCCGCGCAGGCCGCCATCCGCGGCGCGGGCCTGCCCGATCCCCTCGCCGACCGCCTGGGAGCGGGGCTGTGAGCGCCGACCGGCTCCCCTCCGTCCCTCGAACCGCCAAGATGCCCGGCTGATGGCCGCCCTGCGCTGGTTCCTCTTTTCCGTGCTCTGCTTCGGTGGCGGCGCCGTGGGCGCGTTCGCCGTGCACCCGCCCAACCTCGGGATTCCCGCTGCCGATGCCGAGAAGCTCCGCGAGCGCCTCGCGCTGATCCAGCAGTACGCGTCCGAAGGCCGGTGCACCGCGGTGCAGGGCCAGCTCCAGGGCGCGGAGTCGACGATCCGCAAGCTCCCCGAGAGCACGGCCGTCACCGTCCAGCAGGAGCTCCAGAACGCCGTCCAGAAGGTGCGCACCGAGGCCGTGAGCGAGTGCCTGCGGGTGGCCGCCAGCAAGCAGGAGCTCGAGGGCGAGGCGCAGGCGACGACGCCGAGCCCGACGGCGACAGCCGAGCCGCAGGTGACCGAGGCGCCCACGCCGACCCCCGAGGCCGGCGGGCCGGATCCGGGCACCGGCGAGGGCCAGCAGACGCCCGAAAGCACCACGCCCGATGGAGGCGGCGGCATCGCGATCCCTGAGGGCGACGCCGGGGCCGCCGTGCGCCAGGGTCTCCACGAGGCGCGCAAGCAGTTCGAGAAGGCCCGTAAGGATGCCGAGAAGGCCCTCCACCACATGAACCGCGGGGGCAACGGATGAGTGGCGACGTCCTCATCGGCCGGTACGAGCTGGGCGAGCGCATCGGCTCCGGCGGCATGGCACGCGTGGTGAAGGCGTTCGATCGCCGCCTCGAGCGCACCGTGGCCGTGAAGCTCCTCGCCGAGCACCTCGCCGACGACCCGCAGTTCGTGCAGCGCTTCCAGCGCGAGGCCAAGTCGGCGGCGCGGCTCGTGCACCCGAACATCGTGCAGGTGTTCGACTACGGCTTCGATCCCGACAAGGGCCGCTATTACATCGTCATGGAGTACGTGCAGGGCCGCTCCGGCGCCCAGCTGCTTCAGGAGCACGGCCGCCTCTCCGTCGACACCACCCTCCACCTCGCCGATGGCGCCTGCCGCGCGCTCACCAATGCCCACCGCCACGGCGTGATCCACCGCGACGTGAAGCCCGGCAATCTCATGCTCGCCGACGACGGCCAGGTGAAGCTCACCGATTTCGGCATCGCCTGGGCCGGCGACTCGCTCTCGGTGACGGCTCATGGGGCCGTGCTCGGCACCGTTGCCTACCTCGCACCTGAGCAGGCGAGCGGCGACAAAGCCAGCCCGCTCGCCGACGTGTACGGCCTCGGGGTCGTGATCTTCCAGCTCATGACGGGCCGGCTGCCGTTTGCCGGGCAGACGCTCTCCGAACTCGTGCTCGCGCAGCGCGACCACCGGCCGCCGCCGCTCGACCGGCTCGTCGCCGGCGTCCCCCACCAGGTGTCGGTGGCCGTCGAGCGCTCGATCTCGTTCGATCCCGCCGAGCGCCCGCAAAGCGCCCAGGAGATGCACGCCGCGCTCTTCGGCGATGCCACGAGCGTCACGCGGATGGGTGCTGCGGCCGATCAGACCGAGGCCACCCGCATGGGCCCACCGGCCGATCAGACCGGTGTCACCCGAGTGACCCGTCGCGGTGCACTCACCGGCGGCGTTGCTGCGCCGAAGGCCGCCGCGCCCGTGAAGCCGGCCGGCGCAGCGCCGGTGCAGCGTCTGCAGCCGCGCGCTGCCGCCGAGCGCGACTGGCCCCCGGGCACCGGCCAGAACAGCAGCCGTCCGCCTGTGCTCGCACCCGCCGGCCGCGCGAAGAAGCGTGGCGGCGCCGGCGCGATCGTGCGGGGCTTCCTGATCGGCGCGGTGATGGCCGCGGCTGGCGCCGGCTTCGGCTACTGGGCGTCCGAGCAGGTGAGCAACACCGACTTCTCGAGCTCCGGCGGCGATCTGCCAGGCATCGTCGAGAATCTGCGCAGCCAGCTCGAGCAGTAGGCGCGTAGTCCCAACAGCCGGTCTCCGCGCACCAAGACTTCGGGTAGAACCTCCCTTGGACGCTGGAACACCGACTACACGCGGACAACGCGGATGAGTTCATCTAGCGGCTCCGAGTTGGTGGCCATCCGCCGCACAGGCGCGAGCGCGAACGGAGCCTGGCGCTCGAGCTCGTTCGCCATCTCGCAGAAGGCCCGATCTGCTGAGACGACCACGTCAGTGTCGAGCGCGTGCGTGATCAGCTGTACGTCCCCGGGATTTCCGGGCCCCGTCTTGCGGAGGCTTTGCAAGGTTGTGAATCCCCAGCGCACCCACCCGAGGGACGTCTTCGACAGCCACGTCGGCGTACCAGAAACGGTTCCAACCGGCACGATCGGCGGCAATTGCGTCGAGGTTAACCCAAGGCTGCAGCCAATCCCGATGCCCGCCGCGACGGCGGTTGAGCAGCGTCGTCCAGGCGAAATGTCCGGAGTCGCGCCACGGGTCTACCCGCGCCGTGCCCCAGCCCTCGACCTCTTTGAGCGGGGTCGATGTCATCCTGCCGAGGTCAACAGTCTTCTGATGGGTGGCACCCTGCGAAACGATGTGGTCTCGAGCTGCCTTTCCCTCTGCTCGCGCCGCGTCGAGACCACCCCAGCCGAGCGAATCGAGCTTCGCCGCCTCCTCATGCGGGCGACTTCGCAGTCGGTGCCAGGCCCCAGTCGTTCCCGTCCAGTCCCGCTCGCTCGCCGAGAAGGATCTTGTCTGCGGCGTCGTCCTCAGCCAGCCTGGTCGCGCGCGTCGAATCGCCGCAACGAGATCGGAGGCCTCGTAGTAGATGTCGGGCAGAAGGCGAGACCACCCAAATCTCGTTGTGGCTTCTATAAGTCCGGCCTTCACGTGGTCGTTAGGCGTGCGCAGATGCTCGTAGACCACGCACGGCGCTATCTGGATCTCAAGGGCGCGAACTTTCGCCTCGCGCGCAAGATCGTTGGTCTGCCCCGCCCGTACAAAGGCCGCCCAACGTTGTTGTCCAAGAGAACCCGCATTTTTCCTCAGCGTCGCATTCGGTGCGTGATCGGCCGGAAAGCCAGAACTAGCGAACGTTCGGGTACGAGTTGGTACCCAACTGACCGGCGGTAGGTTACACTCGCGTAATGGCCCCTCGCTTTGACCTGAACGGACGCGTCGTGCTCGTCACCGGAGCCGCGCGCGGCATCGGTGCGGAGATCGCGCGCAAGTCGGCCCAGCGTGGCGCGAAGGTCGCGCTCGTGGGCCTCGAGAAGGACCTCCTCGAGGAGCTCGCGACCGAGCTCGGCGGCGCGGCGTTCTTCGCTGACGTCACCGATCGCGAGGGCCTCACGAAGGCCATCGACGAGGCGGCCTCGCACTTCGGCGGCATCGACGTCGTCGTCGCCAACGCAGGCGTCTCTCCCGTCGGCACGCTGCGTGGCCTGCGCGACTCCGACTGGGATCGCACCATCGCCGTCAACCTCACGGGCGTGTGGAACACGATCCGCGCGGCGGTGCCCTACGTCGTCGAGCGCAAGGGCTACATCCTCAACGTGGCGTCGCAGTCGGCGATCGCCCCGATGCCGATGATGATCCCGTACACCGCCGCGAAGGCCGGCGTCGACAACATGAGCCGCGCCCTGCGCATGGAGCTCTACCCAACCGGCGCGCGCGTCGGCACCGTCTACTACTCGTGGGTCGACACGAAGCTCGTCCGCGACACCGTCGATGGCGAAACGGCCCAGGGCGGCATGGGTGCGCCGAAGTTCTTCATGCGGCGCATGACCGTCGAGGATGCCGTTGACATCACGATGGACGGCATCGAGAAGCGCGCCCAGCTGATCTTCGCGCCGAAGTGGGTGCGCCTGCACTTCCTCACGCGCGGCTTCTCGCCGGTGATCGAGAAGCTCATCGCCCGCGATCCGCGCAACGCGAAGGCGATCGAGCGCGGCGACACCATCGCGCAGGCCGTCAACGATCCGGCCGACGCAGCGAGCAAGAAGAGCGCCGTCTAGCCCGCTCGAGCCCGGCAGTTTTCCGGCGGCGCCTTCGCGCGCCCGCCGGTGACCGCCGGCCGACCGCCGGTGTCCGCAGTGGCGCGCGCGGCGTTTCCCTGACCTTTACCTTCGCGTTCCTAGCGTCGGCGGTGTGTCCACGCTCCAGAGCCAAAGCCTTCACGCGCAGCGCAACGGCGGCTCTGCGCCGGCCCGCACGCCGGTGATCACCGCGATCCGTACCGGCACGCCCGGGCACCGCCTGCCGCAGGCCGAAGCGCAGCGCGTCGCCGCCTCGCAGTTCCCCGAGATCGAATCCTCGCCCGACCTGCTCGGCGTGTTCGATCACGCAGAGATCGACGAGCGGCAGCTTGCGCGGCCGTCCGAGTGGTACGTCGAACCGCACGGCTTCGCCGAGAAGAACGCGGTCTACCGCGAGGAAGCCCTGGCGCTGGCCACGCGCCTCATCGGTGAAGCGCTGGACGATGCCGGGGTCGAACCGGAGCAGATCGACGCCGTCGTGTTCGTGTCGACGACGGGACTCAGCACGCCGAGCCTCGAGGCGCAGCTGATCCAGGACCTGGGCCTTTCGCGCAACGCCGTACGAGTTCCGCTCTGGGGGCTCGGATGCGCCGGCGGTGCAGCGGGTCTCGCCCGAGCCGCCGATCTCGTGCGCGCCGGCCACGCGCACGTGCTGCTCGTTGCCGTCGAATTCTGCAGCCTCACGTTCCAGATGGGCGACGACGACAAGGCCAACCTGATCGGCACGGCCCTCTTCGCCGATGGCGGCGCGGCGCTCGTGCTCGGTGCGGAGGAGACGGCGGGCACCGACGACGCGCGAGCGGCTTCGCTCGTCCGGATCCTCCACACCCACAGCGAGCTCCTGGACGACAGTGCTGCCCTCACCGGCTGGGACGTGATCGACGATGGCTTCAAGCTGCGTCTCGCGCCCGAGATCCCACAGGTCGTGGCAGCCAACCTTCGGCGGGTGATCGACGCGTCGCTGGCCGACGCCGGCTGGGTCGTCGGCGACCTCGATGCGGTGGTCGTGCACCCGGGCGGCGCCAAGGTGATCGCCGGCTACGAGGCGGTGCTGGGCGTCGACTCCTCGATGCTCGATCCGGCGCGGGCGGTACTCCGGCAGCACGGGAACATGAGCAGCCCGACGGTGCTGTTCGTCCTGGCCGAGACCCTGGCGCGCGGCACCACCGGGCGCGGACTCATCAGCGCCACCGGGCCAGGGTTCAGCGCCGAGCACCTCCTCGTCGAACTCGTATGACCTCGAGACAAGCCGGACGGATCGCCGCCGCCGGGCTGATCCTCTCGCGCCTGGCGGAGGTGCGGCTCGCCAAGCGCAACGAGGTCGCTGCCCGCGAAGCCGGGGCGGTGGAGTACGGAGCTGGCCACTACCCGGCGTTCTTCGTCCTCCATCCGGCGTGGCTTGCCGGGTTCCTTGCCGAATCAGGGCGCGAGGCGCGGCCGGTGCGGCTGGGATGGTTGCTCGCAGGAGCCGCCGCCTCTCCGGTGCGCTGGGCGACGATGCGCGCGCTCGGCGACCAGTGGACGACGCGCGTCCTCATCCGGCCCGACCGCGCCGCGGTGCGGACCGGGCTCTACCGCTTCACGCCTCACCCGGCCTACGCGGCCGTCACGCTCGAGTTGCTCGCCGTTCCCATGGCCGTGCGCGCGCCACGCACGGCGTTGATCGCGTCGGTCGCGAACGCGGTGCTGCTGGGCGTGGTGCGGATCCCGGCCGAGCATCGCGCCGAACTCACGCGCACGCCGCCAGGATGATCGCCGCTGCCCGCTCCGCTCCGCCGCCATCGCGCAGACCCTGACCCAGCGCGGTGGCGCGTTCCGCAGCGGCGCCCGCCAACAGCGTCGCGGCGGCCGCCCGCACGGATGCAGCGTCGGGGTTCCGCGCGCCGAGCACGACGCCGGCACCAAGCCGCGCCGCACGGGCCGCAACCACCGGCTGATCGGCGGCCTGCGGATACAGGATCATCGGCACGCCGCGCCAGAGTGCCTCATGGACGCTGTTGAGCCCGCCGTGGCTGACGAACAGCTGGGCGCGGTCGAGGATCGCAAGCTGCGGCGGCATCACGGCAGCCACGACGCTGTCCGGCAGCGGACCGATCTCCTCGCGCAGCTGCGCCGATGCCACCGAGATGACAACGCGCCGATCGCCATCGGCGAGCGCCTCGGCGCAGGCGCGCAGGAACGCCGGGCGGCGGTTGTAGATCGTCCCAAGCGCCACGTAGACGAGCGGCGCTCCGGCGTCGGCTGCGTCGAGGGCCTCGCCGAGTGCGCCCGCCGGGTCGACCGGCACGTCATTTCGCTCTCCCGCCGCGGTGGCGCCAACGAACTGCACCTGTTGCCCGAGCCGGCCGAGCGGTGGGTGGAACGCCCGCGAGGTGTGCACGATCGTCGTGGCCGTGCGATTGGCGAGCAGGCGCATCGGCCCGCCGCAGTCGACGCCGAACCGGTGGCGAAGCGCCGCGCGCGCCCGGCCGATCGCTGCAAGTCCGCCGACCCCTTGGGGCAGCCGGCGCAGCACGTCCACCGTGCCTTGGCGCGTCGCCCCGAGCCGCGGCGTGATCACGAAGCTCGAGCAGCTCGTCACGGCAGGCAGGCCGAGCAGCTCGGCGGCCAGGCGCCCCCATGGCGCCATCGAATCGACGACCACCACGTCGGCAGGCTGGCGCTGGAGCTCCTCGATCGCCGCCGCCAGCAGCGTGCGCTCCGTGCGAGTGGCCAGGACTCCGGCGACCTCAAGGAAGTTCGGTGACGGCGCGCGGAGCAGGGCCGCGTCGTCCTCCGGGTAGGACGCGACCGCCGCGCCCACGTCGGCGAAACGCGACCCAAGCACACCGTCGGCGACCACGCGAACCGCGTGACCCTGGCGCGCCAACGCCGCAACGACGGGTACGAGCGGCGTGACGTGGCCAGCCACCGGCAACGTGAAGCAGGTGATGCGAGCCACGGGGCGCACGCTAGGGCACCGGACGCGGCGCGCTTGACCGCGTGGTGGTCGGCTGGGCCGGGCGGCGCGAGCTAACCGAAGGCGACCGGCGCGCCCATCGGCGGCGCGCCGGGGTAACGCCGGCCGTCGGCGTCGACGAACACGCGCGGTGCGTCTCCCGCACGCAGCTCGGCGATGCGCTCGCCGAGGCGGCCGGCGTCGAGCGCCTCGCGCAGGTCGGCCATGAGCCGGGCGGTGTACGCGAGGTTGTGGAGCGTGAGCAGGCGCGGGCCGGTCTGCTCCTTGATGCGCTGCAGGTAGGCGAGGTAGCCGACCGTGAACCCCTCCGTGCACATCGGGCACGGGCAGTCGTCCATCACGAGCTGCTGGCTGCGGCGCTTCGGGGAGCCCGTGACGTCGTAGCGCCAGCGGTTCGGCGGGTCGGGAACGAGTGCGGCGCCGTGGCGTGCGATGCGCGTCGGCATGGCGCAGTCGAACGTGTCGATGCCGAGCTCGACGCCGCGAAGCAGGTCGTCGACGTCGCCGATCCCCAGCAGGTGGCGGGGGCGATCCTCCGGGAGCACCTGGGTCGCCCAGTCGACGACCTGATACATCTGCGGCTTGTTCTCGCCGAGCGAGCCGCCGATCGCGATGCCGTCGCAGCGGGATTCGCCGATCACGCGCGCCGAGGCCTGGCGGAGATCCTCGTACACCCCGCCCTGCACGATGCCGTAGACGAGCTGGTCGTCCGGCCCGTGCTCCTCGTGCCAGTCGAGGCAGCGCTCGAGCCAGCGGTGGGTGCGTTCGGTGGATCGATCGGTGTAGTTGCGGGTGACGTGGAACGGCGTGCACTCGTCGAACACGAGCGCGATGTCGCTGTGGAGTTCGGCCTGCACGCGCATCGAGTCCTCCGGGCCGAGGAACTGCCGCGAGCCGTTGAGGTAGCTGCGGAACGCCACGCCCTTCTCGGTGATCTTCAGCGTCTTGCCATCGCGCCCGGCGCCCCCGTTTTGGGCGCTGCGGCCTTTCACCTCGTCGGCGATCGTCCCGTGGCCCATCGAGAACACCTGGAAGCCGCCGCTGTCGGTGATGATCGGCCCCTGCCAGCGCATGAAGTCGTGGAGGCCGCCGAACTCCTGCACGAGGTCGCTGCCGGGCGTCGTCATGAGGTGGAACGTGTTGCCGAGCACCATGTCGAAGCCGAGCTCGCGCACGTCGCGCGGCTCGAGGCCCTTCACGCTCGCCTTGGTCGCCAGCGGAACGAACGCCGGCGTGCGCACCGCGCCGTGGGCCGTCTGGAGCAGCCCGGTGCGGCCGCGGCTCTCGGGGTCGCGGGCGGTGATCTCCAGGCAGGCACGAGGACGCGGCATCGGCCGGGAAGCCTAGTGATCCGTACCTCGACAGGCGCTTTGGTTCGGCGCCTCCTCTAGTGGTGGTCGTGACACCAGGCGTGAGGCGCGGAGTGGTGGATCGTGCGTGCGATGGGGCGCGGATGACCACAGGTGTAGCTCTGCTACATCGAGGATCAGCGGCGACCCAGCGTGCGTGCGAGGCGCCGCTCAGCGCACGCGCCTGGGGCCGCGGCCGCCGCTAGAGGAGGCTTTCGCCCGTTTCGCGCTCGAGCTCGCGCAGCACGCGCGTGAAGGCGGCGCCGACGGCCATGAGCTGATCGTCGTCGATCTGCGCGAGGAAGCGGTGGCGCACGCCGCGCAGATGGGTCGGGCGGGCGCGCTCGAGCGTCGCCATGCCCTCGGCGGTGAGCACGGCGTATTGGCCGCGGCCGTCCTGGGAGCACTTTTCGCGGACGACGTGGCCGTCGTTCTCCATGCGGTCGATCAGGCGAGTGGCACCGCTGCGGCTGACGAGGAGTCGGCCGGCGAGATCGCGCATGCGCAGGCGGCCGCCCGCGTTGGCGAGCTGCACGAGCACGTCGTAATGGGCAAACGGCACGCCAGTGTCGCGCTGGAGCTCCTCGTCGAGCACGCGACAGATGGCCTGGTGGGCGCGCAGGAACCCGCGCCAGGCGTGAAACTCGTCGGCGGTGAGCTGCGTGCTCTCTCCGTCGGCGTGACGCTGCGGCGGCGCATCGACCGCGGGGGTCGGAACGGGCCCCGTGCCGAGCTGGGGCGAGGCCACCGGGGGGGCGGCGAACGGGCTGAGGTCGCCCGCGCTCCTGACATCGAATCGTTGCATCCGCAATCAACTATAGGCGCTCCCGAAGAGGGTGACAAGACCGGGCGCGCAAGGGCTCAACGCCAGTTCTGCCCGGCCCGGACGGGCCATTCATCGGACCGCGGTCCGACCTCGCGCGCGCCATACCCCAAGGTCGAAGCCAGCTCAGTGGCGGACCCGCTAGCCTCGGTTTGAAAGCGGGCCACGGTCCGCTTGCTCGACCCTGCTCCCTGACGAAGGAACATCCCATGGCCAAGATCGCCGTCATCTACTACTCAGCCACCGGCACGGTCCACAAGATCGCCGAGCAGATCGCCAAAGGCGCCGAGGACGCCGGCGCCGAAGTGCGCTTCCGCCGCGTACCCGAGCTCGCGCCGGCCGAGGCGATCGCAAGCAACGAGGGGTGGCAACAGCATGTGACCGAGGTCAACCCGCACGTGCAGGAGGCGACGATCGACGACCTCGACTGGGCGGACGGCTTCGCGATCGGCTCGCCGACCCGTTTCGGCCTGCCGACCTCGCAGCTCAAGCAGTTCCTCGATACCACGGGAGGCCTTTGGGCCGAGGGCAAGCTCGTCGGCAAGCTGGCCACGGCCTTCACCTCCGCGTCGACGGCGCACGGCGGACTCGAGTCGACGGTGCTCGCGATCAGCAACACCTTTTACCACTGGGGCGCGCTCATCCTGCCCCCGGGCTACTCGACGCCGGAGCTCTACGCCGCCGGCACTCCGTACGGCATCACGCAGCACACGGGCGACCTCACCGAGGGCACTACCGCCGCGGCGAACGCCCAGGGCAAGCGCCTCGCGGAGTACGCGGCGAAGCTCGCCGGCGCGCCGGTCTCCGCGTAGCGACTCCCCCCGAGGGCGGAGCCGCTCGCGTGCGCGCTCAGACGAGCGAGCGGCCCGTCATCTCGGCCGGCTGGGTGTAGCCCAGCAGCGCGAGGACGGTCGGCGCGATGTCGCAGAGCGCGCCCGTGCGGCCCGTGGTCTCCACGGAGCTCGTCACGCCCGGTCCGGTGAGCGGCGTCGTCTCCGGATCGCCGGCGAGGGTGATGCCGTCACCGACGATCACCACCGGCACCGGGTTGAGCGAGTGGGCCGTATCGGGCGAGCCATCGTCCTCGAGCATCTCGTCGGCGTTGCCGTGGTCGGCAGTGACGATCACGGCGCCGCCCGTCGAGGTGACGGCCTCGATGAGTTCGCCGAGGCGAGCGTCGACGAACTCGACGGCCGCCGTCGCCGCCGGGATCGAGCCCGTGTGGCCGACCATGTCGGCGTTGGCGAAGTTGATGACGCCGAACGTGGGCCGGTCGGCGAGCCAGCCGTCGACGAAGGCCTTGGCGACGCCCGCCGCGCTCATCTCGGGCTTGAGGTCGTAGGTCGGCACGTCGCGGGGGCTCGGCACCACCGCGCGCTCCTCGCCAGGCTCCGGCCGCTCTTCACCGCCCGCGAAGAAGTACGTCACGTGCGGGTACTTCTCGGTCTCTGCGACGTGCAGCTGCGTGCCGCCATGCTCGGCGACCACCTTCGGGAGCGTGACCGTGGGGCGGGCCGGCGGGAACGCGATCGGGTACGGGTAGGTCTCGTCGTACTCGGTGAGCGTCACGTAGCGATCGATCGGAGCAGCGCCGTCACGGTCGATCTCGTCGAAGGCCGGGTCGGCGAGCGCGAGGCTGATCTGGCGCACGCGGTCGGGGCGGAAGTTAAAGCCGATCACCGAGTCGCCCGGGCGGATCGTGGCCTCGTCGCCGACGGTCGTCGCGGTGATGAACTCGTCGGTCTCCTGGCGAGCGTAGGCGTCGTCGATCGCGGCGGCGGTCGTCGCCGTGTGGTGCTGCGCGATGCCGTGGACGATGAGGTCGTAGGCCTGCTGGGTGCGCTCCCAGCGCGAGTCGCGATCCATGCCGAAGTAGCGGCCGATGATCGTGCCGACGCGCGCGTTGCCGGCCGCGTCGCACCACTCCTGCACCTGAGCGAGGTAGCCGCGGCCGCCGGTGGGCGAGGTGTCGCGGCCGTCGGTGAACGCGTGGATCACGAGCTCGGGCACGTTGAGCTCCTTGCCGAGCGCGATCAGCGCCTGGAGGTGCTCCCAGCCCGAGTGCACGCCACCGTCCGAGACGAGCCCGACGAGGTGCACACGCGGCGCGCCTTCGTAGGCGGCGCGGAGGATCGCGTTCTGCGCGAGCGCGCCGGTCTCGACGGCCTCGTCGATGCGGGTGAGGTCTTGCTTGACGACCGCGCCGGCGCCGAGGTTGAGATGGCCTACCTCGCTGTTGCCCATCTGCCCCTTCGGCAGACCCACCGCGGGGCCGCTTGCCGTGAGCGTGGTGCGCGGCTTCGACGCCCACAGCTCGTCCATCACGGGCGTGTTCGCCAGCGCGACGGCGTTGCCGGGGCTCTCCGGTGCCAGGCCCCAGCCGTCGAGGATGACGAGAGCGACCTGCGGGAACGTGGACTGGAGCGGCATCACCCGCATCGTGCCACGCGAGGCGCGATCGGCGCCGCGCCGGCGTTGAGGGCTCGCCTACAGCTCCAGCGTCAACCGGGGGCCCGCGGCGCGGGAGACGCAGATCATCATGCGGTCGCCCGCGGCCTGCTCGTCGGCCGTGAGCACCGAGTCGCGGTGGTCGATGGCGCCTTCGAGCACGGGCGTCTCGCAGGTGCCGCAGGTGCCGGTCTCGCAGGACGAGAGGACGAGCGCGCCCGCGCCGCGGCAGGCCTCGAGGACGGTCGTGTCCGGGGTGACGGTGACCACCTGGCCGGAGAGCAGGAGGTCGACCTCGAACGGCTCTTGCCAGACCGGCGCGCCGAGCTCGCGGGGCACGAAGCGCTCCATGCGGACCGCGCCGGGCAGCCAGCCGGCGGTACCGGCGGCGGCCTCGACGGCGTCCATCAGCGCCTGGGGGCCGCAGCAGTACACGTCGGTGACGGGATCGGGCGCGGCGAGCTGGGCGGCGACGTCCATGCGGCCCGTCGAAGCGCTCGGGAAGAGCGCGACGCGATCCGGGAACTCGCGGGCGAGCTCCGCAGCGAAGGCCATGCCCGCGACCGACTTGCCCCCGTAGGCGAGACTCCACTCGGCGCCTCGGGCCGCCGCCGTGCGCACCATCGGAAGGATCGCGGTGATGCCGATGCCGCCGGCGATGAAGCGGTAGCGCGGCGCGACCTCGAACGCGAAGTGGTTGCGCGGCCCTCTGATCTGCACCTGTTCGCCAGCGAAGAGCTCCTCGTGGATGCGGGTGGAGCCGCCGCGGCCGTCGTCCTCACGCAGCACGGCGACGCGGTAGCTCGAGCGGTCGGCGGGATCGCCGCACAGCGAGTACTGGCGGACGACGTCGTCGCCGACGATGAGATCGATGTGCGCGCCCGGCTGCCAGAGCGGAAGCTCGCTGCCGTCCGCTGCGGCGAGGGTGAACGCGACGATGCCAGGGACGAGCTCGCGGCGCTCGGTGACGACGAGCGTGCGCTCCTCTTCAAGATGTGCGGGGGTCACGCCGGGCACGCTAAGCCCCGCGGCGGCCGACGGTTTTGGACACGGGGCCATACGTGCCGTCGGGGGCTGCTGCAAACGTTTGCGACCGTGACCACGCAGGCGCTGCCGACCGCTGATCCGGATGCCGTCTACGCCCTCGCCTCGGAGCTGCGCGAGCTGCTCGGGCCTCGGCGCGCGACGATCGAGATCACCGCCCGTGAGAAGGCGTCCATCGACGGGTCGCCCCTCTCCCCCGTGATCGCCGGCCAGTACCCGCTCGGCCTCGCGGATCTCGTCGCGTTCCCGGCGAGTGCGGACGAGATCGCCGGGTGCGTCGCAGCAGCGGTGCGCCACGGAGTGCCGATCACGACCCGCGGCAAGGGCACCGGCAACTACGGCCAGGCGATCCCGATGCGCGGCGGACTCGTCCTCGATACGTCGAAGGCAGGCAAGGTCGTCAGCATCGAGGACGGCCTCCTCACCGCCGAGGCGGGGTGCCGAATGCTCACGATGGAGTCGGCCGCGCGCGAGGCCGGCCAGCAACTCTGGCTCTACCCCTCGACGCTGCAATCCACAATCGGGGGCTTCCTCGGCGGCGGCTCGGGCGGCACGGGCACGATCAAGCACGGGCCGAACTGGGATGGCTTCGTCGCCGCGCTCGACGTCGTACACGCCGAACCCGACGCGCACCTCATCCATGTCGAGGGCGACGCCGCGACCGGCTACCTGCACTCCTATGGCGTCGGCGGCGTGATCGCCCGGGCGACCGTGCGCCTCGAGCCGCTGCAGGACTGGACGTGCCTGTGGGCGAGCTTCGAGGACTTCCACGATGCGTTCGCGATGGTGCGCGCGCTGCGTCAGCTCGAGCCTTTGCCGCGACTCGTGAGCGCCGATCCGCCGAAGCTCGTCGGCCCGATGCCGGAGAGCGCGGCGATGCCCAAGGGCCGCGCGAGCCTACGGACGATCCTCGATGCGTCGACGGTACCCGCAGCCCGCACACTGATCGAAGGCGCCGGCGGCACGATCCACGAGGAGCGCACCGATCCGGCCGCCCCGCTCGCCGTCAGCATGCTCAGCTACAACCACGGCGTGTGGTGGCTGCTCGAGAGCGAGCCCGGCCAGTGGTTCCACATCGAGGTCGCCGGAGAGGCGCTGATCGATCGCATCGACGAGGTGCACCAGGTGCTCCCGGGCGCGGTGCTCCACATCGAGGCAGGTCACACCGTCCCGATCGGGATGCTCGCCTGCCGCTACTCGGGACCGGACGACGTGCCGACCGTGATGGCGCGCCTCGCCGAGCTCGAGGTCGGCACCCACGACTGCCACCAGTGGTACGTCGACCGGGAGGTCGAGCACGTGCGCCAGCTGGCACTCCGCACCGATCCGCGCGGGCTGCTCAATCCAGGAAAGTGGAAGCCCGAGGACGAGCCCGATCGCCCGCCGGCGAGCGCGTTCTACGGCTCGTAGGCGTGGCTGGCGGCCACGGCCGCCGCCCCGCAGCGCGCGCGTCTTCAGCGCACGATCGACAGGCTGAGCGTCCTGGCCGCCGACGCCCCCGCGGCATTCTTGGCGACGACCGTGAGCCGGTAGCTGCCGAGCTTGAGCGCCTTGCCCTTCACCTTGCCGCTGAACGCCACGGTGCTGCTGCCAGCCGCCGCGGTCGCGGTGATCGAGCCCGCAGCGATCGGCCGCTTGCAACTCTTCGCCTTGCGCAGCTTCGTCGTCGGCTTCACGCACTTGCCCTTGCTCGTCTTGCCCGCGACCAGACGCTCGATCGTGATGGTGAGCGTGGAGGCGGTCGAGACCGACACGCTGAGCGTGGTGCCCGTCTTCACCTTCTTGCTCGCGCCCTTCGGCCGCTTGCCGGTGCGCAGGCGGCTGCTCGCGACGGTGAGCTTGGTGAGCGCGGGTGCGGCGAGCGGGGTCGGCGTGGGGGCCGGGGCTGGGGCCGGCGTGGGGGCCGGCGTCGGCGTTGGGGTGAGCGCGGGGGTAGGCGTCGGCAGCGGCGCGTAGGGCGGCGGTGCGATGCCGACGACGAGGCCGGACACCTGGTTCCCGATGCCGATCGGTCCGAGCAGCGTGGCGGCGCCCGTCGACAGATCGACGGTGTAGAGCTTCGTGGACCCGGCAGTCCCGGTCGCGAGGTAAGCCTTGCCGGTCGCCACCGTGTTGGGGGTCGCGACACTGATCTCCGCTGGGATGTCGAACCCGGTGATCGTTGACACGTCGAGGGCCGACCCGTTGAGCGTGATCGACGCGGGCGTCGTCTGGGTGCCGAGGTTCGGCGGCGACTGGATGTAGAGGCGATCGCTCGACGCGTCGACGGTGTAGAGCGTCGTTGCCGTGGCCCCGCCGACGGTGTCGGTGTAGCCGGCGCCGGCGAGCCCCGTCGCGCCGCTCGGCAGGCCCGAGATGTCGGCATCCGGGTTGACGTTGGCGGCGAGGGTGTCACCGTCGACCGGCGCACCCGTCAGCGGGTTGGCGCGCGCCGTCCACCCGACCGAGGTCACGATCCGCGCGCGGTCGGCCGTCGGGTTGATCGCGAAGCCGTAACCCGAGGCCGGGAAGTTGTAGGCCGCCCCGACCGCCGTCCGGTAGATGAGCTGGCCCGCGGCGCCGATCGCCGTGAGCACACCGGTCTGCGGGTCGAGGAGGTAGAGCGTCGCCTTCTCCGTCGACGCGTCGGCGCCGAGTGCGAGGAGCTGCCCGGTGCTCGCCCGGCGGGCGATCCCGACCAATTGCTCGCCGGCGGTCAGCCCGGAGACCGCGACCGATGTCGTGGTCGTGGGCGTGGCGGTGTCGAACCGCGCGAGGTTGCTGCCGATGAGCGCGAGCGCCGGGCGGCCGTGGCTCGCGCTCTCCCCCAGCACCGCGAGGCCGTGGATCCCGGGGCCGCCGTTGCCGATCGGCCCGAGGTCAGTCACGCCGCCCGTCGGAAGGTCGATGGTGACGAGCCGCGTCGTGGAGTCCTTGCGGACGGAGGCGTAGGCGATACCGGTGGCGGGCGTGTTGCTCACCGCCGGCGCGATGCCAGGGAGCATCGCGAGTCCTTTCACCGCGTTCACCGTGTATGGGCTCCCGCCCAGGGCGAGCGTCGTCGGGTTGGTCTGCGTGCCGGCGTTCGGTGGGTTCTGGATGTAGAGGCTGTCGGTCGCGGCGTCGAGCGTGTAGATCGTCGTCGTCACGGCGTTCGCGGCCGGCCGTGCGTAGGCGGCGGCCGACACGGTCGTCGTGCCGCCGTTGATCGGGCCGTCCATGTTGACGCCGGTGACGCTGCCTCCGGCCCCACCGAGATCACCGTCGACGGGAGCGCCCGTGTTCGGATTCACGCGGAAGTTCTGCCCGGCATCGTTGACCACACGGATCCGATCCACGGCCGGGTTGAACGTGACGCCCCAGTCGCCGCTGGACAGCGACACGGTCGAGAGGCCGTCGGAGTACTGGAAGGGGCTGCCGATCGCCGTGGCCGTGCCGTGGTCGGGAGACACGGAGTAGAGCTGCAGCGTGTTGACGCCGAGGTTGCCGCCAAGCGCGTAGAGACCGTTCGTCTGGGGGCGGATCGCGACGCCGAGGAGGCTGTCGCCTGCAGCGATCCCGGTCAGCGGCGTGGTGGTGGTCGTGCCGGGGGCGCGCAGGTCGAACGTGAGCAGAGCGTTGCCGTCGAGGGCGTAGGCGCGCTGGCCGAGGTCGTCGGCGCGGGCCGCGGGGGCCGTCGCGGCAAGCAGCAGCGCGAGCGCGGCCGTGGCGACGCATCGGGCGAGGGTGAACGGGTTCGGCGAGCGCATCGGCGCGAACGTACCTCGCATCCCGGCGTCACGCAGGAAATTCGACGTTCGTCATCTAGTCAGGGGACGTGACCGGGTTCGGCACGTCGGAAAGGCGTGTGACATCCGGGGATGCGGCTTTCCTTCACTGTCGGGAAACCCCGCGCACGCCGATGAAACGGAGTGAGATGGCCCGCAACGTCGACAGCACCACCCGTGAGGCCCGCGCCCTGCGTGGCGCCGGTGGCCTGCGCGGCGTGCGTCCGCGGACGGCGAGCCGTGGACGCGGCACCCGCGCGAGCTCCGGCCGCGGGCCTTCGCCGCGCGATCGGTGGGAGCGCGGGCCGCAGGCACCGGCGCGCGCGATCGACCGCGCCGAGTCGCTCGTGCTCGATGGTCTCGCCGGGCCCCTGCCGGCGCGTCTGCTCGCGCCCGCGAGCCGACGCAAGCTTCCGCTGATCCTCGCCTGGGGTGCGGGCGGCGCTTCGACCGCCGAGCTGCGCGCCGACGAGCGATGGGCGCGCGACCTGGCCGACCTCACGGGCGCCTGCGTGGTGCTCTGCGGCTACCGCCGGGCAGGTGATGCCGACCAACTCGCGGCCGATGCGGCCGCCGCCTTCACCGATGTGATCGCGCGCGCCGTCAGCTTCGGCGCCGATCCCGAGCTGATCGCGGTCACCGGCCGAGGTGTTGGTTTCCGGATCGCTGCGCGTCTCGCGGCCGAGGCCACCGCCTGGCCGGCCCTCCCCACTCCGCGTGCTTGCCTCGCGGTCGCGCCGGTCGCGGCCGCCGCCGCGGCCTTCCGCGAGGCGTTGGCGCTCCAGAGTGCGCCGCGCCCGCTGCATCCGCTGCGCCCGGGCACGGAGGTGCGCACCCGCGATGGGCACCGCCTCGGCCAGGTCGGCGACGTGCGCGACGGCGACTTCAGCGTCTACCGCGGGCTCACGAGCGAGGAACTGCACGTGCCGCTGCGGGCCGTCTACCGCGTGCAGGGCGCCGTCACGCTGAGCGCGGTCAGCACCGAGCTGATGCTGCGCGACTGGGGCCGCAGCGCCGCCGCCGTGGCGACGCTGCCGGACCCCTCGCGCAACTAGGGCGAAAGTCACGCGGCCATTCCGCGTGAGCGCAGCACCCGCCGCCGGTGACGGGGACCGCACCGCCGCGGCTTTCCCCCTTGCGTTCTGCGCCACGCATTCGCATGATGAGCCGTCGTGGACCCTGCAACAACGAAAGCCGCTGACGTTGCCCTCGGCGTCGCAAGCCGCGCGGCCGAACCTCTCTGGCGAAAAGCAACCGGCGAAAACGACGTCGTCAAGCGGCTCATTGGTCAGGTCAAGCGCACGGCGGAGGCGAACCTCAACGAAAGCTACGAGTTCTGGGATTGGCACAAAGACAGTGCGCTGGAACCAATGCTCCGCCGCCTCGTCGAGGGCAGGGTGGCTGTCGACGATGGTCTGATCGATCAGCTAGCGAAAGCAATCGCGGCGCGCATGACAAGGACGAGGGCCGAACGAGCTCTCGTCGTCGCCACGGAGCTCGCGCGCACCGTTGTACACGAATACCCCGACGCACTGGCGGACCTGAAGGACCCGAGCTCGACAGCGTCAGCGACCCGCAAGCTTGATCGTCTCGAGGCGATGGTGGTCGAGAACGCGGCGGCAGCAGGGATCGCTTCGACGTCGAGACGCCTTCAGGACGCGATGCTGCGGGGTCCGATCGAGGCGATCGGCGGAGCTGACAGACTTGACCGAGCTGATCAACTGGAGGCCTCGGGGGATCTGTTGAAAGCCGCCGAGGTTAGGTTCGATCTCGCGGACGACCTCGCTACCGCGGGGATGCCTGAGCTCGCCGAGGACGTCGTGCAGAGCGGTGCCGACCTTGCTGTTCGGGCCGGCGAGCGGAAACTCGCCATCGCCAAGCTCGAAACCGTTGCGTGGGATCGTGTTGAACGCGGCAGCAGATTGGCGATCAGCGCCGCCCACGCTCTGCAGCAACTCGGCAGTGCGGCCGCTTCGAGCATCGAAGCCGCGTCCAACTGGCCCGACGACTTGCCCTGGAACCTCGAGCGACTCCGCATCGCCACGAATGGAGATCAGTCGGACGACCGTGCGCGACTGGCGCTTCTCGAACTATGCCTACTGTCCGACGACCACGAGACCCTCGCCGAGCTCACTGCCGATACGTCGTGGAATCCGAGGACGGCCGAACTGGCGTCGGCGCTGGCCAAAGTCGACGCACTCGAGTTGGATCCCGCAGTTGACGACGCGCAGGTCGATGCGGCGTGGCTCAAGTTGTCGACGTGGATCGATACTCGCCTAGACGATTCCGCCCAGGGTCTTGCATGGGCGCGACGGGGATATTCACTTGGACACCGCGGCGACATCGAAGGGTGCGTCGCCGCCTACGAACGCGCGATCGCGGCTTGGCTTAAGGCGCCCGATGGGTTCGGGGCGGCTGCCGACGCATTCTTCTCCCTAGCCAACGTGCAGAGTCGCGCAGGCCAGTTTGTCCCCGAGCTGTTCGAACGGTCGAAGGTCGCCCGCGCTCTACCGGACCACAAAGACGAGCCTGTGACTGTTGCTCGGCAACTCCGCTGGCAGGCTGCCTCGTGCCAGCTCGACGGGGACATCGCGGACGCCCGCTGGTACGCCCTCATGGCCTGGCGTATCTACCGCAGCGTCGGCAGCCTGGAGGGTGAGCGCCTTGTAGGTCGACAGCTTGCGGAGGTCTACGCTGCAGGCAACGAGCCTGCGCCAGCGCTTCAGTTGAGCGCCATAGTCGGAGATCGCAAGGTTGCGGCAACGAGATGCACCGATGTACGGCAGGACCAACTCGTCCGGGCCTTGCCGTTTTCACGCGCTCCTTGGATCCGTGCCGTGAGCTATTCCGTCCTCGCGACGCTCGGAGCCTCAACGCCCAGAGAGCTTCTGGACGTCTGGGAACCCCATCTGATTGCAGACGCCTCGACTGATCTCGTAAATCTGATGTCACCGACCGATGCTCGCGCGGCGCGCGACGCATTGCCTGGCGTGTTCCTAGCGCTCACCGACCAGGGCCGACCCGAAGCCCTCTCACTGCTAGATGCCGAGATTGCGGAGCCTACCCACTTCACGTACACCGAACGTGCGGTTCAGGCGCTTCAGCACGCGACGGACCTTGGACTCATTGATCGCAGGTCGGCACTTATCGACCTCCTCCTCGACGAGCGAGGTGCGGAACTAAACCTCGACCTGCATTGGTTCGGGAAACTAGCCGCAAGCGAGGAGTGGCGCGTCCGCTTCGTCGACTCGGCGGCAGACGGAAGCACCCGCGCGCTGAGCGTCCTAAGCCTGGGCCCGAGCGATGCTGAACTGCCAGAGTCAGTGACGGCCCATCTCGGTGCCCGCGTAGATCACTGGCTCGAAAGTCTTCGCCCCGATCCAGATGTTCGGGGTGTCCAGCGGTACGACATGGCGCCCGCGTACGAACAACTAGCTGCCATGGCACGGTTTGTTGACGTCAAACGCCGGGAACGCGTCGAGGAAGTGCTCTGGAACGTTGTCGATGATCCCCGCCGGAGCGAGATCGAGCGAAGTTCCGCGCTCAACGGACTCGGAAACATGCTGTCTGCGATCAGCTCAACGAGGCGCACTGCGTGGCGTCCAAGGATCCAGGCGTACGCAGCGGGCAATTACGTACCCACAGATGCGGACCTGCCCGTCGGCGGGCCTTTTAGTCGTGTGCGAATCCAGACGGACGCGCTCGGACTGTTCGGAGCGGCGGCAATTCGCTTCTTGACACGTGAGAGCGACGGTCCCAAGGACGCACTTCGCGAGCTCGTTGAAGCGGCACTCGTCGCGACGAACACGAACGTTCGAAGGGCTGGTTGGCGAGCTATGGCCCAAGGTCTTAGCACGGCTGACCTGGAACCGGCCAACGGTCTCGTCGACGGCGATGCGGCGGTTAGAAAATCCGCGCTCGCCTGGTATGTCGCGAAATACCACCGGCCCGGCCTGGACCGCCTCGTACCGCTGCTGTCGGATCCTTCGCCGGCGGTCCGACTGCAACTCGCGTTCGAGGCCCAACGCCTAAACGCATTCGACGTCCTGATGGCACTCGCATGGCGAGATCCCGATGCCTACATCCGAATCTGGGCAAGCCAGAGACTGCGTTGCCTTCCGTCGTCCTAACTCCGGGCACTCGGCCTGCGGAGCCGGATCAACCCCGCGAGGTCCGAGGGGACGGCGTGCCTCCGGCGCATCTGCCGGCGGCGAGCAGACGCTGAGCGAGGGGGTCATCAATTCCGGACGCGGCTCGGCGGAGTTCGTTGCAGCGGGAGCCGTCTACACAGTTCGCGGCGTCGAAACCGCGCCGCCGCCGCCCGCAACCTCACTCCGGACGGCGGGTCAACCCGGCGGCAGGGCCGGCGTGTGACCGACCCGCACCGCGGAGCCCGCTAGGCGACTGCGCCCACGGCGATGCCGTGAAGGTCTTCCGGCTCGAGCGAGGCGCCACCGACGAGCGCGCCGTCGATGTCGGGCTGGGCCAGGAGCTCGGCGGCGTTGCTCGGCTTCACCGAGCCGCCGTAGAGCACGCGCACCTGCTCGGCGGCCGCTGCATCCTTCGCGGCGAGGCGCGAGCGGACGAACGCGCACGCCTCCTGGGCCTGCTCCGTGGTGGCAACCTTGCCGGTGCCGATCGCCCAGATCGGCTCGTAGGCGACGACGATCTTCGCGAGCTGCTCGGGGGTGAGGTCGGCGATGGCGGCATCGACCTGCGTCTGCAGCACCTGCTCGGTCTCGCCGGCCTCGCGCTGTGCATCGCTCTCACCGCAGCAGAGGATCGGGAGCAAGTCGGCGTCGAGGAGGGTGACGAGCTTCGTGGCGAGGGCCTCGTCGGTCTCGCCGAAGTACTGTCGGCGCTCGCTGTGGCCGATCACGGCGCCGTGCACGTCGAGGTCGGTGAGCATGACGGCCGAGATCTCGCCGGTGTATGCCCCCTGCGGGGCTTCGTGCACGTTCTGGGCGAGGATCGCGAGCTTGCTGCCGCGGGTGCTGTCGACGAGTGGGCCGAGCGCGGTGAACGGCGCGCAGATGGCCAGGTCGACGCCCTCGAGCCCCTGCACCTTCGGCAGGAACGCGGCGACGAAGTCCTCGGCCTCGAGGGTCGTCTTGTGCATCTTCCAGTTGCCGGCGATGAGCGGGGTGCGGCTCACGAGAACTCCTCGGGACGGGGCGCGGGTGCCCAACGCTAACGGGCCGGTGCGCTCGACGGCTCGCCGCCCTGCGGTCAGCGCGTCCCCCGCGTCGCCTTCCACATCGTGTGCTCACGGGAAATGGCCTCTTCGGCATCCTGCACGTACTCGCCCCATCGCTGGTCCGAATCGTCGAGGGGAGCGGTGTCACGAACCCGCACGAGCTCGTTCGCGGCGAGGGAGTAGGCCGTCGCGAGGGTCTCGTGCTGTTTCGCCTTGGTCCAGGCTCCGACGACCGCGGCGAGTGCGGCGAGCACGCCCAACCCGTCAATGTCCACGACATCGAAGGCCCTCGCGGCGCCGAGGAGCACGCCGATGGCGTCGAGCCCGAGCACGACGGCGAACCATCGGCGACCCCACGTCGCGTTCCATTGGCTCTTCTGCGCGTACCAGCCGCGCTGATCCTCGATCCGGCCCTCGAGGTACGCGAGTCGCCGCTCGGAAGACGGCGACGAGCGAAGCGCATCCATCGCCGGCGTGACCGACGGGCCACCGTCCTGCTGGATGTCGTCGAGATGCTCGAAGTCGCTGAGCAGATCGTGCAGCCGGCCCGCGAACTCGGTCGGTGCTCGTTCGGCAGTCATCGACGAAGGGAAGCTCGCGCCGCACACCGCGTAGTTCCACGCCAGTGTCTTGGCCGATTCGGCGAGTGCGCGCGCCTCGTACCAACGGCTCTCTACATCCCATCGTCCGAGCGAGATCGCTGCTGCCGCGGCGCCCAGGAAGGCGATCACCGCGGCGAGCCCCGCCACCTCGACCGAACCCACTTTCCACGAGGCCGCGCCAGCCACCGCTGCGACGACGAGGCCGAAATTCTGGAACTTGAACAAACGTAGGTATCGACGCTGCGCGCTGGCGGCGGCACCGTCCGCAGCGCGAAACAGCGCCGGGAGGTCCGTCTCATCCAGGTTCATGGCCAACGCTCCCCTCGCATCGGGACACAGGATGAGGGCTGCGCCGGACAGGCTCGGCGACGGCTCTGGCGCGCTGACGCTCGGTGGTACCGTCGGCCGATGCCGGGGAAGCGAACGCGCGCTGCGATCTTCTTGCCGCTGCTGCTCGCCTTGAGCGTGCCGCAAATGGCATTGGCATCGTCTGCCACCGAGGCGGCGGCAGCGGCGATCCCGGGCACGTCGTGGAAGCACACGGCGATCAGCGAACCGGACCGGATGGCAGTCGGACCGGGCGTGGAGTGCGGTGGGGGCTCAGTCGAGGAATGGCGCAGCGACCACGGTGACGCGCTGACGGTGGTCACGTGGATCTGCCCGCAAGCGCAGGACACCGCCGTCCTGTTCTGGCATTGGGCCCGGAAGGACTACGTCGGCGCAACGCGCGTCGATCTCCGAGACCCTGTTCACGCCGTCGCGTTCTGGCCGAGCGCCGGTTCGAGCGATCCCGTGGCGGTGGCCGTCGCGCGCGGACGGACGATGGTCGTCACGGTCGCAAGCCGAGGCTCGCGAAACCGCGCCGTGCATGCGCGCCTCGCGCAAGCCGTCGCCCGATCGCAGACCGCAGCGCTGCACGGGGAGCGTTGGAGCGCTCCCACTCAGGTGTTCGACCCGGCCCGTCTTGCCTCGTTCGGACTGACCGTGTGGATCGTGTTCGTGCTGCCCTGGATGGCACTGCGGGACCGCATTCGCTGGCGGCGGTTCGCCACGCGCTCAAACGACCCATCGTGGATCAACGTCGACGGCGTCGGCTCGGTCGCCGTGAAGAAGCCGTCATGGAAGCGACACACCGTGCAAGCCCGAGGGACGCTTCGCTCCGGCGCGACGACAATCGTTTCGCTCGGCGCCCTCGCCTTGATCTGCTTCGCCGCCGGACTGTTCGTCCTCGCGCTGGTCTGGCAGGCCTTTGCGCTGACCGAATCTCCGGTGTATCCGGACGCCGTCGTCGATCCGCGCTATCTCATCCCGTCGACCAATGGGGCGGTGTACGCCATCCAGTCCGTGATGGCGGGGCAACGACTCGACACCCTTGCCCAATTCTCCGCACTGCTCGGGGTGCTCTCGCTCGCGGGCGCTGCGGTACTCCAGCGGTTCGCAGTCAGGCTCCGTCAGCTTGACGGTCGCACGGTGCTCGCACGCGATGACCGGCAGCCCATCGTGTACCTCCGGGCGTTCGCGGACGACCGCGTCACGCTCACCTCGAGGCGCCGTTGGCGAGAGACGTGGGCGGAACGGCTGTCGCCGTTCGGACGCCAGAGGTTCGAGGAGGTGCTCGGGCGTTCACTCCGCGAACGCGGCCCGACGGTGGCCGTGACCGATCCGCGCAGGCGCATGGCGCCGCTCGGGATCCCGCGCGTCGCGATGCCGGCCGACTGGCAGCCACCCGTTGCCGCGCTCGTCGACCAAGCTCGGCTCGTGGTGATCTCCGGCACGCCGGGACGGTCGCGCGGCGGCTTCCGGTCGGAGCTCGAGCTTCTGGACGAGCGACCAGGGACTCCCGTCCTCATCGTGCTCGGGCCCCACTCGCCCAAAGCGGTCGTCGCGCGCTGGGCCCGCTTCCTGGAGACGGCGGCCGGCCTCGAACGCTTCCACGAGTGCGCGGGGCTCTGCCCGCCGGACGGCGCCATCGCGCTGCTGATTCGGGAGGGTCATCCGACGATGGCGTGGGGCGCGCGTCGTCGCCGGGAACTCAGCTATCGGCGCGCACTCAGTGGCGCGATCGACGCGCTGGAGGGGGAGCACGGCGGACCATCCGGGGGCCCGCGCGACCAGCGGCCGACGTTCTTGCCAAGCCGCTAGCGGCCGTGATGGGCCGCAGGCGTTTCGAGCGGCTCGTGTGACGGCGCGCTCGGAAGGAGCTTGCGCGATGGGGGAACATGGCTGAGGACGATGGCCGTTCCCCTCTCTCGCCTCCGCGGATGGATCACCCGCATGTTCGGGCCGCAGGAGCCGGGGCGCGCGCCAGCGCCAGCGCCAGAGCGCGCCGATCTCGAGTCGGTGCCGGAGGGCTCGACCGCGGACGACCTCGTCGTGCCCGCTGAGACGGGATCGACGGCGCCGACCGCCGGCGCGGACGTGATCGTCGATTCGCCGGCCAATGAGGTCGAGGCGACCGATACGACCGGGCCGGCCGCAGACGCCGGTGCCCCGCCCGCGGTAGCGCCTGGCGGCGCCCCGCCGCTCTCCCCGGCGTACGACCCGGTTGCGACGCCTGGCTATACGGCTGGCGAGGTGCCGCTGGCACGATCCGGAACCGTGGGCATGCAAGTCGCGGTCGAGCACCGCACCACCTACCGCTACGACCGTCCCGTGCAGCTCGGGCCGCAGGTGATCCGGCTGCGGCCGGCCGCCCACTGCCGCACGCCGATCCTGAGCTACTCGCTGCACGTCGGCGGGGGCGAGCACTTCATCAACTGGCAGCAGGACCCGGTCGGCAACCACATCGCCCGGCTCGTCTTCCCGGAGCCGGTGCTGGAGTTCACGGTGACGGTCGACCTCGTCGCCGACATGACGGTGATCAACCCGTTCGACTTCTTCGTCGAAGAGTCGGCCAAGGAGTTCCCGTTCGTCTACGACGCCCAGCTCGAGAAGGAGCTCGCGCCGTACCTCGAGACGCGCGGCGGCCCCGGCCCGCTCCTCGCCGGCTGGCTCGCCGAACACACCCCGCAGGGCCTGAACACGCTCGACACGCTCGTCGAGCTCAACCGGCGCGTCGCCGGCGCGGTCGGATACTCGGTGCGCATGGAGCCGGGCGTGCAGGACCCGGAGGTCACCCTCGACCGCGAGATCGGCAGCTGCCGCGACAGCGCCTGGCTGCTCGTTCACGCCCTGCGCAACCTCGGCATCGCGGCGCGTTTCGCCTCCGGCTACCTCGTCCAGCTCGCCCCCGACCGCCAGCCGCTCGAGGGTCCGCCCGGCCCGACGAGCGACTTCACCGACCTCCACGCCTGGGCCGAGGCTTACCTCCCCGGTGCCGGCTGGGTCGGCCTCGACGCCACCTCCGGCCTGCTCACCGGCGAGGGTCACATCCCGCTCGCGTGCACGGCGGAGCCCGCCTCGGCCGCACCGATCGCCGGCTCGATCGAGGCCCACGAAGACCTCCATACCGAGTTCGACTTCGCCAACGTCGTCACCCGCATCCACGAGCCGCCGCGGGTGACCAAGCCCTACAGCGACGAGCAGTGGGAGCGCGTCCTCGACCTCGGCCGGGCCGTCGACCTCCGCCTGCGCGCCAACGACGTGCGCCTCACGATGGGCGGCGAGCCGACGTTCGTGTCCGCCACCGACATGGAGTCGGCCGAGTGGAACACCGACGCCGACGGCCCGACCAAGTACGGCCTGGCGACGGCGCTCGCGGGACGCCTCGCCGATCGGTTTGCATCGGGCGCCCTCCTCCGCCACGCCCAGGGCAAGTGGTATCCCGGAGAGCCGCTCCCGCGCTGGGCGATCGGCGTGCACTGGCGCACCGACGGCGAACCGCTCTGGAACGACCCCGCCCTCCTCGCCGACCCAAGCATCCCCGGCACCGCGAGCACCGCCGATGCCGCTGCGCTCGCCGAGGCGATCGCCAGCGGCCTCGGGATCGACGCCGAGCGCCTCCAGCCCGCTTACGAGGACCGCCTCGACCAGCTCATGCGCGAGGCCCGGCTCCCCGGCGGCAACCCGCCCGAGATCACGGATCCCGAGGAGGACGACGCGCGCCTGCGCGATGCCGTTGGCCGCGCCGCCCTCACCGCCGAGCTCGACGCCGCCGCCGGCCAGGGCGAGCCGACGGGCTGGGCGCTCCCCCTGCACCGCGCCGACGGCGAGGACCGCTGGCGCTCCGGCCGCTGGACGCTGCGCCGCGGCCGCCTCATCCTCCTCCCCGGCGATTCGCCGATGGGCTTCCGCTTGCCGCTCGAATCGCTGACGTGGCTGATGCCGCTCCCCGACCCCGAGCCGTCGCGGTTCGCGAGCCGCCCGCCGCTCCCATCGACCGGCCCGGAGGCTGGTGCCGCCGACCCCGTCGTCCAGACGCTCCTCACTCCCCCGCCGGCGCTCCTCACCGACGGCGCCCCGCCGATCACCGCGCTGTGCGTCGAGGTGCGCGACGGCCACCCGCGCGTGTTCCTCCCTCCGGTCCCGTCGGCCGACCACGCCGTCGAGCTGATCGGCATCGTCGAGCAGGCCGCGGCGAAGGTCGGCGTGCCCATCGTGATCGAGGGCTACCCGCCACCGGGCGACGATCGCCTGCGCTCGCTCAGCGTCACCCCCGACCCCGGCGTGATCGAGGTGAACATCCACCCGAGCGAGACGTGGGACGAACTCACCGAGCGCACCGACGGCCTCGACGACGACGCCCGCCGCCTCGGCCTCGCCACGGAGAAGTTCGAGATCGACGGCCTGCACTCCGGCACCGGCGGCGGCAGCCACGTGACGCTCGGCGGCCGCACGCCCGCCGACAGCCCGTTCCTGCGCCGCCCTGACCTGCTGCGCAGCATGGTCACCTACTGGCAGCACCACCCGTCGCTGTCCTACCTCTTCTCCGGGCGGTTCATCGGTCCGACGAGCCAGGCGCCGCGCGTCGACGAGGCCCGCCACGAGAACCTCTACGAGCTCGAGATCGCCTTCAGCGAGATGGACCGCCTCAGCAAGCTCGGTCCACCGCCGGCCTGGCAGGTCGACCGGCTCCTGCGCAACCTCCTCACCGACCTCACCGGCAACACGCACCGGGCGGAGTTCTGCATCGACAAGCTCTACGACCCGGGCTCGGAGAGCGGCCGCCTCGGCATCGTCGAGCTGCGCGGCTTCGAGATGCCGCCGCACCCGCAGATGAGCCTCGTGCAGGGCTTGCTCGTGCGTGCGCTCATCGCCCGCCTCTGGAGCGACCCGTACGCGCACGACCTCGTCCGCTGGGGCACCGAGCTCCACGACAAGTTCCTCTTGCCGTGGTGGGTCGAGCACGACGTCCGCGACGTCGTCGGCGACCTGCGCCGCTCCGGCATCCGCTTCGAGGCCGAGTGGCTCGAGCCATTCCTCGCGTTCCGCTTCCCGCTCCTCGGAGAGACCGTCGTGGACGGCGTGCGGATGGAGCTGCGCATGGCCGTCGAGCCGTGGCACGTGCTCGGCGAGGAGTCGTCCGGCACGGGCACGTCGCGCTACGTCGACTCGTCGGTCGAGCGCCTGCAGCTTCGGGTCGACGAGTACGTCGAGGGTCGGCACGTCGTGCTCTGCGAGGGCCGTCCGGTCCCGATGCAGCCCACGGGCACGCCCGGCACCTATGTCGCCGGGGTCCGCTACCGCGCCTGGCAGCCGTGGTCGGCGCTGCACCCCACGATCGGCGTCCACAGCCCGCTCGTCTTCGATCTCGTCGACCGCTGGTCGGGCCGCTCGCTCGGTGGCTGCACCTACCACGTGGTCCACCCCGGCGGCCGCTCCTACGACACGTTCCCCGTGAACGCGTCCGAGGCGGAGGCCCGACGCTCCGGCCGATTCGAGGCCGCCGGTCACACTCCCGGCCCGATCGAGATCCCGCAGATGAGGGACCGGTCCGGTGAGTACCCTCGGACCCTGGATCTGCGCCGCGCCCCGCGCGCGTAGGCGCCGTTCCCGGCTTCCGCCGCCTCCGCCCAACCGATGCCGCCCTCGCCAGCCACGCTGCCCGTTTCGTCGTACCGTGCCCAGGACGGCCGGTACGACGAGATGCTCGTGCCGGGTGCGGGCCCGCGCGAGCACTGGGCGACGGTCGCCGGTGCGCTCGACGAGCTGGGCCTCGACGAGCTCCTCCGCCGCCAGGAGGAGGCGGCGCGTCTGCTCCACGAGGACGGCGTCGTCTACCACCAGTACGGCACAGGCTCCCACCCCTGGCAGCCGTGGCAGCTGGATGCGATCCCAACGATCGTGCCGAGCCGTGAGTGGAGCGCGATCGAGGCCGCGATGGTGCAGCGAGCCGAGCTGCTGAGCCTCGTGCTGCAGGACCTCTACGGAGAGCGTGACCTCCTGCGCCGCGGACTACTGCCAGCGTCCGTCGTGTTCCAGCACGACGGCTTCCTGCGCGCCTGCCACGGCATCCGCATCCCCACGCAGCGCCAGCTCTTCACCTACGCCGCCGACCTCGGCCGCGACGACGACGGCCGCTGGATCGTGCTTGCCGATCGCACCCAGGCGCCGTCCGGGGCTGGTTACGCGCTCGAGAACCGCACCGTGATGAGCCGCGTGCTCCCCAGCCTCTATCGCGGCGCCGGCGTACACCGCCTCGAGCCGTTCTTCCGGCAGCTGCGCGCCGCGCTCCTGGAGGCCGCGCCCAGGGGCGTCGACGACCCGCGCATCGTGGTCCTCACCCCCGGCCCGTGGAACGAGACGGCCTTCGAGCACGCGCTGCTCTCCACCCGCCTCGGTTACCCGCTCGTCGAGGCTGCCGACCTCGTCGTCAGAAGCGACGGCGTCTACATGCGCTCGCCCGGCCAGCTCGAGCCGGTGCACGTGATCCTCCGCCGCGTCGATGCCGGCTACTGCGACCCGCTCGAGCTGCGCCCCGACTCCCAGCTCGGCGTGCCCGGCCTCGTCGAGGCCACGCGCCGCGGCATCGTCACCGTCGTGAACACCCTCGGCAGCGGCGCCCTCGAGAACCCCGCGTTGATGCGGTTCCTCCCTGGCGTCGCCCGTCACTACTTCGGGCACGACCTCGACCTCCCGTGCGTGCCCTCCTGGTGGTGCGGCGACGAGGACGAGCGCCGGTACGTGCTCGCCAACCTCGACCAGCTCGTGCTGCGGCCGATCAGCAGTGCCGCCGGCAACGCGTCGATCTTCGGCTCCCGCGCCAGCCTCGACGAGCTCGACCAGCTGCGGCGCCGGATCGAGGCTCACCCGACGCGCTGGGTCGCGCAGGATCCGCTTCCCCTCTCCGACGTGCCCACGCTCACCGGTGACGGCCTCGCGCCTCGCCGCAGCGTGCTCCGCGCCTTCGCCGTGGCGCGCGGCGACGCCTACACCGTGATGCCCGGCGGCCTCACCCGCACCGCGCCGGACGATCTCCCGGGCCCGATCACGAGCCAAGGCGGCGCGATCTCGAAGGACACGTGGGTGATCGCGTCCGAGCCCGAGGCCGTCGGCAGCCTGGCGCTCCTCGGTGGCCCGCTCGCCGACGGCTTCGATCCGCTCGCCGCCCTTCCCGCCGGCGCTGCCGAGAACCTCTGGTGGCTCGGACGCTACGCCGAGCGTGCCGAGGCGCTTGCGCGCCTCATGCGCACCGTGCAGGACCGCCGCAGCGAGTACCTCGGCAGCGACGACGAGGCCGGCATCGAGGCACTCGGCATCCTGCGCGACGCCCTCGCCGAGGTGACCGGCATCCCGAAGTCGGCGGCGGTCGATCCCTGGGACGACCTCATCGCCCTGCTCGTCGACGAGCGCGAGCCGGGCACGCTCGCGCAGTCGGTGCGCGCGCTGCTCGAGGCCGCCCACGCCGTCCGCGACCAGCTCAGCAGCGACACCTGGCTCGTGATCGGCGACCTCGATCGTCGCCTGAGTCGCCTGCGCGGCCGCCGCGACGTGCGTGCGCCGGACGTGCAGGCCGCGCTCCAGCAGGTGATCCACGGGCTCCTCGCGCTCAGCGGTCTCTCCTCCGAGGGGATGGTGCGCGACCTGGCGTGGCGCTTCCTCGACGGTGGCCGCCGCACCGAGCGCGCGCTCCAAGTGCTCACCGTGTTGCGCTCGACCCTGCCGCGCCTGCCCGAGGCCGATGTCGCCGGCTCGCTCGTGCTCGAGTCGGTCGTCACGGCAACGGAGAACATCATCACCTACCGCCGGCGCACCCGCCTGCACTGGCACCTCGAGACGATCCTCGAGCTCCTCGCGCTCGACGAGGACAACCCGCGCTCGGTCGCCTGCTCGCTCGTGCAGCTCCGCGCCTCACTCGACGCGATCCCGCGCACCGGCAGCCGCCTGCGCGCCGATCAGCGGCTCGTGCTCGAAGCGCTCACCCGCCTGCGCACCTGCGACCCCGCCGAGCTCGTCGTCGACGGCGGCGCTGCGCGCACCGAGGCGGTCGAGCGGATCCTCGACGACTCCATTCGGTTCGTCGCCGGCGCGGCCGCGGCCGTCGAACGGGATCACTTTCTTCTGCGACTGCCGCAGCGCACGATCGGCGGAGGCACCGCGCCGTGAGGACCTATCGCATCACCCACCGCACCAGATACGCGTACGAGCGCGATGTGTCGGCGAGCTACGGCCGTATGCGGCTGCTCCCACGCGACCTCCCCGGGCAGCGCTGCGTCCACGCGTCGGTGTGGCTCGATCCGGCACCGGGCGACCACAGCGAGCATGTCGACCTGTTCGGCAACCGGGTCGACTACTTCTCGATCCACGAGCCGCACCGCGAACTGGTCATCACGGCCGAGAGCCTCGTCGAGGTCGACTACCCGGCAGGCCTCCCGCTCGCCGGCGACCTGCCCTGGGAGCAGGTGGCGGCGTCTCTCGGTGAGGCCGGGCCCGACGACGTCGACGCCGTGCATTTCTCGCTCGACTCGCCGTTCATCACGGCCTCGCAGGCGTTCCGCGACTACGCAGCACCGTCGTTCACGCCCGGCCGCCCGATCGTCGAGGCCGTCCTGGATCTCTCGAGCCGGATCAACCACGAGTTCGAGTTCGTCGCCGGGGAGACCGAGGTCGACACGCCGCTCGGCGACGTGCTCGAGCACCGCCGCGGCGTCTGCCAGGACTTCGCCCACATCGGTATCGCGTGCCTGCGCTCGCTCGGTCTGCCGGCGCGCTACGTCTCCGGATACCTCGAGACCGATCCGCCGCCGGGGCAGCAGAAGCTCGTCGGCGCCGACGTGTCGCACGCCTGGTTCTCCGCGCTCGTGCCGGGCGCGGGCTGGGTCGACGTCGACCCGACGAACGACCAGGTACCCGGCGAGCGCTACGTGGTCACCGCATTCGGCCGCGACTACGGCGACGTGGCCCCGGTGAGCGGCGTGATCTACACCCGCGGCGGCACCACCAGCCTCGACGTCACGGTCGACGTCGTCGCCGTCTGACCGCCCGCGAGGGCCCCGCCGCCGGCTAGACCGCGGGCGCGTCGGTCGGCGCGTTCGGCGCGAGCACCATCAGCGTCGCGTCGTCGGTGACCGGGCCGATGCTGTGGGCGAGCGCGGCGTCCTGGATGGCGCGCAGGATCTCGGCCGCGGACGAGATGACGCGCCCACGGAGGGCTGCTGCGACGCCGTCGATCCCGAACGGTTGGCCCCCGACGTCGTCGAGACGACCGGTGATGCCGTCCGAGACGAAGAGCACGCGCTCCCCGGGACGCAGGCGCCGGCTCTGGATGCGGAGCTGCTTCGGAAACTCGGGCGCACCGAGGCGTGGCTGGGCATCCTTGCCGAGCGGTTGCACATCGCCGTCGTAGAGCAGCGGGACGTTGTCGCCGCAGGTCACCCAGTGCAACAGGCTGGTGGCGCTGTTCCACGTCGCGATGGTGGCCGAGGCGGTCGGCGGATGGTCGGAGAGCGCCAGCAGCGTCTCGTGCATGAGGTGCGTGGCCGTCGCCGGGGTCGCGCCTTCGCGGTAGCGTGCCGCACGGAATGCCGCCATGACGGCGGCCGAGATCGCGGTACTGCGGAGGCCGCGACCCTGCATGTCGAGGATGCCGAGCCAGCTCTGCTCAGGATCGTCGGTGTAGTCGAACCAGTCACCGAAGGCCTGGTCGCTCGGGATGAGATTCGCGGCGAGCATGGCGCCGCCGATCCGCACGATGCGCGGCGGCAGAAGGCTCTGCTGGAGCTCCGCGGCCGGGGACGTCTCCCGGGTGCGGCGCACGCGGCCGGGCACGCCCGTGAACTGCTCAGCGACCGCGAGGGCCGCCGCGGCTTCCTGCGCGAGTTCGCGCAGCCCGGGCGAGTCGCTGCCCACGACGAGCAGCACGCCCATCGCGCGACCTCGCAGATCGAGCGGTGCGACCGACACGGCGGGCATGAGCGCCTGGATGTCTGCCCGCACCCGCGGCATCGCGTGGCGGTCGATCTCCGGCCCGACGGCAAGCTGGATCTCCAACGTCTTCGGGAAGCTCTCCGGGCCGGCCATGCGCTGAAGGGAGAGGCCGTCGAGGTCGACGAGATAGAGCGCCGCAGCGCTCACGCCCGGGAGGCGCTGAGCCTCGGCGACGATCTGGACTCCCAGCTGGAACGGCGCGACCTTGTTGAGCACGTCCCACACCGACATGGGCGTGGGCGAGACGTTCGCCAGCTCGCCGGCAGGGCGAAGTCGATCGCGTTCTTCGGCTGGCCCGCTGGCGTCGCTGCTGTCGCCGCGCACCGCGGCGATCATCGCGTCCCGGTTCGGAAAATGGCGGTAGATCGTGTTGCGGCCGAGGCCCGCCGCTTCGGAGATGGCAGCCATGCTCGCTTGCGGGTGCTGGGCGAGGAGCGATCTCGCAGCGTCGATCAGCTGCGCACGATTGCGCTGCACATCGCGACGAAGCGAGGGCTGAGGCGTGGTCTCGGGGGCGTCGTCGATCAACGCATCCTGCCACAACTCGTTGGCCTCGAAATGAGTGCATGACCCCCATTTCAAGCCCCACTTTGCCGTTTGTGCCAACCACTTTCTTACTTTGGATGGGCGTGACCCAAAGCGATACACCCAATTTGGACGCCAGCACGATGACGTTGACGATCCCCGTGATCGCCCCTCGGCTCCGACGCGTGACCTCGGCTGATGGCCTCGACCCAGCTGGCCCGCCGCCGGGGGTTGCATGGTTCGGCCGCGAGACCCATCGGGTGGGCGAGGGACAGTTTCGCCTCACGGTTCCGTGCGTCCTCGAGGTCGCCGTGTCCGACGGCGTGCACGCGGGACTCACGAGCGAGCTGAAGCGTCGATGGGTCGACGCCCGTCACCGCTCGCGACCCTGGCGGATCGTTGGCGTCGTCGCCGCCTTCCACGCCAGTGCAGGACGCAGCGCAGAGCTGACGCTCGCCATCACGACGACTGGCGCAGACACCCTCGATGCGTTCGAGGATGCTCCGCTGCGCGCAGACCTCGAGGGGGTCCTCGCCAGCACGTGCTTGACCGTACCTCGCACCGAAACCCCCCAAGTACGCCCATGATGATTCCGCAACCCTTGCCGCTGAGCGAGCAGACCGGCGCCCTGGTGCGGTCGCTCGCACGACTCACCGCCGAGCACATCGGCCGCGGCCCCAACAAGCTCCGCGCCACCTCCGGGCAGGACATGATCTGCATCGTGCTGTCCGGCACGCTGACCAAGAGCGAGCGGCTTCTCGTCGCCAATGGCGAGGCCGAGTTCGTCGTCAATCTGCGCCGGGCGTGCTTCCGGGCGATGCTCCCGGCACTCGAGCAGGCCGCGCGCGACGTCACCGGCCGCGACGTGCTCGCCGTCCTCAGCGACCACAACACCGAGGCCGACATCTCCAGCGTGAGCTTCGTCTTCGCCCCCGAGCTCACCGAGGTCTCGTCCGGAGACTTGGCTACGAGTCAGGACCGCGAACCGCCCGGCGACAACGCACCGCGCGAACTCGCAATCGGATTATTCGCCGACGCCGACCGGGCTTGGACGGCGGTCGAAGGGTTTCCGGCCTCAGCTTCACTAGCGTGACCGCCATGCGCGCCTTCCGCTGTTCCAACTGCGATCAGCTCCTCTTCTTCGAGAACAGCCAGTGCCTGAACTGCGGGAGCCAGCTGGGGTTCGTCCCCTCCACCCTGCAGCTCGTGCGGATGGACGACCGGCCCGAGCTGCCGCGCTGCGCGAACACATTCGTGGCCCGGTGCAACTGGCTCGTCGAGCGTGAGGGCGAGGATCTCTGCCTCTCGTGCCGCACGACGAAGGTGCGGCCGGCCGACGATGACCCCGCGGGGCTCGAGCAGTACGCCGAAGCCGAGAGCGCGAAGCGGCGCGTGCTCTATCAGTTGCTCGACATCGGCCTGCCGGTGAACGACGACACCCTCGACTTCGAGCTGAAGAACAGCGACGTGGAAGCCGTGATGACCGGCCACGCCGACGGCGTCGTCACGCTCGACCTTGCCGAGGCCGACGATGCCCAGCGCGCGCAGCGCCGGAACGATCTCGGCGAGCCCTATCGCACCCTGGTCGGCCACTTCCGCCACGAGCTCGGGCACTACTACCAACCGATCGTGCTCACGAACGAGCGCGACTGGGAGCGCTGCCGGGCCGTGTTCGGCGACGAGCGCCAGAGCTATCAGGACGCGCTCGATCGCCACTACGCGAACGGGGCGCCGGCCGACTGGCCCGATCGGTTCGTGAGCGCCTACGCCACGATGCACCCCTGGGAGGACTGGGCCGAGACCTTCGCCCATTACCTTCACATCCGGGACACGCTCCAGACGGCCGCGAACTTCGGCCTGCAGATCGTCGGGCCGAGCCCGATGATCGGCGACGACGAGTTCGAGAGCTACCCGGACGAGGCCAACGCCCACCGCAGCTTCGACGCGATGTGGCAGAACTGGCTCCCGCTCACGTACGCGCTCAATCAGATCAACCGCTCGATGGGCCGCCTGGATCTCTACCCCTTCGCACTCTCGCAGCCGGCCGTCGACAAGCTCGCCTTCATGCACACCCTCGTCAACGCGGCGACGAAGCCGTGGAACATCGAGGCGACGCGTGAGGCTGCGGTGACCGCGTGGGAAGGCGACTCCCCGGAGGACGCGCCGGTCAACGACACGCCGGCAGATCCTGCGGCCGGTGCCCCCGCCAACCCGGCGATCGGCGCCCCCGCGCCGGGCGCCGGCGCTTAGCGCGCCCGCAGCGAATCGAGCGCGAGCTCGAGGTGGCGCCGCCAGCTCGGGCGCAATGAGGGATCGGCCATCGTCGAGGCGATGCCGCCCATGATCAGGCGGATATCGCTCACCTGCATGTCGGGCCGGAGGGTGCCGCTCGCGATGCCGCCGGCGATGAGTTCGCCGGAGCGGTCCTGCACCTCCTGCACGCAGCCGGCGCACACCGCCCACACGGCCGGGCTCGGCTGGCTCATCACGTGCTGGGTCGCCATGTCGAGTTCCATCTGCTCGGCGCTGCGCGTGAGCGAGCGCAGGAGCGCCTCACCGGGATCCCCGCCCTCGGCCTTGGCCTCGGCGAGGAATCGCGAGAT
Source organism: Solirubrobacteraceae bacterium (assembly GCA_017744415.1). Classification (GTDB taxonomy): domain Bacteria; phylum Actinomycetota; class Thermoleophilia; order Solirubrobacterales; family Solirubrobacteraceae; genus JAGIBJ01. Next base: position 130,122 of record JAGIBJ010000051.1, read on the forward strand.
GTGCTCGAACTTCTGACGAACGAGCTCACCAATCAGCGCATCCTTGTTAGGGAAGTGCCGGTAGACGGTGCCGACGCCAACGCCGGCGGCCGCGGCGACGTCGTCCATCTGCGCGTCGTTGCCCGCCGCTTCGAAGACGTCGCGTGCCGCGGAGATGATCCGCTCCCGGTTGCGGCGCGCATCGGCACGCATCCGCGGTTGGTTTGGCTGGTCGACGTGGGTCATGTCAGGAGTGGGTTTGACAAACGGAACTCTACCTCCATATCGTGCGGCGCCGTAAACGGAACCGGATCTCGACTTCCATTATGTCACCCTCGCTCACCACACCTCAAGCCAAGAACCGCGCACTGGCGCTGCTCGCGCTCGCGCAGTTCATGGTCGTCATCGACGCCTCGATCACGAACGTCGCCCTACCCTCGATCGGCGAGGCGCTCGACTTCAGCCAGGAGAACCTCTCCTGGGTCGTCAACGCCTACACCCTCACGTTCGGCGGTTTCCTCCTCCTCGGCGGCCGCCTTGCCGACTACCTCGGCCGCCGCACGATGTTCATGGCGGGCCTCGTGATCTTCGCCCTCGCCTCACTGGCGGGCGGCTTCGCGCAGAGCGAGGGCTGGCTCATCGGCGCGCGTGCGATCCAGGGCCTCGGGGCGGCGATCGCCTCGCCCGCCGCACTCTCGATCGTCACCACCACGTTCGCTGAGGGCGCCGAGCGCAACCGCGCGCTGGGCATCTGGGGCGCAGTGGCCGGTGCCGGCGGTGCGGCCGGCGTGCTGCTCGGCGGCGTGCTCACCGAGTGGGCCGGCTGGGAGTGGGTGCTCTTCGTGAACACCCCGATCGGCCTCGCCGCCGCCTTCGCCGCCCCGCGCTTCCTCGAGGAGAGCCGGGAGACCGAGGAGGAGGGCGCCTTCGACTTCCCCGGCGCCATCACCGTCACCCTCGGCCTGGGACTGCTCGTCTACGCGATCGTCGATGCGGCGAACGCCGGCTGGGGCTCGGGCGACACGATCCTGCGCCTCGTGATCGCGGCGGTGTTCCTCGTCGCCTTCGTCGGCCTGGAGCTGCGCAGCCGGTCGCCGCTCGTGCCCTTCGAGATCTTCAAGCTGCGCACGCTGCGCGGGGCCAACGTCGCGGGGCTGTTCATCGGGATGTCGCTGTTCTCGATGTTCTTCTTCATCAGCCTCTACCTGCAGCAGGTGCTGGGCTACTCGGCCCTCAACACGGGCCTCGCCTACCTGCCGCTCGCCTTCGCGATCATCTTCGCCGCCGGCGCTGCGTCGGCCCTGGTGACGAAGTTCGGGTTCAAGCCGATCCTGGCGGCCGGGCTCGGACTCGTCGCGGTCGCACTGCTGTGGTTCTCGCAGGTGTCGGTCGGCGGGTCGTACCTCGCCAACGTGCTCGTCCCCTCGCTCCTCGCGGGGGTCGGGCTCGGCTTCGCCTTCGTGCCCGTCACGATCGCGGCCGTCACCGGCGTCGAGCCGCACGAGGCCGGTCTCGCCTCCGGCCTGATCAACACCAACCAGCAGGTCGGCGGCGCGCTCGGCCTGGCGATCCTCGCGTCGATCGCCAACAGCCGCACGCTCGACGTGATGAGCGGCGGGGAGCAGAACATCGCCGTCGGCCTCACCGAGGGCTTCCAGACCGCCTTCCTGATCGGTGCGGGCTTCGCCCTCCTCGGCCTGATCGCGACCCTCACGATGATCTCGTCGAACGACAGCCGCGAGCACGCCGAGGCCGCGCAGCGCGGCGAGGCGCCGGCAGTCGCCGCCGGCTAACACCCAACTGAAGACCGTCCTAACTACGTTCCCCGTCGAGGGGGTGCCGACGAACGTAGTTAGGACGCTGAGTTCAGGTGAGTTCGGAGTCGGTGGTGCCGAGGACGGTGCCGTCGTCCGCGAGGAGTTCGATGCGGACGCGTGCCGGACGAGGGGCGTCGGCAGGCGGGGGCGGCGCGGCCTGACCCGTCGCTTCGGCGAGCGCGGCTGGGCCCGCGAGGCTGGCCCAGGCGGCGTAGCTCAGCTCGTCGGCGTGGCGGGACAGGTCGGTCTCGCGCGGGCCCCCGAGCCAGTGACGTGCCACGGCGTGCGACGGGCCGCCGACGATGGCGACGACGAGCCCGACGCGCACGCGCCGCGCCTCGCCGCGCTCGATCAGCGGCCGGTACCACTCGGCGTAGGCAGCGGCGATCTCGCCGTTGAGGCGGCCGAGCTCGGCGGCGCCGACGTCGTCGGCATCAAGCTGGCCCGCCTCATAGAGGAAGCGTGCCTGGTCGGGGTGCTCCTGCACCCACCGCAGGTGGTGGGCGATCATCGCGGCGACGCCTTCGCGGAGTGTCGCCGGGGGATCCTCGAGGATCCGCCAGTGGCCGGCCTGGAAGTCCTTGATGGCGTCGACGTAGAGCGCCGCGGCGATCGCGTCCTTGCTCTTGAAGTGGTGGAAGAGCGCGCCGTTCGACACGCCCGCGTCCTCGCGGATCTTCGCGACGGTGGTGCCGTCGTAGCCGTCCTCGAGGAAGCGCATGAGCGCCGCCCCGAGGATGCGCTCGCGGGTGTCGGCCGTTGCCGTCAGCGGGCTGCTCCGGCGGCCGCGGGGGCACGGTCGGCGCCGACATCTGGCAGCGCGTCGATCGTGGTGTCGGCACCGTCGGCGCCTGCGATCCGGTGCTGCGCCTTCGGCAGTGCGAGCACGCTGACGCCGGAGAGGATCACCGCCGCGGCAGCGACGAGATAGGAGTCGTCGAACGCGCGCATCGCCGAAGGGTAGTCGGTCGCGGTGCCGGCAAAGGCGACGAGTACTGCGGTGCCGATCACGGCGCCCACCTGCCGCGCGGCTGCATTCACCGCGGAGGCGCTGCCGAACTGCGACTCGGGCACGTCCTGGACCGCCGCAGCCCCCAGGGCCGGGAAGGCGAGACCGATGCCGACGCCGCTGAGCAGCTGCCCCGGGAGCCAGTCGGTGAGGTAGTCGCCGCCCTGCCCGGGTGCGAGTCGCAGGACGAGGATGCCGGCGGCGTAGACGACGGCGCCGGGCAGGATCACCGCGCGGTGACCGAGGCGGTCGGCGACGCGCCCGGCGGCGCCAGCGACGAGTGTCGATGCGACGGGCCCGGGCGCGACGGCGAGGCCGGCATGCAGCACCGAGTAGTGCCACACCTCGGTAAGGAACAGGATGTTGCCGAGGATCATCGAGAAGAAGCCCATCGCAAAGAGCGCGGTGCCGAGCGTGCCGAGCCGGAACGAGGGGATCTTGAGCAGCGCGAGATCCACGGCGGGGCGCGGATGCCGCGCCGAGCGGAGCACCGCTCCGGTGCTGGCGATGGCAGCCCCGGCGAAGCACCCGAGCGTGGCGGTGGAGAGCCAGCCCCAGTCGTTGCCGCGCACCAGCGCGAGGGCGAGCAGGCCCAGCGCGAGCGCCACGAGCACCGACCCGAGGAGCTCGGGGATCCCCTTGGAATGTGCATCGCGGCTCTCGTCGAGGCCGCGGGCGCTCGCCCACGCGATCGCAGCGATGAGCGGCAGGTTCACGAGGAAGATCCAGCGCCACCCGGCGACCTCGACGAGCGCCCCGCCCAGCACGGGACCGATCGCGGCGGCCAACGCGGCCGCCGCTCCCCAGATGCCGATGCCGGTCGCGCGGCGCTCGGGTGGGTAGAGCGAGAGGAGCAGCGCCATCGATGCCGGAACGATCATCGCGCCGGCGATGCCCTGCACGATCCGCGCGGCCGTGAGCACCTGCCAGCTGGGGGCGATCGCGCAGGTCAGGCTCGTGAGTGCGAATCCCACGAGGCCAGCGATGAGCAGTCGCCGACGGCCCATGTCGTCGCCGATCCCACCAGCCGGCACGAGCAGCGCGGCGACCGCGATGAAGTAGCCGTCGAGCACCCACACGAGTTCATGCGCGCTCGCCCCCGCGAAGTCGGCGCTGAGATCCGGGAACGCGACGTTGACGATCGTCGTATCGAGAAAGACGAGGAACGCCGCGCCACAGACGCCGAGCAGCGCAAGCGATTGCGATCGCTCGGCCGGGGCGTCAGAAGAGGCAGAGGGAAGCGAGGCAGCCATGACGGAGCCCCACTCTGGAGTATTACTCTGGCGATGTCAAGGCTTGGCCAGAGCAACGCTCTGGCCAAGCTCGGTACAGCTAGCGGACGGCCTCGACGCCTGGTAGCGCCTTGCCCTCGAGCAGCTCGAGCGACGCGCCGCCACCGGTGGAGACGTGGGTCATCTTGTCGGCGAGCCCGAACTGGGTGACCGCGGCGACGGAGTCGCCGCCACCGATCACGGTGATGGCGTCGGTCTCGGCGCAGGCCTCGGCGACGGCGCGGGTGCCGGCAGCGAACGGAGGCAGCTCGAAAGCGCCCATCGGGCCGTTCCAGAGCACGGAGCCCGCGGCCTTCACGAGCTCGGCGGCGCGCGCGGCACTCTTCGGGCCGACGTCGAGACCCATCCAACCCTCCGGCGTGTCGACGCCGTCGATCACCTGCACTGCGGTGTCGGCGGAGAACGACTCGCCACAGGTGAGGTCGACCGCGAGGACGAGCTTGTCGCCGCCCTTGGCCAGCGCCTGCTCAGCGAGCGGCACGCCGGCTTCCTCGCAGAGGCTGCCGCCGACGCTGTGGCCCTGCGCCTTGTAGAACGGGAAGAGCATCGCGCCCCCGATGATCACGTGATCGGCGATGTCGAGGAAGCGGTCGAGAACGCCGATCTTGTCGCTCACCTTCGAGCCGCCGACGATGGCGACGAGCGGGCGCTTGGGCTCGGCCAGGATGCCCTCCAGCGTCTCGACCTCCTTCTGCAGCAGCAGGCCGGCGACGGCCTTCGGCGCGAGGATCTCCGCGACGCCCGCCGTTGACGCGTGCGCGCGGTGCGCGGCGCCGAAGGCATCGTTCACGTAGGCGTCGGCGAGGCCGGCCAGCGCGGCCGCGAGCTCCGGGTCGTTCTTCGTCTCACCCGCCTCGAAGCGGACGTTCTCGAGGAGCAGGATGTCGCCCTCGGCGAGGTCCTCGGCGAGCGCCGTCACCTCGTCGCCCACGACGGCCGGCGCCAGCGTCACGTGGCCACCGACGAGCTCGCCGAGGCGTGCCGCGACCGGAGCCAGGGAGTACTTTGGATCCACCTCGCCCTTGGGGCGCCCGAGGTGCGAGACGAGGATCAGCTTCGCCCCCTGGCCGCTGAGCTGCTGGATCGTCGGCAGGGCGGCGCGGATGCGGGTGTCGTCGGTGATCGTCGAGCCGTCAAGCGGCACGTTGAAGTCGACGCGCACGAGCACGCGCTGGCCACGCACATCACCAAGGTCGGCAAGGGTCTTCATTGGTCAGTCTCCAAGACGATGAGGAAGCGTCGGCGATCCAGAACGACGACGCAGTACACACGAGTGCCTCACCGACCACCGACGAGGGCTCCCCGGGAATGCCAACGGCCCGCAAGCTCCAACGACGGAACCGGCGAGCCGGGGGCAGGATTGCCTCCGGGAGGGACAGTGCCCTACCGGAGGCCGCGCGAGCTTGCGAGCCCGGGCGTGAGGGTGTCCCGACGGAGGCAACCCTGCCACCGGCGGAAACCCGTCAGAAGCAGCGAGCTAGAGGACCTTGCCGACGAGCTCGACGACGCGGTTGGAGTAGCCCCACTCGTTGTCGTACCAGGAGACGACCTTCACGAAGTTGCCGTCCATCACGAGCGTGAGCTTCGAGTCGAAGATCGAGCTGTGCGGATCGGTGACGATGTCGCTCGAGACGATCGGGTCCTCGGTGTAGGCGAGGATGCCCTTCATCGGACCATCGGCAGCGGCCTTCACGGCAGCGTTGATCTCCTCGACCGAGGTGTCCTTCTTCGTCGTGAGGGTGAGGTCGACGACGGAGCCGGTCGGGACGGGGGCGCGGACCGCGAAGCCCGACAGCTTGCCGTTGAGCTCCGGGAGCACGAGGCCGACGGCCTTGGCGGCGCCGGTCGAGGCCGGGACGAGGTTGGTGGCCGCCGAGCGGGCACGGCGCAGATCGCTGTGCGGCGCGTCGAGGAGGCGCTGATCACCCGTGTACGCGTGGATCGTGGTCATGAGACCGCGCTCGATGCCGACGGCGTCGTTGATGGCCTTCGCGAACGGCGCGAGGCAGTTCGTGGTGCACGACGCGTTGGAGATGACGTGATGCTTCTCCTTGTCGTACTGGTCGAAGTTCACGCCGAGGACGACGGTGATGTCCTCGTCGGTCGCCGGGGCGGAGATGATGACCTTCTTGACCGAGCCGCCGAGGTGCACCTCAGCCGCGGAGCGCTTCGTGAAGAAGCCGGTCGACTCGATGACGACGTCGACGTCGAGCGAGTTCCAGTCGATGTTCGCGGGGTCGCGCTCGGCGAACACCTTGATCGGCGAGCCGTCGACGATGATCGCGTCGTCCTCGACCTCAACGGTGCCCGGGTAGGGGCCGAGGATCGAGTCGTACTTGACCAGGTGCCCGAGGGTCTTGGTGTCGGTGAGGTCGTTGACGGCGACGAACTCGATGTCGGCGCCGGCCTTCTTGGCGGCGCGGAAGACGTTACGGCCGATGCGGCCGAAGCCGTTGATGCCTACGCGGACGGGCATGTGGTGGTGCTCCTGGGGTGTGGGTGCTCGGTGGCGACGCACTGGCCGCCGAGCTGGTCGGCGAGCCTGTTGGCGTGGCGCCCCGGCAGGCGGAACGCCAGGCCTTTGACCCTATCGAGCCGCACCGTGCGCGCGCGTGGACGTTGCGCCCGATGCAGCGATTACTGACGCTCCGACCACCAGGGACGACGGCCCGTCGACCTCCCACAGCCCCAGCCCGACGCGTTCTGGCATGCGTTTTTACCCACCACGGGTAAAAACGCATGCCAGAACGGGCTCGAGGTGGGCGCCCGGCCGGACACAGGGCCGAGTGACGATGCGCCAAGACAACCTTTGCGCTAACGCAACCTTTGCGGAAGCGCGTATGGTTGCGCCCGTGCAAGTTGATGGCCTCTCCGACGACCCGCTCGCGACGCGGTTCTTCACCGTCCTCATCCGGATGGTGAAGGGCAGCCAGCACCAGGCCATGGCGCTCACCGCCGAGTACGACCTCACGCTGACGCAGCTGCGGCTGCTCTACGTGCTCGACCACGCGGGCGAGCCCCGCCCGGTGAGCGCGCTCGGCGAAGCGGTCGGCCTCTCCCCCGCCGCCACCGGCCGCGCGATCGACGCGCTCCACAAGGCGGGCCTCGTGTCTCGCAACGAAGACCCGGAGGACCGGCGGATCAAGCGCATCGCGCTGAGCGAGCCGGGCCACGACGCGATCGAGCGCATCACCCGTGCGCGCTTCGCCGCCATCCGCGACTTCGTCGGCGCGCTCAGCGGCGAGGAGCGCACGGCGCTCGAGGGCGCGATCGACACCCTGGCTGACCTCTCGGCCGACCACTTCCCAGGATTCGCCCCCGGCTGCACCCCGGGCGCGACGCCGACTTCCCCCGACCCCCAGGAGACGCCCGCATGAGCCAGCCATCTGCGCCCGGCGGTTACGCCAACACCTCGACCGAGCTCGATCCGGCCCTGCTGCGCGTTGCAGCGGTCGTCGTGCTCGGCACATTCATGTCGATCCTCGACACAACCATCGTCAACGTCGCGATCAACGACCTCGCGAAGGAGTTCAACTCCACGCTGCCCACGATCCAGTGGGTGTCGACGGGCTACATGCTCGCGCTGGCGACGGTCATCCCGCTCACGGGCTACTTCGCCGACCGGTTCGGCACCAAGCGGCTCTACATGATCTCGATCGGTCTCTTCCTGGCCGGCTCGATCCTCTCGGGCGCGGCGTGGTCGGCGGAGTCGCTGATCGCGTTCCGTGTGTTGCAGGGCCTCGGCGGCGGCATGATCATGCCCGCCGGCATGACGATCCTCACCCACGCGGCCGGGCCGCAGCGGATGGGTCGCGTGATGGGCCTCGTCGGCGTGCCGATGCTCCTCGGCCCGATCCTGGGCCCGATCCTCGGCGGCCTGTTCGTCGACCAGTTCACGCTCTTCGGGCTCACGTTCGACTGGCGCTGGATCTTCTACGTGAACGTGCCCGTCGGCATCGTCGCCCTGCTCATGGCGCAACGCTTCCTTCCGACCGACGAGAGCAAGCCGCACCACAAGCTCGACTGGCTCGGCGTGCTGCTCCTCTCCCCCGGCATGGCGATCTTCGTCTACGGCCTCGCCGAGACGGCCTCGGCCGGCGGCTTCGGCTCCACGAAGACGCTCGTGCCGGTGATCGTCGGCACCGTGCTGGTGCTGGCCTTCATCCGCCACGCCTCGCGCGACGAGGACCCGCTCATCGACGTGAGCCTCTTCAAGAAGATGCCGGTCGGCCCGTCCGCCGGCACGACGTTCCTCTTCGGCACGGCGTTCTTCGGCACGATGTTCCTCGTCCCGCTCTACCTGCAGATCGTGCACGGCAAGAGCGCGTTCGACTCGGGCCTGCTGATCGCCCCTCAGGGCATCGGCGCGATGATCATGATGCCCGTCTCGGGCCGCCTCACCGACAAGACCGGTCCGGGCCGCATCGTGCTGGTGGGCCTCGCGCTGGTCACGTCCGCGATGCTCGCACTCACGCAGGTCGACGAGAACACGTCGCTCTGGATCTTCTGCGCGATCCTCTTCGTCAACGGCCTCGGCATGGGCAGCACGATGATGCCCGCGATGAGCGCCGCGATGCGGTCGCTGCAGCGCGACGAGGTGGCCCGCGCCACCTCCGGCCTCAACGTGGTGCAGCGCACCGGCGGCGCGATGGGCACGGCGATCCTCGCGGTCGTCCTCACCCACCAGCTCCAGGACCGTCTGCCCGGGAACGGCGCGAGCGGCGAGCAGGGGCTCGGCGCGCTGTCGTCGGTGCCCGCATCCGAGAAGGCGCAGATCGTGCCGTCGATCGCCGATGCGTTCGGCCACACCTTCTGGTGGTCCGCGGTGATCATCGCCATCGCGTTCATCCCGGCGTACTTCCTGCCGCGTGACAAGCCCGTCATGCCGGAGGCCCCGTCGGGCGCCGGCGGCCAGCAGGCTGCGCAGGCTCCGGCTCTGATGGTCGACTAGCGCCATACGAGAACGGGCGGCCTCCGCATTGCTGCGGAGGCCGCCCGTTCTGCTGCTTGCGCCCACCGACCCGGCGGGCGCTGGGTCGCCAGCAGACGACCCGTGGGCTCTGAGGAGCTAGGCGGCGACGCGCTCCGGGGCCTTGCCCCAGTCGACCTCGGTCGCGTAGTCCATGAGGTTCTCGAAGTAGTCCCGCAGCGGGCGGGCTTCGATGCCCCGCGAGGCGAGGAACTCCTTGGTGAGCGGGTCGCGGTAGTCGGCACGCACGTCGAAGTACGGCAGCACGTGCGCTGCACGCTCGAGGCCAAGTCGGGCCTTCTCGCGAGCGTCGTCCGGGAGCTGGTCGATCAGGTCGTCGAGCTGCTGGGCCGACATGATCTGGCCGACGGGGCGATCGAAGTAGTCGGCGCCGAGCTGTACGAGCTCGCCGACCGTCGTCGCGTTCTCGCAGGCAGCGAGCAGATGCGTGCGGCCCGGGGCGATGTCGAGCAGCTCCATCATCGCGTCGGCGACGAAGTCGATCGGGACGACATCGACGGGCGCCTCGGCCCGACCGGGGGCGACGTGCAGCTTGCCGAGCGCGTAGGCCTTCATCGGCGGGTAGAGCACGTTGAACGCGTTGGTGCGGCCGGTGTACTGGTCGCCGACGACGATCGCGGGACGCACCACCTGGGTCGGGAGACCGGAGGCGTTCACGAGCACCTCGGCCTCATGCTTGGACTGCTCGTACGTGTTGCGGAAACCCTGACCGCGCTCGAGGTCGTCCGGACCGAACGTGCCCTCGAAGTCGCCGGCGACGTACGCCGTGCTCACGTGCATGAAGCGCTCGAGGCCTTCGAACGTGGCGGCGAGGTCGAGCAGGCGACGGGTGCCCTCGACGTTGATCTCGCGCTGCTCCTCGATCGGGAGCGTGAAGGAGACGGAGGCCGCGCAGTGGATCACCTGTGACACCGGAACGGGCGGCGCGGGCAGCGGCGCGTCCTCCGTGAGGTCGGCCATGAGCAGGTGCAGGCGCGGGTGCTCGAAGCCGAGCGGACGCCGGACGAGTGCGACGACGGTGCGGTCGGTGCGTGCGAGCAGGCGGGCGAGGACTTCTCCGCCCAAGAGGCCCGTGGCCCCCGTGAGCAGGATGGCGCCCTCATCGACCGGAACCTTCGAGAACTCGTTCGCCATTGGCGATCCTTTCGGTGTGATGCGTCGGCTGGTGGCAGCCCGGCGTGCGCTCTCTCGGTCGCTGCGCCGTGCACTCACCATCGATCCGGTCATCGGCCATGTCAAGGGCCGCTTGACCAGCTCAACACGACCTTCATGTGGTACCCGAAGGGACCCCCAAAGCCCAGCTAATGGCCAATTTCGGGGGTGTTGGAAAATCGACGTGACATGCGTCCGGTGTATCTCGCGGGACCGGCATTTTCGGCCCGTCGGCCAACTGCTCTCGCTCCCTGTTGGCCGACTGGCCAAAGCACGGCCTGTGTGGGCCATCGCACGCGCCCCGACGACCACCGGCGACCAGGGGTCCGTGCCATCCGCGCGGCGAGCGGACGGCTCGCATGGTGGTGGCTGGGCGGCGGTGACCGAGGAGCTGGTGGGTGCGTCAGCCGCCGAGGCCGAGATCGCGGTGGCGCGTCTCGGCCCAGAACTCGTCGCCGCCCGAGTAGCGCTTGGCGAGCTGCTCGGAGATTGCGACCGAGCGATGCTTGCCGCCGGTGCACCCGATGCCGATCGTGAGATGCGACTTGCCCTCGGCCGCGTAGCGCGGCAGCAGGAAGTCGAGCAGCGGCAGCAGGTGGTCGTAGAAGGCCTGGAGCTGGCCGTCCTGCTCGATGTACTCGAGCACCTCGGGATCGTCGCGGCCGTTCTTGCTGCGGAGCGTGGGATCCCAGTGTGGGTTCGGGAGGAAGCGCACGTCGAAGACGAGGTCGGCGTCGCGCACGACGCCGCGCTTGAAGCCGAAGCTCTCGAAGGTGACCGACATGCGCTCGGTCGCGTCGCGCGGCAGGAGCTCGGCGATGATGCGGTTGCGCAGGTCGTGGACGGTGAGGCCGGTGCTGTCGATCACCGTGTCGGCGAGCGCCTCCACTCCGGCGAGCACTGCGCGCTCGGCGGCGATGCCCTCGGCGACGGAGCCGTGCGGCGCGAGCGGGTGGCGACGGCGCGTCTCCTTGTAGCGGGTGACGAGCGCGTCCTCCTCCGCTCGGAGGAAGACGATGCGGTGCACCGTGCCGTGCTCCTCGAGGTCTTCGAGCACGCGCTGGAGCTGGGTGAAGTAGCTGCCGCCCCGCACGTCGCACACCACCGCGGCGCGCTCGACCTTGCTGCCGGGGTGGCGGAAGAGGTCGACGAGCTGGCCGATCATCTCCGGCGGGAGGTTGTCGACGCAGAAGTATCCCTGGTCCTCGAACACGGCGATCGCCGTCGACTTGCCCGCGCCCGAGTAGCCGGTGATCACGACGAAGTCCTGCAGGCTGACCTCGGCACCCGCTCCTTCAGCGGCGGGCGTCGGCGAGTCCGGGGTGGCTGGCGGCGGCTGGGTCATCGCGTCTGCCCTGGACGCTACCGGACCCTCCGGCCCCCTCCGTGAACGCCGGGCGGGCGGCCCGGTCAGGCCCGCGTGCCGCCGCGGTGCAGCGCCGTGTGGATAGCGCGCGCGACGGGGGTCGGCAGCCCTGGCACCGCTTCGAGCGCATCACGGCTGGCCGAGAGCACGGCATCCGGCGAGCCGAAGTGGGTGATGAGGAGGCGCTTGCGCGCGGGGCCAACGCCGGGCAATGCGTCGAGGATCGACTCGGTGAGCTGCTTGTCTCGACGCTGGCGATGATGGGTGATCGCGAAGCGGTGGGCCTCGTCGCGCACGCGCTGCAGGAGCTGGAGCGCGGGCGTGTCGTGCGCGAGTTCGTACGGGTACGGCCGGCCGGGCACGAACACCTCCTCGATCCGCTTGGCGAGCGAGATCACGCGTGTGCCCTCGTCGATGATCGGCCCGAGCGCGCGCAGGCCGGCGGAGAGCTGGCCCTTGCCGCCGTCGATCACGAGCAGGTCGGGGCGGGTGGCGAAGGAGCCGTCGCGGGCCGGGTCGTGCGGGGAGCGGTCGCTCTGGCGCTGCCACTGGGCGACGCGCCGTTCGAGCACCTCGTTCATGGCCGCGAAGTCGTCGGTCTGTCCCTCTTCGAGCCCTTTGATCTTGAAGCGGCGGTAGTCGGACTTCTTCGGCTCGCCGCCCTCGAACACCACCATCGAGGCGACGGTGTTCGTGCCCATCAGCGTCGAGATGTCGAAGCACTCGATGCGCAGCGGCAACACCGGCAGCTCGAGTTCCTGCTGCAGCTCGCCGAGCGCGCCCGTGAGCTGCTCGCGCTTGCGCTGCGCTCGCAGGCGCTCTTGGCCGAGCGCGAGGTGGGCGTTGCGCTCGGCGAGATCGAGCACGTGACGTTTGTCGCCGCGCTCGGGGATGCGGAGCTCCACCTTCGCGCCGCGAATCTCGGAGAGGGCCCCGCGGATCACGTCCTGCTCCTCGAGGCGCTCGTTGAGAAGGATCAGCGGCGGCACCAGCGGGGTCTCGCGGTAGTACTGCACCAGGAAGGCACTGGCGACGTCGGCGGCGGTCTGATCGGCGTCGCCGGTGAGGTAGAACCCCTGCCGGTCGGCAAGCAGGCCGTCGCGCACCTGGAACACCTGCACGCTCGCATCCTCGCCTTGCGCGGCGACCGCGACGGCATCGAGGGTCTCGGAGCTGTCGGTCACGATCCGCTGGCGCTCGCTGAGGGAGCGCAGGGCGATGAGCCGGTTGCGCTCGAGCGCGGCGGTCTCGAATTCCTCCGAGGCGGCGGCGTCTTTCATGCGCTGCTCGATCTCGGCGTCGACCTCGCGTACGCGCCCCTCGAGCACGGCGATCGCATCCTGCACGCCCTTGCGGTATTCGCTCGCGGTGACGTTGCCGATGCACGGCGCGTCGCACCGCTTGATGTGGAAGTCGAGGCACGGCGATCCACTGCGGCGCCCAGGCTCCTTCCCGGTGCAGCTGCGGATCAGGAAGATCTTCTGGAGCGTGTCGAGCGTCTCGCGCACGCGCCGCGCTGAGGAGTACGGGCCGAAGTAGCGGCGCCCTTTGCGGTGGCGCTCACGCGTGAAGTAGAGCCGCGGGAACTCTTCGTCGAGGGCGACGGCGAGGTAGGGGTAGCTCTTGTCGTCGCGGAGCCGGATGTTGAAGGCCGGCTGGTACTGCTTGATGAAGTTCGCTTCGAGCAGCAGCGCCTCGGTCTCGCTGCTCACGGCGATCGTGTCGATGTGGTCGGTCTCCTCGGGGAGCGTGCGACCACCGCGTCGGACGGGGTTGACGAAGTGGCTCGCGACCCGCTTCTTGAGGCTCTTGGCCTTGCCGACGTAGATCACCTTGCCGCGGCGATCGTGGAACAGGTAGACGCCGGGGGCGTCGGGCATCCGCAGCCGCTCCTCACGCAGCCGCTCCGCCCGGTCGGCGGCGCTCTCCTGACCTTGACTGCGTGGCTGCGGCACCACCGTTCAGGATAGGCGGCACGGCCCCGGCGCTCCCGCTCGCTCCTGCCATCGGCGGCTCGTCGCGCCGCGCACGGCGAGGTCGACGATCAGGCGGCGGCCGCGATCGACTGGCTGGCAGCGCGCGCCCACTCGAGCGGCGCGGTCCACGGGCCGTAGCCGTCGTCGAGCGCGAGGTGCCCGCCACCGGGAAAGGTGCGGACGGGGAGGCCGAACGGCTCGCCGTGCGTGACCGCTGCGCCCTCGGGGTTGTAGTCGTCGGCGTCGGATGCCCAGAGCTCCCAGCCGGCCGGCGCGGTGAACGGCTCCAGCCGCGGGAACGCCGGGGCGACGTCGTCGAGGATCGACTGCGCCGGCGGAGCGACGAGCAGGACGCGGCCGACACGCTCCGCGATCGCGGGGCCGAGCGCGAGCCACGCGTGGGTGCCGAGCGAGTGCGCGATCACGTCGGGCCTGCCGGGAAGCTCGTCGAGCGCCGCGAGGATCGCGGACTGCCACGCCTCGGGCTTGGGATCGTCAGCGTCCGGCAGCGACGGGTAGGCCACGTCGACACCCTCGGCCGCCAGTGCCGCCGCGAGCTGGAACTGCCAGTGCCGCGGAGGCCGGTGGTTGGCGAGGCCGTGGAGGATCAGGACGCCCATGCCCCAAGGGTACGGCCGATTCACGCCACGAGCCGGATTTCGAGCCCATTCGGGGCAGCGATCCCGGCGCCGCCGAGCAGGGCGAGGATGCTCTGCACGTAGCCCTGCGTCTCCGCGAACGGAGGCACGCACATGCACCGCTGCACCGGCGCCGGCCCGGCGTTGTAGGCGGCCAGTGCGAGCGGCACGGCGGCGAACTGGCGGAGGAGGTCGTGCATCAGGTGCGCCTGCGCGTCGATCGCCTTCGTGGGATCGAACCGCTCCGCCGGCGTGAGTCCGTACATCGCGGCCGTTCCGGGCATGAACTGCGCGATCCCGGCGGCGCCCACGGGCGACACCGCGCGCGGATTGAACTTGCTCTCCTGCCACAGCTGCGCGCCGAGCAGCGCAGCGCCGACGCTCCAGCGCTGCGCTGCCTTCGCGATGAGGCCCGCATACTTCGCGGGGACGAACGACGGCAGCGCACCGGTCGCCCGCTCTCCCCCACCACCGGAAGAAGCGCGGTAGCCGACCGAGGCGCTGCCCGGCGAGCCCACGAACCCGTAGTGCCACGCCTCCCAGCTGTAACGCTGGAGGAAGCCGAACCGCTTGGCGTTCGCCGCGAGCCAGCCGTAGGCGGAGCTGGGTCCGAGATCGAGCTCGGTGCCGAGGCGGTGCAGGCTCTTTCCAGGTGGGGCGACCCACTTCGGATCCGGGTGCGCGGCGAAGAGCGCAGCCTGCTCGGCATCGCTACGGAACGCGGAGACGATCACCAGCGGACGACCGTCAGCAGTCGCTGCGGCGTTGAGACGGTCGAAGGCGAGGGCCACATCGGGTCGCATCCGCTGCCCCTGGCGGATCGCGAGTGGCCCGGCGTAGCTGCCGCCGTCAGGATCGGTGGCGAGCCCAGCGCCCACCGCCACCTCGGCCACGGCTCGCACGCGCCGCCGGCGATCACTCGCGCGCGGCCCCGTCGTGAGGGCGCTCACCGACACGCGGGTGGGGAGATTGGCGGCGCCGTCGAACCCGATCCGCTCGGCGAGCAGGCCATTGGCGCGTGCCGTGCCCCGCGCCGCTCGGATCGCGCGCTCGCGCACCTCGCCGACGCTGATCCGCCGGGCGGGATCGGCGGAGTAGAGCAGCGCCTGCGCATCGCGCAGGGCCGCTGCGCCCGCGAGCGCTGCGACATCGGCTCGGCCCTGCACGCCGGCACCGCGCCCGAGCGCGCTCGCCACCAGACCGAGCGCCACTGCTACCGCCATCGCGCCAGCAATGATCGCCACGAGCGCGACCGTCGCCTGGCCACCGGTCCCGCCGAGACGCGTCCACCACGGTGCCGCGGGCTCGTCGAGCAACGTGAGGCTGCGCGCGAGCGGCGCCAGCTCCTCGCGCAGCGCTGCGCGGTAGTCCTCGTCGGGTGGCGTGAGCGCAATGACCTCGTCGACGGCCACCGCCAATCGGTCCACCTCGTCATCACGCAGACCGGGCACCGCGATCACCACAGGCCCGGGATGCTCGGCCAAACGCGCGAGGACATCGTCGGCGCGTTCGGCCGCGCGATCCCACACGATCAGCAGGCCGCGGGCACCAGCGCCGCGGAGCGCGCGGCGCCCCGCTCCTTCCGCCCCGCGCCCCAGCACGAGCGCCGTCGGCCACGTCACGGCCGGCCGTCCGGCGAGAACGCCACCGCGCGATCAGCATCGACGAGATCCGCGAGCGCGCGCGGTCCCTGCCAGCGCACCCGCACTTGTACCGCGCCGCGGCGGACCTCGACGCGCACGCGCGACCACCCGGGTGCGGCCGCGTCCGCCGCCGCTTTCGCATCACCGCCCTGGAGCTCGGCGATCGCCGCAGCGACCGCCGCACCGTCGGCGGCCTCGCGCACGCGCTGCGCCGCGAGCATGCCTCCGATCAGCAGTGCGATGCCGGCGACGAGCGGCACGAGCGCGACGAGCTCGACCGTCGCCTGCCCGCGATCGTCGCGCCAGTGGGAGAGCCGGCAAGTCATCGGACCCCGGCCTGATCGGGGAGCTCCGCGGCGCCGCGCACCGTCCCGAACCGCAGGCCCGGCACCACCGAGGGCACGCCCAGCCGAACGCTGGTGCGGCCCTCGCCGGCCGCGCTCGCGCCGACCGACACGCGCGCGTGGCGCTCGAGCATCGCGGGGAGCACGCGCCGCACGGCGACGGCGGGATCTTGGCCGAGGGCCTGCGCGCGGGCGGCCACGCGTGCCGCCCCGGACGCCGACCACACCGTCCACCCCGCCACCGCGGCTTGGCCAACGGCAAGCGCGACCAAGGCGAGGATCGGGAGGAGCGCGACGAACTCGACGGTGGCCTGGCCCCGCTCTCCGCGGCCCCCTGAAACGACGACGGGCATGGCCATGACCATGCCCGTCGAAAACGCGCGCGAGGTGCGCGCACTGTGACGATTCTGCGCAGGAACCGTGCCGGAGCACCCCAAGGCTCCGGCGCTCTCCTGCGAGCGCGCGTTCAGCCGAAGCGGCCGGAGACGTAGTCCTCGGTGGCCTGGTGCGTCGGGTTGGAGAAGATCTTCTCCGTGCGGTCCATCTCGACCATGCGGCCCGGCTGGCCGGACTGCTCGATGTTGAAGAACGCCGTGTAGTCGCTGGCGCGCGTGGCCTGCTGCATGTTGTGCGTGACGATCACGATCGTGAACCGGTGCTTGAGCTCGGAGATGAGCTCCTCGATCGCGAGCGTCGAGATGGGGTCGAGCGCGGAGGCCGGCTCGTCCATCAGCAGGACGGCAGGCTCGACGGCGATCGCGCGCGCGATGCACAGGCGCTGCTGCTGGCCGCCCGAGAGATCCATGCCGGAGCGGTTCAGGCGATCCTTCACCTCGTTCCAGAGGTGGGCGCCGCGCAGGCTCTTCTCGACGATCTCATCGAGCTCGGCCTTCTTGATCTTGCGGTTGTTGAGCTTGAGGCCCGCGGCGACGTTGTCGTACACCGACATCGTCGGGAACGGGTTCGGCTGCTGGAAGACCATGCCGATCTTGCTGCGCACCTCGACCGGATCGACACCCGGGGCGTAGATGTCCTGGCCGTCCATGACGATCGAGCCCTCGGCCCGCGCCGTGGCGGTGAGCTCATGCATGCGGTTGATCGCGCGCAGGAACGTCGACTTGCCGCAGCCCGACGAGCCGATGAGCGCCGTCGCGGCGTTCGGCGGGATCGTCATGTTCACGTCGGCCACGGCGTGGAACGCGCCGTAGTAGATGTCGAGGTTCGTCACCTCGATGGTCGAGGCGACCTCGGTGACCTGGCGCTCGGCCGGCTTCGTCGGGCGCTCGATCAGGTCCAGCGGAGAGTGCTCGCCGACGCCATCGACGACTTTCTCGAACTCGGTCTCAGAGGGCATGTCGTTCTCTTCCACGGGTCAGCGGGCCTGCAGCACGCCGAACCGTCGCTGCACGAGTTTTGCGATGCCGGTGAGGACCAGCACGATGATGATCAGGGTGAGGGCTGCGGCCCAGGCACGGTCGAACGAGGGCTCGGGCGGAACGCCCGGCGTCTTGTACTCGAAGTACGTGAACACCGCGAGGCTCTGCATACGGCCCTCGAACGGGTTGAAGTTGAGCGAGTCGATCGTGCCCACGGTGACGAGCAGCGGGGCCGTCTCGCCGATCACGCGGGCGATTGCGAGCATCACGCCCGTGACGATGCCGGCGAGTGCCGTCGGCAGCACCACCTTCGTGATCACGCGCCACTTCGGGACGCCAAGCGCGAACGCACTTTCCCGCAGCCCGTTGGGGACGATGCGGAGCATCTCCTCGGTCGAGCGGACGACGATCGGGATCATCAGCACCGACAGGGCGATCGAGCCCATCACGCCGAGACGCACGCCCGGGCCGAAGAACAGCGCGAACAGGGCGAACGCGAACAGGCCGGCGACGATCGACGGAATACCGGTCATCACGTCGACGAAGAACGTGATGGCCTTCTTCAGGCGGCCGGTACCTCCGTACTCGTGGAGGTAGATCGCGGTGAGGATGCCGACCGGGACGGCGATGATCGTCGCGACCCCCGTGATGATCACGGTGCCCCAGATGGCGTGCATCGCGCCGCCGCCCTCGCCGATCACGTTGCGCATCGTGTGGTTGATGAAGTCGAGGTCGAGGCGGCCGTTGCCCTTCGACACGACGGTCCACGCGAGCGACACCAGCGGCGCGACCGCGAGCAGGAACGCGTAGGTCATCGTCATCGTGGCGAGACGATCGGTGGCCTTGCGGCGGCCCTCGACGGTGCCGGCCCAGATGCCGATGGTGGCGGCCGAGACGGCCGCCAGGACGATCACCAGCAACGCCGGGCTGACGTCGGTGAATGCGATGCCGATGAAGGCCAGTGCCACCGCGCCGCCCATGACCACCTGCATCGCCCAGTCGGGCAGCGCGGCTTGGCTGAAGGTGCCGGTGCGACCTGAGCCCGGTGCAGTTGCGGCGGTCATGCGTTCACCAGGTTGGAGCGGGCGATCACCCAGCGCGCCGTCATGTTGACGACGAGCGTGATCGCGAAGAGCACGAGACCGGAGGCGATGAGCACGTTCACGTCGATGCCCGACGATTCCGGGAACTGCAGCGCGATGTTGGCGGCGATCGACGACGGGTTCGTCGCCGTGAGGAGCTTGAAGCTCACGACGCCGGCAGCCGAGAGGATCATCGTCACGGCCATGGTCTCGCCGAGCGCGCGGCCGAGGCCGAGCATCGAGGCGCTGATCAGCGCCGGGCGGCCGAACGGGATCACCGTCATCCGGATCATCTCCCACTTCGTCGCGCCGAGCCCGTAGGCGGCCTCGGTGAGCTTGCGCGGCGTCTGCAGGAACACCTCGCGGCTGATGGCGGTGATGATCGGGAGGATCATCACGGCGAGCACGAGCCCGACCGTGAGCATGGTGCGGCCGGTGGCCGACGCCTGCCCCGCGAAGAACGGGATGAAGCTCAGGTGGTCGGCGAGCCACTCGTGGAGCGGCACGATCGCCGGGCCCAGGACCACGATGCCCCAGAGGCCGTAGACGACGCTCGGGATCGCGGCGAGCAGATCGACGATCGACCCGAGGGTGCCGGCGATCCGCTTGGGCGCGTAGAAGGAGATGAAGATCGCGACGGCGAGCGCCAGCGGCACGGCGATGAGGATCGCGAGCGTCGCCGAGAGCAGCGTGCCGAACGCGAGCGGCGCCACGTAGGCGATCAGCGACTTGCCGTCGGGAAGCTCGGACGCGGGCGCGGTGAGCGCCGGGAACGCCTCGACGAGGAGGAACAGCGCCACGCCGGCGAGGACGACGAGGATCGTGATGCCGGCGCCCTTGGCGAGCGCGCCGAACACGCGATCGCCGCGCTGGCTTGGGGGAGTTGATGCTTCGGTGGAACTCATGCTCTTGCGAGGAGCCCGGGCGACCCTTGGAGGGCCGCCCGGGGTCAGGGTGACCGATGCCGGTGACGGACACCGACATCTGCTGCGGTGGTTAGGAGGCGGAGCCGATCGCGTCGACCGAGGGCTGGATCTGGCCGCGGAGCGTGTCGGTCAGCGGGGCAGAGCCGGCGGTTTCGGCGGCCTTCGACTGGCCGTCCGCGCTCACGACGTGGTTGAAGTAGCCCTTCACGAGCTCGGCCTTGGCGGCGTCGTCGTACTTCGTGCAACCGATCAGGTACGAGGTGAGGACGACCGGGTAGGTGTCGGCCGCGTCCGGAGTGCGGTTGAGCGTGTACGTCCACACGTGCGAGGCGGCGCCCTCGGTGCGCTTCGACTCCTCGAGGATCTTCGCGGCGGCGTCGGCCGTCGGCTCGACGTACGCGTCGCCGACCTTGACCTTGGCCTTGCCGAGCTCGCCGGCCTGGCTGGCGTCGGCGTAGCCGATGGTGCCCGCGCCGTTCTTCACGGCGGCGACGACGCCGGAGGTACCGTCGGCGGCCTCGCCGCTCTTGGTGGGCCACTCGCCGTCCGGCTCAGCGGTCCACACGTCCTTGGCGGCCACGTGGAGGTAGTCGGTGAAGTTCTCGGTCGTGCCCGAGTCATCCGAGCGGTGGACCGGGACGATGTCGGTGTCCGGCAGCGTCACGCCCTCGTTGGTGGCGGCGATCGCCGGGTCGTTCCACTTCTTGATCTTGCCGAGGAAGATCCCCGCGATCGTGGCCGGGTCGAGCTGGAGGCCGTCGACGCCCTCGAGGTTGTAGATCACCGCGATCGGCGACACGTAGGCCGGGAGCTCGATGAGGTTCTCAGCGCCGCCGCAGCGCTTCTCAGCGCCGGCGAGCTCATCCTCCTTGAGGGCTGCGTCCGAGCCGGCGAAGTCGACGCCGCCGGCCACGAACTGCTCACGACCGCCGCCGGAACCGACCGGGTCGTACGAGATCGTCGCGCCGGAGTTGGCCGACTGGAAGCCGGCGATCCAGGCGCCCTGCGCGGCCTCCTGGGCGCTCGAGCCGGCACCGGCGAGCTTGCCGGAAAGCGAGCTCTCGCTCGAGCCGCTGCCCGAATCAGCCGAGCCGGTGTTGTTGTCGTCGCCACAGGCGGCGAGCGTGAGGGCGGCAGTAACGCCGAGCACAGGCATGAGTCGGTGCCGGAGCATGTCAGTCCTCCAAAGGGGGGTGGTCGCGAACATCGGTGTCGCTGGAGAGCGGGTGGTTGGTGCGTGATCGTGGTGTTGCACTGGGGAGTGCGGCGCCGCGGATGAGCCCGCAGCGATCACGTGGCGAAAGGTAGGGACGGGCTGCAGCAGACTTGTGACCACGTTGTGAAGCGGGCGTGAAACCCGGTCACACCCCTGGAAACGGCGGGTTCGAGCAGAGCGCTAACGCGCCATAACGACGACGAGCGCGCCGGTCGGCGCGCTCGTAGGGCCGACGCTGGGTCGGCGGCGGTCGACGGGCCCGAGGGCCCGCGCGTCGCGTCTAGATCTTCTGCTTTGCCGGCGTCGGCCCGGCGGGCGCGTCGCGCAGTTCGCGCACCGGCTCGGCGACCTCGATCACCGGCTCGGGGCTGAAGCGGTAGCCGACGCCGAAGTGCGTGTGGATGTAGCGCCAGCCCGGCGAGCCCTTCTCGAGCTTCTGACGGAGCTTGCGCACGAACACGTCGACGGAGCGGTCGCCGCGGGCCATCGCATAGCCCCAGACACGTTCGTACACGTCCTCGCGCTCGAGTACGCGACCCGGGCTCTGGGCGAGGAGGCGCAGCAGCTCGAACTCGCGGCGCGTGAGATCCAGCGAGCGCTCGCCGACGAACGCCTGGAACTGGTCGGCGTTGATCATGAGCTCGCCGACGGCCACCGCCGGTTGCTCCTCGCGGACCCGGCTGCGGGCGCGGCGGCGCACGACGGCCTCGACGCGGGCGATCAGCTCTTCCGGGTGGCACGGCTTGCTGAGCCAGTCGTCGGCGCCGGAGCGCAGGCCACGGACGCGTTGGGCGACCGTCGACGGGCCGCAGCAGATGACGATCGGGAGGCTCGGCGCCTCCTCGGTGAGTGCGTCGAGGTGGTCCCAGGCCTGGGTACCAAGCACGCGGAGGTCGATGACGAGGGCGTCGAGCCGCATGGCGACGAGCTCCTCGACCGGTGTGGCACCAGCCAGCACGCGGTAGCGGTGGCCCGCGGCGTCCAGCCGCTTGGTGAGGACCCGCAGGAAGGCCTGGTCGGTGTCGATCACGGCCAGTCGCAGCTCGCGCTGCGCACTCGAACGGTCGCGCATGGAGGTCACGCTACTCCCCTGGGGGCCGGAAGTGCAGGTTGCGTCCAGAACATGCCCGTCAGAGCTCGTTCCGGCTGGTGAAGTCGAGGCCACGGTAGCGGCCCGTGGCAAGGAAGACGACATGCTCGCCGATGTCGACGGCGTTGTCGGCGATGCGCTCGAACGCGCGGGCCGCCATCACCATCGTCATCGACCACTCGCGGCGGTCGACGTCGCCGCCGAGGTCGATCGCCTCGCGGAAGATCGCCTTGTTGCGGGCGTCGATGTCTTCGTCGAGCTCGCGCAAGCTACCGGCGAGGTCGACGTCTCGGCGGGCGAACGCCTCACGGGCGACGCGAACGACGCTCCGGGTGCCCTCGGCGAGCGCGACGATGTCTTCGACGAGGCGCTGGTCGCTCGGCGGCTCCCAGCCCGAGAGCGGGACGAGCTTGGCGACGTTGACGCACTGGTCGCCCATCCGCTCGAGGTGCCGAGCGATGTAAAGCAGGCTCGTGACGAGGCGCAGATCGGAGGCGACCGGCGCCTGCAGCGCGAGCAGCGAGATCACGCCCGAGTGCAGATCGAGGTAGCGCGCATCGATGCGCGCATCGGCCATCACGACGAGCTGAGCCAGCTCGACGTCGTGGTGGCGAAGCGTCTCGGTGGTGCGATCGACCTGTTCGACGACGAGATCGATGCCTTCGAGCGCGAGCTGCTCGAGG
Organism: Solirubrobacteraceae bacterium; assembly: GCA_017744415.1. Classification (GTDB taxonomy): domain Bacteria; phylum Actinomycetota; class Thermoleophilia; order Solirubrobacterales; family Solirubrobacteraceae; genus JAGIBJ01. The sequence goes on from JAGIBJ010000051.1 coordinate 152,701, forward strand.
CGAGCGAGCTGCTCATGGAAACCGCTGCGGAGTTCGGTCACGGGGCCGGAGGAAGGGTACATGACCGGTGCAGGCAGTCCTAGGAGAGCGGGCATGGCTGAGGCGGGCGCCTCGGCCGTGATGAACAGCAGACTGCCGGACCGATGGGGCCGACGTGTTATCCCGCTGTGAACGGTTGGTGATCACCCTGCACCGTGCGTGGGAAGTCGCACACGTGGCGCGAAGATCGTGGCGTCGATGACCCACGCGATCGATATGTTCGGGCCCGTGCTGCGCCGCTCCCCTCCCCCGCGAGACCACGTCCTGGACACGCTCATGGGCAACGCGGGGAAGAACGCGCGGCGTGCGGCGCACGTGCTGCATCAGCTGATCGTCGACTGCCCCGACGGGCTCGAGGGCCTCGCCGAGGACCTCAGCAGCCACGAGCACGAGGGCGACAAGATCACCCACGACCTGATCCACCGGCTGCGCGAGCTCGGGCCCTCCCGATCGCCGATCGACCTCGGCGACGGCTTCCGGCTCGCGACGACGATCGACGACATCCTCGATCACATCGAGCAGACCGCCGCGCTCATGGTCGTGTTCAACGTCGAGGCCACGATGGAGCAGGCGGTTGCGCTCGCCAGCGTCCTCGACCAGGCCGCTGAGCGCGTCGCCTACGCGCTCGACGCGTACGTCAGCGGGCAGGAGCTCGGCCCGCACCTCACCGAGATCCACCGCCTCGAGAACGAGGGCGACCGCATCAACCGTCAGGGGCTCACCGATCTCTTCGCCGGCGGCATCGACCCCATGGTCGTGATCCGCTGGAAAGACATCTACGAGTCGCTGGAGTCGGCGATCGACGCGTGCGAATCGGTCGCGATCCAGATCGAGAGCCTGCAGCTCACCAGCGGCTGACGCTGCGCCGCGTCCGCGGTCGCAGCTCAGTCGTCGTCCCAGTCGAGATCTTCCCCGAGACGCCGCAATCCGCGACGGGCCTCGCGCGCCGGGCTCTTGTCCGGGTCGTCGTCGTGCGCGTCCATCGCGGCCAAGACTGCTTCGGACATGTGCCCGCGTTCGTTGAGCGACCAGAGCGCGTAATCCCGGACCGCGCCGCTCTCATCCTCTGCGAGGCAGAGGAGGACGCGTTCGACGTCGGCGGCCTCCGCACTCGACGCGTTCCCGAGTGAAGCCAGCGAGCTCGCCACGCCGAACCGGACGGGTTGCGCGGGATGGCCGACCCAACGGAGCAAAACCGGGATCGCACGGTGATCGCCCCGATATCCGAAGGCTCGTGCGACCTCGGCGAGTACCGCGACGTCCTCCTCGCGATCGGCGAGTTGGAGCAGCGACTCGACCGACTCGGACATCCAGCCAGGCTCGATGGCACGCGGGTGCTCGCGGATCTCGGCGAGCACCTGCACGCCGAGGCGGCGCTCGATCGGATGCACCGAGCTGAGCAGTTCGATCGACCGCTCCAGCGCCGCTCGGTCGCCGCGATGCTGGAGCTCGACGATCGCCGACACGCCCGGGGCCCACTCGTCGTCGCCGATCTCGTCGAAGCCCTCGCGGAGGGCGTACGCGAAGAGTTCCTCGACAGTGAGCGCCCCGAACTCGGTCACCGGCCGGAGGGTAGCCTCGACAGTCGCGCTAGGCGAGCACGGGATCCGCGGCCGCCGGGCCGTGGACGAGCTCGCGCAGGTGAGTGAGCTCCGCGCGGAGGGCGAGATCCCACGAGCTCGCGGCCGAGAGGGCGGCGGCGCGCTGCTGATCGGGCGCCGCGTGACGGGCGCGCTCGATCGCGGCGTGGAGGTTGCGGGCGCGCTCGGCGGCGCCGAAGCTGCCCGGGCCGCCGTGCGGGCCGGGCGGGAAGGTCTCGGCGAGGCCGTCGATCGTGGCGAGCGAGCCGGCGCTCGTGCAGCAGACGACGCTGCCGCCGCTGGCCGCGGCCTCGTAGGCGGCCAGCCCGAAGGTCTCCCAGCGGCCCGGCAGCACGACGCAGGCCGCGCGGCGGTAGCGGCGGGCGAGCGCGGCGCGATCGTCGACGAAGTCCTCGAACCTGACCCGGTCGGCGATGCCGAGATCCGCGGCGAGCCGCTCCATGCGGCCCTTCGCCGGGCCGACACCGATCAGGTGCAGCGGCCAAGGCTCCTCGGCGAGTGCAGCTGCGCGGATGAGGTCTTCGACGCTCTTCGCAGCGGCGATGCGGCCGGCGTAGATCACCTCGTCACCGCGCTGCGCCGCATCGGCGGGATCGGGTGCGAACACCGGGTCAAGGCCGAAGCGCAGCGGGATCGTCGAGCGGATCCCGAACTCCGGCACGGTGTCGATCGCCGACATGATCGCGTCGAAGCCGGTGAACACGCGATTGAACTCGCGGGAGAGCACGCGCGACCAGAAGTGGAACGACCCCGGAATGCTCCGGGCGTCGTGGCCCACGGCGCCATGGTGCACGGCGACGGTCTTGATCCCGCTGCCCGCGAGGAGCTTCGGCAGCCCGCGGGCGGCCCAGAACGGGTCGTGCGCGATCACGACATCGGGCTCGCGCTCGAGGAGCACGCGGCGCAGATCGCCCCAGCCGAGCGGCACGCGGTAGCCGTTCGTGGCAACCGCTCGCACCGACGGCACCTCGACGCGCTCGGCGGTGGAGCGCTCCGGGAGTCCCGGGATGACGAGCGTGTGGTCGATCGCCGGCTCGCGGCGAGCCCACGCCTGCTTGGCGTCGAGGTAGGTGCGGATCCCGCCGGCCTTCTCGCCGTAGAACGTCGCAACGTCGACGACGCGAAGTGGGCGGGCCTCGCCCGACGAACCGCCGGGCGAGGGGCTGAAGCCGTCGCGAGGCGACGACCCTGGATCGCTAGGCGACGACACGCGGTCCGGTCGGCGCGATGTCGTCGGCCTCGTCGACCTCGTCGTGCACGAGCGGCGCCTCGGTCGCGGTGCGGGCCACGTGCTCGGCGATCGCTGCGCGGTAGCCGTCGGCGAGCTGCTCGAGGCAGGCCTCCCAGCTGCGGGCTGCGACCTGGGTGAGGCCACCGGCGCGGAGCTTCGCGGCGAGGTCGGCGTCACCCGTGATCCGCAGCAGTGCGCCGCCGAGCGACTCGGCATCGGCCGTGGCGAGCAAGCCGCTCACGCCGTCCTCGACGATCGAGAGCGGGCCGTTCTCGGCAACGGCGACCACGGGCAGCCCGGAGGCTTGGGCCTCCTGGAGCACCTGGCCGAACGTGTCGGTGCGGCTCGCGAAGAGGAACGCATCGGCACTGGCGTAGGCCTCGGCGAGCACGTCGCCGTGGAGCCAGCCGAGGAACGTCGCCTTGTCGCCGAGGCGCTCGCGGAGGAACTCCTCCTCGGGGCCGCCGCCAGCGAGGCAGAGGTGCAGGCGAGGATCCTGGGCGTGGGCGGCGAGGAACGCGTCGGCGAGCAGCTCGACACCCTTCTCCTTCGTGAGGCGGCCGGCGTAGAGCACCGACACCTCGCCCGGGAGCAGGTCGTCGCGGCGGCGCTCCGGCGAGAAGCGCTTGGTGTCGACGCCGCGGTCCCAGCGACCGATCTTGTCGGCCGGGATGCCGAGGCTCTCGACCACCGCATCGGACTGCGGGCTCGGCGTCACCACGCGGTGGGCGTTCGCGTAGAAGCCCTGCAGCACGGCCTTCATGCCGCCCGCCACGCGCGGATCGTCGGCGGCGCGCACCTCGGCGTAGGAGATGAGATCCGTGTGGTAGCTCGTGATCACCGGCAGGCGCATCACCTTCGCGAGGATGGCGGCCGCGATGCCCGACGGGCCGGGCGAGCAGAGGTGGATCAGATCGAACTGGCCCTCGCTGAGCGCTTCGCCGAGCGAGAAGAGGCTCGGCACGCCGATGTTGAGGCCCGCGTAGAAGGGGATCTCCACCTCGGCGACGGCCGAGAGGCGACGGTCGACGTAGGCGTCGGTGCCGATCACCTCGACCTCGAAGCCCGGCACGCCGCGGCGGCGCACCTGCTCGAGCGTGTGGGTGACGCCGTCGGTGCCGCTGATGGCATCGGCGACGAGCGCGACGCGCAGCGGCTCGCCCTCGCGGGCGACGAGCTTGCGCTTCTCGGCGTTGATGAACGTGCCGGAGGCGATGTACGGGATCGCCGGCAGGCAGGCCTCGTACGCCTCGAGCATCGTCGCGGTGTAGTCGCCTGCGTTCTGGGCCGTCTCCAGCGCGCGCCACGTGGCCTGGGCGAGCCGGCGCTCGTGAGCACCGCGGGCGAGGCGCATGATCGAGCCGTGCGTGACGTCGTTGCGCTGCAGGTAGTCGAGGAGCTCGCGCTCGCTCATGTCGAGGCCGACCGTGTGCAGCCACGCACCGAGCAGTGCGCGGGCGTCCTCGGGACCGAGGTCGTTGCCGTTCTCCCCGCGGCGCTTGTCGCCCTCGGAGAGCACGCGCGTGACGATCGAGAACACTGCGGCGGGGTTGGGCGTCTCGACGTTCTCGCCCTTGCCGAGCGAGCGCACGGCCAGCGCCATCGCGGCGTGGGCCCACTTCGCGGTGCTGCCCTGCGAACCGCCGATGGTCGTCTCGCCGTTCTTGATGTGGCCGAGGAACTCCTGCCACGTTGCCGCCTGCGGCGTCTGCGTCCACGTGCGGCCGATGTCGATGCCGGCGTGGTCGTCGGTGCCGGCGACACCGGTGCCCCCGTGCGTGTCGACGTAGATCTTCGCCGGAGCGTTGAGCTCCGGGGCGCGGGAGCCGTTGCGCACCTCCCAGATCGGGAAGAGCTGCGCGAGGCGGCGGCGGTGGCGCGGCAGCAGCGGCGCCTCCACCGCGTAGAAGGGGTGCGCGAGCGCGGTGGTGATCTCGTGCTCGTGGAGGTACTCGGCGCATGCCTCGACATCGCCGGAGAGCTCCTGGAGCCGGGCGTGGTCGTCGGGCGTGATGCCGTAACAGAGCACGTGCACGGCCTGGGGCTCGCCGCGGAACCACGCGGTGAGCTCCTCGGAGATGAACGCGTCGTCGTACTTCTCGGCGATCTCGATCGCGCCGTCGATCGTGTCGTGATCGGTGATCGTCACGAAGTCCATCCCGCGGGCCTTCGCCAGGGCGTAGACCTCCTCCGGCGGGGTGGCGCACTCGGGGAGCCCGAGGGCACGCTGCACGCCGAGCTTCGAGACCTCGGAGGCCGTCGAGTGGCAATGCAGATCGGCGCGGGAGCCGATGATCTGAGTGGACTGGTTGGGAGTCATTCTTCTGCCTGATCCTGCTTCGTCCTGGCCGGTGGCCTAGGTGTCTCGCATGGTCCGGACGAAATGGCCCGTCCACGTGAACCACCTGCAAACGTCAGGTTGCGATCTCGTGAAGAGCGCCCGGAAGGCCCAGGAATCGGGGCGTTCGGTCCCACCCAGCCTACGCCCTCCCTGCGTGGCGGCGCGCCGCCGCCACGCAGGGATCGGGCGCAACGCGATTACTCGGCGGGGTCGACGGGCTTGGTCGCCGGGCCCGCCGGCTGCACCTTCGCCGCGAACCGGCCGATCGCGGCGGCGCGTGCGGTGCCGGAACCGGCGGCCGCCGCGGTGAGCGCCTCAGGTTGCGCGAAGCCCGTCTCCTGCTGGCAGACCGTGCCGGTGGACGGGAGCGTGCCACCGAAGAGGTAGGCGTCGACCGCGGCGTCGATGCACGCCGACTCGCCGCCATACGCGGTGTGGTTGTCGCCCTCCATCGTGAGCAGCCGCGCGTTGCCGAGCTGGCGCACGAGGCGCTGGGCACCGTCGTACGGCGTGGCCGGATCATGGGTCGTCGCGACGATCAGCGGCGTCGCGGCCTTGCCAGGCACCTTGAACGGGCCGGCGTAGCGACCGTCGCTCCGCGCGCCGTAGAGCGCGTAGTTGAACTCGACGAAACCGTTGTTGTAGAAGGCCGTCGGGTGCTCTCGGAACGACTGCACGCCCGCCTTGTAATAGGTGAACGGGTTGCGCGGGTAGGCCGGTGACTGATCGGCCGCACCGATCAGGAAGTACCGGTCGTTGCCCGGGTCGAAGGTGCCGTCGAGGTTGTTGCCCCAGCTGCCGTCGGCCTCGGCTCGCAGCGGGCCGCCGTCACCCTGCTCGGCCGCCGCGAGTTCCTGGGCGAGGTAGGGCCACAGGAATTTGGCGTAGAGCATGCCGGTGACGGCCCAGCGGATCGTATCGCCGTCGACCGGCCGCGGATCGTCGGTGTAGGAGTCGGCCGGGATCGGGGTCTTGTCGGCCTTCGCGAGCAGTGCGTCGTAGGCCGCCGACGGATCGCTGCCGCCGAAGCCCGCGCACGCTGCCTGGTCGGCCTTGCACGCCGCGAGGAAGCGATCGAGCGCGTCCTCGAAACCGGTCGACTGGTCGCGGAGGTTCGCCATCGGCTGGTTGATGTAGCCGGAGGCGTCGAGCGGGCCGTCGAGCACGACGCGCCCGAGCTTGTTCGGGAACAGCGCCGCGTAGGTGGCGCCGAGGAAGGTGCCGTACGAGTAGCCGAGATAGTTGAACTTCTGGTCGCCGACGAGCCCGCGGATCACGTCGAGGTCGCGCGCGACGTTGCCCGTGGTGACGTAGGGCAGCGCGGTGCGGTTGAGCCGCTCGCACCTGCTCACGTACGCGAAGTCCTTCTTCGCCTCGGCCGTGAAGTTGCTGGTCGGGCGCACGAACGGAACGCGGTAGAGGCCCTCGGTCTCCTGGTTGACCTTGCAGTCCAAGGCATTCGGGGAGGTGCCGGTGCCGCGCGGATCGAAGCCGATCACGTCGTAGCGCTGGCGGATCGACGCGTAGAGCGAGTCGGCGGTGGCTGCGACGAAGTCGACGCCGGAGCCGCCCGGGCCGCCGGGGTTCGTGAAGAGTGAGCCGATGCGCTGCGCGGGATCGCCGGTGGCCGGTGCCTTCACGAGCGGCACCTTCGTGGTGCCGAGCCGCGGATTCGCGTAGCTCAGCGGCACGGTGGCCTCGGCGTACTGCAGGCCGTCCTCGCCGGTCGTCCACACGAGCGGCGGGGAGCTCGGCTTGGGTTTGCCCTCGGGCGCGGCGCTGGCGCCTGGCGCGGCGACCAAGGCAAACGTGGCGATTCCCGTCGTGGCGGCAGCCAGCAGACGGCGCAGCTGCGATCGTGCGATCGGCATCTTCCCTCTCTTCGTGGCGTCGCTCGCGGGCCCCGGGTGGGCGGACGAGTGCGACGGCGCCAGGAATATCAGGATTTCGCCCCTCCGCGCGAGCGAATCGACGGCCAGGCGCGACGCCCGCACGACCCTGCGCCGCCGACCGATCGTGTCCGCCCGAGCGCCCCTGGGCGGGCCGCCGCCCGCCCGAACTGGTCCGTGGCGCGGCTGCGCATCTGGTTCTGGCCGGCCGCGGGCGCGTGAGGTTTGATCGTGTCATGCACGTGGGAGTCCTCGGAGGAACCGGTGTGGCGGGGAGCGCCACCGTCGCGGCGCTGGAGCGGCGCGGCGACGCGGTGCGGGTGCTCAGCCGGCGCAAAGGCTTCGATGTGACCGCTCCTTCGCCGGCGCCACTGGCGGGGCTCGACGCGCTCGTCGACTGCCTCAACCCGTCGAAGACCACCGCCGCCGCCGCGCGGGCCGTGCTCGTCGACGGGCTGCGCGAGACCCTCGCGATCGCGGTGGGCGTGGGCGTCGGGCACGTAGCCTCCCTGTCGATCGTCGGGATCGACCACCTCGGCCTCGGCTACTACCGCGTGAAGCTCGAGCAGGAGCAGGTGGTAGCCGAATCCGGGATTCCCGCGACGATCCTGCGGGCGACCCAGTTCCCGGATCTCTTCGACCTTGCTTGGGGCGCGACGAAACGCCTCGGGGTGATCCCCGCCCCGCGCGGTGCGGTGGCGCCGATCGATCCGCGCGACGTCGGCGAGCGCCTCGCTGAACTCGTCGAGGCAGGCCCGCCGGCCGACGCCCTCCAGCGCGAGGCGATCCGGGGCCCGCAGGTGGTGGATCTGCGGCAGGTGGCGCACGACTGGAAGCGCGTGCGCGGCTCACGCCGACCGCTCCTCCCGGTGCCGGCCTTCGGCGCGCTCGGCGCGGTGGCCCGCGGCGACCTCGTCGACGAGTCCGCCCCGACCAGCGAGCACGGCTGGGACGCGTGGCTCGCGGCGCACCGATGAGCTCGGTGTCGCCCACGAAGCACCCTCGGGCGCTGCGTGCCGTCCTCGCGCTGCTCGCGCTCTCGGCGCTCTTTCCCGGGGCGTTCGCCACGCTCGCGCCCGACGCGTTCTACCGGTCGTTCCCGCTCGGAGGCGGCGGCTGGGTGGCGCCGCTCGGCCCGCCCTCGGCGCACTTCACGAGCGACGTCGGAGCGTTCTACCTGGCGTTTGCGTTCCTCTTCGCGTGGGCGGCCTGGCGACCCGTGGCCGCGCTCGTCGTTCCACTGTGCCTCGCCTGGGGCGGCTTCAGCACGCTCCACGCGCTGTGGCACACGTTCCACCTCGAACCGTTCAGCGCCGCCGACGCGGCCGCGCAGATGGTCTCGCTCGTGCTCGTGCTGATCGGGCCCGCGCTCGCGCTCGTCTTCAGCCGCGAGCGGCCGCCGCGCTGGGCTCAGCCGCCGGCGGATTCCCAGGCGGCGTAGGCCGTGGCCACGCGGGCCTTCGCGGCCTCGTGGCGCTTCGTCGCATCGGGCGCGCGCTTCGGATCGGCCCAGATGCCGGGATCGGCGAGCTCGTCCTCGATCGTCGCCAGGGCCTCCTCGGCCCGCTCGACCTCACGCTCGAGCTTCGCCAGCTCCTTCGCGCCCGCGCGGCGTGCGGTCCCGGGCTTGACGCCATTCGAGGGCCCCGCGCCGTTGCCGTTCGTCTTGGGCTTGGGCGCCGAGGCGGCCGGCTTCCCGCTGCCCGAGCCGTTCGCAGGCTTCGGCTTCGCGGCTGCCGTCGGCGCGGCGCCGCCGTTGCTCTTGCCGGCGCCTTTCGTCCCGGCCTCCGCGGCGCGACGGGCGGCGACGGCTTCGCGGAGGGCCTTCTTCTCCTCGCGGGAGGTCATGTAGTCGACCCAGTCGCCCATGTGCGAGACGAGCGTGCCGTCTTCGATCGCGACGGTGCGGGTGCCGACGGCCTCCAGGAGCGCGCGGTCGTGGGTCACGAGGATCACGGCGCCGTCGAAGCTGCGCAGGGCATCCTCGAGCGCCTCGCGGCTCTCGATGTCGAGGTGGTTGGTCGGCTCGTCGAGGATGAGGATGTTCGCGCCCGAGGCGACGAGCGCCGCGAGACCGAGCCGTTGCCGCTCGCCACCGGAGAGCGAGTGGACGTCCTTGTTGACGTCGTCGCCGCTGAAGAGGAACCGGCCGAGCAGCGAGCGGGCCGGGTTCGGGGCCAGACCCGTCTTGCGCTGGCAGGCCTCGAGGACCGTGCGAGCGGTGCCGTACTCGATCTCCTCCACGTGCTGCGAGAGGTAGCCGACCTTCACGCCGTGCCCGGTGAGGAGCTTGCCGGCAGCGAGCTCGCGGCGGCCCGCGAGGGTGGCGACGAGGGTCGTCTTGCCGGCGCCGTTCGGGCCGACGAGCACCACGTGCTCACCGCGCTCGAGGTAGAACTCGGCCCCGCTCACGAGCACCTTGCCCGGCACTTCGACACGGCCGTCGGAGAGCTCGTAGATGATCTTGCCCGAGCGCTCGGCCTTGGCGAACTTGAACTCGAGGCCAGCGCCATCCTTCGCCTCGGCCTGGACGAGATTGCCCTTCACCTTGTCGAGCTGCTTCGCCCGCGACTGGGCCTGTTTGGCCTTCGTGGCCTTCGCGCCGAACCGGTTGATGAAGCGCTCCAGGCGAGCGATCTCTTCCTGCTGCTTGGCCATCTGGCGGCTCGTGTTGAGCTCGCGCTGGGCCTTCTCCTTGCGCCACTGGCTCCACGTGCCCTTGAAGAAGTAGCCGCGGCCGCCCTCCAGCTCGAGGATCGACGTGCCGACCGCCTCCAGGAACCAGCGGTCGTGGGCCACCATGATCACCGCCGCGTCGAGGCTCTTGATCGTGTCCTCCAGCCACTCCAGCGACTCGAGATCGAGGTGGTTGGTGGGCTCGTCGAGGAGGAGCACGTCGGGCTCGCTCGCGAGGGCGCGGGCAAGCGAGGCGCGCGTGAGCTGACCGCCGGAGAACGAGCTGAGCGGCCGCGGGCGGGCCTCGTCGGCGAAGCCGAGCGCCGTGAGCATCTGACCGGCCCGATCCCGCCACCCGTAGCCGCCGACCGCCTCGAACCGCGCGTAGAGATCGCCGTAGCGCTCAAGGGCGCGCTCGTCGCCCTCGGCCATCTTCGCCTCGCACTCGGCGAGCTCAGCCTCGAGCTCCAGCTGCACGGTGCAGCCGGAGAGCGCGTAGTCCTCGAGCGAGAGCGTCTGATCGCGCGGCGGACGCTGATCGTGCAGCGCGATCCGCGCGTTCTTCTCCAGGACGATGTTGCCGCCGTCGTGGGCCTCCTCGCCGGCGAGGATCCGCAGCAGCGTCGTCTTGCCCGCACCGTTGCGGCCGCCGATCACCATGCGATCACGGCGCTCGAGACTCAGCGAGACCTTGCGGAAGAGGGGCTCGCCGACCATGTCCTTGGCGAGCTCGGAGGCGATGATGACGGCCACACCTCGATGGTAGGGAGGGCCGTGAATCCGCGTTGTCCGGGCCAGCACCGCCGGCAGGCGCTCAGGACGTGGCCAGCTTCTTCTTCAGGTAGGTGACCACCGTCGGCACGATCGCCGGGTGCGCGCGATTGAGACCCTCGGCACCGCCGAACACCGTGCCGTTGAGCCAGAAGTGGTCCTGGCGCGGGTAGTAGTAGCCCTTGCAGCCGCCGCCGCGCTCCGCCGCCGCCTCGCACGTCTGCTGCGCCCAGCCGAACGGCACGATCGAATCGGCCTCGCCTTGGAACAGCAGCACGGGCGCATCGGTCTTGTCGTACGCGGCCGTGCAGTCGTACGCCTTCGTCCAGCTGCCGCACTCCAGCCCGGAGATCGCGAACGCCGCCCCGACCTTCCAGCGCATCGCCGGCGGCGTCGACGCATCGTTGCCACGGATCGCGACCCGCATCGCCGTGATCGCACCCGCCGAGTAGCCGCCGACCGCGTACCGCGACTTGTCGTTGGTCGCCCCGAGCGTCGCCCGGTGCTTACGGATCCATCGCATCGCCTTGATCGTGTCGAACGCCGCCTCGCTGGCCGCCGGGATCAGATCCGCGTCGCTCGCGATGCCCGAGCCGCCGTTTCGATCCGCGGGCACGAGCCGGTACGAGATGCTCGCCGCGAGGAATCCCGCGCGCGCGAGCGCCTCCCCGACGGTGCGCATCTGCGTGCGATCACCCTCCACGAACCCACCGCCGTGCACGAGCACCACGACCGGCGCGTCCCGCTTCGGAGTCTTCGACGAGCGGTAGACGTCGAGCGCGTACGGACGGATCCCAGCCTGCGGGTCCAGCGCCGACGCCGTGTGCTGGTAGACGAGCCCCGTCTTCCAGCACGGGCTCGTGCACGGCGCCGGATTGTCGAAACCCATCGCGATGTCGACCGGATCGAGCGCCGTCGCCGCGCGGGACTGCACGGCCTGCACCGCCTGCGTGGTGCTCGGCGCGAGCGTGGCGACCACGGCCGCGATGATCGGCGTCAGCGGCATGAGGCGTCGTCCGCGGGCTCGGATCACCGGCGGGCGCCGCCCGAGGGCAGGCCCGTCGAGTGGCGCTGGAAGTTCATGAGCAGCTGGTTCTCCTTGAGGGTGCGGCGCTCCGTCTCCTCGAACTCGCGGAACATCGACTTGATGCGGCGCACGTTCGGGACCGGGCGCGACGCCAGCTGCGTACCGATCTCCACCGCGCGATCGTGGGCGTCGGCCGCCGGCACCACGTCGAACGTGAGGTTGAGGCGCAGCGCCTCCTCCGGCCCGACCACCGGGCTCGCGAACACCAGGTGCCGCGCCGCCGCCAGGCCCACCAGCGGCGTGAGCCGCCCCGGACCCACCGGCACGCCCAGCAGACCGCCGACCCACCGCAGCTTGAGGTTGTCGCCCGCGACGCGCAGGTCGCACGCGGCCGCCATCTCCGCCCCCGCGCCGACCGTGTTGCCGACCATCGCGCAGATCGTCACCGCCGGGAACGCCTCGAGCGCCGTGTACACCGCCGAGAACTCGTGCATCCGCTCGACGCCACCCTTGTGGTCGAGCACCTCGTTCACGTCCGCGCCCGCGCACAGCGCCGTCGGATCCGTCGAACTCAGGACCAACGCCGCAAGTCCGTCCTCCGCCTCGAGCTCGGAGAGGTAGGCGATCATCTGCTGCAGCGACGCGCGATCGAGCGCGCCACGCACCTCAGGACGGTTGATCCGAAGAGCAGCGACACCCTCCGACGGTCGTTCAAGCACCACGGGTTCCACAGTCGGTAGCATCGCATCCCGAGATGCGCCGAATCACCACTGCCCTCACGACCGCGTTCCTCCTCGTCCTCGGCGAGGCCAGCACCGCGATGGCGCAGGAGAGCGGCGCCGGCAAGCTCCACGCGACCGAGAAGCTGATCACCGAGTTCGGTCTCGGCCTCATCTTCTTCATCCCCGTCTTCGTCGCGCTCATGAGCTACGGCCAGGCCAAGCTCGACAAGCGCAAGGACCGCAAGAAGGCCGCCTACCGCAGCAGCAAGGGCGCAGCCGCCTGGCGCGGCGGCTGGTAGCAGCGCCTCGCACGCACGCTGAGCCACCCGCGAGCCTCAATGGACCAGAGGTCCACCTACGTTCCCGGGCGGCCCATCGCACGCACGATCCACTGCTCCCAGCCACCGCGCTGGTGACTTGAAAATGTGAGAGGGCCCGCCCGCAGCCTGAGCTGCGGGCGGGCCCTCGTCGTTCCTAGAACTGCTTGCAGATCATGATGAGCGCCGCTCGAGGCTTGAGGTATCCGGTGAATCCATCGGATCCCACATATGCGTAGGCGGGCTGAGTGCCACCGGGGACGGTGTTCATGTTCTTGCAGCCCCCCGGCGCCTCTTCGGTCGGCACCGTGTACGAGACCGTCGAGCCGACGCCCGACTTGCCATCGCCGTTGTAGTAGCTCGGCTCGCTCATCAACACATACACGCGCTGGCCGTCGCTGCGCTCGAACGCGCGCACCCATAGCCGGTTCCCGTTCGATCCGAGCATGGCGACGCCTCGCCCGGTCGGGTCGGACGGACGGGCCGCCACCACGTTCTCGGGCGTCGCGTACGGCACACCGACGTTTGACTCCCACAGCGCGCTGGCTTGGGTGCCCGGCACGCCGGGCCAGTTGAGACTGGTTCGGTCGTACTCGCCGACGGCGTCGCGCGGCGCCTGCGTGATCAGGTGGCCGGCGAGGTTGAACTCCCGGATTCGCTGCGCCACCGGCCCATCCTGCGCGAACACTGCCGGCGTGTCGGAGACGTCGCTGTACTGGCCCTCGACCTTGCTCTCAGCCACGATCCCCTTGCCGCGATCATGCACGCCGTCGATCCAGCGGAAGATGGTGTCGAGCGACCAGTGGTTGGCGCTCGGCCCGACCAGGAGCGACGATCCGACGGTCCCCGGAGGCGCCTGCCCGGAGAACTGCGCGTTCACCCAGAACGAACTCTCGAAGTTGACGAAGTCCGAGCTGTCGACGACTCGTCGGCCCGCGGTCGTCGGAAGCCCGCCGACTGGGCGCCCGTTCACATCGGTGATGAAGTTGTAGTTCTCCACGTTGCGCTGGGTCTGGAACCAAGGCGTGTTCACGAGCAGTTCCTTGCCCGGGATCGCGGCACGGAGTTGTTCGACCATCCCCGCGACAGCATTCGACCAATCCGTGTCCGTCGGCTTCGTGGTTCCGTTCTTCGTCGTGCAGCCGTTGGCGAGGGTCGTACCCGTGCCGGGTGCCACGAACGGTGCGACGTACGGCGGAGTGCTTCCCGGTGCAGCACCGGAGAGGGCGCCAACACGGGCTGCGTTCCAGTCCCAGCCACCGACCCAGGTTCCATTGGCGTCCTGCCGGAGATGGTCGTTCCACTGGATCTGTTTGGTGAGCCCACTGTCGCCAACCTCAAGGTTGACGTTGTCGAGCCAAAGGCCGCGGAAGTTCGTGCCCGATGCCGTGAGCCACGACTTGATGCGGTTGACCTGGAACGCGCGGTACGCCGGGTTGAAAATGTTGCCGGCGATCAGCTTGTGCGGCGTTTCACCGTCCTGCGCGTACAGGTAGCCGCCGTTGGTGTCGTACATCGCCCAGTCCGGATGACACTGCGCGTCAGCGAGGTCGATCGTGTAGAGCTGCGCGTACATCATTCCGCCGCGGTACCAGGTCGTGGGCGAGCCGTCGCCCTGGAAGATGTGCGTGCGATAGGTCTTGGACTGCATCCAGGTGCGGTTGGCGGGCGGGGTGTCCGCCGGCTTGAACCAGGTCTTCCATGCGTCATCGCCATCGGTGCGGCCGAAGTAGCGCAGTTGCCCCGGCGTGAAGTTGGCCAGACTCGCACTCGCGGGCTCGGCTGACTCGTCGGGCCGAGTGCTGGTCCAGGCATCGGGCCCGAAGTTCCACTGGATCGTCGCCGTGTCCGCACCGGGCAGGAACCACTTGGCTCGGTTCGATGCGACCACCATGCCCGGGGCAGTGGTGGGCGTGCCGGCTGCCGAACTCATCCATAGCGTGAGACCATCGGTGCTGCCGTCGAGCTGGAAGCGCATGGTAGGCGCACCGGTCGGGGCGCCGAGGACGAGGTAGTACGCGCCTCCGCCACCGGGGTACAGCACCGTCGGCGTGCCGCTCACGACGACATCGCCCATGAACGCCGCGGGCGCGCCGAGCGCACCGAGCGAGGTAGGGGCATTCGGGAGGCGATAGAGCTGATTCCAGGCGCCGGTGGACGCGCGTTGGCCGACGCCCCAGAGCGTGAAGGTCGAGCCGTAGTACCGCATGGCCGCGGTCGTCCAAGGTGCGAGCACCCAGCTGGACGCCGCAGTGAGGACGGCGTTCGTCGACGGTGTCCAGCGCTGACGGACGAGCGTGCCGTTGGCCGAGCTCCGCGAGTTGATGAACACGTCGGCTCCCGCAACCGCCACGGACGGGCCGCCGTTCACCGCCGCCGTCGACACGGTCACCGCCGCTGCCCATCCACCCGTCGACGTCCATGAGCGGCGTCGCAGCTGCGACGCCGTGGTGATGTAGAAGACATCGAGTGACGTCGCTGCGCGCGAGATGACGGCGACATCGGACTGGGGGGCGATGACGTCGCCCGCAAGCACGGCCCATTTGCCCCACCGTCCCGTGGAGAGCGTATGGGTCGCCTGCCGCAATTGGCCCGTCGTCGGGTCGCGCTGAAACACGTCGATCGTCGTGTTGTCGCGCGACGCTGCGGCAATGAGCGAGGCGTTGGCCATCGAAGGGATCGCGAGGCCGGCGAGCAACGACACGATCCCAACCACGAGGAGGCGTCTGAGAACGGACTGGAATTGGCGCGTATGCATCGCGCCGCACCGTAGTGCATCGAGACCTCTATGTACATAGAGGTCTCGACTCGTTGAGCCCGGACTCAAGTGCCAGCCTCACGAAAGACCTTCTGCGACATCCTCCGGCCCGGCGGCGGTGAGACCCGCCGGTTACGGCGCTCAGGCGCCGTGCGACGGCGAGGCCGCCTGCATGAGCTCGCGCTGCACCGAGTGGCCCGGGCCTTCGGCGAGCACGGCGCTCCAGCTCCCGTCCTCGGCGAGCACCCATGCGCCCTCCTCGTCCGCGAGCGAGCGATCCAGCACGTCGAGGACGACGCCACGCGCCGCTTCCTCGTCGAGCGGCACGACGAGCTCGACGCGGTTGTCGAGGTTGCGCGGCATGAGGTCGGCGGAACCGATGTACACCTCGGGCGTCTCGCCGTCGATCTCGAACGCGTAGATCCGCGAGTGCTCGAGGAAGCGGCCGAGCACTGACGTGACCTTGATGTTCTCGCTCACGCCAGGCACGCCGGGACGCAGGCAGCAGATGCCGCGCACGTTGATCTCCACCTGCACGCCGGCCTGGCTCGCGCGGTAGAGCGCGCGGATGCAGCGGCGGTCGACGAGCGAGTTCATCTTGAATCGGATCCGCGCCGGCCGGCCCTCGCGCGCGGCGTCGCGGGCACGATCGATGTGCTCGACGATGCCGTCGCGCAGGCCGCTCGGGGCGAGCAACGCGCGGCGCGGCTTCGGGGCGCGACCGAAGCCGGTGAGCACGTTGAACATCTCCGCGACATCGGCGGCGATCTCCTCGTTGCACGTGAAGAGGCCGATGTCGGTGTAGAGGCGGGCCGTCTGCGGGTGATAGTTGCCGGTGCCAACGTGCACGTAGCGGCGCACGCCGTCGCCCTCGCGACGCACCACCAGGATCGCCTTCGCGTGCGTCTTCAGGCCCGGGTGGCCGTAGACGACGTGCACTCCCGCCTTCTCCAGCTCGCGCGCCCAGCCGATGTTGGCCCGCTCGTCGAAGCGCGCCTTGAGCTCGACGAGGCACGCGACCTGCTTGCCGCGGTCGGCGGCGCGCATCAGCGACGGGATCAGCGAGGTGTCGTCGGAAGTGCGGTAGACGGTCTGCTTGATCGCGAGCACGTCGGGGTCGTCGACGGCCTGCTCCACGAACCGCTCGACGGTCGCGCTGAACGACTCGTAGGGGTGGTGGACGACGAGGTCGGCGCCGCGGATCGCCGCGAACATGTCGGCCGGAGCGCCCTCCTCGCCGCGCACGCGCCGCGGGACGACGGGCGACCACGAGGGATCCTTGAGGTCTTTGTGACCGGGCAGCTTCGTGAGCTGCATGAGGTTGCGCAGGTCGAGGGGGCCTTCGATGTCGTACACCTGGCGCTCGTCGACCTCGAGGCCGGCGATCAGCTGGCGGCGCAGCTCGGGGTGCATGCCGGCGGAGAGCTCCGCGCGCACCACTTCGCCGAAGCGGCGGTAGCGCAGCTCGGTCTCGACGGCGGCGAGCAGGTCGTCGGCGTCGTCGCTCACCTCGAAGTCGGCGTCGCGCGTGACGCGGAAGCTGCCGGTGCCGACCACCTCCATGCCCGGGAAGAGCAGCGCGGCGTTGGCGGCGATGATCTCCTCGATCCAGACGTACGTCTGTTCCTCGCCGTCGACCGGCACGAGGCGGCTGATCATCTCCCGCGGCACTTTGATGCGCGCGATCACCTGGTGCCCGCTCTGCGGATCCTGAACGAGAGCGGCGAGGCTGAGCGAGAGGCCGGAGATGTAGGGGAACGGACGGCCGGCGCCGACGGCGAGCGGCGTGAGCACCGGCAGCACCTGGCGACGGAAGCGATCCTCGACGCGCTCGCGGGCGATCGGATCGAGGTCGTCGAGCCGGACGACGCGGATGCCGTGCTCGGCGAGCTGGGGCAGCAGCACCTGCTGGAGCTGGTGGTTCACGCGCTCCAGCTGGGCAAGGGTCTTCTCGCGGACGCCGTCGATCACCTCGTCGGGCGTGCGGCCGTCGGCGCGGCGCTCGGTGACGCCCGCGGCGACGGCCGGCACGCGCACGTC
>JAGIBJ010000051.1:170122-175831 GCA_017744415.1 Solirubrobacteraceae bacterium
GACGGCGTCAGTCCGTCCTGCGACGGCACGACGAGGCCGGCGCGGACCTGATCGTGGAGCCCCGCCACGCGGACCATGAAGAACTCGTCGAGGTTGCTGGCCCAGATCGCGAGGAACTTCACGCGCTCGAGCAGCGGCGTGCGGGTGCGCTCGGCGAGCTGGAGCACGCGGTCGTCGAACTCCATCCAGGAGAGTTCGCGGTTGAAGAGCAGCTCGGGAGCGTCGAGCGGGATCTCTTCGGGCTGCTGCGCATCCTCGGACGGGACGGGCTGATCGTCACCCAGGACGAGGGCGCGGGCGGCGTCGGCAGCCGCGAGGCGGGCGACCTCGTGCGGGTTGCTCCCGCTCTCTCCGGCGGCGTGCTGCTCGGCGACGTCGTCGATCGGATCGGCGACGCGTTCCTGGGTCCCATCACTCACCCGCTCCACGCTATCGGGGGCGCGATGCACTGACGACCGGGTGTACCCCGATCTTCACGAGTGGTTCACGCGGACCCCGCGATCGACGTGCCGCTGGCGCGCTGCCACTCGGCCACCAAGGCTCGGCGAGCGTTGGCGCCGGGTCAGCGTGAAGCTGCGGCGAGGAGGGTCGTGAACGACTGCGGCACGTCGCCCTCCACGCGCACGGGAATGTCGGCGAGCGGGCCGCGCTGCCAGTCGGGGCGGAGCATCCCGTAGACGGCGACGTCGAGCTGGCGGTCGCCGTGGCGGTGCCAGCCACGGAGGATCCCTTCGCGCTGGAAGCCCACCTTCTCGAGGGCCTTCTGCGAGCGCACGTTCTCGGTGTTGGCGTAGGCGCCGAGGCGCACGAGGCCGAGCAGCTCGAAGGCGAGGTAGGCCATCAGCGCCTTGCCCTCCTGGTTCGCGCCGATGCCCCAGGCGTTGCGTCCGAACCAGGTGCCAACCATGGCGCGCCGGTCGCGGTAGCTGAACTCCGAGAGGCCGGTGATGCCGACCGGTCCCATCGTGGGGTGCACCTGGAGCAGGTCGAGCTGGGTGCCGCGCTCGCGCTGGTCGGGCAGACGGTCGAGGTACGCCCGCGCCTCGGCCGTCTCCTGGTAGGGACCCCACGAGAACCACTCGGTCACCTCGGGGTCGCTCGCGAGACGGTAGAGCGCGGTGGCATCGCCCGGTTCGGGGATGCGGAGGGTGAGGCCGGGCGCGTGGAGCGCGAGGTGATCGGGGCCGTCGGCCATCGCGTGAGCCTATTCGGTGCGGCGGCCTCGGGAGGCGAGCCGTGCAGGGGTTCTTGCCCGAGCGCCGTTTGGGCGACTGTCGGGGCGCCACAACTACACACCGGATCTCCGAGTTTCGCGGGCCGGACAGGCGTCCGGCAGGATTTCTTCCCTTCTCCCCACCTCGCGCCGGGTAGGTTTGCGCGAGCGTGTCACCGCAGCCCCCAGCGACGGGGTGTGCTCGGCGGAGTCCAGTCCGATGAGTGCGCCTGAAGTCCGCGTGCAACAGGCCATCACGGTCTGCCTTCGCCTCGTGCACGAGGTGGCGGTGCTGCGCGCCCGCGTGCTGCTGCCCGCCGACGGCGATCTGCCGCCGACGATGGTGACGCTCGAGCCCCATGGCCCGCTCCTCATCGAGCGCCCCGAGGGCACCGTCGAGGTGCCCCACCACGAGCTGCCGCACGGCTCCGAGCCGGATGTGCCGATGCCCGACACGCCCGAGCTCGGCCCGTACCCGCCGTTCGAGCTCGCCGAGGGCGGCGTGGTCACCGGCATGATCGGCGCGCTCGACGGGCTCGCTGCCGCACTTCGCCGCATGGCCGCCGCCATCGGCCCCGAGGCCGTTCTCGCCTGCGACCTCACGACGACCGATCCGCAGCGCCCGCTCGGCGTCGTCGCCCGCACCGGCGATCCGGTCGTCGTCCTCATCGGCGACGACGTCTTCGAGCTTCCGGCGTGAGTACCGCCAGCCCCGAGGAGCCCGAGGCCGCAGCGCAGCCGGGGCCGAGCGCCCTCCGGCGCATCCCGCTCGGCGCCATCGTCATCTCGGGCGTCGTGCTCGTTGCGAGCTGGGCGGTCGTCGCGTTCTCGATCTCGTCGACGCAGCGCAGCCGCGATCAGGCTCGCCAGCTCGAGCTCGTCGCCGCGAACGCCTCGGCGCTCAACGACCTCGCCAGCGTATTCGACGCCGCCACCAACATCGTCGTCCTCGAGCGCGGCGTGTCGGCCTCGATCACGCAGTACGGCGTCATCGCCCGCACGCTTCGCAACCTCCCGCCCACCGACGACGTCGACGATCTCCGTGCGCGCGTGGTGGGCTTGATCGGGCCCGGGCTGCGCCTGCAGACGGAGGTGAACGAGCGTGACGTGCCGGGTGCGATCGGCATCGATCGGACGATCATCGCGCCGCGCATCGACGGCCTCGAGCGCGCCGCGCGCGGCGCCGCCGCCCGCCAACTGGCCCGCGCCGAGCGCGCGGAGACCATCGCCTGGGTGGCGAGCGGGATCGCTTTGCTCGTCGGCTCTGCCGGCCTCGCGCTCGTGGCCCTCCTGATCACCCGCACTCGCGAGCGGGCCGTGTTCGCGCGCACGCGCGCTGAGCTCGAAGAGCGCGGCGCGAGCCGTCTCGACGCGCTCGTCGGCCGCGCGACGGATGCCGTCACGGTGCTCGACGGCGACGGGCGCGTGACCTGGATCTCGCGCACGCCGAGCTTCCCGCTCGCCGATGCGCCGGAGGCCATTCCCGGCAAGTACTTCACGGATCTCCTCCACCCCGCCGATCGCCGGCGCGGCGCGGCCGTGTTCACCGAGCTCCTCGCGACTCCCGGTGGCACCGCCACCACCCATCTTCGGCTGGAGACCGCCGGCGGCGATCAGCGCCCCGTCGAGGTGCACGGCGAGAACCGGCTCGACGATCCCGCGATCGACGGCGTGATCCTCACGGTGCGCGACGTCAGCGAGCGCACCCTGCTGGAGGATCAGCTCGAGCGCCTCGCCTCGCGCGATCCGATCACGGGCGTCGCGAACCGCGCCCAGCTCGAGGCGCACCTCGGCAACGCGGTCACGCGGCGCGACTCCCGCGGCGGGTTTGCCGGCTTGCTGCTCGTCGACCTCGACGACTTCCGCGCCGTGTCCGACACCCTCGGCCACGATGCCGGCGACGAGCTCCTGCGCCATGCGGCGCGCCGCCTCGAGCGGGCCGCAGGCGAGGGCGATCTCGTCGCGCGCCTCGACGGCGACACCTTCGGCGTGCTGCTCGACCACCTGCGTTCTGTCGGCGACGGCCAGGCGCGGGCCGCCTCGATCCTCTCCGCGCTGCGCGGCCGTGCCGCGATCACCGGCGGCCACTCCGTCGACCTCGATGCCCATGGCGGCCTGGCGTTCGGCGCGATCGACCTGCCCGCGCGCGAGATCATCCGCCACGCCGACATCGCCCTCCTCGAGGCCCGCGCCCGCAAGGTGCCGCACGTGGTCTCGTTCACCGATCAGATGCTCGGGCGCGTGACCGAGCGCGTCGCCCTCACGGGGGATCTGCGCCGCGCGACGGAGCGCGAGGAGTTCGACGTCGACTACCAGCCCATCGTCGACATCGCCACGGGCCGCACCGTCGGCGTCGAGGCGCTGGCCCGCTGGGCTCATCCCGATCGTGGCCGTCTCGCGCCGGGCGCCTTCGTCGACCTGGCCGAGCAGACGGGCCTCATCCGCCCCCTCGGCGAGCTGGTGCTCCGCAAGAGCTGCCGCGACATCGCCGAGCTGCTCGAGGAGTCGCCGGATGCCCTCGACTACGTGAGCGTGAACGTCTCCCCCAGGCAGCTCGAGGATCCCGATCTCACCGAGGTCGTCCTCTCCGCCCTCGGCGACGCCGGCCTCGCGCCCGAGCACCTGATGCTCGAGCTCACCGAGCGGAGCATCGCCTCCGATCCGACGCGCCTCATCCGCCGCCTCACCGAGCTCCGCGAGCTCGGCGTGAAGATCGCCCTCGACGACTTCGGCGCCGGCTACTCGTTCCTCAGCTTCCTCGAGCAGTACCCGCTCGACGCCCTGAAGATCGACCGCTCCCTCAGCCGCACCATGGCCCACCGCCAAGACGCCGCACTTCTCCTCCAGGGCATCGTCCAGATGGGCACCGTCAACGGCATGAGCGTGATCGTCGAAGGCATCGAGACCCTCGACCAGCGCCAGCGAGCCGAAGAGCTCGGCATCCCTCTCGGCCAGGGCTATCTCTTCAGCAGGCCGAAGACGCTGAGCGCACTCGAGCTCGCGTAGGGCTGAGTCACCGGCGCACGCGGCGTTCGGAGCGTGGGTTCGAAGCGCCCGTGATGCGCGGTTCGATGCCGGCCACTAGCACCCGAAAGGCTCTGAGGCCAGGGTCGCAACGGCATTGGAATCAGCGTTGAACGGCGAGCGGCGCAGACCTATCGTGCGGCGCGCTTTGCTTTTCAGGACCGCATCTCTCGCCCTGCTCGGTCTCGCCGCGCTCGTCGTCGCCAGCCCCAGCTCAGCGCTGTCGGCAACAAAGATGAACGTCGTGCTCCTGGGCGACTCCTACTCCGCCGGGAACGGCGCATCGCACGACTACTACGGGCCAGCCGGTTGCTATCGCTCGAAGGACAACTGGGCCGAGAAGTATCGGGCCTGGCTCGGCGAAAGCACCGCCGCACCGCTTGTGAACCGGGCGTGCTCGGGCGGCGTCGTCGCCAACATCTTCGGCGCGCGGTCGCACGGCGACGATGCCCAGCTTGAGGCCGTCACGGTACCCGGAACCGTCGGGAAGGACGATCTCGGCGCGCGAAACGAACTCCGCCGTCAGCGCAAGTGCGAGACGCGCTACCCAGGCGACGAGGCGTACCGGGTCGAAGCCGCTTCAGCCTTTTCGCTCGCGGGCTCCACGACGGTTACGTACCGTTGCTGGCGCTACATGGAACCGCAGGCTGAGGCGGTGAGCAAGGATACGGATCTCGTCCTGCTTACGATGGGCGGCAACGACCTCCAGTTCAGCGAGATCGTCAAGCAATGCTATGTCGCAGGCATTCGTGACCCCGGCGAGTGCCGCAAGATGGTCGAGGGACTCGATCCGACCGACCCGTCGGGCATCAAGCACATCCCGGCCGTGGAAGCGGACCTGCGGACCATGCTCATCGAACTTCGTCGGAAGATGCGCCCCGACGCACGAATCGTCCTGCTCGGCTACCCGTACCTCGAACGCGACGAGGATGTCGAGATCAAGCTGCGGTTTCGCGACAGCTACAACTTGGGAGAGCGGATCCGTTACTTCCAACGCCTGGGCGACGAAGCCCAAGAGCGTGCGGTCGCGGCAGCTAACGCATCAGACGATCCGGGAGCTGGTGTCGTGTTCATCGGCCGGTCCCCAGCAAGCGGGCCCACTGCGAGAACGATCAAGGAACGATTCAAGGGCCACGAGCCGACCGGGGTCGGCAAGAACGACGACAGATGGATCGTTGAGCCAACAGACACCGTCTTGAAGGAGACGTGGTACCACCCGAACCCGCGCGGGCAAGAGGAATACGCTTGGGCGCTAAAGGAGTTCGGTGACTTTGGCACGGCAGTTCCGGCAATCAAGGGTGCCGGCAGCGTCGACCTCGTCTTCGTAATCGACACGACCGGGTCGATGGGCGACGCCATTGGATCGGTCAAGGAAGGTGCTCAACGCCTGGTCGCGTCCGTGCGTGCGTCGTCCAAGTCGGCCCGGTTTGCGCTCGTTGACTATCGCGACTTCGCTGAGCGGATCGGCGACG
>JAGIBJ010000052.1 GCA_017744415.1 Solirubrobacteraceae bacterium
CGCCGGCTCCTCCGAGTGCCCCGGCTCCCGCGCCCGAGCCGTCGAGCGAGCCCCCGGCCGCCTAGCCGGCGCCCGGGCCGCGGCTCAGCCGGCGGCCGGCACCACCGGGTGGACGTGCGTCACGAGGTCGCCGTCGACCAGCACATGCGCGGAGAACGCCGCCGGCTCATCGGGTCGCAGGTCAACTGGGCCGTCGTTCAGGTCGAGGCCGATCTGGAAGCTCACCGATGACGCCGTGGTCGCGGGCACACCGCCGATCGTCCCGAACGACGCGCGATGGACGTGCCCGGCAATCACGCGGAGCACGTTCGGCGACTCGGTGAGCAGCGCGTCGAGCGCTGCACGCTGCGCAGGCTGGAATCCCATCGCATCGAGCGCGGTGACGCCGATGCGGTAGGGCGGATGGTGCATCGCGATCACCGTCGGCGTCAGGCGATCGGCGGCGAGCTGCTCCTCGAGCCAAGCGAGGTCGAGGTCGCCCGGGAAGTCGCCGGGGATCTGCGAGTCGCAGGCGATGATCCGCAGCCCGCCGTGGGTGGAGACCGACTGCACGCGATCCTCCGGAGCTCCAGGCAGGCCGAACGCCTCGCGCATCGCGGCGCGGTCGTCCTTGTTCCCCGGGAGCACGACGAGCGGCGCATCGAGCCGCGCGAACTGGGCCGCGGCGTCGGCATACTCGCTCGCGCGGCCCTGATCGGCGATGTCGCCCGTCGCGATCACTGCCGACGGCGCGACGCCCAGCGCAAGCACGCGGTCGACGGCTGCCGTCAGCGACGCGAGCCGCGAGGGATCGTCGTCGCGCAGGTGCGAATCGGTGAGCTGGACGAGGAACACCGGAGCGTCAGCCATGCCCGCAGCCTACGACGCCGGCGCTGAGCGGGACATAACTGTTGCCGCAACCCCAGTTACGTCCCGTTCAGCCCCAGCCGGCCGCCAGCCCGGACGTCGCTCAGCCGGCTGGCGCCGCGTCGCCGGTCGTCGCATCCTGCCGGCGCCAGGAGGCATCCAGCTCGGCGTAGCGCCCGCCGGCGGCGACGAGCTCCTCGTGGTTGCCGAGTTCGACGATGCGGCCGCCCTCGAGCACGGCGATCTGATCGGCGTGGCGGATCGTGCTCAGGCGATGCGCGATCACGACGACCGTGCGGCCGTGCATCAGCGTCTTCAGCGCCTCTTCGATCCGGCGCTCGGATCGCGGGTCGACCGCAGCCGTCGCCTCATCGAGGATCAGCATCCGCGGATCGGCGAGCAGCGCACGCGCGAATGCGAGCAGCTGCCGCTGGCCGCCCGAGAGCTGCACGCCGCGCTCGCCCACCTCGGTGCCGAGGTCGCTCGCGAGCTCCTCGACGAACTCGCGCGCGCCGACGGCCTCGAGCGCCGCCCACAGCGCGTCGTCGCTCGCGCCAGGCGCACCGAATCGCAGGTTGTCGGCGATGCTGCCGGAGAAGAGGAACGGCTCCTGCGGCACGATCCCGAGCTGGCGTCGCAGCGAGTGCTGGGTAACGGTGCGCAGGTCGTGCCCGTCGACGAGCACGGCACCCTCGGTCGGGTCGTAGAAGCGCGCGAGGAGCTTCGCGAGGGTCGACTTGCCCGCGCCGGTCGCCCCGACGAGCGCGAGCGTCTGCCCGGCTGCAAGCTCGAGGTTCACGTCGCGGAGCGCCCACGGCGTGTCGGCGCGGTAGCGGAACGAGACGTCGTCGAGCCGGAGCCGGCCCTCGACCCGAGGCAGCGGCACGGCATCGGGCGCATCCTGCAGCTCGACCGGCTCGTCGAGGAGCTCGAAGATCTTGTCGAGCGCGGCCATCCCGGACTGGTAGGTGGTGTAGAGCTGGCTGAGCTGCTGGATCGGGTCGAAGAAGTTGCCGAGCGTGGCCATGAAGAGCACGAGCACGCCGATCGTCGCGTCGCCCTCGATCACCTGGATGCCGCCGACGCCGAGCACGAGCACGGTGGCGAGGGAGCTCGCGAACTCGATCGCCGGGAAGTAGGCGGCGTTCAGGTGGACCGTCGTCATGTTGGCTCGGCGGTTCTCCTCGTTGAGCTCGGAGTAGCGGCGAAGGTGGCGATCCTCACGGCCGAAGGCCCGCACCACGCGGACGCCCGAGAGCATCTCCTGCAGCTCCGCCGTGAGCGCGCCGATCGCCTCACGGGTACGGCGGTATGCATCCGCCGACGCGATCCGGAAGACGACCGAGCCGATGATCACGAACGGCAGCACCGAGAAGCTCAGCAGCGCGAGGCCAGGGTCGTAGACGACGAGGATCGCCATCGCGCCGAGCAGGGTGAGCGTCGACTGGAAGAGCGTGACGATCGCGTCGGTGACGAGCGTGTCGAGGGCCTGCACGTCGTTCGTGAGCCGCGAGATCAGCACGCCCGTGCGCTTGCGCTCGTAGAACGCCACGGGCAGCCGCTGGAGGTGGTCGAAGATCTGGATGCGGAGGTCTTGCAGCACGCGCTGGCCCACCCAGCTCACGAGGTAGGTCATCGCGGCCGTGCCGGCCCACACGAGCAGCGCCGAGACGAGGAAGAGCCCGACGACGAGCGTGAGGACGTTCGCGTCGCCGGCGCGGATGCCGTCGTCGATCGCGTGCTTGACGAGCGGGCCGGGGGCGAGCGCGGCGCCCGTCGCGGCGATCAGCGCGATGAACATTCCGATCGTGCGGGCGCGATACGGTCGCAGCAGCACGAAGAGGCGGCGCAGCTTGCGGCCACCGCCGCGCGTGGCGGCCAGCCGACGGCGCACGTCGAACCGAGGATCGCCCGGCTTCCGCTCGCGCTTCGGCGGCGGGGCTGGCGGCGGCACCGCGCGCGGGGCGCCGTCGCCGCTCACAGGCCCTCCTCCTCACGCGCGGCCAGCGAGAGGCTCGGCGCGTATTCGGCACCGAGTTCGGTGAGGTCGCGGTAGAGGGCGCAGCGCTCGCGCAGCTCGGAGCCAGTGCCGCGGTCCACCACCTTGCCGGCGTCCATCACGACGATCGAGTCGGCGAGGGCGAGCGTGGCCGGGCGGTTGGTGACGAGCAGGGCCGTGCGCTCGCCGATCGCCTCTCGCAGCGCCTCGACGAGCCGCAGCTCGGTGGCCGCATCCACGGCCGCGGTCGCATCGTCGAGCACGAGCACGCGCGGCTCCGCTAGGAGCGCGCGGGCGATGGCAAGCCGCTGCCGCTGACCACCGCTGAGCGTAAGGCCGCGCTCGCCGATCCACGTGTCGTAGCCGTCATCCATCGCGGCGATCGTGTCGTGGATCTGGGCGCGGCGGGCGGCAGCCTCGATCTCGTCGGCGGTCGCGTCGGGGCGGGCGTAGGCGATGTTGTCGGCGATCGTGGCGCTGAACAGGAACGGATCGTCGTCGACCACCGCAATCTGGCGGCGGAGCGCGATCGGATCGAGCTCGCGGAGGTCGATGCCCTCGAGGCGAACGGTGCCCGCGGTCGGGTCGTAGAGACGCGACACCAGTGACGCAAGGGCGCTCTTGCCGGAGCCCGTCGGGCCGACGAGTGCGACCACCTCGCCGCCGTCGATGTGGAGATCGACGTCGTCGATGGCGTCAGTGGCGCCGCGCTCGAACCGCAGCGACACGTGCTCGAGGTCGATCCGCCCCGGCCCCTCCGGCAACGCCACCGGATCGGCGGGTGAGGTGATGCGCGGTGCGCGATCGAGGATCTCGAACAGCCGCGCGCCGGAGGCCACGGCGCGCTGGGCCATGCCGAGCGAGGTGCCGAGCGTGCGCATCGGGCCCAGCAGCGCGAGCACGTAGCCGTAGAAGGCCGTGAACTCGCCGATGGTGAGGGAGCCGTTGATCACCTGTCGGCCGCCGAGCAGCAGCACGAGGGCGAGGCCGAGCTGGGGAAGGAGTCCGATCAGCGGGTTGTAGAAGGCGCGCAGGCGCGTCGCGTGCATCGACTGGGTGAACACGCCGTCGACGGCGTTGCGGAACCGCTCGCGCTGGCGGTCTTCCCGCGCGAAGGCCCGCACGAGCCGCACGCCGGACAGGCTCTCCTCCGCTTCGGCCGTGAGCTCGCCCACGCGGTTCTGCACCTCCTGCAGCGATGGCCGCGCGAGGAGGCCGTAACGGCGGGCGACCCAGACGACGAACGGCACCGGAGCCAGCGCCTCGAGCGCGAGCTGCGGATTGATGATCAGCATCGCGATCGCGGAGAGCACGATCGTCAGCGCCGACTGGATCATGAAGATGAGGCCGTAGCCGAGGAAGAACCGGACCGAGGCGAGGTCGACCGTCGAGCGGCTCATCAGCTGGCCGGTGCGGCTCCCCTCGAAGTAGGCGAGCTCGAGCGACTGGAGGTGGGTGGCAAAGAGCTGGCGGAGGTCGAGCTCGACGCCGAGCGAGACGCGCCCGGCGATCTCGCGCCGAGCCACCGTGAGCATCCAGCGTGCCGCGCCGGCTGCGACCAGTGCCCACATCCAGGTGTAGAGCGCCGTGCGATCGCCCGTCGTCGCCGCGTCGATCGCGCGGCCGCTGATTGCCGGGATGGCGACCGTGCCGACCATCGCGAGCAGCGCGAAGAGGAACGACAGGATCGAGCCCGTGCGGTAGGGCCTGAGGAATCCCAGGAGACGGGTGAAGGTGCGCACCAGAACGAGACTAGGGCGAGCGCGCCGAGAACGATTGAGGGCCGCCCCAGAGGACGGCCCTCAATGAAGGGTGCTTGGCTGTTGCCGCGAGACCGAGTAGCCCGGCGAGGTAGTCCGACCGCTCGCGGCGGCCGTTGCTACTGCTGCTCGCGAGCGGCCCGGCGCAGCGCCAGGCCGGTGCCGAACAGGCCGAGGCCGGCGGCGCCGATGAGGCCGGCCTCGAGGCCGGTGAAGGGGAGGCTGCTGGTCGACGTGGCCGACGGGGCGGGCGTGGCCGACTCCGAGGTGGTGTCGTCGCTCGGCGACGAGTCGTCGTCGCTGCCGGAGGTGGTGTCGTCCTGGACGACGGAGTCGCCCTCGTCGTAGGCGTCCTGCGTGGCCGACGCGGCGAACGAGGCGGCGGGACTGATGAGCAGAAGGGCGAGAGCGTAAGGGAGAACGCGGCGGTGCAGCATGAAGTGTTGGGACCGGTAGGGGTCGGACCGTCAGGAGTGTAGCCAAGGTCCCGGGCGGGGACAATGCGGGGGAGGTACCTGGAGCCGTCCGTGCAAACACCCCTGCTCGCGGCAAAGGTTCTGTTTTGCGGGCAAACTCGTATACACGGCTACACCGGCAGGGCGCCGGGGCCTCTTTGTGACCCTCCAGTACCACCTATGCCCAGGTTCATGGTGCAACGCCGCTCCACGGTCGAACGAACGTCGAGGGAGCGCCCCGGTGTCCACACTGTGAACGTGGACTCATGTCGGCGCGTCGCGAGCCGCGCTGATGGTTGGGCGAGCAGAGGTCCGGACACCGAGGGAGTGCGCCCGGATGCCCTGGGCACCCGGTGGTCACGGGGTGCAGATCGCCAGGCGGGTACGGCTGTCCGATAGAGCTAGACGCGGGGGGCGACGGGCAAGGATCGTCTGTCGCCCCCTCCGGCCGCCTTGCGGCGGCGGTGGCCTCTAGCGAGCGGCTGCGGCTGCGGCGACGGCGAGCTGGTCGGCGCGGTCGTTGAGCGCCTTGTGCTCGTGCCCAGCGCCGGTCTCATGGCCACGCACCCAGTGCCAGCGCACCGCGCCGAGGCGCTGCACCTCGGCATCGAGCGCCTGAACGAGGTCCTGATTCTTCACGGGCGATCCCGACGCGGTCTTCCAGCCCTTGCGCTTCCAGCCCTCGAGCCAGGTGGTCATCGAGTTCACCATCAGCTGCGAGTCGGTGACGATGCAGACGGCGGCGCCGTCCGGTTGGCTGCGGAGGCCGGCGAGAGCGGCCGAGAACTCCATGCGGTTGTTCGTCGTTTCGGGCTCACCACCGGAGAGCTCGAGCGGCTCGCCGCCGTCGGCGGGGACAACGATCGCGGCCCAGCCGCCCGGGCCGGGGTTACCGCTGCATGCTCCGTCGGTCCAGATCAGCGCCTCGCCGGGGCGCTGCTCGACGGGGACCTCGACGATGGGCTTGCGGGCACGCGGGCGACGGGCGGGAGGCATCGCGACGGGATGGTAGTGGTCGATCCCGCCACGTCGCCGTGCCCGCACGGCGCCGCGCGGCGATCAGCCGAGGAGATCCTCGGGCCCAGGCGCCGCACCGCCGTGCTCGACCGCTTCCTCGATCGTCTCGGCGCTGGGCGTGACCGGCTCGAGATGGTCGGGGAGCACGTCCTTCGCCCAGGCGGCGAGCTCCTTCAGCGCGCGGCGCGCCTCGGGCAGGCCGGTCCACATGGCGACGACGTGGCCCTGGCCTTCGAACCGGTCGAGCTCGACCGTGCCGCCCGCCATGGCGATGCGGCGTGCGAACTCCAGGCCATCGTCGAGCAGCACCTCGGCGCCGCCCACCTGCACCAGCGTGGGCGGGAGCTGCGCGAGCAGCTCGCTCGGCGCGTGGAAGGGGGAGACGTGCCAGTCGCGGCGCGCGGCCTCGTCGGGGAGCAGCGCGCGACTGATGCGGTTGAGCACCTCGCCGCCGATCAGGGCCTCCGTGAGGACGTTGGCCGTGTGCGAGCCGCCCGCGTTCGCCAGATCGAGCCAGGGCGAGAGGAGGACGAGGCCAGCCGGAGCAGGGAGGCCCTGATCGACGACGGCGAGTCCGACGCCGGCCGCCAGACCGCCCCCGGCCGAATCGCCGGCGATGATGATGCCTTCCGGCGGGTAGCCCTCATCGAGCAGGCCGCGGTAGGCCGCCACGGCGTCGGCGAACGACTCGCGGATGCCCACCTCGGGCGCCATCCGGTAGTCGACGCTCGCGACCGGCGTCGAGAGCACGTGCGAGATCCGTGAGGTGAGGTTGCGGTGCGTCTTGGGGGAGCCGACGACGTAGCCGCCGCCATGCAGGTAGAGCACCACGCGGGTGCGCTCGGGCACGCCCTGCGCGCGCTTCGAAACGGTCCACTCGACGTCGACCCCGCCGAGCGTGGAGCGCTCGAGCCTGGTGCCGCGCATCGGCCGGGTGTAGAGCGCGCGCTCCATTGCGGTGCGGCCGATGCGGATGCCCCGGCTCGTCGGCCGCCACGTCGCGACGATGAGGTAGATGCTGCGCCGCATGTTGCGCGAGGCGCGGCTGCTGCGCGGGCTCGCCGGCCCGAACGTGCGGAAGGTGCCCGGCCCGTCGACGATGCGGTCGATCTCCTCGGCGTACTGCGTGCGAGCCATGCCCATCTGTCTATCGCACCCCGCGCGCTGGATGCTTGGAAACCGCGCAAACCCCGCGGCGGGGCGGGGCGGCGCGCAGGACGGCGATGCGGCACACTGCACCACGTCGGCGCCCGCCACGAGGCGCCCCGGCGACCCAAGGAGCAGCACCCGTGCCCACGCTCGAGCGCGACGGCGACGTCTTCATCCTCAACCTCGGAGACGACGAGAACCGCTTCAACCCGCCGTGGGTGGACGCCGTGACGGCGGCGCTCGACGAGGTCGAGGCGGCCGGCGGCCCGAAGGCACTCGTCACGACCGCCAGCGGCAAGTTCTGGTCGAACGGCCTCGACCTGGAGTGGATCGGCGCGAACGCCGACCGGGCGCAGGACTTCATCAACACGGTCCACGAGCTGTTCGCCCGCCAGCTCCTGCTCGCCGCACCGTCGATCGCCGCGATCCAGGGCCACTGCTTTGCCGCCGGCGCGATGCTCGCCCAGGCCCACGACTTCCGCGTGATGCGCTCGGACCGCGGCTTCTGGTGCACGCCCGAGATCGACATCCACATCCCGTTCACCCCGGGCATGGCGGCCTTGCTGCAGGCGCGCCTCTCGAAGAAGACGGCGCACGAGGCGATGACCACCGGCAAGCGGTATGGCGGCGCCGACGCCCTCGCGGTCGACATCGTCGATGCCGCCGTGCCCGAGCAGCAGGTGCTCGCGCTGGCCGTCGAGCAGGCTCAGGCGCTGACCGGCAAGGACGGCAAGACGCTCGGCCGGATCAAGGCGCGGATGTACGCCGACGCCGCGGCGGTGCTGCGTGACCCGGGCCTGAACAAGCTCGGCGAGTAGCGTCAGCCCCATGAGCGGGGCGGAGCGGCAACCTGAGGCGGCGCTGGTGCGCCAGGCGCTGGCGCCCGATCTGCCCCGGATCGTGGAGATCTACAACGCGTCGATCCCGTCGCGGTGCTCCACGGCGGATCTCGAGCCGGTCACGGTGCGCTCACGCGTGGCGTGGTTCGCGCTGCATGATCCGGCGCGGCGCCCGATCTGGGTGGTGGAGCAGGCCGGCGGCGTGCTGGGCTGGCTGAGCATCAGCGACTACTACGGCCGCCCGGCTTACCACGCGACCGTCGAGATCGGGATCTACCTCGCCCCGGAGGCGCAGGGGCGCGGGCTCGGCCGGCGCCTCCTCGAGCACGCGCTCGCCGAGGCGCCCGGGCTCGGGATCCGGAGCATGCTCTGGATCACGTTCGCGGAGAACGACGCCAGCGTGTCGCTCGCGACGCGGTACGGCTTCGAACGATGGGGCCTGCTGCCGCGCGTGACCGAACTCGACGGCGTGCGCCGCGACGTCGAGATCCTCGGTCTCGAGCTGAGCTGAACCGCCGGCGCCGGCGCGCTCGCTACTTGCCCTCGACCGACGCGACGTAGTCGGCGACCGCCTGGATCTGCTCCGTCGTGAGGCGATCCTTGAACGACGGCATGCGGCCGTCGCCGTTGGTCACCTTCGAGACGATCTCGTCGACGGGCGGCTTCTCCTCGTCGAGGTTCGGGCCGATGTTGCCCTTCGCACCCGCGTCGGCGAGGGTGTGGCAGCTGCTGCAGCTCGCGGCGGCGAAGATGTCCTTGCCCGCGGTCGCCGTGATCTGCGACGAGCTGCCGCCGCCGGAACCGCCAGACGACGAGTCGCTGCTGTCGCTGCTGCCGCAGCCCGCTGCGAACGCGAT
This sequence comes from Solirubrobacteraceae bacterium, assembly GCA_017744415.1. Classification (GTDB taxonomy): domain Bacteria; phylum Actinomycetota; class Thermoleophilia; order Solirubrobacterales; family Solirubrobacteraceae; genus JAGIBJ01. Next base: position 8,923 of record JAGIBJ010000052.1, read on the forward strand.
CGTGGCCGAGGCGCCGACGAGGAGAGCGGTACGCGTGAGCGTGGAGCGGAGGGCGATGGAAGGCATGTCATGCATCCTGGCGCATGCGTCGGCGCCTGACCACCGGTATCGGACTGCGGTCCCCGAGCAGTTCCGGGCGCCGTGCGCAACGATGCAGCGGTGAAGACCAGCCTGCGATCCGTCGTTCCGCCGTTTGCGGTGATGGACATCCTCGCCGAGGTCGAGCGGCGTCGCGCGGCCGGCGACCGCGTGTGGTCGCTGTGCGCCGGCGAGCCCGACGGCGGCGCTCCCACCGATGTGCGCGAGCGTGCCGCGGCCCTGCTCGCATCGGGGGAGCGGCTCGGCTACACGGCGGCCCTCGGCACGGCCGAGCTCCGCGCGACGATCGCTGCGCACTACGAGCGCTCCTACGGCGTGCACGTCGACCGCGAGGCCGTCGCCGTGACGACGGGCTCGTCGGGCGCGTTCGTCCTCGCGTTCCTCGCCGCGCTGGATCCGGGCGACCGCGTGGCCATCGCGCGGCCCGGCTACCCGGCCTATCGCAACATCCTCGCCGCGCTCGGCGCCGACGTGATCGAGCTCGCGTGCGGCCCCGAGGTGCGCCACCAGCCGACCCCTGCATTGCTCGATGCGGCGATCGCCGAGCACGGCCCGCTGACGGCGCTGGTCGTCGCGTCGCCCGCCAACCCGACCGGCACGGTGATCGAGCCGGCGGCGTTCGCGGAGCTGGCGGCGTGGTGCACCGAGCGCGGAGTCCGGCTCGTCAGCGACGAGATCTACCACGGTCTCCTGCACGGCTCGGCGCGCGCGACGTGCGCCTGGGAGCACGACCGCTCGGCGATCGTGGTGTCGTCGTTCTCGAAGTTCTGGGGCATGACCGGCTGGCGCCTGGGCTGGGCACTCCTGCCGCCGGAGCTGATCGCTCCCGTCGACGCCCTCGCGGGCAACCTCGCGCTCTGCCCGCCGGCGCTCGCGCAGTCGGCGGCGCTGGCGGCCTTCACCGAGCGCTCCTACGACGAGGCGACCGCTGCGGCCGCGCGCTGCACGGAGCACCGCGATCTGGTGGTGCCGAGGCTCGCCGGGCTGGGCCTCAATGCCCCGGCGCCGGCCGACGGCGCCTTCTACGTCTACGCCGATGCCACGGCGCTGCTCGAGCGTGCGGGTGCCTCCGACTCCGTCGAGCTCTGCCGCCGGATCCTCGATGAGGCAAACGTCGCCCTCACGCCCGGCACCGACTTCGACGCGGTCGACGGTGGCAGCTGGGTGCGGCTCTCGTACGCCGCCTCGCGCGACGAGCTCGATGGTGCGCTCAGCGCGCTCGAGGCCTGGGTCGCGGCATTGCCGTCGCCGTAGGCCAGGTCTCCTCCGACCCCGGCGCTCGTCCAGTCGGTTCGTTGTCGAAATCCGCGCTGCCCATTCGACGTGACGGTTGAAACCACAACTTGGGAGGACTTCACATGAAGGTCATGGTGTTCGTGCAGATGCAGCCGAAGGACGAGACGGGCGCGATGCCCAGCGATGAGCTTCTCGCGGCGATGAGCGCGTACAACGACGAGCTCGTCACCGCCGGCGTGATGCTCGAGGTCGGTGGACTGACGCCGACCGCCGAAGGCGCGCGGGTCGCGTTCTCGGGTGGGACGACATCGGTGGTCGACGGGCCGTTCACGGAATCCAAGGAGATCGTCGTCGGTTACTGGGTGTGGGAGGTCGGCTCGCTCGAGGAGGCGGTCGAATGGGCGCGGCGCTGTCCGAGTGACCCGAACGATGCCTCCACCTCGTGGCTCGAGCTCCGCCCCTGCATCTCGCTGGAGGACTTCGCCGAGCGGTTCGACGAGGAGCCCGCGGCCTAGTGGATGCGCGGCGCTCGATCGAGGCGGTCTGGAAGATCGAGTGCTCGCGGGTCGTCGCCTCGCTCACGCGACTGCTCGGCGACGTCGGGCTGGCTGAGGAGCTGGCGCAGGATGCGTTCGTCGTCGCGCTCGAGCAGTGGCCGCGTGACGGCGTTCCGGATCGCCCTGGCGCGTGGCTGATGACCGTCGCGCGGAATCGGGCGATCGACCGCATCCGCCGGGATCGCGGCCGAGCTGACCGTTACGCCGTGCTCGCTGAGCTCGCGGTCGACGCGGGCGCGCCACCGGATGCGATCGGCGACGACCTCCTCGCGCTCATCTTCGTCACGTGCCACCCGCTGCTGCCCCGTGAGTCGCGGGTGGCGCTCACCCTGCGGCTGCTCGGCGGACTCACGACGGACGAGATTGCGCGCGCGTACCTCGTGCCGTCGCCGACGATCGGGCAGCGCATCTCGCGCGCCAAACGCACGCTCGCGGAGGCGCGGGTGCCGTTCGAGGTGCCGCAGGAGAACGAGCTGGCCGAACGGCTTGCGGCGGTGCTCGAGGTGATCTACCTCGTGTTCAACGAGGGCTACTCGGCGTCGAGCGGCGACGCGTGGGTCCGGCGAGATCTCGCGCGCGAGGCGATGCGTCTCGGGCGGGTGCTCTCTAGGTTGTTGCCGCGCGAGCCCGAGGTGCACGGGCTGGTGGCGTTGATGGAGCTTCAGGCGTCGAGGTTCGGCGCGCGCACCGCTCCGGACGGAACGCCGGTGCTGCTGCCCGACCAAGACCGCGCGCGCTGGGATCGCACGCTGATCCGCCACGGGCTCGCCGCGCTCGACCGTGCGGTGGCCACCGGACGGCCGCTCGGGCCTTACGCGCTGCAGGGCGCGATCGCGGCGCACCATGCGCGACCACGGGCGTTCGGCGAAACCGACTGGCACGCGATCGTCGCGCTGTACGACGCGCTCGCGCAGGTGGCCCCGTCGCCGGTCGTCGAGTTGAACCGGTCGGTGGCTGTGCTCTACGCCGATGGTCCCAAGGCAGCGCTGGCCGCCCTCGACGCGATCGCGGGCGATCCGCGGCTCGCCCGCTACCACCTCTTCGCGGCGACCCGGGCGGACGTGCTCCGCCGCCTCGGCTGTGATGCCGCCGCGGATGCCGAGTTGCGGCGGGCCGCCGAGTTGGCGCCGACCGCGCGCGAGCGCCACTTGCTGCTCGCCCGCGCCGGTCGTTAGCCGAGCGTTGGCTGGAGGATGCCTTCGAGCTCGAGGAGGTGCTTCTTGCGGTGCAGGCCGCCCGCGTAGCCGGTGAGGGCGCCGGCGGAGCCGAGCACGCGGTGGCAGGGGACGATCACGGCGATCGGGTTGCGGCCGACCGCCGAGCCGACGGCGCGAGCGGCTGAGGGCATTGGGAGGCTCGTCGCGATGGCGCCGTAGCTCGTCGTCTGACCGAACGGGATGCTGACGAGTTCGGTCCACACAGACTGCTGGAAGGGCGTGCCGGACGGTGCGAGCGGGAGGTCGAACTCGCGCAGCTCGCCGGCAAGGTAGCTCTCGAGCTGGGCAACGGCATCGCGCAGCACCGGGGCGGCGGGGTCGGCGCGGGAGCCGTCCTCGAGCGGGCGGTCGTGACGCTGGCCGGTGAAGGTCACCTGGCTGAGTCCGGCGTCGCTGGCGACGAGCACGATCTCGCCGAGCGTCGGGTGATCGATCTTGGTGTGCGCGGGCATTTATGCGGCCTCCAGGACTCGGGGCTTGCGTGCGGTGGTCGGGGAGGACGCTGAGACGGGGCCGAGCGGTGCGGCGGGGTCCCAGAGGTGCATCAGTGCGTAGCTGCGCCACGGGCGCCAGGGCTCGGCGAGCTCCGCGATCCGCGCGGCGGCGGCGGGGGATGCGGAGGTGTGGGCGCCGAGCAACTGCTGGCGGACGATGAGGTCGGCGGCGGGGAAGCGATCGGGGTCGCGGAGCGCGCGCATGAGCACGTACTCGACGGTCCACGGTCCGATGCCGGGGATGCCGAGGAGTGCGCGGGCGGCGTCGTCGCGGTCGTCGCCTGGGGCGAGATGGAGCTCGTCGTGTGCGACCAGGTCGGCGAGGCGCCGGATCGTCTCGGCGCGCGCGGCGGGGAGGCCGATGCTGGCGATGTCGGCGTCGGCCAGTGCGGCGGCGCTCGGGAAGAGGTGGCGGGGCTCGTCGCTCTCGGCGGTGAGCTCGTCGCCGGCGAGGTCGACGAGGCGGCCGGCCAGGGTGCGGGCGCCCGCGACCGACACCTGCTGCCCGAGTACCGCGCGGACGGCGAGCTCGAGGCCGTCGACGGCGCCAGGCACGCGGCGGCCCGGTGCGGCGCCGACCGAGGCGGCGAAGCGCGGGTCGGCGCCAAGCGCGGCGTCGACGGCGGAGGGGTCGGCGTCGAGATCGAGCAGAGCGCGACAGCGGGCGACGCCGGCGGCGAGATCGCGGAGGTCGTCGAGGGCGAGGACGAGCTCGATCGCGTCGCTGCCGGGCTCGGCGCTGAGCCGGGCGACCCCGTGGCCGCGCGGGAGCCGGAGCGTGCGCGTGAAGCCGTCGGCCGTGGCGAGTTCGACGCCGGGCAGCTCGCGGGCGGCGAGGAAGCGCCAGAGGCCGCCGAGATCCAGCGGTGGGCGGTAGGGGAGACGCACGCGCACGGTGCCGGGCAACGACGTGCCGAGGCGTTTGCTCCGCCGCTGTCTGAGCTCGGTGGGGGTGGTCGCGAAGATCGCGCGGACCGTGTCGTTGAACTGCCGCAGGCTGGCGAATCCGGCGGCGAGCGCCACCTGCACCATGGGGAGATCGGTTGTCTCGATGAGGATGCGGGCGGTCTGCGCGCGCTGGGCGCGGGCGAGCTGGAGCGGCCCGGCGCCGAGCTCGGCGGTGAGGATGCGGTGGAGCTGGCGCTCGCTGTAGCCGAGGCGCCCGGCGAGCCCACCGACGCCGTCGCGATCGACGACGCCGTCACCGATCAGCCGCATCGCGCGACCGGCCACGTCGCCGCGCGCGTCCCACTGGGGCGAACCCGGCGATGCGTCGGGCCGGCAGCGGCGGCAGGCGCGAAACCCGGCGGCCTGCGCGGCAGCCGCGGTCGGCGCGATCTGCACGTGCTCGCGCTTCGGCGTGCGGGCCGGGCAGCTCGGCCGGCAGTAGATGCCGGTGCTCGTGACGGCGACGATGAACCAGCCGTCGTGCCGCGCGTCGCGGGCCGCCATCGCGGCATATTGCGCATCGGTCGGAGCGGCGAGCATGCACTGAACATACGGCGCTGGACGGGCGCTGGCTCGCGGGTTTCGGACATCGCCCTGCGCCCCCGCACGAGGGCGCTCAGCCGCGGTGAGAGCAGGTGATGATCGGCGGGCCCGCCGGGTGCCGCACGCCCGGCTGCGACCGCCGGCCCGTCGTGCGATCGGTAGCGTCCGTCGGAGTGCCAGCGCTCCTGGATCGCCTCACCCCGGCCGACGAGCAGCGGTTGCGCGGGCTGCGCCGGATGCAGGCGTTCGCGCTCTCGCTACTGATCGCCGCCGCGGCCGTCTACCTCGCCACGCGCAGCCGCGCCGACGACGGCGTGTGGGGCTACGTGAACGCCGCGGCTGAGGCGGCGATGGTGGGTGGCCTCGCGGATTGGTTCGCCGTCACCGCACTGTTCCGACATCCGCTGCGGATCCCCGTCCCGCACACGGCGCTGATCCCGCGCCGCAAGGACGAGTTCGGCCACAGCCTCCAGGAGTTCTTCACCGAGAACTTCCTCACCGAGGAGATCGTGCGCGGCCGGGTGGCCGACGCTCGTGTGGCAGAACGGCTCGGCGAGTGGCTCATGCGTCCCGGCAACGCCGAGCGGGTGATGGCGCGGGCGGCGCGCGGCGGGCGGATCGCGCTCGAGCGGATCAACGACGACGAGATCCGCACGCTCCTGGAGTCGATCCTGATCCCGCAGCTCGTGCATGAGCCGATCGGGCCGATCGCGGGCGACATGCTCTCGGCGGTCGTCGAGGACGGCGCCCACCACGGCCTCATCGACCTCCTCCTCGGCGAGGTGCGGCGCTGGCTCGAGGAGCGCCCCGAGGAGTTCGCCGAGATCGTCCTCGACCGGGCGCCGAGCTGGTCGCCGTCGTGGCTCGACGAGCGGGTCGCGAAGTTCGCGAACGTGCAGGCGCGGCGCTGGATCGGCGACGTGCTCGCCGACGACGTCCACCCGGCGCGCATCGCCCTCGACTCGCTCCTGCGCGGTCTCGCCGACGACCTCCAGCACGACGAGGCGGTCCAGGAACGGGCGCAGAACCTCGCCGTCCGGCTGCTCGAGCATCCGCAGTTCGCGGCGGGCGCGGTCGCCGTGTTCCGCTCGTCCGCGGCGGCGCTGCAGGTGGCGCTCGCCGACCCGCACTCGCATTTGAGCCGTCGCGGCACCGGTCTGATCCGGGAGTTCGGCGAGCAGCTCGCCGCGAACGGCCCCGTCACCGCCGACATCCAGCGGCGTATCGAGGACGGCTCGGTGTTCGTGGTCACCACCTACGGCGACGAGCTGGCCACCGTGATCTCGCACACGATCGAGAGCTGGGACGGCGAGCAGGCTGCGCGGCGCATCGAGCTGCACGTCGGCCGGGATCTGCAGTTCATCCGGATCAACGGCACCGTCGTCGGCGCCCTCGCAGGCCTCGCGATCCACGCGGTCGGCGCGCTCGTCGCCTGAGCGCGTCCGGGTCGTCCGTTGGGCTGGAGAGCTTGCGGACGCCTTCTGATCGACGTCAGCGCTTTGCCTAGAGCGGAGGGGCTGGCGTGCTGGCAACCACCACACCGCCGAAGAACAGCCTGAGCATCGAGCCGAAGAGATCCTCCGGCGTCGCGGGATCGAGGAGTTGCTCGAGCGCGACGCCGTGGGCCATCGAGAACGTCATCCGGGCGATCTCGTCGGCGGGGAACGGCGGCACGATCCCGAGCTCGGCCGCGCGACGCTCGAGCACGGCGGCGACGCCCCCGCGGAGCTTGTCGAAGCGCTCGCGGAACTCCGCGCCGAATGCCGGCTCACGCGTGGCGTGCGCGGCGAACTCGAGGAACAGCCGGCTCCAGTCCTCGTCGCCCCGGAGCGCCTCGACGAAGTCTCGGCCCACGCGGTCGGCCTGGTCGCCGAGATCCGAGCCGTCGCCAGCGATGCGCTCGATGGTCTCCAGCTTCTCGGCGAACTGCTCGTCGAGCAGCTCGAGGAACATCGCCTCTTTGCTTGCGAAGTTGGCGTAGAACGCGCCCTTCGTGAAGCCGGCATCGGCGGTGATGTCGTCGATCGATGCGCCGCGCAGGCCCTTGCGGGCGAGTACGCGCGTGGCCGAGGTGATCAGCGTCGCGCGCGTGCGGGCCTGCTGCTCCTTGCGGGTGAGGCGAGGCGGCGACGCGGTCATGCCGTCACTGTGACGGGTTCGGTGCGCGATGCCGAGCGCCGCGAGACGACGCGCACATGCGCGCGGCTGCCCGGCGTGAGCGTGATCAGGCGGCGGGCGATGCGCTCGTCCGACGGGTCGACCGGGGCGAGCTCGAGCTGCTCGATGATCGCGGGCAGCACCTGCTTCATCTCGAACAGCGCGAAGCTCGCGCCGAGGCAACGCCGGATGCCGCCGCCGAACGGGATCCACGTGTACGTGCCCGGTTGCGTGTCGAGGAAGCGCTCGGGCCGGAACGCTTCGGGATCGGGGTAGATCTCGGGGTTGCGGTGCATGAGCGTGATCGAGCAGGCGATGCGGCTGCCCTTCGGGATTGCGCGGCCGCCGATCTCGACGTCCTCCTGCACGTCGCGCACCACGACCGGCAGCACGGGCCGCAGGCGGAGCACCTCCTTGATCACGGCGTCGAGGTAGGCGTCGCTGCCGGCCTCGAGGTCGTCGCGCAGCTTCTGGAGCACGTCGGGGTGGCGGATCAGGCGCTCGATCGTCCAGCTCAGCGAGGTCGCCGTGGTCTCGTGGCCGGCGACGAGCAGCGTCATCAGCTCGTCGCGGAGCTCGACGTCGGTCATCGGGTTGCCGTCCTCGTCGGTGGCCTGCATGAGCAGCGAGAGGATGTCGTCGCGCTCGGCGAGGTCGGTGGCCTGGCGGCGGCGGGCGAATTCGGCGAAGAGCGATTCGTCGGCGGGCGCGAGCTGCTTCTTCACGTACGCGAGCTCGCGGAACCGGCGGGGGCCGAGCAGGCCGAGCGCGACAAACGTGCGGGGCCGCATCACCTGATCGAGGAGCTTCACGAGGCGCCGGCTGAGCTCGTCCATCTCGGCGCCGTCGCGCATGCCGAAGACGGCGCGCATGATCACTTCGAGGGTCACGTCCTGCAGGCGCGGTGCGAGGCGCAGCTCCTCGCCGACTCGCCACTTTGCCACCTCGCGCTCGGCGGCCTCGCGCATCACGTCGCCGTAGCTCGCCATCCGCTCGCCGTGGAAGGCGGGGAGGAGGAGCTTGCGCTGACGCAGGTGCTGGGCGCCGTCGAGCAGCAGCACCGAGTGGTCACCGAGCAGTGGCAGCAGCACCGAGTTGGCCTTGCCGGCGTGGTAGACGGCCGGGCTGCCGGTGAACACCTGCTTGATGTGGTCCGGGTCGCTGAGCACGATCCACGGCTTCTCGTCGGCGATCGACACGCGGAACATGTCGCCGTACTCCGCCTGCATCTGCTGGAAGTAGCCGAACGGGTCGCGGAAGAACCGCATCGCCTGCAGCGGGCGAGGCGTCGTCGGGCCGGGGAAGGCGCTGGTGGCGGTGGCCGTGGCGGTCGACATGGGCGTGCTCCGAGCGGTCGGTCGTGCGCGAGGTGACGCGGCGCGGAAGCGCGTCGCAGACTCCAAGGTATCCGGATACTCGTCGGTACGCAACCGCGACGCTCGGGGGTGCGTCGGCACGCCTGTGACACGTTTACGTGACCTGATCCCGCAAACGTGTCACGCGGAGCCGGCGGGTCCGGTTTCGCGAACACGTTTTCGTGACCCGATCCCGGAAACGTGTCCGACGGGCGGGCATCGACGAGGTGCCGCGTGAACTGGTCAGACCTGTCCGCAAATTCATTCCCCCGACCGACCCGATCGGGTGGATACTGGCTCAATGGGACAGACACGCATCAAGCTCACGCAGGAGAACGCGCTCACCGTGAACGCTGATCCCGAGGTGGTGCGAGATCAGCTGAACGCCGCCGCCCGGGGGAGTGAGGCATTCATCTCGTTGCCGACCGGCAGCGACAATCACCCGACCTGGATCGCCGTCGCGCACGTGATCGAGTTCGCCGAGGCCCTGCCGCCCACCGGCCGCTGGACGCGCTCGGACTCCGTCGACTCGGATCTCCGCATCGCCCCGCGCTGAGCGGGCCCACGTACCGTCGGCTCCAGCGTCACGTCAACGCAAGCGGCGGGCCGGCGAAAATGTGCACACCTCCCCGGGGCTGAGGCCCGGGGGACTCGGCAACCTCACCGCGCCGGCGGGGGACCGTGCACACCTCCGCGGGTCTGAGGCCCGGGAAGTCGGCAACTCGCCCGCGCACAGCGGGAGGATGTGGGCCGTGCTCGTTGCGACGCCCACGCCCGTGCCGCTGCCGACGCTGGCTCCACCGCCTGCGCTCGTCGAGCGTCTCGGCACGTCGGTGGAGAAGCGCGCCATCCGCGCCCGCGTGATCGGTGAACCGGACGCCCCGCACCGCGTGTTGGTGATCGGCTGCGTGCACGGCGACGAGCGCGCCGGCATCGCGGTGACGAAGGCGCTCCGCAAGGCGACGCCGAACCGCGGCACCGCCTGGTGGAGCGTCGACACCCTTAGCCCCGACCGCTGCCGCGGCAAGCTCCGCACCCGCGGAAACGCCCCGGCGTGGATCTCAACCGCAACGGCCCTTACAACTGGAAGGTGCTCGACCCACCCGGCGGCACCTACTACGCCGGGCCCCGCGCACAGTCGGAGCCGGAGACCCGCGCCCTCGTGGCCGCCGTCCGGCGAATCTGCCCCGACGTCACCGTGTGGATCCACCAACACGCCCGCCTCGTCGACACCTCCAAGGGCAACCGCGCCGTCATCCGCCGCTACGCCCACGCCGTCGGCCTGCCGGCCATCAACTACGGCACCCGCTCCGGCAGCCTGCCCACCTGGCAGCACCACGCCTTCCCCAGGACGACGCCCTTCGTGGTCGAGTTCCCCGCCGGCGCGCTGTCCCAGGCCAAGGTGCGCGCGCACGTGCGGGCGATCGGGGCGCTGTAGTCGTATGCGCACCGACCTCGCTATTCGGCGGCTAGCTCAGAAGCGCGGCGAACACCTGCGTGGCGGACTTGGGAATGAACGCAGGGTGGTCTCCGAAGCCGAGCGAGACGATGGTGCTGCTGAGATCGCGGTACCGCCGGAGTTGGGGATGCGCGGCGATCACGCGGTCCTCGAGGTCATGGCCGCGCGTGTCGAGCCAATACCTAGGCAGACGCAGCTGAAAATCTCCAAGGTACGCGACGTCAACCAACGCTATGTCGTCCGAGGAACTCGTGACGGGCGCGCATACCGCGTCAACGATCGTCTGTCCGTGGAGCCGGCCATCGAGGTGCAGATGTCGCAAGTCATCGGAGAGTCCGAGTCGAGGCGGCGCGACTAGACCTTCCCGAAGCATGAAGGCTCCTACGATCAGGGGATCCAAGACCAGGTTCTCGATCGCGTACCGCTCCGGGTTGAACACGATGTGAGGTGCAGCGCCGCCTCGGTCGTCTCGATCGACGAGGCCCCAAACCGCGTCGTTTCCCCTCGACCGAAGTTCTTTGACGAGTCGAAGCACAGCTGCCGAGTTTCCCTGACCGCCTCGACCGGAGGCAACGAACTCGAGCGAGAAGTCGGTTTGCATTGACGCGCCGACGATCCGAAAAAGCTCGTGGTAGCACTGCTCGTCGTTCTCGCTCTCGACGAATACGGTTCGCCGGTTCTCAACACGAACGCTGAGCGTCGAGAGCCCAACTGTGAGTGAGTTCAGCGCTTCATCGCGGTCGCGGGCCTTGAGCAGCCGGGGATCAGGGCTGCGCCGCATGACATATAGAGATTCCTCCGGAGCCAACGCTACGGTCGTGGGCGAGTGCGTGGTCAAGATCACCTTGACCCCGTAAGTCGCCACGAGGATATCGCGCACCACCGTCAGCAGGTTCTTGACCATCGACGGATGGAGTCCGGAATCGGCTTCGTCCAAAAGAAGTACGTGCGGGAGTTCAATCGAGTCTCCCATCCGCGCACCGGAGAACAGCGTCATCGCGATGGCCACGAGTGTCTTCTCGCCCGACGACAGTGCGGCGGTGGGAACCTCGGCGCCCGTTCCGAGGTGTCGCAGCTTGACTTCGTAGGGGCGGTTTTCTTCCGGTCCATCTGGGCGAACGAACTCGTAGTCCAGACCGATGACTTTGAGCGTCTCGTCGAGAACTTCCCAAGGCGGCGGACCGAACTTGTTCTCGAACTCGCCGTCGCTCATTGGGGACGCGTCCGGCTTGCCCGTCTCTAGACGCCACTGTTGAAACTCATTGCGCTCCTTGCGGCTGTGATAGCTCAGGAAGAGTTCGGCAATTGAGAACTGAAACGGATCTCGGATCCCGCCGATGAGCGGGGCGTGGCGACGATAATCCTCGGCGTCCAGATCGATCAGGCGCTTATTCGCGTTCGCCCGAAGCGTCTCGACGGCTGACATCGTGAGCTGTCGTGCCTCGACGAGACGAGCGGCCACACGCGCATCAAGGTCGTCGTGGTCCGCCGATAGCCCCGGCTCTTGGCCTTCGACTTGGGCTCGGAATGACGTGACGTTGGACTCAAGGTTGACCCAGCTGTCGCGGTACTGCTGTGACCCTTGGGCTCCTTCGGAGGGTGGAACCAATTGGTTTGCCACAAACCGTCGTACAACGAAGTGAGGTGCGTTCGCCACTTGGCCGTCGACTGAGATGAAGCCTTGTTGGATCGCTTCGAGTAGTTGCGACTTGCCGGAACCGTTCGGCCCTGAAAGCACAATGAACGGCTCAACCTCATCTCCGCTCGTTGGCGGTGCGGTGAGTGACAGGAACGGACGGATTAGGTCGAGCTTCATCGTGTTGGCTTCTGAGCCGGTGGCCATGCGGGACTACGAACCTTAAACCGGCTACGCACGACCACCGAGTGCTTCGTCCGTGTGTCGGTCAGCGGCGCGACTGCAGCTCGTCGGTCGTACGCCCCCAAATTGGTCGGGGATTTGGGCGCGCAGCACGGAACGTGGGCCACAACGCAGAAAACCCCGCTTTCGCGGGGCTTTCTGGGATGCCGGTAGAGAGACTCGAACTCCCGACACGCGGATTATGATTCCGCTGCTCTAACCGACTGAGCTATACCGGCGGGCGAAGGCGATCCTAGCGAAGCCGCGCGGGGGAGGATCGGTGGGTCGACGCGTGACGGGCGCGGCGTTGCACGGACGGCGCGCCGGGTGGCTCGCGTCAGAGTGGAAGGCGTGGGGCAGGCCGTGACCGTCGTGTGGTTGCCGCTCGGCGCGGGCGGCCGGTTCGTCGCGCGCAATGGGCGGGCGTACGAACGGCTCCTCGCCCGTCGGGAGGGCCGGGTGGCGCAGCCGCTGTTCCACGCGGCGCTCGAGCTGGTCGGCGGTGACGGGCCGGCGATCATTGAGCTTGCACCCGCGTGGGGCGCGCGCAGCGGCGGTGCTGGCGTCGCCCTCACCGGCCCGGTCGGCGCGCGGTGGGCCGGACGCCTTCGCGCGCTGCGCTACGAGGTGCGCGTCGTGCCCGGCGGGGCGATCCCGGACCGCGCATGGGCGCGTGGGGAGGACGTCGTGTCGGCGCATGCGGCCGACGCTGATCGGATCCTGGCGCTCGCGCCGACCGTGCCCCGGCTCACCTGGGGCCGCGACGAAGCGGGCACCGGCGACATGTGGAACTCCAACTCGGTGATCAGCTGGCTGCTCGCGCGCGCCGGGCTCGATGCCGCCCGCCTCGGGCCGCCGGACGGCGGCCGCGCGCCGGGCTGGCAAGCCGGCCTCACCATCGCGCAGCGCTAACTGCCCGACACGTTTCCGGGATCGGACCCCGGAAACGGGACTCGCCGCGCTGAGTGCCCAACACGCCCCCGGGTTAGGAGCCCGGAAACGGGACGGGCTGCGCCCTAGTTGAGCTTGCGGGCCACGAGGCCCGAGACGACCTTGCCGTCGGCGGCGCCGCCGGAGGCGGCCATCACGGCCTTCATCACGGCGCCCATGTCGCGCTTGGAGGTGGCGCCGGTGTCGGCGATGGCCTGGTCGACGAGTGTGGCGAGTTCGGCCTCGGAGAGCTCGGCCGGGAGGAAGGTGGCGATGAGGTCGGCCTCGGACTGCTCGGCATCGGCGAGGTCGTCGCGGCCGTTCTCGCGGTAGACGTCGATCGACTGCTGGCGGCGCTTGCGCTCACGCTTGAGCACGGCGATCTCGTCGAGGCTGCCCGTGTCCTTGAGCTCCTTCTGGAGGGCATCGCGGATCAGGCGAAGCGCATCGCGGCGGACGGCGTCGCGCTGCTTCTGGGCTTCGGTGATCTGGGCGGTGAGCTCGTCGAGGATGGCCATGCCTCCAATCTAGATGAGTCCCGTGGCGCCACCCGACGCGGCACGCCGCCCCTGACTGTGGCACGCCCGGCCGGATGCGCTCGCCGAGGTGGCGCGGTAGCGTCCCCCTTCCGCGCGACCTTGCCGCCGCCGGCGGGTTCCAACCAGCAGCCGGCCACATGCCAAGCGGCAGCCCCCGTCCCGAGGAAAGCCATGACCACGACCACGACCCGCACCCGCACGCTCCTGCTCACGGCGCCCGTCGCGCTGCTCGTGCTCGTGGCCACGCTTGCGCTGCGTCCCGCACCGGTCGACGCCCAGGGCACCAACCCGACGCCGATCGACAGCGTCGTCCTGCGGATGACGGGCTCGATGACGCTCACGCTCGACAAGCAGTTCGTGAAGACGCTCAAAGCCGCGAAGGCGACGGTGCGCGTGAAGGAAGGCGCCAAGTACAAGGGGCGCAACATCACGTTCCCGATCGACGCCAGCACCACCGCCTCGTTCGAGACCGGCAACGTGGGCACCGCCGACATCCTCGGCACCGGCACGGTGATGTTCCGCAAGAAGGACGGGCGCAAGGTACTCGCCCAGGACGTCGCCCTGCGCCTGCGCTCCTCCGGCGCCGACCTCGGCGCCACGCTCCGCGGCAAGCCCGAGCGCGAGTTCGCGGCGTTCACCCTCTCTCCGACGATCGCGGTCGAAGGCCTCGACGGCGGCGGCTACCGCTTCAAGGACGTGCAGATGCTCGTGTCGCTCGACCTCGCCGCGGCAGCCAAGAAGGCGAAGATCAAGGGCGTCAAGGCCGGGGCGCTGCTCGGCCTGCTGAACGCCGAGGTGACGGCGAACCTGCCGTCGTTCACGCTGCCCGGCATCTCGATCGGCGGCACCGACGTCACCGGCGGGCTCATCCCCACCACGCCGTAGCGCGCGCACCGGCTCGGCCGACTGCGGCGCAGCAACCCAGCCGGCCCGTCTCGCCTACGCCCTGGCGCGCGGCCGGGCACCGCGCCGCGGAGCCCGCCACAATCCGCCGGTGGCTCCCACCGCCGACCGCACCCCCGCCGAGACGCCGCTGCTGATGGCGGTGCCGAACGTCTCCGAGGGCCGCGACTCCGCCGTCGTACGGGCCGTCGGTGAGAGCTACGTGAGCGCCGGCGCCAGGCTCCTCGCGACGCACGAAGACCGCGACCACCACCGGGCGGTCCATACGCTCGCCGCACCCCAGGGCCAGCTGGCGGCTGCGCTCGCCGCCGGAGCCGTCGCTGCCGCGGAGATGATCGACCTCCAGGCCGCCCGCGGCATCCACCCGCACGTCGGCGCGCTCGACGTCTGCCCCGTCGTCCACCTCGACGAGACCCGCGCCGGTGCCGCCATCGCCGAAGCCCTCCTCACCGCCCAGCTCATCGGCGAGGCCGGCCTGCCCGTGCTTCTCTACGGCGAACTCGCCGGCGGCCGCACGCGCGCCTCGCTGCGGCGCGGCGGCACCGCCGAACTCATCCGCCGCGTGAACGACGGCGAGCTCAAGCCCGACTTCGGCCCGCGCGTGATCTCGCCGAGCAGCGGCGCAGTGCTCGTCGCCGCACGCCCGCCGCTCGTCGCGTTCAACCTCGAACTGCGCGCCCCCGCCACCCTCGACGACGCCCGCCGCATCGCCGCGCTGATCCGCGAGGGCGGCGACGAAGGCCTCCCGGGGGTGCGCGCGATCGGCCTCGAGCTCAACGCCCGCGGAGGCGTCGCGCAGGTGAGCTGCAACGTCGAGGACCACCGTGGCGTGCCGCTGGCGGCGCTCGTCGCCGCCGTCGCCCGTCACGCGCCCGTCGACCGCTGCGAGCTCATCGGCCTCGCCCCGCGCGCCGCGTTCGACGGCTTCCCAGCGGACCTCCCTGTCGACGGCCTCGCCATCACTGAGGACGCCCTCGCAGCAGCGGGCCTTCCGAGCGTCGTCGGCGACTGAGCGCCCGGCATCGACCACCCGCGAGCCGGGCGCCGCGCGAGCGCCTCGCACTCCCTAAGCTCCATCGCCCATGGGTGAGACGAAGAAGCGTCGCCAGACGAAGCACCGCGGCAACGCCGCCGGAATGGTGGAGGCGCGCGGCAACACGGGCGCCCGAGGCGGCGCCACCGGTGGCAGCCGCACCGACTCGCGCGGCGTGCGCGTGCCGCCGATGCCGTCGTGGAACCGCGCGATCGTCAAGGCGCTCGTGCCGGTGCTGATCCTCGCGCCGTTCCTCTTCCTCACGCAGAAGGACACGCCGACGACCGGGAAGATCTTCTTCCTGATCCTCGCGTTCTTCCTCTACATCCCGATGAGCTACTTCATCGATCGCTGGGCCTACCAGCGCTACCTCAAGCAGCGAGCCTCGTAGCTCCCATGCTCGACGTGCGGATGTTCACAGTCGGCGCGATCCAGGAGAACAGCTACCTGGTCCGCGCCGACGAGCAGGCGACCGAGGCCGTGTTCGTCGATCCCGGCGCCGAGCCGGAACGCCTGCTCGCTGCGCTCGACGAACTGGGCTGCACGCTCGCGGGCATCCTGCTCACGCACACGCACTTCGATCACGTCGGCGCCGTGCCCGCACTGGCCGAGGCCACCGGCGCGGAGGTGTGGGTGCCGGAGCTCGAGTACGAGATCCTCCTGAAGTTTGACGAAGTAATGGCGCAGCGCGGCGGCATGTTCGCGCAGCTCGGGCCGTTTCTCCCGTACGACGCCGAGCACACCGTCACCGGCGGCGACGTGGTCGAGCTCGGCGGCATGACCTTCGACGTCGTCTTCACGCCCGGCCACAGCATCGGCCACGTCGTCTACGCGCCCCGCGAGGCCGCGGTGCTGCTCGCCGGCGACGTGCTCTTCCGCGAGTCGATCGGCCGCACCGATCTTCCCGGCGGCGACCATCCCCGCCTGCTGCAGTCGATCGCCGAGCTCATGGAACGCTTCGAGCCCGAGACGACGGTGCTCCCCGGCCACATGGGGATCACGACGCTCGGCCACGAGGCGCAGCACAACCCGTTCCTCCGGTAGCCGGCGGGTTCCACGGCGCGCTGCCCTGGAACGAACCGGTGGGCTCGCAGCTCTGGCGATCCGCCCTGCCCGCCGGATAGGCTCGGCGCCGATGCGCTGGCAGCTGCTGCAGGGGATGCCCGAGGACGAGTTCCGCGAGCTGCTGATGATCGCCCGCCGTCGGCGCTTCGCCCGCGGCGAGGTGGTGTTCCACCAGGACGACCCCGGCGACACCGTGCACCTGGTGGACAAAGGCCGCTTCGGCGTCCGCGGCATCGGTCCGCTCGGTGACTCGGTGATGCTCGCCGTGATCGCGCCCGGCGGGATGTTCGGGGAGCTCGCGCTCGTCGACGGCGAGGCCGCGCGACGCAGCGCGACGGTGACCGCCCTCGAGCAGGCCGAGACGCTGTCGATCCACCGCATCGACTTCGACAAGCTCCGGCGGGATCGGCCGGAGACCTCGCAGGTGCTGATCCTGCTCCTCGCCGAGCAGGTGCGGCGGCTCTCGATGCTCGTCACCGAAGCGCACTACGTCTCAGCTGAGAAGCGCATCCGGCGCCGGCTGGTGGAGGTGAGCAGCGGCTACGCCAGCGGTGACGAGCCCGACGGCCCGCGCCTCGTGCCGCTCACCCAGGACGACCTCGCCGATCTCGCCGGGACGAGCCGAGCGACGGTGAACCGCGTGCTGCGCGCCGAGGAGGAACTCGGCAGCGTGAAGCTCGGGCGTGGCAAGACCGAGGTGATCGACGTCGAGGCGCTCGGCCGGCGCGGTCGCTGAGCCTTTGGTGGAGCCCGGCGCAGCCGCTGAGGGCCGAGGTAGCTGCTCGGCGCAGCCGCTGAACTACTTGGTCGCGGCGCGGCGGGCGACGTAGCGCTTGCCAGCCGGGATCAGCACGCGCTTCTTCTTCACGCGGTCGCGCACCTCGACGGCGCCCTCGAACACCGTGACGCGCGTGCTGGTGCAGAAATCCTGCACGCTCCACTTGGTGCCGCGGACGACGGCATCGGCGTAGCGCCCGTTGGTGCGGTGACCGCCGTCGGACTGCACGAAGATCTTGCGCGCGCGGCGCTTGCGCTTCTTCTTCGGCTTCTTGGCCCCGGCCTTTGCGGCACCCGCGAGCACCGGGCCGCCCTCGCTGGCGCGGCAGCCGTTGAGCGACGCCGTGAGCTTGAAGACCGTCTCGACGGGCCCGCGGGGCTGCTCGGTCGCAAACTCGCCGCCGCTGACCGTCGCGGTGCGCACGGTGCCGGCGGCGGTGGCCGTCTCGATCGTCGCCTGGCCGGCCTCGGTGTCGGTGCGGCTGCCAAGCTGGATGAGGTCGGGCTCGCGGAGCGTCACGCCCGCCCGGCCCGCGAGCAAGGCCCGCACGCTGCCGCTGATCGGCGAGATCCGCAGCGAGCGGCCGGGGGCGGGACCGGGGAGGGCGCCGTCGGATGCGAGCTGCCGGATCCGGCTGTTGCCGCTATCGGCGACGAGGAAGCCGCCGGAGGGCGTGGCGAGGAGCGCCGTCGGGCCGCTCAGCTGTCCGCCGCTCGCCGGGCCGCCGTCGCCCGCGAGGCCCGCGGCGCCGCCGGAGATGGTGAAGATCGTGCCGAGCGGTGTCACGCGCCGAAGGCGGCTGTTGCCGGTGTCGGCGACGAGGAACGCGCCGTTGGTGCCGAGCGGCGCGACGCCCGTGGGCGCGCTGAGGAGGGCGGTCGTCGCCGGGGAACCGTCGTTCGAGAAGCCCGCGGTTCCGGTGCCTGCGACGGTGGTGATCGTTCCCGACGGCGTCACGCGCCGGATCCTGTTGTTGCCGGTGTCGGCGATGAGCACGCTGCCGTCGAGCATCAGCGCGAGGCCGGTGGGCGCGTTCAGCCGAGCGTCCGTCGCGGGGCCGCCGTCGCCGCCCGCGCCGCTCTCCCCGGTGCCGGCCCAGGCGGTGATGGTGCCGCCGGGCACGACGCGCCGGATGCGGTTGTTGCCGGTGTCGGCAATGAGGATCGCGCCGTCGGCGAGCCGGAGGAAGGTCGTAGGGCCGTTGAGGCGGGCGGCGGTGGCGGGGCCGCCGTCGCCGGTGTTGCCCGGGGTGTCGCGGGTGCCGGCGATCGGCGTGACCGTCGCGAGCGCGTTCGCGTTGGGTGCGCGCGTGACCCGCGCGAGGTAGTGGCCGACGCGATCGAGGACGAGGATGGTGTCGCCGGTCGTCTCGTAGGCGACGGCCACCGGCGCGCCGCTCAGCTGGGTGACCTGACGGAACACGCTCGAGTCGACGACGGTGCGGATGATGCCGTCGGTGCCGACCTCGCGCACGGAGCCGTTGGCGGTGTCGGCGATGAGCAGCCGGCCGTCGGCCGCGCGGGCCAGGCCGCGAGGCTGGTTGAGCTGCGCCGCGGCGGCGGGACCACCGTCGCCCGCGTTGCCGGCGGTGGTGCCGGCGAGGGTGCTGATCGGGCCGTCGGCGGCGACCGCCCCGACGGGCGCCCCGGCGAACGCGGCAGCGATGGCAGCGGGCAGCAGCGCGAGGCGGAGCGACGGCCGGATGGGCATGGGCGCAAACCTACCCAGCGCAGCCGCGGTGATCTGTCACCCTGGCGACATTTCGGCGCGTGTTCGGCGGCGAACGGGATACCGGCGGTCGCTGGGAACGCCGTGTGTTCCCGCGCCCGCGCTGCGAGTATTCGCCGCGTGGGTGCGGGGCGAACGGGGCGCGGGACCGGCTGGATCGCAGCACTGCTCGTGCTCGTCGCCGCCGCGGTGCCGGCGCTCGTGATCGCTGTCGGCGGATTCGCGAGCCTGCGTGGAGAGGCCGCCGACCGCCTCCTGCACAACCGCGCCGCGTCGATCGATCCGCCGCGCGATGTCGTGATCCTGGCCGTCGACACCCGCACGGTCAACGACTGGGGCCAGTCTCTGCCGTTGCCGCGCAGCGCCTACGCCGACGCGATCGAACGGCTGAACGATGCGGGCGTTCGGGCGATCGGGATCGATGTGCAGTTCACCGAGGATTCGCCCGATGCCACCGAGGATCGGCTGCTCCGTGAGGCCGTGAAGAGGAGCCGCCTCGACCTCGTGCTGGCGACGAGCGAGGTCGCCAGTCGGCCGAGCCCAGGAGTGGAGGCCGACACCAACGTCCTCGGTGGCAGCCGCACCGAGGGCGGCGATGCGTTCCTGCGCAATACGCGCGCCCGCGCCGCGCACAGCTCGTTCCCGTTGGGCGACGACGGCAAGATCCGTCGCGCTGTGCGGTCGATCGACGGCCTGAGCACGTTCGCTCATGCCCTAGCCACCGCGGCCGGCGGGCCGGGCGTCCCAGCGGCCGGCATGTTGCTCGATCCGGTGGTGCCCGCCGACCGCCTCGTGCGCCGGTCGCTCGACGATCTCATCCCGCTCACGCGTGACGGGTACCTCGATGACAGCCGGATCCCGCGCGCGGAGCTTCGCGGAAAGGTCGTGCTCATCGGGGCGACGGCAGTCGGGCCGTCGGGCGATACCGATCAGAAACTCGTCGCCGGCTCCTCCGATCGCGTCTACGGCGTCGAGGTGCAGGCGATGGCGACCGCGACGGCCTTGGCCGGCGCGCCCCTCAGCTCGGGTGGCGGCCTCTCGTGGGCGCTCGCCGCACTCGCGGCGCTCCTCTCGGCGGCGGCCGCGCTGCGTCGGCGTCTCGCGGAGCAGGTCGGGATCGTCGTCGGCCTCGGCGTGCTCATCCCACTGATCGCATGGATCGCGGTGCACCGCGGGTTGCTCCTCGATCCGATTTTGCCGTGGCTCGTGCTCGCATTCGGTGGGGGCGCTGGCGTGGTGCAGCGAGCGCTCGAGGAGCGCCGCGCTCGTGCCGCGGCGCGGGCGACGCTGAGCCGCTTCGTGCCGCCGGCCGTCGTTGACGACCTCCTGCGCGACGGCTCCGACGGCCGCATCGCCCCGCAGTCCGAGACGGCGACCGTGATGTTCTGCGACCTGCGCGGCTACACCGCGCTCACCGCCGGGCTCGCGCGCCCCGAGGGACTGGTCGACGTGCTCGACGCCTACCTCGGCACGGTGTCGCGCGTCGTCTACGGGCACGGCGGCACGGTCGTCTCGTTTCAGGGTGACGGCGTGATGGCCGCGTTCGGCGTGCCCGTCCACGATGCCGGTGCCGCGGCTCAGGCCGTCCAGGCGGCCCGCGAGCTGCTCACGGTCGCGCTCCCGCAGCTGCGCGCCGAGCTCGCGGCAACACTCGGCGAGGAACCGGCGAGCGGCCTGGCGCTGGGCATTGGCATCGCCACCGGCCCGGTGTTCGCCGGCACCGTCGGGCCACCGACGCGTCGCGAGTACGCCGTCGTCGGCCCGACCACCAACCTCGCCGCCCGCCTCCAGGCACGCACGAAGGACGAGCCGGGCCCCGTGCTCGTCGACGACGCCACCGCCGCCGCGGTGATGGGGGAGAGCCGGGCGGCCGCCCACACCGGCGTGCGCACGCCCGAGGGCCCGCTCACGCCCGTCGGCCCACGCGATATCCGCGGCCTCACGCGCTCCATCGACTGCTGGACCCTCGCCGGGTAGTCCCATCTGGCCGGCTGACGCTCCGCGGGCGCGGCGCGTAGGCTCCCGGGCCGTGGCCGACCAGCTTCAGCACCCCCGCGGCACCGCCGACGTCCTACCCGACGAGGCTGAGCTCCGCGACGCACTCGTCGGCACCGCCGCGCAGCTGCTCGGTGAGGCCGGCTACCAGCACATCGACACGCCGATCTTCGAGTCGACCGAGCTCTTCAAGCGCGGCGTGGGTGGCTCCACCGACGTGGTGCGCAAGGAGATGTACACGTTCGAGGACGGCGGCGGCCGCTCGATGACGCTCCGGCCCGAGGGCACGGCGGGCGTCGCGCGCGCCTACGTGCAGCACGGGATGCACAAGCTCCCGCAGCCCGTGAAGCTCTGGTACCACGGGCCGTTCTTCCGGTACGAGCGCGCGCAGGCGGGCCGCCAGCGCCAGTTCGCGCAGATCGGCGCCGAGGTGCTCGGCAGCGACGATCCGCTCGTCGATGCCGAGCTCATCACCCTGCTCCACCGGCTGATCACGGCGGTGGGCGGTCAGCAGATCGTGCTCAAGCTCGGCAGCCTCGGCTCACTCGAGGCCCGCGCGGAATACCGCCAGCTGCTGCTCGACTACCTGCGCTCGCGCGAATCCGAACTCTCGGAGGACGTACGCAGCCGGATCGATGAGAACCCGCTCCGCGCCTTCGATGCGAAGGACCCGGGCACCCAGGCCGTGATGGCCGCTGCGCCGCTCCTCATGGACCACCTCGCCGGCGAGGATGCCGAGCACTTCGCCGAGGTGAAGGCGATGCTCGACGTCGCCGGCATCCCGTACGAGATCGACAAAACCCTCGTCCGCGGCCTCGACTACTACACGCGCACCGTGTTCGAGTTCAGCTCCGCCGCGTTGGGCGCGCAGAGCGGGGTCGGCGGCGGCGGGCGCTACGACGGTCTCGTGCAGCAGATCGGCGGGCCGGCCACGCCGGGTGCCGGCTGGGCCGCGGGCGTCGAACGACTCCTGCTGGCCCGCAGCCCCGAGCACCGCTCCACGGTCAAGCGCACGCCTCCGCTCCATGTGATCGTCGCGCCTGGCGCCCGCGTTGCAGCGTTCCAGCTGGCCCACGTGCATCCCGACCTCGCCACGATCGACCTTTCCGGCCGCTCCGTGAAGGGGCAGCTCAAAGCTGCCGCCCGCGGTGCCGCGCCCGTGCTCGCGATCGTCGAGCCCGAGCAGGTCACGTTCCGCCGGCGCGGCGAGGACGAGGTGACCGTGCCGCTCGCCGATGCCCATGCCGAGCTGCACCGGCAGCTCGCCGCAACCGGCACCGTGACCTTCTACGGCGACGACGCCTCCGACGGCCCGGCCGCCTAGCATCACCCATCGGCCGCCAGCCACGGCCAAGCACTTCGCGGCACCGCCGCACCGCCTCCCACGCACCACACCGACCGAGCACCGCATGACGAGCCTTCCCGCACCGCGCGCCAACGCCTACCGCGACACGTGGTGCGGCAATCTGCGGGCGCAGGACGCCGGC
The DNA here is from genome assembly GCA_017744415.1 of Solirubrobacteraceae bacterium. Taxonomy (GTDB): domain Bacteria; phylum Actinomycetota; class Thermoleophilia; order Solirubrobacterales; family Solirubrobacteraceae; genus JAGIBJ01. The sequence continues at coordinate 31,304 of JAGIBJ010000052.1, forward strand.
GTCGAGCAGCGCGTGGCTGGGTGGGTGCACCGCCGCCGCGATCACGGCGGCCTGATCTTCCTGGATCTCCGCGACCGCACCGGCCTGCTGCAGGTCGTGATCGATCCGCAGGAGGCGGGCCCCGAGATCTTCAAGGCGGCCGAGCGCCTGCGCAGCGAGCACGTGATCAGCGTCGGCGGCGTGCTGGAGCTGCGCGGCGGTGAGCATGTGAACCCGAATCTCCCCACCGGCGAGGTGGAGCTGCGCACGACGAGTCTCACGGTGCTGGCCGAGGCCGACACGCCGCCGTTCCCGGTCGACGAGGAGACGCCCGTCGGCGAGGAGATCCGCCTGCGCCACCGCGCCGTCGACATCCGGCGCGAGGGCATGCGCGAGGCGCTGATCCTCCGCAGCAAGATCGTCGCTGCGATGCGCGACCACCTCACGAGCCAGGGCTTCCTCGAGGTCGAGACGCCCACCCTCACGCGCTCGACGCCCGAGGGCGCCCGCGACTTCCTCGTGCCGAGCCGCAACCAGCCCGGCAGCTTCTACGCGCTGCCGCAGAGCCCGCAGCTCTTCAAGCAGCTGCTGATGATGGGCGGCCTCGAGCGTTACTACCAGGTGGCCCGCTGCTTCCGCGACGAAGACCTGCGCGCCGACCGCCAGCCCGAGTTCACCCAGCTCGACATCGAGATGAGCTTCGTCACCGAGGACGAGGTGATCGGCGAGATCGAGACGCTGATGACGAAGGTGTTCGAGGCCGGCGGCGTGAAGGTGCAGCCCGCGCCGTGGCCGCGGCTCGACTACGACGAGTCGATGCTGAAGTACGGCAACGACCGCCCCGACCTTCGCTACGGCCTCGAGATCCGGGACATCTCCGAGGTGATCGCCGGCTCCGAGTTCAAGGTGTTCGAGTCGGTGCTCGCAGGCGGCGGCGTCGTGCGCGCGATCAACGCCGGCCAGCGCGAGTTCCCGCGCAAGGAGCTCGACGGCCTCAACGAGCTCGCGCAGCGCCACGGCGGCAAGGCCGTCGCCTGGGCGTTCGTGCAGGACGACGGCACCTGGCGCAGCCCTATCGCGAAGTTCCTCGGTGAGGAGCGCACCACCGCGGCGAACGCCGTGCTCGAGGCCGGCCCGGGCGACCTGCTCCTGTTCGTCGGCGATCAGGCCAAGACGGCCGCGCCGGTGCTCGGCGCCCTGCGCGCCTACCTCGCGAACTACTTCGAGCTGATCCCGGCGGACGAGCACGCAATCACGTGGGTCGTCGACTTCCCGATGTTCGAGTACAACGACGACGAGGACCGCTGGGACGCGCTGCACCACCCGTTCACCGCTCCCACCGGCGACCTCGACGATCCCGGCAGCCTGCGCTCGCGCGCCTACGACCTCGTGCTTGACGGCTCGGAGATCGGCGGCGGCTCGATCCGTATCCACGACCCCGCCGTGCAGAGCAAGGTGCTCGAGATCCTCGGGATCGACGCGGAGGAGGCGCAGGACCGCTTCGGCTTCCTGCTCGAGGCGCTGCGCTACGGCACGCCGCCGCACGGCGGCATCGCGTTCGGCATCGACCGCGTCGCCGCGATCTGCGCCGGCAAGCCATCGATCCGCGACGTCATCGCCTTCCCGAAGACCGCCACTGGCGGCGACCCGCTCACGGGCGCCCCGGATGCCGTGCCGCCGCGCCAGCTCAAGGAGCTGGGGCTCGCGCGCCCCGGCGTCTGACGCACCCGCGCCGCCCGGCCAGCCGGGCGCGTGACGCCGCTGGCCCGCTTGTCGGGCGTATAGCTCAGCGAAACACTCCGTGCAGGCGTCAACTTGCGCCCGTTGCACCCGATACGCGGTGTGATGGAGGATTCGCTGGGGGACCGGTCGGGGGGCCGCGTCGAGGCGACAGCGGTGCGGCGTGCCGTACTGCTGCGGCTCGTAGCGTGCGCAGACGAGCTCGCAGTGCTACGCGTGGAGGTGGGGGCCTTGCCCGCGGCAACGGACAAGCCGCTCGTCGATCTACGAGCATGGAACGTGGCCGAGCTGATTCGGCGCACGCAAGCCGGAGAGCTCACGACCGACGAGCTGCGCGCCTGGGCGACGCTCGTCGAGCATCGTGAGGATCTCCGAACCGACGAGCGCGTGGAAGAAGCGATCTTTGAACTCGCCACGCCCGAGCATGTCGAGCCGATGACGCCGTCGCGACTCGCGGCGCTGCTGGCCTTCGTAGGCTCGCCCTATTGAGCGACTCGCGCTGCGCGCTGGCGCGTCGGCGCTCTATCGTCTGGAGCGATGACGGAGACGACACCGACGTGCCCCGAGTGCGGGAGCGAGTACACCTACGAGCTCGCCGGCCTGACCGTGTGCTCGATGTGCGCGTTTGAGTGGTCAGCGGCGGAGGCTGCCGAGGCGGCGGTGATCCGCGACAGCGTCGGGAACCCGCTCGCAGACGGCGACACCGTCACGGTGATCAAGGATCTCCCGGTGAAGGGCAGTCCGAAGCCGATCAAGCGCGGCACCAAGGTGAAGGGCATCCGGCTCGTGCAGGGCGTCGGCGACCACGACATCGACTGCAAGGTCGACGGGTTCGGGCCGATGCAGCTCAAGTCGAGCGTCGTGAAAAAGGCGTGAGATCGACGGTTGCGCGACGTTCCGTCGCGCGACGCCGCAACTTCTGGCGCGCGCCCGGTCTAGTGCAGGGCATGAGCCTCGTCCCGGCCCTTGCCGCCACCGGCCGCCCTCGCCTCCTCGCCGCCCTGCGCTTCCGCGGGCCCGCGGTCGCCTTCGCGCTCCTCGCCAGCATGGTGGCTGCGAATGCCGCACCCGCTTCCGCCGCGCCGGCCCTCACGCCGTCGGTGATCGGCGAGCAACCGCAGGGGCACGGCGTGTTCCGCTTCCCGCAGGCGGTCGCGGTCTCGTCGGGCGGCAACCGCATCTACGTCGGCGACCAGTACAGCGGCGTCGTGCAGGTGTTCGACGGCGCCGGCAACTGGCTCATGGACATCGGCAGCCGCGCGGCACGCGACGAACCGGGCCGGTTCGGCGTGATCGGCGGCGTCGCCGTCGACAAGTCGGGGCACCTCTACGTGCTCGACGCCGAGAACGACCGGGTGCAGATCTTCGACGCCGCCTCCGGCACCTACCGCTCGAGCTTCGGAGACGGCACCCGCTTCGATCTCATGAGCGGCTCGGCGTCGGCGAGCGCAGGCATCGTCGCGAGCGGCCTCGCCGTGTTCCAGCCGTCGCCGGGCGCCCCGATCGACGTCTACGTCGCCGACTCCGGCCACGACCGCATCGAGCGCACCACCGTGGCCAACGACTCGCTCGCCGAGACGGGCAGCATCGCGCTCAGCCCGCCGGCGCTCGGCCTGCAGAACCCGCAGGGCCTCACGCTGAACGCCGACGGCAGCCGGCTCTACGTCGCCGACGACGGCAGCCACCGCGTCGTGATGCTCGACCCCGCTTCGTTCGCGCTGCTGGGGCAGGCCGGGTCGCTCGGTCAGGCGCCGGGCTCCGATCCCGACGGGTTCTTCCCCTACGACGTCGCGGTCGACGGCGCGTCGCCGCCGAAGCTCTACGTCGCCGACAACCTCAACGGGCGCGCGCAGGTGTTCGACGCCACCACGCTCCAGTTCCTCACGAACTTCGGGCGCATCGGCTACGGCGCGGGCCTCGGCAACCTCGAGATCGTCCGTGCGCTCCACAGCCAGCCCGAGGCCGGTCCGGGCGTTGCCATCGCCGACACCGCCAACAACCGCATCCAGCGCTTCGATGGCTCCGGCGCCGTGGTCGCCGCGTGGGGGATCGCCGGCCGCAGCTACGGCTACGTGAGCCGCCCGCGTGCGGTCACGTTCACGCCGCAGGGCGGGGTCGCGGTCGCCGACACGTTCAACCACCGCGTCGCCGTCTACGCACCCGACGGTACGCAGGTCGACCAGCGCGGGCTGGTCTCGCCCGGCGTCGGATTCGTGGTCCCTGGCAGCGCGCCCGGCCAGTTCGAGGTGCCCTCGGGCGTCGCCTACACCGCCGACGGCTCGCTCTGGATCTCCGACACGACCAACAAGCGCGTGATCCGGGAGGCTCCCGACGGCACGGTCCAAGGCGTCACGCAGCCGGGAGCGGTCGACGATCCTCGCGGGCTCGTGGCCTCGCCGAACGGCGTTTACGTCGCCAGCCGCGGCTCGGACTCGGTGATCGAGGTAATGCCCGACGGCACGACGAGCGTGATCCGCGGCGGGCTCCAAGATCCCGTCGCGCTCGCCGCGCAAGCCGACGGCACCACCTGGGTGGCCGACGACCGCCGCATCCGCAACCTCGCCGACGGCACCACGATCCCTGCGCCCGGGGGTGGCCTCTGGGACCAGCCGGCCGGCATCGCCTTCGACGCCGCTGGCACGCTCTACGTGAGCGAGCAGCGCCCGGGCACACCGAACGGCGCACGGGTGGTGCGCGGCACGCCGAACGGCTCCGGCTACGACTGGGACACCCTTGCGACCGAGGGCACCGGCACAGGCGAGGTGATCGAACCGGCCGGCCTCGCCGTGCGGCCGGACGGCACCACGCTGCTCGTCGCCGACAGCGGCAACAACCGCGTGCAGCGCCTCGATGCGCCCGGCAGCACACCGCCGGCACTGCGCCGCCTGAACGTGACCATCGATCAGCCCGGTCGCGGCACCGTCACGAGCGACCTGCCCGGCATTGCCTGCGTCACCGACTGCACGCAGGGCTACGGCGGCAGCAGAGCCGTCACGCTCACCGCCACGCCGAAGCTCGGCTCGGCATTCGCCGGCTGGGGTGGCATCTGCGCCGGCGCCGGCAAGTCGCCCACGTGCACCGTGACGATGAGCCAGGATTCGGGTGCCTCGGCGTCGTTCATCGACGCCGCAGCCGCCCTGCCGGTCGCGACGCCCAAGCCGGTCGCGCTCAAGGCCACCGCCGCGACGATCAAGCCGAAGGTGCTACACCGCGCCCGCACGGCGAGCCGCCGACTGCACCGCAAGGCACGCAAGGCGACCAAGGCCACGGTGCGGATCACGCTGAGCCGCGCGGCCACCGTCGAGCTGCGCGTGCTGCAGGGCCGGCCGGGGCGCAAGCAGGGGTCCACCTGCCGGGTGCAGACCACCAAGAACCGTAAGCGTGCCCGCTGCACGCGCTTCGTCGCGCTGAAGGGCGCGCGCACGATCAAGGCGACTCGCGTTGCCAAGACCACGCTCACGCCCACCTGGCGCGGGCGAGCCCTTCCGCTCGGCAACTACCGCCTTTCCCTGACGTTGCTGGACGCTGGCGGCACGCGTGTAGGCCCAATACTCAGAGCATTCACGGTCGTGCGCTGATCTCGGCTCAGGTTCTCCGGTGGGCGGCCGAGATAGGGAGGGATGAACCAGGTCTCCCGCCCGATGCAGATCATGCTGATTGGCGTGCTCGTCTTCGCCGCGCTGTGGATGACGGTGCTCAAGCCGAAGGACGAGGCCGCTGAGCCCGCCGCGGCAACGCCCGTCGCCACCTCGCCGGTCGCCGCCGGCGGCGACGCCGCGAGCTCCGCTCCGGGCAAGGCCGTGGAGGCTGCGAACAACGCGGCCGCCACCTCCAACGCCGCGACCGCGCGGGACGAAGCCCAGACGGGCGAGCAGACCGCCACCACGCCCGCCGGCGCTGCGCCGGCAGCGACCACGCCCGCTGGCACGACGCCCGCCGCCGGCAGCGCCGAAGCCGTCGCCGCCGCGAAGGCCAAGGTCGCCAGGGCCAAGGCCAAGGCGGCCAAGAAGGCGAAGTCGAAGGCCAAGGCCAAGGCTGCTGAGAACGCCGCGCAGAAGAAGGCCGACAAGGTGACCGAGCTGGTCGCCAAGGACCTCAAGACCCGTCACGCCGTCGTGGTGCTCGTCGCCTCGAACAAGGGTACGGAGGACAAGGTCCTGCGCACCCGCGTGAAGAAGGACATCGACCGTCGCAAGGGCCGCGTGAAGGTCTACATCATCAGCGCTTCCCAGGTGGGCGTCTACGACGGCCTCCTCGGCTCGCTGAACATCGCGCAGACCCCCTCGACGATCGTCATCGCGCCGAACAACCAGGCCAAGGTGCTCGGCGGTCTCGTCAGCACCGCGCGGATCGACCGCCTCACGAGCGCCGCCCTGCTCGTGAAGCCGGACACCAAGACGACGAACTAGCCCCGGGGGGCCGCCCGGCGCCAGCGCCGAAGGCCCTACCCTTGCTGGCGTGGCCGACGAGCGCTTCGCCGAGCATCTCGCGCACCCGACCGGTCGGGGTGGCGTGCCCGTGGGCGCGCACCTCGGCATCGCGGGCGGCGCCGCCTGTGGCGACCTGATCCGCATCGGCCTGCTGCTCGACGGCGAGCTGCGGATCTCCGCCATCGGCTTCGAGGCCGATGGCTGCGGGGCCGCGCAGGCTGCCGCCAGCGCCGCCGTCACCCTCGCCGAGGGCGAGCACCTCTTCGATGCCGCGCGGATCGACGCCCAGTCGGTAGCCGACGAGCTCGGCGGCCTCTCCGCCGGCAAGTTCCACGCCGCCGACCTCGCGTCGGATGCTCTGGCGGTCGCCCTCGGCCACGCGGCCAGAGCGGCTGAGCCCCGCGCACTCAACGATGGGCGCGTGCTCGTCGCGCTCTCCGGAGGGGTCGACAGCGCCGTCGCCGCGCACCTCGAGCAGGAGGCGGGCCACGAGGTGGTGTGCGTCACCCTCGAGCTCTGGCGCAGCCCGGAGAACGACGGCGAGCGCTCCTGCTGCTCGGCGAGCGCCGTGCGGCTCGCGCGCTCGGTCGCGCACCGCGCCGGGATGCCGCACCTCACCGTGGATCTGCGCGACGAGTTCCGGGCCGGCGTGGTGGAGCCCTACCTCGAAGGCCACCGCCGCGGCGTGACGCCCAACCCCTGCGTCGCGTGCAACGGCCACGTGCGCATCGACGCGATGGTCGGGCTCGCCGACCGCCTCGGGGCAGCGACGCTCGTCACCGGCCACTACGCCCGCCTCGATCCGAAGAGCGGCCGGCTCCGCGCCGCCGTCGATCCGGCGAAGGATCAGTCGTACATGCTCGCTGCGCTCGCTCCGTCGACAGTCGCCCGCCTGCGGTTCCCACTCGGCGAGCGCACCAAGCCCGAGGTACGCGCCGTGGCCGAGGCTGCCGGCATCAGCGTCGCGAAGCGGCCGGAGAGCCAGGACCTGTGCTTTCTCGCGGGAACCGGCAAGGCCGCGTTCCTCGCGCGCCACGGCGGCCTCGCCGACGCACCCGGCCCGATCGTCGACACCGCAGGCACCGTCGTCGGCCAGCACGACGGGGCCCACCGCTTCACCGTCGGCCAGCGCCGCGGCCTCGATCTCGGAGGCGGCCCGCCGCGCTACGTGCTGCGGATCGACCAGGCCGCCGCGACGGTGGTCGTTGGGGAGAAGGACGACCTCCTCACCGACCGCATCGCGCTCACCCGCCTCGCGCTCCACGGCACCGCCGACGAGGTGCGAGCCGTGCGCCTGCGCTACCACGCGCCGGTGATCGCCTGCCGCCTCGACGGCGCCGAACTCGTGCTCGACGAGCCCTTCGCCGGCGCCGCTCCGGGCCAGAGCGCCTGCCTCCTCGGCGGCGATGGCGACGTGGTGGTCGGCACCGCCACGATCGTCGGCTGACCCGCGCCACGTCGGCGTTCGCGTTCGCCCGCGACCGGTTCGAGCGTCCCCCGTCGGACCGCGGATTTCGCGTCGGCAGCGGCTCCTGACACCATGCTGTCAGGAGCACCCTGCGACGGTCGGGACCACGCGATCAACCGACCAAGGAGCGCACCATGACCACCACCACGAAGACCGCCGTCTACTGGGCCGAGATCCCCGTCTCGAGCCTCGAGCGGGCCATCCCGTTCTACGAGGCGATCACCGCCGCGCAGTTCGAGCTCGACGAGACCGGCCCGAACCCGACCGCGTTCATCTCGAAGACGGGCGAGAGCCCGTACTCGGGCGGCCACCTCTACGAGGGCAAGCCGGCCAGCAACGGCGACGGACCCACGGTGCACCTCGCGATCGAGTCGGTGGAGGCCGCAGCCGAGCGGGCCAAGGACGCCGGCGCCACGCTCGTGGGCCCGATCATCGAGATCCCGGTCGGCCGCTTCCAGTACATCGTCGACCTCGACGGCAACTCGATCGGCCTCTTCGAGCCCGCCTCGTAGGCCCGCCCTCGGGACCGCATGCGCAGAGCCGACCGCCTCTTCCAGATCGTCCAGCAGCTGCGGGGCGGCCGGCTCGTCACCGCGCGGCACCTCAGCGAGCAGCTGAACGTCTCCGAGCGCACGATCTACCGCGACGTGGCCGCGCTCGTCGACAGCGGCGTGCCGATCCAGGGCGCGGCGGGCGTCGGCTACCTGATGCAGCGTGGCTTCGATCTGCCGCCGCTGATGTTCACCACCGACGAGGTGGTCGCGCTCGTGGCCGGTGCCCGGCTGCTCCAGGCGTTCAGCGGCTCCGAGCTGGCGAAGGCCTCCAACGAGGCGCTGGTGAAGATCGCGGCCGTGCTGCCGGAGCCGGCCCGCCGCCGCGCCGATGCGGTGCCGATCCACGCCTACTCCGTGTGGACCCAGGACGTGCACCGCCGGCGCCTCGACGAGCTCGGGGCCGCGGTCGACGGGCACCGCCGGCTCGAGCTGCTCTACCGCGACGGCTCCGACCGGGAGACGCGCCGCACCGTGCGGCCGCTGGGGCTCGTCTTCTGGACCGGCGTGTGGACGCTGGTGGCATGGTGCGAGCTGCGCGACGGCTTTCGTAGCTTCCGGATCGACCGGATCGTCGAGTGCGAGCGCGGGCTGCGCTTCACCCCGCAGGCGGGCCAGGACTTCGAGACGGCCCTCGCCGCACTGCGCGACGCACGTCCTGCCTGACGCGTGCGGACAGTTCGCCCGGCGGGGTCTAGGGGAATCAACTGATCAGGGGGTTCCCTAGACTCCGCAGCACTGTGACGTCCGACGAGATCCGCGAGCGATTCCTGAGCTACTTCGAGGGGAAGGGCCATCTGCGCCGTCCCTCGGCATCGCTGGTGCCCGCAGCCCACGATCCGTCGGTGCTCCTCACCACCGCCGGCATGCATCCGCTGAAGGACTACTTCCTCGGCAAGGAGCAGCCGCCGGCCAACACGCTCACCTCGTGCCAGAAGTGCTTCCGCACGGGTGACATCGAGAACGTCGGCGTCACGGACCGCCACCTGACGATGTTCGAGATGCTCGGCAACTTCTCGATCGGCGACTACTTCAAGCAGGGCGCCGTCGAGATGGCGTGGGAGTTCTCGACGTCCCCGGAGGGCCTCGGCTTCGCGCCCGAGAGCGTCTGGGTGACCGTGTTCGGCGGCGACGAGGAGCTCGGCCTTGGCCCCGACGAGGAGGCCATCGAGGCCTGGAAGTCGGTCGGCGTGCCCAGCGAGCGGATCGTGCTCGCGGGCCGCGAGGACAACTTCTGGCAGGCCGGCCCGACCGGCCCGTGCGGCCCGTGCTCGGAGCTCTACTTCGATCGCGGCCCCGACGTCGGGGGCCCGAACGACGCCCCGGCCGGCGAGGGCGAGCGCTACCTCGAGTTCTGGAACCTCGTGTTCATGCAGTACCGCATGGGCGAGGACGGCTCGCTCACGCCGCTGCCGACGCAGAACATCGATACCGGCCTCGGTCTCAACCGCATGGCCCTCATCAAGCAGGGGGTCAGCAACGTCTTCGAGACCGATCAGTTCACGCCCCTGATCGAGCTCGGCAAGCAGCTGGCGACGAAGGAGGTCGACGATCGTGCCCTGCGCATCCTCGCCGACCACTCGCGCGCGATGACGTTCCTGATCGGCGATGGCGTCGTGCCCAGTAACGAGGAGCGCGGCTACATCCTGCGCCGCGTGATGCGCCGCGCGATCCTGCAGGGCAGCCGGATCGGCATCCCCGCCGGCTTCCTGCCGAAGTACGTCGACGCCGTGATCGAGCTGATGGGCACGGCCTACCCCGATCTCGTGAGCGAGAAGGACACGATCCTGCGCTGGGTCGTCGCCGAGGAAGAGGCCTTCGGTCGCACGCTCGAGCAGGGCACGAAGCTCTTCGAGGAGGTCGCCGCAAACGCCCAGGGTGGCGTGATCTCCGGTGACGATGCCTTCAAGCTCCACGACACGTTCGGGTTCCCGTACGACGTGACGAGCGACCTCGCCGAGGAGCGGGGCCTGCGGGTCGACGAGGCCGGCTTCGAGGCGCGCATGGCCAAGCAGCGCGAGCAGTCGCGCGCCGGTGGCGCCGCGCTCACGAGCGCCACGCCCGGCCTGCGCGATGCCGCCGCGACCCTCGCCACGGCCACCGAGCCCACGCGCTTCACCGGCTACGACGAGCTCCACACCGTCGATGCGCGCGTGACCGCGCTCGAGCACCTCGAGGGCGGCCGCACGCTCGTGAAGCTCGACCGCTCCCCGCTCTACGCCACGGGCGGCGGCCAGATCGCCGATTCGGGCGAGCTCTCCTGGGGCGGCCTCCCGGACACGCCGGGCGCGCGCAACGCCCCGGTCGGCGACGTGATGCGCGTCGGCGACGATCAGATCCTGGTCGTCGACAGCACGGCGGCCGCCGGTCTCTCGGTCGGCGAGGTGGTCGACGCCGAAGTCGATCACGCCGCGCGTTTCCGCACGCAGGGCAACCACACCGCCACGCACCTGCTGCAGTCGGCGCTGCGCGAGGTGGTCGGCGATCACGTCCGCCAGGCCGGCTCGTACGTCGGCCCCGACAAGCTGCGCTTCGATTTCAACCACGGCTCGGGCCTCTCAGCCGACGAGCTGCGGCAGGTGGAAGACCTCGTGAACGGCTGGATCGCCGCCGATCAGCCCGTGCGCTGGCAGATCCTCCCGATCGACGAGGCCAAGTCGCGCGGCGCTACCGCGCTCTTCGGCGAGAAGTACGGCGACGTCGTCCGGATGGTCGAGATCGGCGACGGCAACTGGAGCCGCGAGCTCTGCGGTGGCACCCACGTGGCGCGCACCTCCGAGATCGGCGCGTTCACCATTCTCTCCGAGAGCTCGAGCTCGGCCAACGTGCGACGCATCGAGGCCCTCACGGGCCCGGCGGCCGTCGACCGCCTCCGCGAGGCGCAGCGCCTGCTGCTCGACGCGGCCGACGCCGCCCGCACCCAGCCCGAGGCCCTCGCCGAGACGATCGTGGGCCTCCGCGAGCAGCTCAAGGCCGCCGAGAAGGCCCGCCGCGAGGCGCTCACCGCGAACGTCGACGACCTCATCGCCGAGCGCGACGACGTGCCGGGTGGTGGCGCGATCGTGGCCCGCACCATCGACATCGACGACGGCAAGGCCCTCGCCGAGCTCGCGGGCCGCGCTCAGCAAACCCTCGGCACCGCTGGCGCGGTCGTGTTCGGCGCCGCCATCGGCGACAAGCCGCAGCTGGTGGTCGCCCTCGGCCCGGAGCTCGTCGAGCGCGGCCTGAACGCTGGCGCGGTCGTCAAAGCTGCCGCGCCCCTCATGGGTGGCGGTGGTGGCGGGCGCCCGAACGTGGCGCAGGCCGGTGGCAAGCGCGTCGACGGCCTGGGCGAGGCGATCGCCGAAGCGCGCCGCGTGCTGCTCGAGACCGCCGGCGCCTGAGCGCCGCGCGGGACCTGAGCGGGGGAGGCGAGCCGACGTGGGCCGGATCATGGCGCTCGACTACGGCAGTGCCCGGTGCGGGGTCGCGATGAGCGATCCCACCGGCACGATCGCCTCGCCGTATCCGGTCGTCTTCAAGGCGGGCACGCCGAGCGGCCTGCGGCGCCTCGCCAACATCACGCGCGAGCACGGGGTGGAGCGCATCGTCCTCGGCCTGCCGATCGGTCTCTCCGGCCGCGAGACGGGCCAGACGAAGGAGACGCGCGCGTTCGCCGAGCGGCTCGCCGAGGCGGTCGACGTGCCGATCGAGTTCTACGACGAGCGGTTTACCACCCGCATGGCCGAGCGCGACTTCGATCCGCGCGCCGACGAGGACTCCCGGGCGGCCGCCCATCTGCTGGACGGCTGGCTCGCGGAGCGCGCCGGAGGACCGCTCGCTTGACCCCTTCACGGCGCGTTGCATGCGTCCGACGGCCCAGCGTGAGAAAATCCCGGAAGTGAGTCTCTTCGGAGGAGGACGGCGGCAGCCCCGCGAGCGGACCGCCGAGGAGCGCCGCCAGGCGCTCATTGAGCGCGAGCGCCGCCGTACGGGCGACGCTGGCTGGCAGCCGCCTGCGGATCACCCGCTCGCGCCCGGCGGCAGCGTCAGCCGTGGCGCCGCCAACGGCGCCACGCCCGAACAGCCCGTCGCACCGCGCGAGCAGCCGCCGCGCCGCGCCGCCGAGCCGGCACGTGCCGCCATGCCCGCGCCGGAGCCGCAGGGCGATCCGACGGGCTGGTGGGACGATGGCGATCTCTACGACGGGAGTGGTGCCGAGAGCCAGGCCGCCTGGCCGCCGCCGATCGACGCCGCCGACCCGGTGCTGCGTCCGCGCCAGCCTGCACCCGCACCCGCACCCGCCGAGCCGTTGTTGATCGAGCCCGATCCGCCCGCGCAGCCGCCTGCGGAGGCGTTCGAGCTCCCCGACTACCGCAGCGTGGCCGTGCACCGCCGTCGGGGCCCCCGCACCGTGGTCTCGCCACCCGGCGACGCCAACATGGGCGGGACCCTGCCCGGCGGCCCCTCACGCAAGCGTCGTCTGATCGCTCTGGCCGTCGGTCTTGCGGTGCTGCTCGTGGCCTGGAGCCAATGGCAGCTCTGGCAGCCGCTGAAGGGCAGCGGCGAGGGCGAGGTGATCGTCGAGATCCCGCAGGGCTCGAGCGCGTCCGAGGTGGCCTCCAAGCTCGAGGAATCCGGCGTCGTCGACTCGGCGACCCTCTTCGGGCTGCGCGCGCTCATCGCGGGCAAACGCCAGGATCTCGTCGCCGGCACGCTGAAGATGAAGCGCGGGATGTCGTACGGCGCCGCGCTCGCGCAGCTCAGCGGCTCGAGCGTCAACACGAGTTTCGAGACCACCAGCGTCACGATCCAGGAGGGGCTCTCGATCCGCGAGAACGCCCGCCGCTTCAAGCGTCAGAGCCTGCTCAAGGATTACGGGGCGACCGCCAAGGCCGTGTTCAAGGAGCGCCGCTCGCAGCTGCGCACGATCTACAAGATGCCGTCGAGCGTCGATTCGCTCGAGGGGTTCCTGTTCCCCGCGAAGTACGAGCTGCCGGTGCCCGTCACCTCGCGTGACCTCATCGTCCGCCAGCTCCAGTCGTTCCAGCAGAACTTCAGCCCGATCTCGCTCGCGCGCGCAAAGAAGGCCAACCTCACGCCGTACGAGGTGCTCGTGATCGCGTCGATGGTCGAGCGCGAGGCCCGCCTCACGCGCGAGCGCAAACTGATCGCGGCCGTGATCTACAACCGCCTGAAGGCCGGGATGCCGCTCGGGATCGACGCCACGTTCCGCTACGAGAGCGGCGACTGGACGAACCCGATCCGCCAGAGCGAGCTCGACAAGGACGGCCCCTACAACTCGCGCCTGCGCACCGGCCTGCCTCCGACGCCCATCGGCAACCCAGGGCTCGCATCGATCGAGGCTGCGGCCGCGCCGGCCAACGTGAACTACCTGTACTTCGTCGTGAAGCCAGGACGCTGCGGCGAGCACGCCTTCAGCGCGACGCTCGAGAAGTTCAACGCCGACACCGCGAAGTACAACGCCGCGCGCGACGCGCTCGGCAAGTCGCCGGTGACGTGCTGAGCCTGGCGCTCGGCGCGGGGGAGCAGCACGTGATGGGCGACCGCCCGCGGTACGGCGTCGTCGGGTGGCCCGTGAGCCACAGCCGCTCGCCCGCCATGCACCGTGCGCTGGGCCTCGACTACCAGTTGCTGCCGGTGCCGCCCGAGCGCGCCGAGGCCGTGCTTCGCGCGCTCCCCGGTTCGGGGTTCGCCGGGGTGAACGTCACGATTCCGCACAAAGGCGCAGCGCTTGCCGTCGCCGACCGCGCGAGCGCTGCCGCGACGGCGATCGGTGCGGCCAACACGCTGATCTACGAGCCGTCGGGGGAGATCGTCGCCGACAACACCGACGCGCCCGGTCTGATGGCCGCCATCGCCGGGCGACCCGCGCGCACGGCCGTCGTGCTGGGGGCCGGCGGGAGCGCGCGCGCGATCGTTTGGGCGCTCGTCAACTCAGGGGCCGAGGTGCAGGTGTGGAACCGGACTCGCGCTCGCGCCCACGAGCTCGTCTCGGCGCTCGGCGGCGCGGTGCTCGACCTGTCATCCGATTCCCTCGCGCCAGAGGCCGATGTTCTCGTCAATTGCACCGCTGCAGAGCTCGACCATACGTCCAGCGCCATCGACGGCCTCCCGCTCAACGTCGATCACCTGGCCAGATACCCCACCGTGGTGGATCTGGCTTACAAGCCGGGCGGAACGGTGCTCACGGCCGAAGCGGCCAAGCGCACCACGATCGTCGACGGCTTGGAGATCCTGGTCCAGCAGGGTGCGCGGAGCTTTGAGTTGTGGACCGGTCGCCCCGCCGATGTGGCGGTGATGCGGTCCGCGGTACGAGAACACGAGGACCATGGAGCCAGGCACGATCCCCCAGACCGCAGGTCATCCCCATGACCTGACGTCAAATGGGGCGACGAATGGGCACGCGACGCCCGCGTCGGCGACCAATGGTGCCGCGTTCGTCCCGCACGTCGGCGACCCGTTCGCAGGCAGCGCCGAGCCCGCAGTGGCCGCGCAGGACTCCTACGCCTCGCTCCAGCATGCCGAGCCCGTGGCCCAGCAGCCGAGCCGCACCCCTGAGGAGCAGGCCGCCTGGGACGAGTACGAGCGCCAGCAGGCCGAGTACGAGCGCCAGCTCGCCGAGTACGAGCGCCAGCAGGCCGCCTACGCCCAGCAGGTCGCCGAGCAAGCCGCTGCCGAGGCGCCCGCCACCGATCCCAACGCGTTCGTCGTCGACACTGCCCCGACCACCGAGGCCGCAGTCACGCCCGAGCCGGCCACCGCGCCCGAGCCCGCGCTCAGCAGCGAAGAGCCCGCCGCGTCCGCTGAGGACGAGGACGACTTCGACGACTTCGTCGCCGAGGGACTCACGCGCTCCCGCGGCAGCGCCCGCGCCGCGCGCAGCGACGTCGAGGCCGCGATCATGCTCGGTCTCGTCACCCCGGAGCAGGTCCACGACCTGCAGGGTCAGGCGATGGAGGCCGGTCGCACGGTCGAGAGCCTGCTGATCGAGCAGAACGTGCTGGGCCCGGAGGCCCTCGCGCGTGCGGTCTCCGAGCGCCACGGCATCGACCTCGTCGACCTCAACCTCTTCAAGGTCGACTTCGCCGCGGCCAACCTGATCGATCCGGCCGCTGCCAAGCGCTACGAGGCGCTGCCGGTGAAGATGGTCGACGAACGCACCGTGCTCGTCGCGATGGTCGACCCGGCGAACATCATCGTCCTCGACGACATCTCGCTGATGACGGGCCTCGACGTGCGCCCCGTCGTCGCCTCCCGCGAGGATGTCGCCACGGCGATCTCCCGCCTGACGCGCCTGGACGACGTCGTCACCGACGACGGCACCATCGAGGACCGCGAGGAGGACGACGGCGTCGTCGACCTCCGCGGCGGCTCCGACGATGCGCCGGTCATCAAGCTCGTCAACCAGATCATCGCCCAGGCCGTCGAGCGTGGCACCTCGGACATCCACCTCCAGGCCGGCGAGTTCGGCCTCCGCGTGCGGTACCGCATCGACGGCGTCCTGCTCGACGCCCTCGACGTGCCGAAGAAGATGGCGCCCGGCGTCGTCAGCCGCGTGAAGATCATGGCCACCCTCGACATCGCCGAGCGGCGCATCCCGCAGGACGGCCGCATCTCGCTGACGATCGACGGCCACAAGCTCGACCTCCGCGTCGTGACCCTCCCGTCGGTGCACGGCGAGGCGGTCATCATGCGCATCCTCGACAAGTCGAACGTCGTGATGGACCTCGACATCCTCGGCATGCGCGAGCGTGAGCGCGAGGCCTTCGAGACCGGCTTCCACCAGGCCTACGGCGCGGTGCTCGTCACCGGCCCGACCGGCTCCGGCAAGTCGACGACGCTGTACGCCGCCCTCGGCGCGATCAACACGCCCGAGAAGAACATCATCACCATCGAAGACCCGGTGGAGTACCAGCTCCACGGCGTCAACCAGGTGCAGGTGAACCCGAAGGCGGGCCTCACGTTCGCGAACGGCCTTCGCGCCCTCATGCGCGCAGACCCGGACGTGATCATGATCGGCGAGATCCGCGACGGCGAGACCGCCCAGATCGCGATCGAGTCCGCCCTCACCGGTCACCTCGTGCTCTCGACGCTCCACACGAACGATGCGCCGAGCGCTGTGTCGCGCCTGATCGAGATGGGCATCGAGCCGTTCCTGATCGGCAGCTCGATCGAGACGATCGTCGCCCAGCGACTCGCCCGCAAGCTCTGCAAGTACTGCAAGCAGGAGACCGAGCTCTCGGTCGACGTCCTGAAGGTCAACGGCTTCGAGCGCGACGAGCCCTTGAGGGCCTGGGAGCCGAAGGGATGCGTGCGCTGCAGCAACACGGGCTACAAGGGCCGCGCCGGCCTCTACGAGGTGCTGTCGGCCACCGACGAGATCCGTGAGCTCATCACTGCCCGCGCGACCGCCGACGAGATCGGCGCTGCCGCCCGCAAGGCCGGCATGCGCACGCTCCGTGAGGACGGCATCGCGAAGGTCGAATCCGGACTGACGTCCATCCAGGAAGTCGCACGTGTGTGCGGCACGACCTGATCTCACCGCCTGGGCCTCTCAAGCCACCCTCCGAATCGCCGACAAGTAGACCGTGGACTTCGATTTCGCCGACCTCCTTCTGGAGACGCTCCGCCGCCGGGCGTCCGACCTCCACCTGACCGCTGGCGTCCCGCCGATGGTTCGCGTGCGTGGTCGACTGCAGCCCCTCGAGGGCTACCAGCGCCTCTCGCCGACGGACACGCGCGAGATCATCTACTCGATCCTCAACAACGACCAGCGCCAGAAGCTCGAGAACAACTGGCAGCTGGACTTCGCGTACGGCTCGGCCGGTACCGGCCGCTTCCGCGTGAACTGCTACTTCCAGCGTGGTGCCCTCGGCGCCGCGTTCCGCGTGATCCCGAGCGACATCGCAACGCTCGAGCAGCTCAGCCTGCCGCCGGTGATCAAGAGTTTCACCGAGAAGCCGCGTGGTTTCGTGCTCGTCACGGGCCCGACCGGCTCCGGCAAGTCGACGACCCTCGCCGCGATGATCAACGAGATCAACATGACGCGCGAAGAGCACATCATGACCTGCGAGGACCCGATCGAGTTCCTGCACCGTCACAAGAAGTGCGTCGTCAATCAGCGTGAGATCGGCGCCGACGCCGAGACCTTCTCGCTCGCCCTGCGCGCCGCACTGCGCCAGGATCCGGACGTCATCCTCGTCGGCGAGATGCGCGACCTGGAGACGATCCACACCGCGCTCACGGCTGCTGAGACCGGCCACCTCGTCTTCGCCACCCTGCACACGCAGGATGCTCCGCAGACCATCGACCGTATCGTCGACGTGTTCCCGAGCAGCCAGCAGCAGCAGGTGCGCGTCCAGCTCTCCACGGCGCTCCAGGGCATCGTCACGCAGCAGCTGCTGCCGACGGCCGATGGCGCCGGGCGCGTGTGCGCCTGCGAGGTGCTCGTGCCGACCCCCGCGATCCGCAACCTGATCCGCGAGGGCAAGACGCACCAGATCTACTCCGCCATCCAGACCGGCTCGCAGGTCGGCATGCAGACGATGGACTCCGCCCTTGCCGCGCTCGTGAAGCACGGCGTCATCTCCCGCAGCCTCGCCGAGGAGCGCTCCAGCAACCCCGAGGAGCTCAAGCGCCTCATGGGTGGCGGCGTCCCGGCCATGGCCGCCTAGTCCGGATCGAGCAGGAATCAGCCGATGTCCACGTTCGCCTGGAAAGCCGTCGACGCGATGGGGTCGCAGACCAGCGGCACCATCGACGCCGAGACGAAGAACGCGGTCATCGACCAGCTCCGTTCGAAGGGTCTGGTCGTCCTCGAGGTCAAGGACAAGCAGACCTCGAAGGAGATCACGCTCCCCGGCATGGGGGGCATCAAGTCCACCGACCTGACGATCATGACCCGTCAGCTCGCGACGATGATCTCGTCGGGCATGACGATCATGCGCGCGCTGATGATCATCGAGGCGCAGACGCAGAACAAGACGCTGCGCGACGCTCTGATGGCGATCACCAAGGACGTCGAGGGTGGTCAGCCGCTGAGCGACTCCCTCGAGAAGTACCCGAAGATCTTCTCGCCGCTATACGTGTCGATGGTGCGTGCCGGTGAGACCGGCGGTGTGCTCGACAGCTCGCTGCTGCGCGTCGCCGACCAGCTCGAGGCCGCCGACTCGCTGCGCCGCCAGGTGAAGAGCGCGATGATGTACCCACTCGTGGTGTTCGCGTTCGCGATCATCGTGATGACGGCGATGCTCGTCTTCGTGGTGCCCACGTTCGTCGGCATCTTCAAGGACTTCGGCGGCGAGCTGCCCAAGCTCACGCAGCTCACGATGAACGCGTCGGAGATCGTGAAGGGCTACTGGTACCTGATCTTCGGCTCGGGCTTCGGTGCCTGGATCATGTTCAAGCGCTGGCGCCAGACCGACGGCGGTCGTCGCGCCTGGGAGCGCTTCACGCTGCGCATCCCGATGAAGATCGGCGACATCGTCCAGAAGATCGCGCTCGCGCGCTGGAGCCGCACGCTCTCCGCTCTCACCGGTGCCGGCGTCCCGCTCCTGCTCGCCCTCGACGTGACCGGCAAGACGTCCGGCAACGCCGTGATCGAGGAGACGATGGAGAACGTCATCGCCTCGGTGAAGAGCGGCGGCACGATCACGGGCCCGCTCCGTCAGTCGACGGTGTTCCCCGCGATGGTCACCCACATGGTGGCCGTCGGCGAGGAGACCGGTCAGATGGAGGAGATGCTCGCGAAGATCGCCGACTTCTACGAGGACCAGGTCGACGCGGCCGTCAAGTCGCTCACGTCGATCATCGAGCCGATCATGATCATCTTCATCGGCGCCATCGTCGGCTTCGTCGTCATCTCGATGTACCTGCCGATGTTCAAGGTCTACCAGGCGATCCAGTAACGCCTGGCGGCGCGCCCCGCGCGCCGCGCCAACCGGTGGCGCCGCGAGGCGCCGCTGCTCTCAGTCGCACACGAGGGGCGGGCCGCAAGGCTCGCCCCTCGGTCGTTCGTGCTCCGGCTCAGCCGGTCTCGGTGGTCTTGGCGAGCAGTCGGGCGAGCTCTGCGAGTTCGTCGGCGCTGAGGGCGCTCAGGCCAGCCGGTGGCGTGGAGAGGATGTCGTTCGCTTCGTCGGCCAGGCGGCGGCCTTCGGGCGTGAGGTCGACGAGCTTGACGCGGCGATCGGTGGGGTGGGGCTTGCGCTCGGCGAGCCCGGCTTGCTCGAGCTGATCGACGACGGCCGTGGCGTTCGGCGGGTCGATGTCCATGGCGTCGGCGAACTCCCGCATCGTCATCGGGCGGCGCGCGAGGCGGCGCAGGCCGCGGGTGCGGCCGAACGGCATCCCGAGCGCATCGCTCACCGCGCGGCGGCGGGTGTTGTCGAGGACGAGGTCCGACAGGTGCAGCCAGACTTCTCGCGCGATGGCGTCGTGCTCAGGCTCGGCGGGACTCATCGGCGCCGACCGTAGCTGATGCATCGGGTGGCCCTCGCCGAGCCGGGCCGCCGACGACCACGCATCACGCGGCGACGGGCGCGAGCGCCTCTGGATTGAGCTCGCGTGCGGTGCGCTGAGCCGAGGCGACGGCTCGGGCCGACGTCGCGACGAACGCGAGTACCAGCACCAGGGCCTCGGCGGCGAGGATCGGCCACCAGGCGGCATGGGTGGCCGCGGCGAGCTGGGCCGGCGACGAGCCGCTGAGCTGCGTGCTGAAGATCGCGCCAGCGATCGCCACGCCCAGCGCCAAGCCGACCTGCCGGGAGGTGGTCGCGACGGCGGCGGCGACGCCGGCCTGCTCGCGGGGCATCCCCGAGACGGCGGTGTTCGTGACCGGCGCGTTGACGAACGCGAACCCGACCCCGAAGACGACGTAGGCGAGCAGCACGCGCGGGAGCGGGGTGGTGGCCTCGACCCCGAGCATCAGCGCCGTGCCCGCAAGTCCAGCGACGCCCGCGATCAGCAGCGGGATGCGCGGGCCCCGCGCGCCGACGAGCCGGCCGGCAATCGGAGCGAGGAGGGCGATCGCGAGCGCCATCGGCGCGGTGGCGAGCCCGGCATCGAGCGCGGACAGCCCGCGGGACTGCTGGAGGTAGAGCGTGTTGAGGAACAGGAACCCGCCGAATGCCGCGAAGGCCGCGATGGCAAGGCCGACCGCCGACGCGAGCGGGATCGAGCGAAAGAAGCGCAAATCGAGCAGCGGATCGGTGCGGCGCGGTTCGTAGGCGAGCACGCCGACGAGGGCGACGGCCGCGAGGACGAACGCGCCCACCACCTCGGCAGAGCCCCATCCGTGACCGGGCGCCTCGACGATGCCGTAGGTGAGGCCGGCGAGCAGCGCGATCACCAGCACCTGCCCGACCGGATCGGGCCGGCGGGCGCGCTCGGCCTTGGACTCGGGCACGTACCGCAGCGTGAGGAACAGGGCGGCCGCGCCGACGGGAAGGTTCAGCCAGAAGATCGCGCGCCAGTCGAGCGCGTCGGTGAGCAGTCCGCCGAGCACCGGCCCGGCCGCCATCGAGAGGCCGAACACCGCGGCCCAGACGCCGATGGCCTGCGCGCGCTCGCGCGGCTCGGTGAACGTGTTGGTGATGATCGACATCGCCACCGGGTTGAGCATCGAGGCGCCGACGGCCTGGAGCACGCGCGCCGCGATGAGCGCCGAGGTGGTCGGGGCGAGGCTGCACAGGACCGAGCCGACGGAGAAGACGGTGAGGCCCGTGGCGAAGGTACGCCGACGGCCGAGGCGATCGCCCGTCGAGCCGCCGAGCATGAGCAGGCTCGCCATCACGACGGTGTAGGCGTCGACGGTCCACTGCAGGCCCGAGACGGAGGCGGAGAGGTCGCGGCCGATCGCGGGGAGCGCGACGTTGACGGCCGTGACGTCGAGCCCGACGAGGAACAGGCTCAGGCAGCAGATGGCGAGGATGCGACGGCGATCGGCGCGGTCGGCGGGTCGGGCGGCATCGCCCGAGACAGGTACTTTGTTATCCATAATGATTATGAATCTATCACTATCGGTCTGGGTCCGCGAGGCCGCTCCCATCGTGGCCGGCCGCCGCTCGCACTCACGCGGAAATCGTGCAGCGTGCGCAGAACCTGCGCGGACGGTGTGCCGAAAGGCCCGTGACGTCGGCGCAACGACCGGTTCGGGCGCTACCGTGCGGCGGTGCCCACGTTCGCCGAACTCGTCCAGGAGCTGCTCACCCGGCTTGGCGACGAGCGGATGGCCGGGCAGTTCGATCCTGCCCTGGAAGAGGCGATCGTCGCCGCCCGGCGCCGCTGGACCGAGCTCTCGGCCCAGGAGCGGGATGAGAGCCGCGAGCTCGCCCAGCTGCTCGGCGCGCGCGTGAAGGAGCGCCCGCCCGCGACGACCGCACCGCGCGGATGGAACCAGTCGGGCGCCGCGGCCGAGGCTCCCGCCGACGACGGCCACCGCATCGTCCGTGCCGCGGCCTACGACGGACCGCTCGAGCCCGACGCGCTGCTCGCGCACATCGGCCTCTCCGGCTTCCGTCCCGGCCAGCGAGAGGCGGTGCAGGCCGCGCTCGACGGGCAGGACAGCCTCGTCGTGATGCCCACCGGCGGCGGCAAGAGCCTCTGCTACCAGCTCCCAGGCCTCGCGCGGCCCGGCCTCACGGTCGTCGTCAGCCCGCTGATCGCACTGATGGCCGACCAGCTCCGCCGGCTCACCGCCGACGGCCACCCGGCCGTGATGGTCGCCTCGGGCATGGGCGAGGAGGAGGCCCGCGCGGCCTACGAGGATCTGCGCTCCGGCTACGCCCGCATCGTGTTCTGCTCGCCCGAGCGCTTCGCATCGCCCGCGTTCGTCGGAATCCTCGAGCAGCGCGGCGTCGACCTGTTCGTCATCGACGAGGCGCACTGCCTCGCCGAATGGGGGCACGACTTCCGCCCCGACTACCTCCGCCTCCCGGCCGCGATCCAGCGACTGGGCCGGCCGCCCGTGATGGCCGCCACCGCCACCGCCACCGAGGCCGTGGCCGCCGAGATCGTCGGCCGGCTCCAGCTCCGCGATCCCGTCATGATCCGCTCGGGCTTCGACCGCCCGAACCTCAGCTTCGACGTCGTCGGCTTCGAGGGCAAGGGCACGAAGGACGGCAAGCGCGCGCTGCTCCTCGGCGCCCTCTCGGATCCCGAGCTGCGCCCGGCGATCGTCTACTGCGGCACGCGCAAGGACTGCGAGGAGGTCGCCGACCTGCTCCGCGGCGACGGCATCCGCGCCCAGCATTACCACGCCGGCCTCGCCAGCGAGGCGCGCGCCGGCGTGCAGCGCGGCTTCATGCAGGGCGACCTCGAGGTGATCGTCGCCACCAACGCCTTCGGCATGGGTGTCGACAAGGCCGACGTGCGGCTCGTCTGCCACTGGGCGATGCCCACGTCCGTGGAGGCGTACTACCAGGAGGCCGGCCGCGGTGGCCGCGACGGCGCCCCCGCCCGCGCACTGCTGCTCGCCTCCCGCGCCGACCTCTCACGCCTCATCCACTTCAACGAGCAGCGCGCCGTCGAGCCGGAGGCCGTAGAGGCCTACCATCGCCGCTTGCTGGCCCGCTCCGACGACCGCTCCGTCGTGGAGATGGACGCCCCCGACGACGACGCCGGCCGCATCTCGCTCGCGATCGTCGAGCGCTCCGGCGGCGCGGTGCTCAGCCCGATCGGCGGCGGACGCCTCGCCGTGCAGGTGCGCGACGAGCTCGACGACCACTCGGTCCGCCACATCTGCCGCGAGTCCGTCGACCGCGGCTGGCGCGCCTATCGCGCCATCGAGCGCTACGCCTTCGGCGACAGCTGCCGACGGCGCACGCTTCTCGACCACTTCGGCGACACCTCCGAAGGCGCGCCCTTCGGGCGCTGCTGCGACGTGTGCGATCCCGACCTCCAGCTCGCACCGCCGAAGGCGCTCCCCGGTAGGTCGTCGCGATCCCGGAGCGGGGGAGCCCCGCAGGAGCCGAGCCCCTACGAGCCCGACCCCGAGATCTACGCGGCGCTCGTCGCTTGGCGCCGCGAAGCCGCCGCCGACAAGCCCGCCTACACCGTCGCCACCAACCGCACCCTCGAGGCGCTCGCCGACGTCCGCCCGGGCACCGAGGCCGAGCTCTCCGCCATCAAGGGCGTCGGGCCCGCCTTCCTCGAGCGCTACGCCGACGACGTCCTCGAGATCGTCTCCGCCGGCTGAGGACCCCGACTTGCCATGCGCACGCCGCTGAGCGGCGCAGCATGGGCGCTCGCCGCTTCGCGCCGAAGGCCCCTCGCACGCACGCCGCGCCACCGCTGATCCTCAATGCGGCAGGGCTGCCCCTGCGGTCATCACCGGCCCGTCACACGCACGATCCACCACTCCTCGTCGCACGCCTGGTTGCGTCGAGACCCTCATCCGGCGCGGCGGGCGCTACAGCCGGGGCTCCATATGCCGATGTTCGAGTCTGGATCCCCATGGACCGTTCCCGAACGCGCATCCCAGGAGCACGCTGATGAGCGAGCAGAGCCAACCGCAGCCGATGAGCGGCGCTGACGCGGCGGCCGCTGCTGCCGCGAACGCCATGCGCGCCGGTGCCACGCACCAGGCGGCGACCGTCGTCGCGCACCCCGGCACCGCGAACCCGACCCTGCACACGGCCGATGGCGCGAGTGCGACGATCCACCAGCTTCCCGGCGCCACCTCCGGATGGGTGCCGACCCCGCGCCGCCGTCTCGGCGACATCGTCGTCGACGCGATGTGGGTCCCCCGCAACGTCGTCGAGGAGATGGTCGGCGAGGCCCGCGAGCTCGGCCGCCCGATCGGCCAGCTCCTGCTCGACCGCGGCTACCTGACGAGCGAGCAGCTCGGCCAGGCCATCGCCGAGCGCTTCGGCCTGCCCTACCTCACGCTGCGCGGCACCGAGATCGAGGTCGCCGCCGCCACGCTCATCGACGCGCAGACCGCCCGCCGCCTGCGTGCCCTCCCGGTCGCCTACGACGACGACACGCTCGTCGTCGGCATGGTCGACCCCGGCAACATCGTCGCCCTCGATGACATCGCCATGCTCACGGGCCAGCGCGTACGCCCGATCGTCGTCGCCGATGAAGACCTCGACGTCGTCATCGCCCGCGTGCTCGGCGTCGACTCCGAAGTCGGAGCCGTTCTCGAGCAGATCAGCGACGACAGCGAGGAGGCGGCCGATCTTCGCGAGACGACGGACGACGAAGGCCCGACCGTCAAGATCGTGCAGTCGGTGCTCGCCCAGGCCGTCGAGCGTCACGCGTCCGACGTCCACTTCGATCCCACGCCGCAGGGCCTCAAGGTGCGCTTCCGCATCGACGGCGTCGTGCACGAGGCCACCTCGGTGCCGCGCGCGCTCGCCGCGAGCGTGATCTCGCGCCTGAAGATCCTGGCGGAGCTCAACATCGCCGAGCGCCGGATGCCGCAGGACGGCCGCGTCGGCTTCCAGGTCGAGGGCCGGCGCATCGACCTTCGCGTCGTCACGCTCCCGCTCGTCGACGGTGAGTCGGTCGTCCTGCGCATCCTCGACTCCGGCGGCACCGTGCGCGGGCTCAGCGAGCTCGGCATGCGTCCCGAGGCCGAGGCCCGCCTGGAGCGCGCGCTGAGCCGCTCCAACGGCGGCATCCTCGCCACCGGCCCGACGGGCTCCGGCAAGACCACCACCGTCTACGGCGCGCTCGACCGACTCAACACGGGCGACCGCACGATCATCACGATCGAGGACCCGGTCGAGTACCGCGTCGCCGGCATCAAGCAGCTTCAGATCAACCCGAAGATCGGGCTCGAGTTCGGCAACGGCCTGCGCGCGATGGTGCGCGCCGACCCGGACGTCATGCTCGTCGGCGAGATCCGTGACAGCGACAGCGCACAGATCGCGATGCAGGCCGCCATCACCGGCCACCTCGTCCTCTCGACGCTGCACACCAACAACGCCGCGACCGCCCTCAGCCGCCTCGTCGACATGGGCGTCCCGAGCTTCATGGTCGTCTCGGCCGTCTCGTGCGTCGTTGGCCAGCGCCTCGCGCGCCGCCTCTGCGAGCACTGCAAGGAGCCGGGCCACGTGCCGGCCGAGCTGCTCGACGGCGAGCCCGGCACCGAGGTGGGCGTGTTCCACCAGAAGGGCTGCAACAAGTGCAACGACACCGGGTACGAGGGCCGCATCGGTCTCTACGAGGTGCTCGAAGTCACCGATGAGATCCGCAAACTCGTCGTGAGCGGCGCCGGCGCCGATCAGATTCAGACGGTCGCGCGTGCCGAGGGCATGCAGACGATGCGCGAGGACGGCATCCAGCGCGTCCGTGAAGGTCTCACGAGCGTCGACGAGCTCGCGCGCGTCGTCGCCGTCTGACCGGCCGGCGAGGGCGCCGACTCAGGCGGTCTCGTCGACCTCGACCCCGCGCGGCCCGACGCGCAGCTCCAGGCCACCGTCGAGCAGCCGGAGCAGCTCACCACCAACCACCTCGCGGCGCCAGCCCTGGAGGGCGCGCACGTCCTCGGGCACCTCGCCCGTGCGGTGGCCGCTCACGAGGAGCTGGAGTTCGTTCCGTGTCGCGAGGAGCTCGTAGGCCAAGTCGGCGACGGCCGCACGCGTGCGCAGCAGCGCCTCGCACAGCGCGATCACGGCGACATCTTCGGGGCGCGTATCGAGCTGGCGGATCGCTCGCCTGGCGATCGGCTCCTGCTCGAGGCCCTCGGCGATCGCCGTGATCAACTGCTCGGCGCGGCGGCGGCCGTTGGCCTCACCG
>JAGIBJ010000053.1 GCA_017744415.1 Solirubrobacteraceae bacterium
GGGTCGTCGCGCGTGCGCGCGCGAGGCGCACGAGGAGCATGTGGGGCACGCGGCGGCCCGCGATGCCCGCTGGCACGACGGCCAGCGCCGCAACGGTCGGGCCGGCGAGGGCCGCCAGCAGCGCCGCCGTCCACGCCGCGGCAAGCAGTCCCGCGGTGCGCTGGCGGTCGGCCAGCTCGGCGGCGGTGGCCACGCCACGGTGGCGGCCGGCGGCATCGAGCAGCCGCTCGACCGCTGGGTCGCCGTTGCGGGTGGCGGCCCAGCGCCCTCGCCACTCCACGTCGGTCACCGGCCCCACTCCGCGGCGGCGCCGTCGGCGCAGCTCACCGGCTGGCAGGGCGCGCACGAGATCGAGGATCGCCGCCGCGGCCGCAACGCAGGCGACCGCCGTGAGGAGCACGGCTGCGGTCATGCGGCGCGGGCCACGATCCGCCGCGCGATCAGCACCGCCACGAACTCGAGCAGCAGGCCGGAGGCGAGCAGCGCCAGCGCGACCGGCCGCCGCGCGACGGAGCCGACGAGATCGCCGCCGAGGAGTTGGGCACCAGCCAGCGCGAGGAGTGGGAGCGCGGCGACGGTCCGCACTGTCGCGCGCGCCTGGGCCGTCGCTGCCGCGCGCTCCTCGTCGAGACGCGCACCGTGCTCGGCGTCCTCGGCGAGGGCGTGAAGCTCCTGCACCAGCGAGCCGCCACGCTCGGCGTGCAGCGCGACCACGGCCGCGAGCAGCGTGAGGTAGCCGCTGTCCCGGCCTCCGAGGTCGTGCAACGCGGCGGGAAGCGGCGTTCCGTGCGCCAGCGCCAATGCGGCCCGCGCCACACGAGCGCGAACCACCGCGGGCACCGACCGGTCTGCCGCCGCCGCACCGAGCGCCGCCCGGATCGAGCCGCCGGCACGCAGGGCATCCGCGAGCGACCGGGCGAGTGGCCCCGCACCCCGTTCGCAGGCACGCGCATCGCCCCGCCGCGATCGCCCTCGGATCGCGTGGTGCAGCCCGGCGCCGGCGAGCGCCCCAGCCGGGACGCCGAGCGGACCGAGCAGGAGCCAGCCTCCGAGCACCGCGCCCGCGACCATCGGCGCGGTCTGCGGCCATGGCCGGCGCCCAGCCATCCCGTTCCGAGGCGAACGCGCCCCGCGCGCCCCTGCCCCGGCGTGCTCCTCCAGTGCCGACGAGAACTCGTGGAGCGCCAGGGCCGCGCACATCCCGGCGGCCGCCGCGAGCACCGCGGCGCTCACGCCTCCTCCCGGAGGTAGACCGTCACGGCGCCGATCTCGGGGTCCACCTCGGCGATTTCGCGCAGCACGCGCCGCCCGTCAGCAAGGCGAGCCTGATGGGCGACGAGGTCGATGCTGCCGAGCGCGAGTGCCCGGGCCGCCGCATGCGGAAGTTCCGTCCCCGCGAGGAGCGCGAGCAGTTCGAGCCGCCGCAGCGCCTCCGCGGGCGAGCCGGCGTGGATCGTCGAAAGTCCGCCGGCGTGTCCGCTGGAGAGCGCGAGGAGGAGATCCAGCGCCTCGCCGCCGCGCACCTCGCCCACCACGATCCGGTCCGGCCGCATCCGCAGCGAGGCCCGGACGAGATCACGGATCGCGATGGTCCCCTCCCCTTCGAGGTTCGCCGGCCGGCACTCGAGCCGGATCACGTGCGGCAGGCCGAGGCGCAGCTCCGCAGCATCCTCGATCGTCACGATCCGCTCGGCCGGCGGGAGCTCACGAGCGAGCGCACCGAGCACCGTGGTCTTCCCGGCGCCGGTCGCGCCGCACACGAGTACCGTCCGACGGCCGGCAACGGCCCGGCGCAGCAGCTCGGCGGCGGCGGGCTCCCAGCTGCCGTCGGCGACCAGCTCGTCGATCGTGCGCCCGCCGGCGCGGAACCGCCGGATGGTGACGGCCGTCCCATCCAGCGCGACCGGCGGGATCGCGACGTGCACGCGCGAGCCGTCGGGCAGCCGCGCGTCGACGAGCGGCTCGGCCGCGTCGATCCGCCGGCCGAGTGGCGAGAGGATCCGGTCGACCACCTCGCGGAGCGCCTCCTCGCTCGGGAACGCGCTGCCGGTGGTCTCGATGCGGCCGGCGCGCTCCACCCAGATCGGCGTACAGCCGCTGACCATGATCTCGTCGATCTGCGGGTCGGCGAGCAGCGGCTCGAGCGGACCGAGCCCGGCGGCCCGTCGGACGACGGCGGCCGCGAGGCGCGCCCGGGTGTCCGGGCGCAGCAGCGGCACGTGCGCGTCGGTCAGACGGCTGGCGAGCACCTCGAGGGGCTCGCCGGGTGCGTCGCCGGAGGGGGCGTCGAGCAGGCGCCGGTGCAGCGCCGTGGCGAGCGGCGCGAGCACCCCGGTGAGATCACCGTCATCGAGGGCTGTCGGCGAGACGACGGGCCGCGGGTCATGGGCAGCGAAATCCTCCACTACCTACTAGGAGGCGCCGGCGACCCAGAATTCGCCCCCCTTCCGCGCCCGCAAACGCCGAGCGCCCGGCTGATGGCCGGGCGCTCGGAGTGTGTGGGCTTGGTGTCAGCGCCGGATCACGGCACGTAGCCTGGGTTCGGGCTGTCGACGGGGCCGGTCTTGGAACCCGGGATCTTCGAGCTGGCGTTGACCCAGCCAATCGGCGCGATGGGCAGCTTGTTGAGGTGGAACGGCGAGGGGATGGTCTCTCCGACCCAGACGAACCGTGCGCACGTGGGCGAGTGGTAGTCCGGCAGACACGGGTTGTACGGGTTGACCATGTAGCTGCCGTACCCCGTGGCGTAGGTTGCGCGCCGGTATTGCTCGGCGACGTTCGGCCAGCCGTCGTTGTCCTGATCGTCGGCGCCGTCGAGGATGCCGTCACCGTCGGTGTCGGGATCGGTCGGGTCGAGGTCGTTGAACGGCCGGTAGGTGTAGTCGCCTTCGCCCAGGTCGCCGTTGACGCTCCGCCAGTGGGCCTGCGTGAGGGTGTAGTTGAACTCGGCGTTGTTCGAGAGCCCGTCGCCATCGAAGTCCTTCTCATCGTCGGACAGATAGCCCTCGCCGGTGCGCAGGGACGCACCCTTCTGCGATTCGGGGTCGTAGTCGTCGTCGGCCACGATGGCGTCGTCGTCGAGCGCGTTCACGTCTGGGCTGGGGGCAAGAATCGGGCCACCGGTGTACTGCGTGCCGTCGCTGTAGTTGAGCGGGAACGGGCGACCAGCGGCCTGCCAGAGCTGATGCTCCTGCCAGAGCTTGAGGCCATCGCCATCGAAGTCGGCGTTGAGGTCGGAGCCGTCGAGCGGGTTCGGCCACGGCTTCTTGCCGGGGTAGGGAACCGCGCGGCCGTTGAGGTCCAGGGCCGACTCGAACTCGTAGGAGTCCCAGATGCCGTCGCCGTCGGTGTCGACGTTGCAGGTGCCGAGCTTGTACTGCGTCTCGATCGCGTCCGAGAGGCCGTCGTTGTCGTCGTCGCCGTCGAGCGAGTCGACGATGCCGTCCTTGTCGCAGTCGTCGACCGAGGAGCCGCCCACACCGGGCAGGATCAGCGGCGACTTGCCGACGGCAGTGAAGGAGGTGCTGGCGCGGGTGGAGACGACGCGCAGCTGGAAGCGGGTCGCCACGGCGGCGCCGTTCTGCTTCTCGAACTGGTCGGCGATGCGCGTCGGCACCTTCAGGACGATCTTCTTGGTGGTCGCGGAGACCGTCGGAGCGAAGACGTTCTTGCCGCCGGCGCTCGGGCGGAAGATCACGGTGTTCTTGCCGACGCCCGCGGTGAAGTTCTTGCCCGTGATGATCAGCGTGTCGCCGATCGAGGCCTTGGCCGGGGCGACCGAGGTGACCGTCGGGGTGTTCGACTTCTTCTTCTTCTTGGCCTTCTTGGCGAAGGCGGGCTCGGCCGAGCCGGCGAAGACGAGGAGCAGTGCGAGCGCCGCCATGATGGGCACGCGCACCGCCCGACGCAGATTGAGGGCGCTCATGGGCTCTGGATCGGCGTCGCCCAGCAAACCTGTAGGGATGCGTGGACCGTCGTCCAGACCTCGTCCATACCGAGGCACATGAACGTCCGATTCCCCGCCCCGCCTGGCGCACCGGGCATCATCCGGGCGCCAATCCGGCGCGATCCCACGCCGCGCGAGGAAGGAGCCGTAGTGTGCCGTCGCCGTCGCCTGCAGCCGCCAGCCGCAGCGCCTGCGTGCGTGCGGCGCGAAGCGTGACGGCCACGCGCGGCTCGTCGCCTTCCGCGTCGGCCTCGCGGATCTCGAGCACCTCGACCGCCTCGGCGATCACGCGCGTTCGGGGCTGCCCGTCAGCGCCGGTGACCGAAGCGATCACGTCGACCCGCGCACCCGGCTTCACCAGCCGCACCGAACCAGCGGCGACGAGCTCGATCACGCGGTCGCCCGACGCGAGCGCCGCGCTGGCCTGCTGGGACGTCGACGTGAGCACGGCCTGCAGCAGCGGCGTCCCGCGGCCGAGCGCCACGACCGAGCGCAGGCCGACGGCATCCTCAGCGGCCGCCAGGGTGCGCGGCGCGACCCACCGCAGCGGCACCGACCGGTAGGCGAGATCGGCCGGCCGCAGCGTGCGCCCAGCCGGCACGTCGCGGGCGACCACGACGATCGTTCCGACCGGTCCGATGCGCGCGTCGACCTCGGCCTCCCGCCGGGCCACCGTGCGCACCGCACCGAACGCGAGTGCCGCGGCCAGCACCGCCAGCACCGCGGCACGCCGCAGCGGCGCTCCCGCCATCGCGCTCACGCCGCCACCGACAGCACCGGAGACTGGGCCGACTGAGCCGCCGGCGCTCGCGATGACGCGGCGATCTCGATCGGACCGTCGAGCAGGCGATAGCCGACGCCCCACACGTTGACGATGTACTCCCCGCCCTCGAGCCGGAGCTTCTGCCGCAGCCGGCACGCGTGCGAATCGAGCGTGCGCGTACGCCCGTCGGACCGGTAGCCCCACACGGCCCGCAGCAGCTCGTCCTTGCGGAACACCCGGGTGGGCTCGCTCGCGAGGATCTGCAGCAGCTGGAACTCCTTCTGGGAGAGTTCGATCTCCTGTGCGCCGAGGTGCACGTGCCGACCGACGGGATCGACCGAGAGCGGCCCCACGCGCACGAGTCCCCGGCGTCCGCGGCGCTCGGCCCTTCGGAGCAACGCGCGGGTGCGCGCCAGGAACTCCGGGTAGTGCGGCGGCATCGAGATTGCGTCGTCGGCGCCGCGCTCCAGGGCCCGCGTGCGCTCGAGCGGATCGTCGCCGCCGACGAGCACCATCGCGGGCGTGGCCGGATCCACGCGCGCGAGCCCCGGCTCGGTGTGGCGGATCGCGCCGATCACCTGCGCGCCCGACCCATCCGGCAGGCGCGCATCGACGATCACGAGGTCCGGGAACGCGCGGGCGAGGCTCCTCACCCCCATCGCGGCGTCCTCCGCGACCAGCACGTCGAAGCCATCGGCCGCGAGCTGATCGGAGAGGTAGGCCGCCTGGCGCACATCGGCCGTGACGAGAAGGACGGTGGACGATTCGAAATGCTCCATCACCTATTCAGAGGCGCCAGCCGACCAAAATTCGCCCCCCTCCCTCCGAACGGGCGACTTTAGGAGGGTGCCGGGGCCCGCGCATGCAACCGCCCAATCACGCATCCGGCTGTGCACTTCCGGCGTACCTGCCGACCTACAGTGGCATTCCGCTTTCGAACCGCCGATGGATTCCGCCCCGGCCGGCCCGTGCAACATCCAATGCATCGGTCCCGGCGATGAAGGATTCCGGCATAGGATGCCGACGCTGATGAATGTGCGCAGAGGGACTTACCACTCCGGCGAGGACTTCGTCCTCGAATACGGCGACCTTCGCTTCACCTTCAACGAGGTCGATTTCGCCGAGCGCTGTGAACAGGCTGCCCTCCGTCTCGGCTTCGTCTGCAACCGCCTCGACGACGCCGAGCTCGAAGATCTCGTGAACCTCGCCGTCAACGGTGAGATCGACAACCCCTCCTCCCGCCTCGGCGAGCACGTGAACGACTGCTGGAGCGATCTCCACGGCCCCGCCGACCGCTCGCTCGTGCACTGGCTCCGCCGCCTCGTCTTCCGCGCCGCCTGGCTCGACCAGCGCGTGAAGGAAGGCGAGCTCGACATCCGCTTCGACGAGCGCACCCACTCCTTCCAGTACGTGCAGCCTGGCGACGACTCCGAGCCCGTCGAGCTCTCCCGCGAGCCCAGTTGGGGCCGCGTGGCCTACCTCGGCTAGCCCGCCCACACCCGCACTTCACGACGAAGGCCCGCCCCGAGCGAACTCGGGGCGGGCCTTCGTCGTTGTGGACGCGGACGCAAAGCGTGCCGCGATCTTGTTCAGCCGGCTGCGACCCAGGGCAGAGTCGTCGACCAGCCGGTGAGCCACGTCCCGCCGCCAGGGGCGTTCAGCGCGGTGCCGGACGACGGCGCGACGGCGTAGTTCGA
This sequence comes from Solirubrobacteraceae bacterium, assembly GCA_017744415.1. Taxonomy (GTDB): domain Bacteria; phylum Actinomycetota; class Thermoleophilia; order Solirubrobacterales; family Solirubrobacteraceae; genus JAGIBJ01. The sequence continues at coordinate 6,407 of JAGIBJ010000053.1, forward strand.
GGACGAGCCCGGCGAGATCAGATCGTCCTTGCCATCGCCGTTGAAGTCACCGACGTCGGCCTGAGCGTTGTAGCCCCAGCCGCTGAGCCAGGTGCCCGCCCCGGACAGTGCCGAGCCGGTCGAGGTTGCGACCCGATACGTGGCCGTCGCCGGGTCCTGAACGATGAGGTCGTCCCGGCGGTCGCCGTTGAAGTCGCCCGCGCGGGCCCAAGCCGGCGAGCCGGTCCAGCCGGTGAGCCAGGTCTGCGTGCCGGGGCCGCCGAACGCGGACCCCGTCGACGTCGTCACGGCGTAGGTGTTGTTCGACGCATTGGAGAGGATCACGTCATCCTTGCCGTCGCCGTTGAAGTCGCCGGTGTCCCCCCACTGCGGCTTGCCGCCGCCCCACGAGGTCTGCCAGGCCTGGGGCGCGGAGAAGCCGGTGCCGTAGGACCGTGCGACCATGATCGCGCCCTGGCTCGGGCTGTTGAAGACAATGTCGTCCTTGCCGTCGCCGTCGAAGTCACCGAGTTCGGCCCACTGAAGCGCCGCGGCCCAGCCGGACAACCACGTTCCGGTGCCGGGGCCACCGAAGGCCGACCCAGTCGACGTCGCAACGACAAACCGGTTGTTGGCCTTGTCGGCAGCGACCAGGTCGCCCTTGCCGTCGCCATTGACGTCGCCGATCCGGGCCCAGTCCGGGTTGGCGCCCCAACCGCTGAGCCAGTGGCCGGTCCCGGCCCCGCCGAGCGCCGCGCCGGTCGACGTCGCGACCGCAAAGGTGGCCGTCGACGGGTTCGCGACGACGAGGTCGGCGTAGCCATCACCGCTCGGGCTGCGCTGCCAGCTCGCCGGCGGCAGCTGCGCCAGGAAAGCGAGCCCGTTCCGGTCGCCCGTCTGGAATCCGCTCGCGGCGTAGGACGACGAATGCATCACCTGGTTCACACCGTTGAACGCCGCATCGAAATGCTGCAGCCCGAGGGCGTGGCCGAGCTCGTGTGCGATGACGTGTTCCCGGTCGGCGGCGCTGTAGCCGAGCACGATCGGATGGACCCAGATGCGCCCCGCGGACCAGACGCCAGCGCGATCGCCACGCCGGTACTCAGGGAGACGTGGGCCGCCGCACCCCGCCCACGAACCCGTGCAAGGCGAAGTCGAGTCGACCGACAGCAGAATCTCTCCAGCCACCGCCTGGCGATCTGGGCTCGTGTCGGCCACGGTGCCAGCCGCGACGGTGATCGTCAGCCCTTGCGCAGCCGCAGAAGCTGCCACGTTTGCCGCCGCGGTCCGCAGCGTCTCCACGTTGCCCTCGGAGCCACTGACGAGTCGGAGCGTGAGGTTGCGCCGGGCGCGCGGCTCCGAGTAGTCGTACTGCGATCCGTACGTGAGGAAGCCTGCCCCCGTGATCGGGTCGGACAGGCGCTTGGCGCGGAGTGCCGAACGCTTCGCCGTCTTCGACTTCGCGCGGAGCTGCGGCGGCGCTGAGAAATCGTTGGAGAGCGGAAGCCGCTTCGGCTTGGCATCAGCCGGTGCGGCGCAGACGAACGTGACGGTCAGCACCGCGGCAGCAACTCGTGCCACGGACAAGGGGTGTCGGGTCATATGTCGCGGCACGGTACACACCAGATCGCCGCCACGCTACGACGCGTTGCCAAAGAGCCGGATTGCCGGTGGCCTCAACGAGGAGGGCCCCGCCCCGAAATCAGATCGGAGCGGGGCCTTCGTCGGTTCAGCGGGCCCGCGACCGCGGGCCCGTTGGCATCTGTTGGCTAGGCCTTCGCCTTGGCTTCGGCGATGGCGGCGGCGCCTTCGGGGCCGACGAGCAGCTCGGCCTTCAGCGTGCTGCTGCGAGCGAGATCGAAGCGGGCACCGCCACCGGCGGCGTCGAACGCGATGAGGGTGGTCTCGCCCCCGATCGGCGCGGGCGCCGTGGCGATGATCGTGACCGAGCCCGAGTCCTTGAGGTTGCGGGCGGCCGCCAGGAGGCGGCGGGCGACGTGCGGGGCGAGCTCGCCGACGGAGTCGACGAGGACGACCGCGTCGCTGCCGCGCTGCGCGAGGCGCTTGGCACCCTCGATGGCACGCTCGACGGCCTGCGTCTGCGCCTCGAGGCTGCTGCCGAGGAGCGCCTTGGACGACGGCTCGAGGCCAGCCTCGACCCACGCGTCGACTTCCTCGGGGCGAGCGCCGGAGAGCACGAGCTGCACCTCGAGACCGTCGATGCCCTTGAGGGCGCCGGCGAGGAGGCGCAGCGCTTCGGTCTTGCCGGAGTGGGCGGCGCCGTGGAGCACGACGCGCGAGCCGCGGCCGATGGGCGCGAGCCACTCGATGGCCTTCAGGGTGACGTCGTCGCTGCCGAGCTCGAAGCGGGCGGTCGGCGGCGTGCTCGGGAGCTCGTCGTACTTGGTGGCATCGCCGGCGACCTCGTCGGCCGACTTGCCGTTGATCTTCTCGACGCGCACGAGCGACGGGAAGCGCTCGGAGCGGCGCGGGGAGCGGTAGGGGCCCGCGACCTTGTCGCCGGAGACCAGCTCGCAGCGACGCACCTGGGCGGCGGAGACGTAGACGTCGTCGTCGCTCTGGTCGGGGTGGTTGACGCGGATGAAGCCGGTGCCGTTGGCGAGCACCTCGACGGTGCCCTCGATCTGGCGCTCTTCGTCGTCGGAGCGGTCCGAGCGGTCGCCACGGGGCTCACGGTCGCCACGGGGCTCACGGTCGCCGCGGGGCTCGCGGTCGGCGCGGGGCTCGCGGTCGGCCTTCGGCTCGGGCTTCTCGTCGCCGTTGCCGCGGCCACGGCCGCCGCGACGGCCACGCCGCGAGCGCGGGGCGTCGTCGTCGCCGTCGTCATCATCATCGGACTTCGCCGCGGACGAACTGCCGTTGGAGGCGCCGGACGCCTCGAGGAGGCGGTCGATCAGGTCGGCCTTACGAAGGCGGCGGAAGCCTTCGAGGCCGGTCTCGGTGGCGAGTTCGTGGAGATCGGCGAGCGGACTCGCCTCGAGCGCATCGCGCTGCAGCATGGGGGACCTCGTGGGTCGGTGAATGGGTCGGTGGGCGTCCGGGCGGCGTTGATCGTGAAAGCAGCCGCCGGCGACCGAAGCCCAGCGTAGCGGAGGTGGGGGCGCCAGGATCGCCCGGGGCGTCAGCCTGCGGGAGGCTGGCGGCGCAGCGAGGCGTCGAGCAGCAGCTCGGCGGGCACCTCGGCCTCGCCGGTGAGCGCGGCGCGGATGTCGAGGTAGTCGCTCGCGGCGGCGACGTCGTGGAGCCGCACGATGTGGGCGCCGTGATCGGCGCACCAGCCGAGGGCCGCGAGCGTGCCGGCGCCGCGGTCCTTCGGGCGGCGCTGGGTGATCGCGCCGATGAAGTCCTTGCGGGAGATCGCGAGCAGCAGCGGACGGCCGAAGGTCTCGTGCAGCGCCGGTAGGTCACGGAGCGACTCGACCGTCTGGCGGGGCGTCTTGGCGAAGTCCGGGCCGGGATCGAGGATCAGCTGCTCGTCGTCCATGCCCTGCTCGCGCGCGGTCGCGATGCGCTCGGCGAGGAACGCGCGCACGTCGATCGCCACGCCGCCACCGGCCTCGTAGATCGCGGGGTCGGTGAGCTTCACCTTCGGCGGCGTGCGCGTGTGCATGATCACCAGGGCCGCGCCGCTCTGGGCGCAGTGCTGGGCGATCTCCGGGTGCAGCAGGCCGCTGACGTCGTTGATGATCCGCGCGCCTGCCTCGATCGCGGCGGCGGCGACCTCCGGCTTGTAGGTGTCGACGGAGACGATCGCACCGAGTTCGTCGACGAGCCGCCGCACGACGGGCACCACGCGCCGGATCTCCTCGTCCACCTCGATCGCGGGGATGCCGGTGACCCCGGATTCGCCGCCGACGTCGAGCACGTCGGCCCCCTCCTCCAGGAGGCGCGCGCCGAGCTCCACCTGGCGGCCGGCATCACCGACCCCGTCGCCGTCGCTGAACGACTCCGGGCTCGCGTTGACGATCCCCATCAGCCAGGGGCGATCGATGATCACGGTGCGCTCGCGGAGGCGCACCAGACGCGGGGGTGTGGTCACGGGGTGGTCGACGATTCGCCGCGGACACTGCCGCCGCTCGTCGATTCGCCGCCGGAGACGGTGCGGTCGGTGTCGCCCGAGCTGGAGCCGGAGTTGCCGCCGGTGGTGGCACCGCCGCTGTTGCCGGAGGACGAGCTGGAGCCGCCGCTCGTGCCCGAGTTCGAGGAGCCGCTGGAGCCCGACGATCCGGACGATGAGCCCGAGCTGCCGGACGACCCCGAGCTGCTGCCGGACGAGCTCGACGAGCTGCTCGTCTTGGGCGAGGCCGACGGCTTCGGCGACGGGGAGCGCTTGGTCGACGAGCTGCTGCCCGTCGTGCGCTTCGCCTCGTCGGGGCTGGTGGCGGCGGCATCGGTCGGCTCGATCGTCGACGAGGGCGGCGCCGAGGGCGAGTCCTTCGCCTGCTGGTAGGTGTACGCGGCGAACGCGACACCGGCGAACAGCAGCGCGAAGCCGATGATCCAGAGCAGGAAGCGCCAGGGCGAGCGGCGTTCGTCTTCGAGGTAGTCGTCGTCGACATCGGCGTCGCCACCACCGAAGTCGAAGCCGGCGGGCGCGCCGGGCGCGATGCGGGTGACGGCTGCCTCGTCGTCGGGATCGGCCAGACCCGCCGCGACGACGTCGAACGCGCGCGTCGCATCCGGATCGGTGGGCACCGGGCCGCGGCCGACGCTCTCGCCCGGCTCGGCGTCGATCGGCGCGCCGGCCATCGGGCCGCTCGCGGCCGGGGCGGGCCTGGTGGGCGTATCACCGGTGGGCGCGCCGCCGGCGGTCCAGGTGTGGTCGTCGTCGTCCCAGTCGAGGGCGTCGTCCCAGGCGGCCAGCGGATCCTCGGAATGCGGCGGCGCATCGCCGGTATCGGGGCGCGGGGCGGCGGCGGGCTCCGGAGCGGGCGGCGTGCCCGAGTCCCATGGCTCGCTATTGGGCGACCCCTGCGGCTCGGGGCCGTCTGCGGGAAGGGCCGGAGGCGAAGGGCGCGGATCGTCGACGAGCTCGTCGTCGTCGACGATGCCCCAGGCTGCCTCGTCGCCGATCTCGTCGTCGTACGGGTCGCGCGGGGCAGGCTTCGGTGGTGCGGGCTTCGGCGGCGCGGCCTGCGCGGAGGAGGCCGCGGCGGCTGACGCACCGGCGGCACCGACGCCGGTCGCGGCGATCACGGCACGGTCGCGGGTGACCGGCGCCAGGCGACTCGGGCCGCTCGCGGGCGGCAACTGGCCCACCGATCGCGACGGCGACCGGACGGCGGAGAGCGCGGCGGCGAAGCGGGCGTCGCTGTCGGCGAGCTGGGTGATCTCGTCGTCGAGCTCGGGCGCCAGCGATCCACCTCCTCCTTGGCGGACGACCTCGGCGGCGAGCAGTCGCTCGGCGCGCGGCTCGGCGAAGACGGCCGAGAGGGTCGCGCCCTCGAGGGCGTCGGTGAGGCGCAGGCGCGCGCGGGCAACCTGGATGCCCACCTCGGGCGGCTCGATGCCGGCGACCTCGGCACACTCGGCCTCGCTGAGCCCGAGCTCGCGGAGCGCGAGCAGCTCGCGCTGGCGGCTCGGGAGCGAGAGGAGCGCCTTCACGGCGGCGTTCGGCGGCTCCGAGCGGTCGCGGCCGAGCGCGGCGTAGGCACCGTTGCGCGCAGTCGTGAGGGCGTAGAGCCGCGGTGAGGAGTTGCGGGCGCCGAGCAGCGGGAGGCGGCGAACCGTCTTCTCGAACGACTCGACCAGCACGGTGTCGGCGACGTTGCCCGGGCCGAGGAGCCGCTCGATCAGGAGCTGCACGCCTGGGGCGTTGCGTTCGTAGAAGCGGTCGAACGCCGCGGCATCGCCCTTCGAGGCACGGGTGACGAGATCGAGCTCGTGCGTCGCCAGCGCGTCGTCGGGGGCGGAGGTCATGCGCGGACCCTAGCCAAGACGTCGGCGGGCGCGACGCGTCTGAGCCAGCCCGAGCCCGCATCACGCGCCAACTGACCACGAGTCAGGAAGGCGGCATGGGGCACGCGCCGTTGTCTATGATCGCCCGCATGCTCGCCCTCCTCACCGGTTTCCCTGGCTTCATCGGCACCCGTCTGTCGCGCAAGCTGCTCGCCGACGATCCCGAGCTGAAGATCCTGGCACTGGTCGAGCCCCGCATGGCCGAGCGCGCCCGTGAGGTGGCCGAGGAGTTCGAGGGCCGCCTCGAGGTGATCGAGGGTGACATCACCGATCCGAAGCTCGGCCTCAGCGATGCCGACTATGTGAAGTACGCGAGCGACGTGCAGCGCGTGTACCACCTGGCCGCCATCTACGACCTCGCCGTGCCCGAGGCGGTCGCGATCAAGGTCAACGTCGACGGCACCCAGCACGTCCTCGACTTCTGCCGCGCGTGCACGAAGCTCGAGCGTCATCACTACGTCTCCACGTGTTACGTCGCGGGCGACCGCAAGGGCCTCGTGAAGGAGACCGAGCTCGACGAGGGCCAGAAGTTCAAGAACCACTACGAGTCGACCAAGTTCGCGGCCGAGGTGCTCGTGAAGGCGTCGATGGATGAGATCCCGACGACCATCTACCGCCCCGGCATCGTCGTCGGCGATTCGAAGACCGGCGACACGCAGAAGTTCGACGGCCCCTACTTCATCCTCTGGTTCATCCACCGCATGAACCAGTTCGGCCTCACGGTCGGCAACCTCGGCACCGACGAGGCCAACTTCAACGCGGTGCCGGTCGACTTCATCGTCGATGCGATGCTCGCGGGCACGAACGACCCGAAGATGGCCGGTGTCACGCTCCAGCTCGCCGACCCGGATCCGCTCACGACGCGCCAGTTCGTGCGCCTCCTCAGCAAGACGTACACGAACCACTACCCGTGGGGCCCGTACGTCCCGGACGTGATCATGAAGCCGTTCCTCGCGTTCGGCCCCACCCGCCGGTTCTACGGCGGCACGCCGTTCGAGAGCCTCGTGTTCCTCAAGCACCCGGTGAAGTACGACACCACCGAGACGACGAAGCACCTGGCTCGCAACGGCCTGCGCTGCCCGTCGTTCCACGAGTACGTGCCGGTGATGGTCGACTTCTTCCGCACCCACAAGGACGAGCCGGCCTTCAAGCCGAAGTAGCCAGCGCGGGATCGCGCCTGTTGCCGATCGGGGAGACCGCCGATACGGTCGCCCCGTGAGCGACGGCTCGATCCCCGATGTCCTAGCCGCCGTCGGCCCCCGGCTGCGGCGCACGCGCACCCAGCGCGGGATCACGCTGACCGCCCTCGCGGCGACGACCGGAATTTCGAAGAGCACGCTGTCGCGCCTCGAGAGCGGCCAGCGCAAGCCGTCGCTCGAGTTGCTGCTGCCGCTCGCGGACGCATTCAGCCTGCCCCTCGACGAACTCGTCGGAGCACCGCGGGTCGGCGACCCGCGGGTGCGGATGCGGCCCAACGTTCGCAACGGGCGGCAGGTGTTCCCGCTCACCCAGGCGGCGAGCGGCATGGCCGTCTGGAAGGTCGTGATCCCGCCGGAACGCGAGCGGCGGCTGCGCACGCACCCGGGCCACGAATGGCTCTACGTGCTTTCCGGCGAGATGCGCCTGATCCTCGGCGAGCACGACATCACGATGCGCGCCGGCGAGGTCGCCGAGTTCGACACGTCGATGCCGCACTGGTTCGGCCCCGCCGGCGACGAGCCGGTCGAGATCCTGAGCGTGCACGGCAGCCAGGGGCAGCGGATGCAGGTGCGCGCGGCCACCTCGGCGCACGGCCACTGAACCGCGCGTTTCGGCCCAATTCCCGGAATCGGCAACAACGCTTGGAGCGCGGCATCCGGCCGCGAGATGGTGGCGACGCCCCTTGAGGGCGCCGTTTCATCTCGCCTCGGAAAGGCACCGCCATGTTCGCTTCAGACCGCTCGACCGCCCGTACCGTCGGCTGGCTGTTTCTCGGGACCTTCGCGTTCTCGATCCCAGGGCTCCTCCTCTACGGACCGGTGCTGAACGACCCGGACTACGTGCTCGGCGCCGGCACCGAGACCCAGATCTCGATCGGAGCATTCCTCGAGGTCATGCTCATCCTTTGCAACATCGGCACGGCCGTCGTGCTGTACCCGGTGGCGCGCCGCTACAGCCCCCGCCTCGCCCTCGGCTATGTCGCGTCGCGGGTGTTCGAGTCGGCAGCGATCGTCACCGGGATCATGAGCGTGCTGTCGGTGCTCTCGCTCCGTGACGGATTCGCAGCTTCGGACCCTGCGACGCTGTCGGTGGCCGAGGGGTCACTCGTCGCCTTCCACGACTGGTCGTTCCTCTTCGGTCCGGGCTTCTGCGCGGCGATCGGCAACGGCCTGATCCTTGGCACGCTGATGCTGCGATCGGGTCTGCTGCCGCGCCGGATCGCGTTGCTCGGCCCGATTGCCGGCAGCTTCGCGTTCGTCGCGGCCGCCGGTGCCCTGCTCGGCGTCTACGAGCTCCAGTCGGGTCCGCAATTCCTGCTCACCGTTCCCGAGATGATCTGGGAGTTCACCTTCGGCGTCGTCCTGATCACCCGCGGGTTCGCCGGCTCGAGCGCTCGCTCGGCGCCGACCGCGACGCCCACCGTCGCGACGGCCGCGGCCTGAGGCCTACTGCAGGCCGAAGAAGCCAGCGAGGAGCATCACGCCGGCGGCGGCCGGGGCGAGCACCCGGTCGGAGAAGCTGCCCGCTTGCACGGTGCGCTCGGCGTTGCGCCGGGTGACGCGCTTGGCGCGGCGCTTCGCCGCCGCGCGCTCGGCCTTGCGCTCCTCGGCCATCTTCACGGCGGCGCGCTCCTCGGCGCTGCGCTTCGCCCGGATCACGGGCAGCGGGGAGCCGACGAGCGCGAGCTGCGCCTGGGCCGTCGCCCATACCGGCGTTTGATCGCTCGTGCGGGAGTAGCGGATGTGGCCGTCGTCCACGCGCAGGCTCTTGAGGAAGCTGATCGGCGTGTTGCCATCGCCCGCTCGGATCGCCTTCGGATCCTCGCCGACACTGATGAGGGCCTGCGTGGCCCACGCGGTCGACTGGGCGTTCGAGCGGGCCTCCGAGCCGAGCGGGAACCCTCCATCGGCATGCTGCTGCGCGACGATGAAGGAGACGGCGCGGCGCGTCACCTTCGCACCGGTGCGGCCCGCGGCCGCGAGCCCCTGCACCGCGCCCGCGGTGTCGTCGATGCCGCTGTTGCCTTTGCCACTGAAGGAGAAGCCGCCGTCCGTGCCCGCCTTGCCGAGCAGGTAGGACGCGGCGCGCTTGACCGGCTTGCTCTTCGCCGATCGCCCGGCACTGCGGAGAGCGAGGATGCCGAAGGCCGTCTGGTTGACGAGTCCCGACCATGAGCCGTCGGCCTGCTGCGCCTTGAGGAGCACCTTGACGAGGTCGCGCCCGGTGCTGTCGGTCGGCTTGGCCCGCAGGGCACTGAGCCCGAGGATGATCCGCTGGATGTCGGCGGGATCGGAGGCGCCCTTGCCGCTGGCCCGGAGGAAGCCGATCGCCTTGTCCTTGGCCTTCACCGGCACGCCGGGCGAGGCGCCGAGCGCCATGGCGGCCCAGCCCGAGGCGAGGGTGTCGGCGCTCCCGGTATCACCGAAGCCACCGCTCGCGGTCTGGTGGGCGAGCAGGTAGTCGACGGGCGTCTCGGCGGCCTGTGCGCGGCCCGGAGTCGCGAGGGCGACGGCGACCACGATCGCCGCGAGCACGGCGGCGAGCGCGCCACCCGCGGGCGCGGCGGTGCGCGTGGCTACCGGCGGCGAATCCCCGGCGAGCGGCACGATCGTCACCTGCGCTCGTGCGCGGGCACGCGCGAGGGCCGCGAGCACCACCGGCGCGAACGCGAGCGCGAAGGCCGCGTTGCCCGCAGCATGCGCGAGGTTGAACGGCAGTCCGCGCACGGAGATCGCCCAGTACTCGGCAAGCGTGTGCTGCCCACCGACCGTGGCCCAGAGCGAGAAGTCCATGAAGGCCCCGAAGGCGAGGCCGGCGAAGGCGCAGATCGCGGCGATCGGCCAGCGCCCGGGGCGTTCACCGAGCGCGCGCCCGACGAGCGCGCCGAGCAGGCCCACCCCACCCCAGGCCAGCATCTGCCACGGCGTGTGGATGCCCTGCCCGAAGAAGAGGTTGGAGACGAGCGCCGTGGTCGCGCCGACCGCGAAGCCCGGCACCGCGCCGAACGCGAGCCCCGCGAGCAGGATCAGGTCGGTAGTCGGCTTCACGTTCGGGATCGGCGCGAAGGCGATCCGGCCGACGACGGCGAGCGCGGCCATCGTCGCGACGAGCGCGACGAGCCGCGGCGTCGGGCGGCTGCGTTCGTACCAGGCGAGTGAGAGGGCAACCGTGAGGACGACGATCGCAGTGGAAGCAAGGGGCCAGGTCAGCATGCGGGGTCCGGTGATTCTGCACCCTCGACGGGCGGTGGCGGTGCCAGGAGCGCCGTGCCCTGCTCGAGCGTGATGGCGCCGCCAGCGCCGCGCAGCACTCGCGCGACCTCGGTGGCGAAGGCCCAGCCACCCGCAAGCACCTCGCGCGCCGGCGCATCGGCGAGCACCTCGCCGCCGGCGAGCAACACGACGCGATCCGCGATCTCGGCCGCGAACTCGGGGTCGTGCGTGGCGACGATCGTCGCGGTGCCCTGCGCGCGCAGCGCGGCGAGCTGGGTCGCGAGCAAGGCGCGCGCGGCGCGGTCGAGACCGCGGGTGGGTTCGTCGAGGCAGAGCACGGCGGGTCGCTGGCGCCCGGCGACCACGAGCGCCGCGAGCCGCTGCCGCTCGCCACCGGAGAGCGCCGACGGGTGACGAGCGAGCAGCCCCGGCACGCGGTCGAGGCCGGCGGCGGCGAGGTCGACGCCGTCCCAGAGTTCGTCGGCGACGCGCTCGTGGAGCAGGTGATCCGCGGGCCGCTGCAGCAACAGGGCGATGCGGCCGGCGCGCTCGACCTTGCCGCGCTCGAGCTCGTCGAGACCGGCGAGCGCGCGCAGGAGCGTCGACTTGCCAGCGCCGTTGCGGCCCATCAGCGCGACCGCCTCACCGGGCTCGACCTCGAGATCGACGCCGCGGAGCAGCACCGCGCCATCGCGCAGCTCACGCCAGCCGCCCCGCACTGCGACCGCAGGGTCGGCGCCGGTGGAGCGGCCGAACAGCCGCGAGCGCAGGCCCGGGCGAGCGGTGGCGCCGTCGGGCCGAGCTCCGGCTGCCTGCTCCGGAGGCAGGCGCGCCACATCCCCGCCGAGGCCGGGCTCTGGCGGCAGGAGCTCATGCGACGCGAGCGCAGCGCGCGCGTCGCGCACGGTGACGGCGGCGCTGGCCAGGCCGTGGGGCGCGAGCAGCCGACTCACGCCGGTGGCCAGCGCGGGCGCGTCGATAGCGCTCCAAGCGCAGAAGTCGGCCGGGGCGCCGTCGAAGGCGATCCGTCCCTCATCGAGCGCGATCACGCGCGTCGCCGCGGAGAGGCAGCGCTCGAGCCGGTGCTCGGCGAGCACCACGGTCATCCCCCACTCCTCGTGCAGGCGCCGCAGCAGCGAGATCAGCTCCTCGCCGCCGACGGGATCGAGCTGCGAGGTGGGCTCGTCGAGCACGAGCACGCGTGGGTGCTGCGCGAGCGCGGCAGCGATCGCCACGCGCTGTTGCTCGCCGCCGGAAAGGGTGCGCGGCTGGCGATCGAGCAGGGTGTGCACGTGCAGCGCCAGCGCGGCTTCCTCGACGGCGCGCGCCACGGCGCCGGGGGCCTGGCCGCGAAGCTGCGGGCCGAGCGCGATCTCGCCGCGCGGCGTGCCGAGCACGAGCTGCGCCTCGGGGTCCTGGCCCACCCAGCCGCAAAGTCGCCCGAAGGCGTCGGGGCCGTCGGTGCGCAGGTCGCACGGTCCGACGGTGAGCTCGCCCGCGAGCGTGCCCCCGGTGGTGTGCGGCACGAGACCGCAGAGCGCGCCGAGGAGTGTCGACTTGCCCGAACCGGAGGCGCCGGCGACGACCACGAACTCGCCCTCGCCGATCTCGAGATCCAGGCCGCGGATTACTGGGCCTCCCGTGCCGTAGGCGAGCTCGAGCCCGCGGGCGCGAATCAGCGGCGCGAGCGTGCCCGGCCGGGCGGTCGTGGCGGCGGCAGCCGTCATCGCGGCGGCTCCGTGCCGCGGCGCGCGAGCAGCGGCGCGCCGGCGACGAGCAGGATCGCGGCGGCCCAGAGCACCGCCGGCAATGCCGGCGCCGCGTCGAACGTCGGATAGGGATCAAAGACGACGAGCCCGCCGAGCCGGCCCGCCACGGCGAGCGCAGCCACGGCGAGCGCACTCGTCACGAGCGCGAAGTCGTGGCGCGACCATGGCGCTCGCCGCGCGCCCGGTGCGGCGACCGGAGTAGAGCGGCGAAGGCCGCGAAGCTCGAGGATCGCGGCGACCTGGTCGGCGCGATCGATCGCCCGGCCGACCGTCGCCGACATCACGAGCAGCCGCTCCCGGCCGCCGAGATCGCCCCCGTCGGCACGGCAGCGCAGGCCATCGGCGTAGCGTCGGCCGTCGTCGGCGAGCGCCGGCGCGAGCCTCATCGCCACCGCGCCGGTGAGACCCGCACGTGGCGCGATGCGTCGCACGCCGAGCAGCAGCCGGTCGGGATCGACGCACGCCGAGGCGAGCAACCCGATCTGGAGCGCCGCCATCCCGCGCAGCGCGAGCACGCCGCCCTGAGCGAGCGCCTCGGCGGTCACGTCGATCTCGCCGAAGGGTGGCACGCCACCGAGCCGCAGCACGACGGTGAGCCCCTCGCGCACGAGCAGGCCGTTGGTGATCACCCAGATCAGCGCGAACGGGATCGCGAACGCGGCGGCGAGCAGCACGGGACGCGGCACCTTCGCCGCCCACGCGAGGAGCGGCAACCCTGCGCAGAGCACCGCGAGCGCAGCCGGATGCGGGCACACGATCACCGCGAGGGTGAGCGCGGCGGCCCACAGGATCGCGGCGCCGGGCCGGGCGGCGTGGAGGGCGGTGCGCTGGCGGTCGTAGATCACGACCCGTCCACCTTCCGCCCGATCTCACCTTCGCGCAAGGGCAGCGGCTGCGCGCGGCCCGCAACGACCCGCACGGCGGCGCGCCCCGCCAGCGCGGGGGCGTTCAGCGCGGCGACGGCGGCAGAGACCGCGCCGTCCTCCGGGCCGGTCACGACCCAGACCGGGCTCGACGAGCCATCCCAGAGCGCGGCAACGAGGCCATCGCCGAGAAGATCGGTCTGCACGAGGGTTTCGCCGGCGGCATCGAGCGGTGCGATGTCGCCGCGGTCACCCACCCGCGCGAACACACCGCTCGTCGCGGGCCCGTCGGTGAGACCGGCCAGCTCCGGCGCCGCGTTGGCGATCGTCCCCCACGCGCCGACGACGACGCGCGTCTGCTTGGCGTCGGCCACGGCCTTGCCGGTCGTCACCGTCACACCCGCATCCTCGAGTTTCCGCTTCGCCGCGGCGCAGACCTCGACGGTGCTCCGGCAGTCGAGCAGCGCGCCAGTCCATCTGCCGTCGACGCCGTCCTTCATCGGCTGGGGGAAGTCGCCGACGACCGCGTTCACCTGCGCCGTGTCCCAGCGGTGGCGATCCCACCAGATCCGGTCGCCGTCCTCCACCCGCCAGGCCGCGGCACCACGCTCCGCCAGGAGGCCGTTCACGTAGTAGAACCAATCCACCTGCTCGTCCACCGACCGGCCGGCGAGTCCGTCGACCGCCTGCACGAATCCGCCGCCGTAGCGCGTCTGCACGTCGGCATTGCGCTGCAGCAGGCGCATCACGGTGTCGCTGCCGCCCTGCTTCGGCTTCGCCGGCTCGGTGATCACCTTCGCGCCGAAGTCGTCGGTCACGCGCAGGTGCACGCCGCCGGCCTGCTCCCCCGCTCCGACGCCGCAGCCGGTGACCCAAGCGGACGCGGTCGCCGCCGCGAGGAGCGACGCGGCGCGCATGGTCCAGCGCCGCGAGCCGCTCATGACGCGGGGAACGCCAGGAGCTTGCCGGCCGGCGCCACGCCGGTCGCGCCGCGCGCGATGAACCTCGCGGTCGGCGGCACGACCGTGGTCGTCTCCATGACGGCCACCCCACCGGCGCCGACGGTGCCGCTGACGATCACCGCGCCCGTGGGGGCGACGAGATCGACGACGGTGCCCACCGGGGCCGGCGCGCTGATGCCGTTGGCGTCGCCGTTCGCACCGGTGCGCAGCTGCACGGGCACGGTGTACTCGGTGCCCATCACCGTCGGTGACGGCACCGGGGTATCGCCGCCGCGCGTCACGCGCGCGACGATCTTGCCGATGGCGAGGGTGTCGCCACAGTCGCCCTCGGGGTCTTCGGAGATCCGGCACCAGCGCCAGTTCACCGTGGCGTGCTTCTCCAGGCGTCCGCGGCCGAACGGCCCGAGCGGATCGGCGGCGCTCGTGGTGCCGCCCTTGCCGTTCACCTCGTAGATCCAGCCGTCCGGGGCGCGCTCGCGGTCTGCGCCGATGCCGGTGAGGTAGAGGCGCGACGAGCTCGACGGACGTTTGCCGCACGCGGCGTAGTCCCGGAGGCGAATCGTGCCGACCTTCGGCGGGCGCTTCGCCGCCGACTTCAGCGCGACGAGCGCCGCAAGCGGTGTGCCCGCGGCGACCGTGCAGCGCTTCCCGCTCACCCTCACCCGCACCTCTTTGGCGCGCACCGCGATCGGGCCGATCAGGGTGCCGTTCTTCGTCGCCACCGACACGGCGACGTACGGCGGCTGGGCCGCGCTCGCCACGCCCGAGGGCATGGCGAGCGCGGCGACCGCGAGGAGAGTGAGCGTGAGGGGGCGGCGCATGGCGCTACTTGACGCGGAACACCACATGGTTCTTGTTCCAGCGACGCACCTTGTCGCTGTTGCCCTTGCCGTCAACGGCGAACGCCTCGATGCGGTACTTGCCGGCCTTCAGCTTGGCCGGGAGCAGGTAGCTCCAGCCGGCCTTGTTGCCGACCGAGAAGAACTTGCCCTTGCCGGTGCCGCAGCTGCCCTTGAGCGCGGTGAACTTCTCCGACTCGCCGTCGAACGTCCAGCACTTGCTGCCGAAATAGCGCGTGATCCGGAGCTTGACGTCCTTGATGCCGCTCGGATCAGCGATGAAGTCGGTGCCGTTCTTGAAGTTGCCGGCCTGGCCCTTGAGCTCGCGCGGCGCCGTCGCCCGCGTGTAGGTCTTCGACGTCACGTTGCCGAGGCGCACCAGCGGCGGCATGTCGTCGGGCGTGCCGCAGCGGCCGTCATCGCCGAAGCTCTGGCAGCCGGTCGAGCTGATCGTGGCGCTCTGGGTCACGTTCGGAGCCGCAATCGGCTTCACGGTGCCGCACGCGCCATCGGCGCCGTCGGTGACGCACACCTGGCCGCCGTTGGAGCGGATCGCGCCTGGCTTCTCGGCCTTGAGAATCCGAGGACCCGTCGAGGTGAACGGGCCGATCTGCACCTTGCCGTCAGCGCCCGTGGTCCGACCGTCGACGATGGCGCCGGCAACCGCGGTGTCCGTCATGCCGTCGGTCACGGTGGCGGTGCCGGTCTGGCCCGGCTTGAGGGTCGCGGGATCGACCGCGAGCTTGAGCAGCTGCTCGGAGCCAGAGGCGTAGGCGAGGAGGACCTGCGAGCCGTCTTTCACCGGCTGGGCGCAGATGCCGGCTGTGCCGTAGTCCCAGTCCTCGTACTCGGCGAGGTAGCGGCCGGTGGCGACGTCGTAGGTCACGTCGGTGCTGCCGACCGAGTCGAAGCCGGGGCCGAAGCCGCCGAACCACGTGCCCGTCGCCGCCAGACCGCCCTCGAGCGCCGCAGCGACGGCAGCACCGGCCGTCGGCACCGGGCTCGTGCTCGTGCCACCGTTGGCGGCGGTGCCGTCGCAGACCTGGGGCTGCGACTCGTCGACGGCCGCGGAGCTGGGGTTGTCGGCAGCGAACTTGAAGGTGCGCACGTCGGTGGTGACCGGCCCCTCGAAGATCGTCGAGGTCGGACCCTCGATGCGTAGCGTGACGGTGACGGGCGCCGCGATCGCGGTCGCCGGCAGGAGTGCGGACGCTGCCGCGGTGAACGCCAGCAGGCGCAGGTGGTTCTTCATCAGAGCCGCCCCTTTCCTCGAGGGCTGTGTGGCTGACGATCCACGGAAGGTTTCCTGGCTTCTGGCCTCTCGCCCGCGCCTTCCCAGGACGCCGCGCGTCCCAGTGGCCGCCCGTACGCAGCGCGTCGGGACCAGCGGTCGATTGCTCCAGTCACAGTGGCGGGACCGCGCCGGAATCAAACCGGCTTCCCGTTCCGAGGATCTGGGTGGTTGGGGCGGCCCAGCCTAGCGGACGGAATCCCCCCGGCGATGTGTGATCACGCGCGTTCTCGGCAAGCCGTCAGGGGCGCGCGATCGTTGCGGCGGACGGCGGCCCGCCGCTCAGCGCGGCGGCGCGATCGCGGCCACGCGGCCGTCGAGATCGTTCTCGCTGATCGCCTCGGCGGCGCGGGTGACGCCCTCGTCGTCGGTCCCGGTGACGACCCAGAAGGTGTTGCCGAGGATGTCGCGGGTGGCGAACACCACACCGGTGCCGGCGCCGAACGTGCCGGTGTCGGCCATCTCACCGAAGATCGCGCCCTCGACGACGCTCTTGCCGTCGGCCGAGATCTGCAGCCCGAAGCCGTTGCGCTCGGGCTCCTGCTCGACCTCGAGCGCGGTCTTCAAGCGGTTCTTGCCGAGCACCGGGCGCAGCGCTGCCCAGGTGCCCACGTAGACGCGCAGGGCGGTCGTCGCGGTCGCATCCTGCAGGCCCGAGATGCCGGTGCGCACGCCGGCCTTCGCGAGCGAGTCGAGGGTGGCCTTGCAGCCGTTGCTCTCGCCGTCCGCGCACTGCACGCGGGTCGGCATGAGGCGACGCTTCGGCGTGAAGCGCGTGGTGAACGGCGCCGGGAAGAGCCCGACGACGGCGCCGGGCACGGCGGCCGGATCGCTCACATCGCGCTGGAGCCAGCCGGTGCGGTCGCCGGGGTAGGCCCGCTCGTCCTGCCCGCCCTTCGGCTTGATGCCATTCAGATACCCGAAAAGACTGACCTTGCCGCCGTCGCCGAAGAGCGTGTGGTGCACCTCGTTCTCGAGCTGGCCGAGATTCTTCGCCACGCCGGTGTTGAGGGCGCGCACGCCGGGCGGGGCGTCGCCCTTGGCGCCGATGAGCGCGCCGCGGTCGATGATGATCGCGTCGATCGTCTTCGAGTCGGACTTGCGCGGGCCGCCACAGGCCGCGAGCGTCAGGCCGGCGACGAGCACGACCGCGAGCGCGGCAGCCGGGCGGAGCGGGAGCGAGCGTCGGAGCACGGCCGGGACCCTACCCGCGGAACGCGTGCACGCGCGGCACCGCATGGCGACACGACCGCCGGGCGTGAGCGGGACATAACTGTTGCGCTGGCCCCTGTTATGTCCCGCTCAGCCCCGCTCCGCGGCAATGGACTGACGAGTACCCGAGGCTCGGCCACAAACCGAACACCTGTCTTGCATCCGCCGCTGAGGTGTGCGAGGGTCCGGTTTCATGAGCGTAACTTTGCAGCGCGGCACCATGCCTCCGTTCACGGAGGAGCACGAGGAATTGCGTGCGTCGATCCGCAGCTTCGTCGAGCGCGAGCTCACGCCCAACGTCGATCAGTGGGAGCGCGAGAAGTGGTTCCCCAACGAGGTGTTCCACAAGGCGGCCGAGCACGGCTTCCTCGGGCTCAAGTTCCCCGAGGAGTACGGCGGCGAGGGCGGCAACCACCTCCATGCGGCCGTCTTCTGCGAGGAGCTCTCGCGCACCGGTTCGGCGGGCCTCGCCGTCGGCGTCTGCGCGCACGTGGATCTCGCCCTGCCACCCGTTTACACCTTCGGCACCGAGGACCAGCGCCAGCGCTACCTCGTCCCCGGCATCAAGGCCGAGAAGATCGGCGCCCTCGCCATCACCGAGCCGGGCGCCGGGTCGGATGTCGCCAACATCCAGACGCGCGCCGAGAAGGTCGACGGCGGCTGGATCGTCAACGGCGAGAAGGTGTTCATCACCAACGGCGTGCGAGCCGACTTCTACGTCGCCGCGGTGAAGACGAGCGCCGAGGGCGGCCACGGCGGGATGAGCTTCCTCATCATCGACCACGTCGAGGGCAACGGCGTGAGCGCCACCCCGCTCGAGAAGCTCGGTTGGCACTGCTCCGACACGGGCGCCATCGCCTTCCAAGACGTGTTCGTGCCCGACGAGAACCTCCTCGGCGAGCTCAACGGCGGCTTCAAGCTGATCATGGAGAACTTCCAGTGGGAGCGGCTCGTGCTCACCATGGGCGCGATCGCCGGCGCCGAGATGGGCATCGAGGTGACGCTCGACTACGTGAAGCAGCGCGAGGCGTTCGGCAAGCCGATCGGCACGTTCCAGGTGAACCGCCACAAGCTCGCGCAGATGGCCACCGAGCTCTACGCGGCGCGGGCGCAGGCCTACGACGCGCTGCGGCGGTTCGTCGACGGCGAGAACGCGACGATCGAGGTGTCGATGGTGAAGCTCTTCAGCCAGCGCGTGTGCCTGAACATCGCCGACGAGTGCGTGCAGCTTCACGGCGGCGCCGGCTACCTCGCGGGCCCGATCGAACGTGGCCTCCGCGATGCGCGCCTTGGCCCGATCGGCGGCGGCACCGACGAAATCATGCGCGAGATCATCGGCCGCTCCCTCGGGCTTTGATCCGCCTCCCGGCTCCGATGTCGAACGATCGCGCCCCCGTCCTCGTCGGCCTCGGCGAGGTGACTCGCCGCGCCTCCGACCCACCGCTCGAGTCGGTGCCGGCGTTCATCGCGCACGCGATGCGCTGCGCCGCCGCCGATGCCTACGGCTGGCCTGGTCCGTCGTGGAACGCGCCGGTGAGCGGTGAGCCAGCGGCGCTGCTCGAGGCGGTCGAGCTCGTCGCCGTCGCACCCTCCGCGTCGTGGCCGGATCAGGCTCCGGGCAAGACGATCGCCGCCGAGCTCGGGATCGAAGCGGCCACGATGCGCTCGAGCATGGTGGGCGGCAACGGCTCGCAGCTGCTCGTCAACGAGGTCGCGGCGCGGATCCAGGCGGGCACGGTCGACGTGGCGCTCGTCTGCGGTGGCGAGGCGCTTCACAGCCAGCGCACGCCCTTCGAGGATTTCGGCGCGATGGCCATGACGCCGCCCGACGGCTCCACCGAGGTGCTCGAAGAGGATCACGCCGGAAACTCCCCGGAGGAGATCGAAGTCGGGCTCATGGTGCCCGTGCTCGGCTACGCCTTGATGGAGCAGGCGATCGCCCGCTCGGCGGGGCGCGCGACGAGCCAGCAGGCGAGCGTCGCTGCCGAGCTCTGGGCGCGGTTCGCCGCGGAGGCCGCCAAGCACCCGAACGCGTGGATCCGCGATGCGCCGAGCGCCGACGCGATCCGCACCGCGACGCCCGAGAACCGGCAGGTGAGCTGGCCCTACACGAAGCTGATGGTCGCCAACCTGCGGATCGACCAGGCCGCGGGCGTCGTGATGTGCTCGGCGGCTGCCGCGCGCCGGCTCGGCGTCCCTGAGGACCGGTGGGTCTACGTGCACGCGGGCGCGCAGGCGAACGACGAGTGGTTCCTCATGGATCGCACTCACCTCGACCGCTCGCCCGCGGTCGCGGCCTGCGGCCACGCACTGTTCCAGCATGCAGGCATCACGGCGGCCGATCTCGGGCCCGTCGATCTCTACTCGTGCTTCCCGTCGGCCGTGCAGATCGCCGCGCGCGAGCTCGGGCTCCCGTCGGATGATCCGTCGCGGCCCCTCACGTGCACCGGTGGGCTCACGTTTTTCGGCGGGCCGGGCAACAACTTCGGCACCCACGGCGTGATCGGTGTGGCGCGTGCCCTGCGCCAGGCGACGCCGGGCACCGTCGGCCTCTCGAGCTCGCTCGGCTGGTACGCGACCAAGCACGCGATCGGTCTCTACGGCAACGCCGCCCCGGCCACGCCCTACGCCACCCTGCGCCCCACGCCGGCGCCGGCGAAGCGCGAGGTGGCGTCGCCGGCCGAGGCTGCCGCGGCGCCGAGCGCGACCGTCGAGGTGGCGACCGCGTTCTTCGGCCGCGCGGGCAACGCCGAGTTCGGGATCGTGTTCGCGCTGCTGCCGGACGGCCGCCGCGCGCTCGGCAAGACCACCGATCCGGCGATCCTCAAGGCGCTCTGCTCGGACGCCTTCATCGGGCGGCCGATCCGGCTCACCGAGGACCGCACCGTCGAGCTCGCCTGAGTTCCCAACAACTAGAATCGCCCGATGGCGGTCAACCTCACGCGGATCTACACGAAGACGGGCGACGAGGGGCAGACGCACCTCGGCGACATGTCGCGCGTGAGCAAGACGCACCCGCGCATCGAGGCCTACGGCGACGTCGACGAGCTCAACAGCCACCTGGGCGTGGTCGTGGCGACGGGCGGACTCGACGAGCGGATTGCCGCGATCCTTCAGCGCGTGCAGAACGACCTGTTCGACGTCGGCGCCGATCTCGCGGTGCCGGCCGATGCGGGCCCGACGAAGGCCGGCGAGCGGCTCCGCGTCGCGCCCGAGCAGATCACGTGGCTCGAGGCGCAGTGCGACGAACTCAACGAGGCGCTGGAGCCGCTGCGGTCGTTCCTGCTGCCCGGCGGCACGGTGCCAGCGGCGCAGCTGCACGTTGCCCGCACGATCTGCCGGCGGGCCGAGCGGCGCGTGCTGCTCGTGGAGGATCACACCCCGGAGACGCGTCACTACCTCAACCGCCTGTCAGACCTGCTCTTCATCCTGGCGCGCACGGCCAACGTCGGCCATGACGAGCCACTGTGGCAGCCGGGCCTGGGCCGGGAGAGCTAGGCGCGACTCGCCCGCGGCGGTGGCCGCGGCCTGAGGCGATCAGAGCCTCAGGCCGGCTCGCCTAGATGAAGATGAAGCGCTTGCAGTCGCCGACGGCAGCCTGGCGCTCTTTGTCGTAGGCGACTTTCAGGGGGCCGGTGTCGTCGGTCTGGAACGCCGACACGGGCACGGCCGGGTACTTGGCCACCTGCGCCGCGACGCACTGGCCGTAGTGGTTCTCGGTGGCCATCCAGAAGAGCGAGAGCGCGGCGATGATCGCGGCGGCGCCGATCGCAGGCGAGGATGCCGGGCGGCCGGCGGGCAGGGGCGCGGGGCCGTCGGTGGTGGCAGTGGCGGTGGTCATGTGGTCAGTCCTCCGCCGCCGTGCTTCGCGGCGCGCGCGGCTCGCCCTCCCCCACCCGCGGCGTCGCAAGCCTCCGCCCAACGATCGAACATATGTTCGCTATGCTGCTCGGGTGACGGCGCAGGGCTCGGAATACACGGCATTCAGACGAGCCCTCGGAACCCGCGACCTGGAGCTCGTGATGCCTGCCCTTGCTGCCCTCCCCAACGTCGAACTCCTGGATGTGGTGGAGGTGCTCGAGCTGATGGCCGAGCGCGGTGATCCCCGCTTCGACCGCTCCGCCGCCCGCTTCTGCGCGCGCCTCGCCACCGAGCGCCGCCTCACGGTCGAGGAGAGCCGCCGCGCGCTCGCCCTCGCCGAGGTGATGCCGCTCGCACCCCAGCCGATCGCCGATCACCTGCGGCTCTACTGCCGCCGCGAGCTACGGCCCGTATGAGCTGGCGCCGCCACTAGCGGCACGGTCACGAGGCGGCTGCGACCAAGACGAGTCCGCCAGCACAGCCCGAAAACGACGAAGGCCTCGCGATGCGAGGCCTTCGTGCGTAGTACCGCCACGGGGATTCGAACCCCGGTTTCCGCCGTGAGAGGGCGGCGTCCTAGTCCCCTAGACGATGGCGGCAGGACGGGAAGGAAAGGTAGCAAGGTCGGAGGGACCCTGTCGCGCGCCCTCGCGTGAGGGCTTGCGGTATCGTGCAGCGCCCTGCCACACGCGGATGTGGCGGAATTGGTAGACGCGCACGGTTCAGGTCCGTGTGGGAGCAATCCCGTGGAGGTTCGAGTCCTCTCATCCGCATGCTTCGAAGGCCGCCCCACCGGGCGGCCTTCGTCGTTCCGGGGCAACGGATCCGAGCGCCGTGGTAACCGCCGGTCGAGCCGTTACCGGCGCTTGGCTGGACATTCTGGACACCATTCGGCCCAACCGGATCCCGCATTCCACCCTGTCGTAAGTGCTTGATTTCCGGGACTTTTGCAGGCTCCGGCGCATCCCATCGGCCGATCGGCCCCCGTCGTGCCGAGTCCCCGACGGACGCCTGTCCGCCCCGCGCTCAGATCGCTGGTCTAACCATCCGATGAGTTGGGCATGGACCGCAACAATCGCCGCTTCGGGCGGCGAGGGCAGGGAGCCCGGTCGTCTCACACGACGAATAGGCCACGGATCGGCCGCATCGCCTTGGTGCTGCTGCTCTTCGTCCCTCTCTTCACCCCCCACATCGCCAACGCCGACGAGTCCGGGCCGCAGGGTCGCGTCATCGCAGGTACCGCCACCACCGCCCCGGACGTGTCTCCCACGGGTCGCTGGAGCGCCGTCGTCGCCATCTTCGCGACCGACGCGCAGGGAACGCGCCTCTGCACCGGCACGCTGATCTCGGCCAACTGGGTCGTGACCGCCGCCCACTGCATTGCCGACGAGAGCAACGCCAGCGTCGCGATCTCCCCCGACAACGTGTTCGTCGCCGCCAACGTGACGAGCACGCAGAACGCGGGCAACGCCCTCGTGTCGGCCCACAGCACCAGCGTGCACCCAGGCTTCTCGTGGGTCGACGCCTCGTGGGACGTCGCGCTCATCGAGCTCGACCACACCGTCAACACGACCCCGTTCGCGTTGCCGGATCCCCTGCGTGCCAACACGTACGTCGTCGGGTCGTCCGACAACGTCGCCGGCTTCGGCCGCTCGCAGGCGTCGAACTCGGCATCGAGCGGCACCCTGCGCAGCGGCCGCATCGAGCAGGTCGGCGGCAACGCCTGCGAGACGTACAACCCGGGCTCCGGCGAATACTCCGACTGCTACCTGCCGGGCTCGGCGCGCCAGGCCACCTGCTTCGGGGATTCGGGCGGCCCGCTGGTGCGTTACGACTCGACGCAGGGCGGCGCCCCGGTGGTCTGGGGAATCACGTCGACTGGCCCCGATCCGTGCGACGCCGCGACCGGCGGCCAGTTCGCCCCGTCGTACGAGACCCGCGTGATCGCGGTCGTCGACTGGCTCAAGGCGACGATGTCGGGCAGCACCTTCGTGCCAACGCCGTCGGCCTCCGTCCGCACCTCGGGGGTCTCGACGGCGACGAAGAGCAACACTGGGAACGGCACCGTCAACAGCTCGGGCGCGACTCGCGCTCCGGCGGGCGGCACCGGCATCGGCATCTTCCAGGCGAAGCTCTCCGCGAAAGTGAGCCGCAAGAAGGCCGGCAAGGTCACGCTCTCCTCCTCGTTCGTCGGCGCCACCGGCACCGGCAAGGTCGAGGTGATCCACTGCCTCAAGGGCAAGTGCAAGACCACCGCGAAGGCCAACGTGTCCTACTCCGCGATGAGCACCGCCGTCGCCACCACCGTCAAGGTGCCCCGTTGCAAGAAGAAGGCGACGCTCACGCTGCGCCTCTCCGTGTACGACACCACGGGCGCCCTGAAGGACCAGGCGAGCCAGCGCCTGGCCCGCTGCTCCTGATCTGATCGACTCCGGATCGCCGCGCTGTCCCAGCGGCGATCCGGCCGATCAGGCAGACCCTCGGTTCGTCCCACACCGAGCCGCTCGGCTCCTCCCCCACGCCGAGCACCCAGTCGAGTCGGATGGCGCGCGAGAAGTCCCCACTCGCGCGCCGCCGGCTCCAGCTCGTTCCCCGGCTGGCCGTGGCGGCCCCGCTCAGGCGTCGCGACGCAGCTTCGAGTAGACGAGGACGTCAGACCGCTCGCCGCCGAGGACGAGAAAGTTCCGCAACAGGCCCTCGTGCACGTACCCCACCCGAGTGAGCGTCGCCGCCGACGCGGGATTGTCGGGTTCGACCCACGCCTCGATGCGTTCGGCCTCGGTGTCGCGGAGCGCCCAGTCGCTGATGAGCCGCACGGCGTGCGCGCCGAGCCCGCGCCCACGAGCAGCGGGCACCAGCCAATAGCCGAGGCCGAGCACTGCCGGCTGCGGGCGAGAGCCGAGGTGGACGAGCCCGATGGCGGTGCCCTGCTCGACGACGGCGAGCGAGATCCCCTCGCCCGCGGGTTGCCGGCTCCACTGCCGCTCGATGAAGGCGACGGCCTCGCCGTGGTCGTGGGTCGACGGGACCGTCGTGCCCCGGCCGATGCGCGGATCCGCGCTCGCCGCCTGGATGCACGGCACGTCGCCGAGCTCCCACTCGCGCAGCTGGAGCGTGTGGTCCCCGAGCGGCGGATCCGGGTAGTCGACGCGCATCACCTCACCCTAGAGCGGGGCCATCGAAGCGAACATCCGTTCGGTCGAGCGGGTAGGCTCTCGCCATGGAGTCGGCCGGCGGCGCGGACGGACACGGGGAGGCCGCGGGCGAGGCGCAGGCGCGCCGCGTGATCGCCCACTGCGACATCGACGCCTTCTACGCGTCGGTCGAGCTGCAGCGCCATCCGGAGCTCCGCGGGCAGCCGCTGATCGTCGGCGGACTCGGCCCGCGCTCCGTGGTGACGACCGCGAGCTACGAGGCGCGCGCGTTCGGGGTCGATTCGGCCATGCCGATGTCGCGGGCGCGGCGCCTGTGCCCACATGCCGTGGTGCTCCCGCCCGACATGAGCGCCTACGCCGCAGCCAGCCGGCAGGTGTGGGCGATCGTGAGGGAGCGATTCGAGGTGGTGCAGCAGGCCGGGATCGACGAGGCGTACGTCGACGTGAGCGACGTCGAACGCCCGCTCACGGCCCTGCGCGACATGGTGAAGGCGGTCGAGGAGACGACGGGGCTCTTCGTCTCGGTCGGCGTCGGCCCGAACCGGCTCGTCGCGAAGACCACGAGCGGCGCCGCCAAACCACGGGGATTCGCGGTGCTCTCGCGCGAGCAGGCCTGCGAGCACTTCGCCGCCGAGCCGGTGCGCAAGCTCCAGGGAATCGGACCGCGCACTGCCGAGCGCCTGGCCGAGCTCGGCATCGAGACCATCGGCCAGCTCCAGCAACGCGATCCCGAGGAGCTCACCGGCCAGATCGGCACGGGCGCCGGCGATCGCCTCCATGCACTTGCGCACTTCCGCGACGGCAGCCGCGTGCAGGTGTCTCGCAAGGTGAAGTCGGCGTCGCGCGAGACGACGTTCCCCGCCGACATCGCCGATCCGACCGAACTGCTCGGGGCGATGATGCGCCTCGCTGAGCGCCTCGCGGAGGATCTCGCCCGCAAGGAGCTCGCCGGCCGCACCATCGGCATCAAGGTACGCCTCGCCGACTGGTCGACGATCACGCGAGCCCACACGATCGATGCACCCACGAACGACACCGAGACCATCAAGGCCATCGCCCGCGAGCTGCTCGAGCGTGAGCAGCTCACCGATCCGGTGCGGCTGCTCGGCGTGCGGTGTGCGGGCTTCGAGGAGCCCGCGCCGACCGTGCGGGTGAGCGCGCGCCGGCCGGAGCAGCTCGAGCTCCCGCTCGACGCGTAACGCCGGCCTGGCGCCGCGGCGTTCGTCGATTGGTCCAACAGGTCGCGCCGACCGTGCGGCCTCACGCGCGCGAGGCCGACCAAGAGTGGGTGGACCTTCACCTCTCCGACGTGCTCGCGGGCCTCTCGCACGCCCTCGATCTCACCGAAGGCCACCCGCCCGGCCACGCCGAGCGTGCGTGCCTGTTGGGCATGCGTATCGCCGCCGCGCTCGACCTCCCAGACGACCAGCGCGCCTCGCTGTACTACGCCCTGCTGCTCAAGGACGCGGGCTGCTCGGTGAACGCCGCCCCGATCGCCGAGCTCTACGGCAACGACGACGGACTCGTGAAGGCGACGCGCCGCGCGAACGACCACCGCAGCGCCGCGCGCTCGGCGATTCACACCCTTCGCTACGCGGCACCCGGCGCCGACATGCGCACCAAGCTCAGCCGCATCCGAGCCCTCGTGGCCAGCGGCGCCGAGGGTGCCGCCAAGCTCACCGAGCTGCGCTGCGAGCGCGGCGCCGACATCGCCCTCGGCATCGGCCTCTCCGACGAGACGGCCGACGCGATCCGCTCGCTCGACGAGCACTGGGACGGCGGCGGCTATCCGCGCGGCCGCGCCGGCGAGGAGATCCCGCTGCTGAGCCGGATCATGTGCCTCGCGCAGACGCTCGAGATCTACTGGCTCGCCGGCGGCCGCTCATCGGCTACCCGGATGGCCAAGGAGCGCAGCGGGGCGTGGTTCGACCCTGAGCTCGTCCGCATCGTCGCGGACCATGCTCACGACGACGCATTCTGGGGCGGCCTCGCCCGCCCCGACGTACGCGCCATCGAGCCTCGCGCCGGCGCGATCGGCGCCACCGATGACCGCCTCGATTCACTCGCTGAGGCGTTCGGCCAGATCGTCGACGCGAAGACGCCGTACACGGCCCGCCACTCGCGCGGCGTGGCCCAGCTCGCCGCCCTCATCACGCTCGAGCTCGGCCTCGGCGCCGACGAAGCCTCCCGCCTCTACCGCGCCGGCCAGCTCCACGACCTCGGCAAGCTCGGCATCTCCAACCGCATCCTCGACAAACCCGGCAAGCTCGACGCCGAAGAATGGGCGGCCATGAAGGGGCACCCGGAGGCCGGCCACGCCGTGCTCTCGCGGATCCCGCTCCTGGGCGACATGGCCCGCCTCGCGCTCACCCACCACGAGCGTCTCGATGGCAGCGGCTACCCCAACGGCCTCTCCGGCGATCAGCTTGCGCTCGACGACCGCATCCTCGCGATCGCCGATGTCGGCGAGGCACTCAGCGCCGAGCGCCCGTATCGCGAGGCGCTGCCCGTAGAGAGGGTGCTCTCGATCATGTCCGAGGACCGCGGCACCAAGCTCGACGAGTCGGTGTACGAGGCGTTTGAGCGCGTGCTCCCCTCGTGGCACGAGGTGATCCGCCACGAGGAGCGCCCGGAACTCTTCAGCCCGGACTACCCGAGAAGCGCGGACCGCCGCGCGGCATAGCTCGTCAACGGGGCGGCGCATCGGCACCGCCCCGCCGCCCTCGGTCAGCCGAGTTTGATGTCGACGCGGCCACGCACCACCGTCCCGCCCGCGGGCGTGAACCGGTAGCGCACCGTCACGGTCGTCCGGCCGCGCAGCGCCCTGCGGGCGGCCTTGCCGATCGGTACGCGCACCTTCGTCGTGCCTGCTGCCTTCACGGTCGTGGTCCGTTGCGCGAGCTTGCGCGATCCGCGCAACACGGTGAGCTGCACGCGGCCTGCGGCAGGCAGGGTGACGACGAGCGGCAGCTGTCCTGCGGCGATCGTGCGCCGCGCGCCCTTGCCCGCGCCGATCTGCGGGCTGCGGACGACCTGGCTCTGCGACGACTGCGGCGTGCCGGAGCCGCCGGACGTTCCGGGGCGACCGGTCGCGGCGGCCGGCATCGCCGGCACGTCGGCGGGCGACCAGTCGGGCGCGACGGCGCCGGTCGTGAGGACGACTCCGCCGGCGGACGGCGACGCGCACCCGCCCTGCTGGCTCGGCAGCTCGGCGACGAAGAGACTCACCTCGTGCGTGGTGCGGTGCTCCGCCGTGAACGCCAAATGCGTGCCGTCCGGCGAGAACGTCGGCGAGGCGTACTTCACCTCGGGGTTGTGGAAGGAGAAGCACTGCTCGGGCAGCGCCGGAGCCGCACCGTGCATTCGGTACACGGTCACTTGGTCGTCCTCCTGCCCGATGAGCGGATCGGACGCCGCGCGCGGTTTGGCCGAGACGAACGCGGCGGCGTCGCCGCGGCGCGAGATCTCGCCGTCCTTGAGATACCAGGCCTCGGTGTCCTCGAACCACGTCTGGATCGTTCCGTTGCCATCGCCGGGGTGGTCGATGATCGCGTCGACGTTCGGGCGCACGCTCTTGTAGGACTGCAGGAGGGTGGTGTTGTCGATCCATGACGGGTCGACCCACCCGGACTGGCGGCCGAGCCCCGGCTCGTCCCACAAGGTCTGCCGGTCGCTGTAGGAGTAGCCGATGCCGGTCGAGACGCGCTTGTCGGTACACAACGGCGTGCCGACGGGCTGACAGCCGGGATCGCTGAGGAAGGCCTGGTGCCAGTACTCGTAGGCCACCTTGGTGCCGTCGGGGCTGATCTCGGGCTTGTACGGACCGCGGAAGAACGAGGTGTTGGGAGCCGTCTGCTCGCCCGACACCGGGGTGTCGAAGTCGGCGAGGAGCGCACCCGTGACGGAGAGCCGGTGCAGCCGGCGGCCGTGCAGCGCGATGAACGATCCGTCGTCCGCGCGGGAGGCGTAGGAGTAGCCGCCGTCGTGCGTCACTTGCACGGTACGGCTGCCGTCGGGGGCGGTCACCCAGACGTCGCCGTTCTTCACGTAGGAGATGGAGTCGGCCTGCGCGGCCGGGGCGGCGGCGAGCGCCGCGGCGCAAACGGCGAGCGCGGCATGCGACAGGGACTGGCGGAGGGAACGGTGGCGAGATGCGTTGATCATGGGCCGCATCGTCGCCCTCGAATCCGCCGCCGGACAACCCCAGAATCGCTCGTCTCGGCAGGTCTGGGGTGGGCCCCTAAGGCCTTGCCCTCCCCCAACCGATCCGGCTTGGGGTCTTCCAGCCCAGAACGACGACGGCGCCGCCGCGGCCCACCCCAAGGCCGCCGGCGACGCCGCGTGGCGCGCGGTCCCGCCGGGCGGGACGCGCTCAGGACTCAGCCCGTCGGTACGGGTGTCAGCCCTGCGGAGCCTTCGCTTGCGAGGTCCCTCGCCCTAGCCCTGCGGAGCCTTGGTCGTACGGAGGTACGGCTTGTGGGTCGTGAAGCCCGGGAAGAGCTCCTCGGCCTCCTCGTTGGTGACGGCCGGCGTGATGACGAGGTCATCACCCTGCTGCCAGTCGGCCGGGGTCGCGAGGCGGTGCTTGGCGGTGATCTGGAGCGAGTCGATGACGCGCAGGATCTCGTCGAAGTTGCGGCCGGTGGACGCCGGGTAGGTGAGCGTGAGCTTGACCTTCTTGTCCGGGCCGATGACGAACACGGAGCGCACGGTCTGCGTGTTCTCGGCGGCCGGCGGGATCATGCCGTACAGGTCGGCAACGGCGTGGTCCTTGTCGCCGATGATCGGATAGTCGGGGCGGGCGCCCTGGGTCTCCTCGATGTCGTCGGCCCAGCGCTCGTGGTCCTCGATGCCGTCGACGGAAAGGGCGATCACCTTCGTGTCGCGCGAGGCGAACTTGTCGGCGAGCTTGGCGACGCGGCCAAGCTCCGTCGTGCAGACGGGCGTGAAGTCGGCCGGGTGCGAGAACAGGACGCCCCAGCTGTCGCCGAGCCAGCTGTGGAAGCTGATCTCGCCCTGCGTCGTCTGGGCCGTGAAGTCGGGGGCGGTGTCGCCGATGTGGAGGTTGCTCATGTCGCCTCTGTTGGTGCTCGTGGAGCGCGGTGCAGCGTCAAATATACAAAACCTCGGGCAGATTCAAGCATTTGGCCGGTGTATGGCCGGGAGGAGGAAATCCCGGGTGCCGCGGGAGGCGGCTCAGCCGGCCGGGAAGGACGCCTCGACCGTGGTGCCCGCGCCGGCGGCGGAGCGGACCACGAGCTCGCCGCCCTGGTCGCGGATGAGGTCAGCCGAGATACGCAGCCCGCGACGGCCGGCATGCTCGGCCTCGTCGCGCTCTGCCGGCACGAAGCCTGCGCCGTCGTCGGTGACCGTGAGGCTGGCAAGGCTGCCGTTACGGCGCACGCGCACGGCGATCGTCGTCGCGCCGGCGTGGAGCTCGGCGTTGCGGATCGCCTCGCGGGCGACCCGGTAGGCGAGCTCGGCCGCAGCGCCCTCGAGCGGCTGCACCTCGAGCTCGATGGCGGTGCCGCCGGCAGCGAGCGGCGACAGCAGCTCGTGCAACGCCTGCTCGAGGCCGATGCCGCTGAGGTCGGGCGGCAGGATGACGCCGAGCTCGCCGCGGAGCTGGCGCAGGCCGCGGTCGATCGAGCCTGCGGCGGCGCGGAGCTCGGTGGCATCGTCCGAGCGGCCGCCGGCGCTGGCCGCGACGGCGAGTTCCTCGAGGCGCTCAGGCACGGGCGCAAGCTCATCGACGGCGCCGGCGGAGAGATCGGACGCGATTCGCAGCCGCTCCGTGCGGACGCTGTCGACGGCCCGCTGGAGCAACCGCTCGCGTTCGGCGGCGGCTTCGCCGAGCCCGCGCACGAGCTGGCGGACGAGCGGGATCTGGATCAGGCCAACGAGCAGCAGTCCGAGCAGGAGCGGCAGGAGCAGCTGCCCGAGGATCCGGTCGCGCGTCGCGGTGACGAAGCTGAACCGCTGGTAGATCTCGAAGAGCACGGGCTCGCCGCTCGGCGTCGCCACGGGCGTGTAGGCCTCGAGCAGGCGGCCGCCGATGGCCCGTTCGAGGCGGTTCTCGTCGCCTTGCAGGTCGCTGAGCTCCACCTCGCTGCCGCCGTCCTCGAGGATCTCTCGCTCCTCGTCACCGAGGGGGTAGCGCTCGCCGATCAGCTCCGAGGCGTCGGACCAGAGGATCGTGCCGTCCTTCCGCCAGATCTTCACGCGCACGACGGATCCGCGGACGACGGCGGCCGGGAGCACCTCGTCGAGGCGGCGCACGGCGGCCGGATCGCCGTCGAGCAGGCCGCGGCCGAGCCCAGCCCCCTCGACGAGGTTGCCGATCGTCTTCACGCGCTCGGCGGTGTCGCGCTTGGCCTCGTCGAGCGCGATGGCGCGGATCGCGACGAACCCGACGGCGGCCACCACCACGAGCGCGACGATGCTGCTGAACAGGAATCGCAGGATCGCCGCGCGGACGGTGGGCGTGCGCGGCCCGGCGGTGGGCGTGGTGCGGTCGGAGGGCGACATGCGTCCCCTCGGTAATCGGCTCGCATCCGAGTTGCCGCAGCCCGCGCGAGCGCGCCAGCTTCCGGCGGCCAAGCAGCGCCGCGCGTTTCGGTACCGTGCGGCGCGTGTCGTGGATTCCGATCGCGGTGGCCGCTGGCGTCACCCTGCTCGTCGCGCTGTGGGTCGCGCTCACGTACAACCGCCTGCGAGCGCTCCAGTACGCGTGCGACGACGCGTGGTCGCTGGTCGACGTGCAGCTGCAGCGCCGTGCGGATCTGGTGCCCAACCTCGTCACCGTCGTGCAGGCCTACGCCGCGCACGAGCGGGCCGTGCTCGAGGCCGTGACGGAGGCCCGGGCGCGGGCGGCGGCGCTCCACGATCCCTCTCCGGCCACCGCCGCCGCGGAGGCGCGCCTGGGCTCGAGCATCAACTCGGCCCTCGCCCTCCAGGAGACGTATCCAGACCTCAAGGCCTCCGAGCAGTTCCTGCAGCTCCAGCGCACGATCGCCGACGCGGAGGACCAGATCGCCGCCTCGCGCGAGATCTACAACGGCAACGTTGCGGCCTACCGCAACCTCATCCAGCAGGTGCCGTCGAACTGGGTGGCGGGCCAGTTCGGCTTCGCCGACCGGTCGATGTTCGCCGCACCGAACCTCCAAGACTTCCGGCACCCCGCGTGAGCACGATCCCGCGCGCGAACTTCGAGGATCCGCTGCTGGCCGAGCGCTCGCGGCGGCGCATGGAGCTCTTCCGCACCCGCATGCTCACGCCGTGGGTCGTCGCCCTGCTGCTGATCGGCGCCATCGCCGGCGGTGTGGCCCTGCACCCGGCGGTCGCCCCGGTGGTGGTGGTCTTGGCGATGGCGATCACGTGGTATTTCGCCGATTCGAAGGCGAGGGCCGAGTGGTGGGTGCTGCTCGTGCACCACCTCGGGATGGAGCTCGATGTCTGCACAATCGACGGCCTCACACCGCTGCTGCGCTCCGGCGACGAGCGCGAGGTGCTCCGTGCGGCCTCCGACGGCCGGCGCCGCCTCTTGGTGTTCCGCTCGACCGACGTCTCGCGCGACTCCAAGGGCAACGAGTCGAAGACGCACCATGACTACACGTGCGTGCAGCTCAAGGATGCCGCCCCGGCGATCCGCTTCCTCTCCGCCCACGAGCACCGAGTCGGTTGGGCGAAGTGGCTTGGCGATGACCTCCGCGGCCGCACCATCGGCGGCGTTGACGAGTTCAAGGTGGAGTCGGTCGATCTCCACGAGAAGTTCGAGCTCCGCTCCTCGACCGTCGACGGCGAGCGGGCGCGGATGATCTTCTCCCCCAGCTTCATCCTCTGGTTCACCCGCCAGGGCGTCGCGTTCGAGTACGAGGGCGGCGACCTCCTCGTCATCGTCGACCGAGTGCTCGAGCACGCCGAGGAGTACAAGGTGCTGCTTGCGCGCGCCGACGAGATCCACACCGCGATCGCACGCGTCGGCCCGACGAGCTGAGTTCGGCGGCGTGGGCCGCACTCGCGCCGTGAGACGGCTCGAATCCGGCCCAGTTAGCGGCGCGCGGTGGCCGGCGGGCCGACCCACTCGGCCTCGAAGTCGGCGCCCGGCGCGAGTTCGTCCCATCGCTGGGCGTGTTCGAGGAGCCGCGCGTCGATGCGGATGAGGGCCTCGTCGGTGACGTGGTCGTCCCACCACCGCTCTCCCACCTGCTCGCGCACGCTGGCGGCGTCGAGCCGGCCGCCCGCGGAGGCGT
Source organism: Solirubrobacteraceae bacterium (assembly GCA_017744415.1). Taxonomy (GTDB): domain Bacteria; phylum Actinomycetota; class Thermoleophilia; order Solirubrobacterales; family Solirubrobacteraceae; genus JAGIBJ01. The sequence continues at coordinate 38,981 of JAGIBJ010000053.1, forward strand.
CGGCGCATGCGCGCACGAGCACTTCGGTGCGGAGGATCTCCTCGTTGGCTTCGCTCGTGATGCGCCGGGCGACGGCGGCCGAGTGCGGGGGCCGACGACCACCGGTGAACGCGGCATTCTTCACCAGCCCGCCCGCGGCGAGGATCCCCCACAGCCCGCGGCGGATCGCGAGCTCCTGCTCGACGACGAGGTGCGCGAGGTCGTGCGGCACCCGCCCGATCGCACCACCGATCCGGTTCCAGCTCCCGCCCTCCAGCGTGATCTCCACGCCATCCGCACGCACGATCGTCGACCGGTACCGCGTACCCGTGCCCTTGCGCACCGCGATGCGCGCGCGCTCAGCGTCTGGCGGTCGTCGCTTCGCCACGCGTCACAGCGTGACGCCAACACCAGCGGCAACGGTGTCAGCGCGCGCCAAGCACGGGGCGCCGCCGGTCAGGGCGCCGATCTGCGAACCGCTCAGCCGGCTGTGCCGGGCCCCAACAACCAAGCATCGGCCCCAGAACGACGAGAGCCCCGCCGGGGCGGGGCTCTCTGTGGGGTTTCGTATCGGGGAGACAGGATTTGAACCTGCGACCGCCCGGCCCCCAGCCGGGTGCGCTACCAGACTGCGCCACTCCCCGCGGCAAGCGGACGACGGGAATCGAACCCGTTCCTAGAGCTTGGAAGGCTCGCGTGCAACCGTTAACACCTCGCCCGCAAGCAGTGCTCGTGATCCTAGCGAGTGGGCGCGCGCCGTGGCTCGTGGCCGCAACAACAGGTGGCTCGCGACAGCGGACTCGCAGCCCGCGCAGGCAGCTCGCGGCGGTAAATCCGCGGCCCGCGAAGGCGGCTCGCCGCCCGTCCGGCCCGCTTCGGTACGATGCCCATCCCGCGGCCGCGCCGCGCCTTTGGGGGATTGGTGTATCGGTAACATAGGGGTCTCCAAAACCTCTGCGCCAGGTTCGATTCCTGGATCCCCCGCTCCCGCCCGGCGCCGCTCGCGACGGGCCCAGCACACCCTCCGACTGCGAGCGAGGTAGGCCCTAGATGGCAACCCTCCGAGTTCTCACCTCCGCCGATCTGCACGAGCTCCTCCTCGAAGGGCAGGAGCTCCAGGTGCTCGACGTTCGCACCGCCGCGGAGTACGACGCCGGGCACATCGAGCACTCGGTGCTCGCGCCCCACGACCAGATCACCGGCTGGCCCGCCGAGCTGGACCCCGAGCTGCCGACGGCCGTGATCTGTAAGGCCGGCGTGCGCGCCCTGCACGCGGCCGCGATCCTCGACCAGTTCACGACGGCGGAACTCTTCGTCGTCGCCGAGGGCGGCGTGCCCGACTGGCCGGCGCTCGGCACCGAGCTCACCACCGACTGAGCGTCATTCTGGGGTGACCCGTCTCACCCCAAATTGACGTTCACCGCCGGTAGCCGCGCATCGCGCCGCCGGCCGTCCCGACGGAGACGGCCGGCGCCGGCCGTCTCCGTCGGCCGGGATCGCGCGTGCGAGGTCCATCACCGCTTGGCGCGAGATGCGGCCACCTGGAGGAGGTGCACTGCGACCGCATCTTGCGCGCAAGGGTGTGAAGGAGGCGGCCCCGCGAGCGCCAACTGGGGATATCGGCGCATTCGAGCGCGGGACCGCCTGCACGGGCCGTCGGCACCACCGAAGTGGCACTCCCGGACGGTGCGGTTGGCGGGTCGGGGGTCACCCGCCACCGACAACATTAGGCATTCCGCCAGACTTTGGAACCCACCGGGACCAGCGAGTTTTCGGATTGTTTCGAGCGAAAACAAACCCGTAGACCAGGAAGTTCGGGCGTTTTGCCGAAAGCTGAACGAACCCCTTCTGGCGCACAAACACAAGCTGGTGTGACCTATTTCGACGGAGCGTCAGTACGCCGCTCGCGGCTGGAGTCCAGAAACCGGTGCGTAACGCTCCTGCACGGTCTTTAGCGGACTCCTCCCGGGCCGATCCTCGCCGGCCGCTCGACGCCCGCCGCAGCCGACCCTTACCGTGAGGCCGGTGACCGCGACGACCTCGACTTCCTCGCCGCCGTCGACCGACGACCATCCCTTGCGTCGCCTCTGGCGCCGGGTGCCGGCCTACCGCGGCCGGATCGTCCGCGGCGCCGCCTACACCGTCAGCAACAAGCTGTTCGACATCGCGCCGGAGCTCCTCATCGGTGTCGCGATCGACGTGGTGGTGCGCGGCGAGGGCAGCTTCGTCGCCGACCTCTTCGGGATCACAGATCGCCCCCAGCAGCTGACCGTGCTGGCGATCGTCACCGCGTTCGTCTGGGCGATGGAGTCGCTCACCGAGTACCTGAGCAGCCGCACCTGGCGCGAGCTCTCCCAGGACGTCGAGCACGACCTGCGCATGGACGCCTACCGCCACGTGCAGCACCTCGAGCTCGCCTGGTTCGAGAACCGCGCCTCCGGGCGCCTGCTGACGATCCTCGGCGACGACGTGAACCAGCTGGAGCGGTTCCTCGACGTCGGCGCGCAGAAGATCCTGCTGACGATCACGAACGTGATCGCCGTCGGCGCGGTGTTCGCGATCATCTCGCCGCTGCTCGCGGTGCTCGCCTTCCTCCCGATCCCGGTCATCATCGGCGGCTCGCTGCTCTTCCAGCGTCGCCTCGGCCCGCGCTACGCCAACGTGCGCGAGCGCGCCGGCGACCTCAACGGATTGATCGGCGGCAACCTCGGCGGTATCGCGACGATCAAGGCGTTCGGCGCGGAAGATGCCGAGAGCGAGCGCGTCGAGCGGTTCTCGGCCGCGTACGCCGACTCGAACCGCCGTGCCATCGTCTTCTCCGCGGCGTTCGTCCCGCTGATCCGCATGGCGATCCTCGCCGGCTTCATCGTGACGCTCGTCGTCGGCGGCAACATGGCCCTCGACGGCACGCTCGAGATCGGCCTGTACTCGGTGCTCGTGTTCATGACCCAGCGCCTGCTCTGGCCGCTCACCGACCTCGGCGAGACGCTCGACCTCTACCAGCGCGGCATGGCGTCCACCCGTCGCATCCTCGACCTCCTTGACGCCCCGGTCGCGATCCAGCCCGGCGCCCGGGCGCTGCCCGCACCCGCGGAGGGCGTCCGGCCCGGCGCCGTGCGCTTCGCCGACGTGCACTTCGGCTACCGCAGCCCTGACGGCGAACCGCTGACTCCCGTGCTGCGCGGCCTCGACCTCGACGTGCCCGCCGGCGAGACGCACGCGATCGTCGGCGCGACGGGCGCCGGCAAATCGACGGTCGTCAAACTCCTGCTGCGGCTCTACGACGCCGACGAGGGCAGCGTCACCGTCGACGGCGTCCCAACCACCGATCTGTCCTTCGAGGCCCTGCGCGGCGCCATCGGTTACGTCGGCCAGGACACGTTCCTCTTCGACTGCTCGATCGCGCAGAACCTCCGATACGGTGATCCCGACGCCACCGACGACGCGCTGCGCGCCGCCGCCGAGCGTGCCGAGGCTCACGACTTCGTCTCCCAGCTGCCGAGCGGCTACGACACCGAAGTCGGCGAGCGCGGCATGCGGCTCTCCGGTGGCCAGCGTCAACGCCTCACCATCGCCCGCGCGCTCGTCCGCGACCCCGAGATCCTCGTGCTCGACGAGGCCACGAGCGCGGTCGACAACGAGACCGAGGCTGCGATCCAGCGCTCACTCGCGCGCGTGAGCCGCGAACGCACGACGATCGTGATCGCGCACCGCCTCTCGACGATCCGCCACGCCGACCGCATCCATGTGATGGAGGCCGGTCGCGTCGCGGAGGCCGGGACGCACGACGAACTCCTCGCGCTCGAGGGCCGTTACGCGGCACTCTGGTCGGTCCAGACGGGCGAATTGCCGACCGATCTCGGCGCCACGAACGCCTGATCAGGCGCGGTCAAAGCGTGGCACGCAAACACTCCCCTTGCTGTCCGCTTATGATTCGTCCATGGCGAACCCCGACGCCGCCCCTCCCCTGCGCGCCGATGCCCGGCGCAATCGCGACGCGATCCTGACCGCCGCGCGCGAGGTGTTTGCTAGCGACGGACTGAGCGCCCCTCTCGACCGGATCGCGAAGCTCGCCGACGTCGGGCGCGCCACGCTCTACCGTCGGTTCCCCACTCGCGAGGATCTCGTTCGGGCGATCTTCCAGGACAACATCGAAGAGCTGCAGGCGATTGCCAACGAGCTCGGAGACGCGCCGGAGGCGTTCTGGCTGATCCTCGAGGCCGCCGTGCAACAGCAGCGCGACAACCTCGGCCTCGTCGAGCTCTTCACTCGCCCGCCGGCGCCGTCGGCATCGCCGAGCGTCGGCCTTGCCGACGTGCGCTTGCCGTGGTCCGAGCTCATCGCCGGGCCGCTGGAGCGCGCGCAGCGCGCGGGCGTCGTCCGGCCGGATCTCGATCCGAGCGACACGGGTGCGCTCCTCCTCATGATGGGTGCGATGTCGTCGGCGGTGCGCTACCGGGACGATGCCGACGACCGGATCACGCGTACGCTCACGCTGCTGCGCGACGCGCTTGATCCGACCGGCGGGCCGCGCGAGCTCGTGCCCGCCGGGCTCGCTTAGCCGAACCGCAGCGTGATCGGCTTGCTGCTCTTCGGCTGCTGCGTCGCGCTGCCGCCGAAGGACACCTTGGCCTTCACCACGCCATTCCTCGGCAGGCCCTTCTTCGGGAGAGTGATGATGCGGTCGAAGGTGCACTCGCCGTCGTCCCAGCGCAGCTTCGTGCGGTAGGTCTTCACCGTCGTGCGCACCGTCTTGCCCGCCCGCTTGGCGTCCGTATAGACCTCGATCGTCGCGTCGCCCGCGCACTGCGCCTTGGTGCTGAGTCCGCGGGCGCCGAGCAGCACGCCGCGCAGGTGGTAGCGGTACGGGGCCTTGGCGTCGGTGGCGTTGACGACGTCGGCGTCGAGCCTGCGCGGCACCGGACGCGGATCCGGAGTCGGTGCGGGCGTGGGCGCTGCGCTCGGCGCCGGCGTCGCGGTTGGGGCCGGCGTCGGCTGCGGGATGGCGGTCGGTGTGGGCGTGGGCGCCGGGCTTGGTGTGGCCGTCGGGCTCGGGCTCGGGCTCGGAGTCGCCGGATCAGCCGGCGCGGAGGGATCGAAGGTGAACAGCTGCGTGCCCGTGCCGGCGGCACGGGCGGCGAAGAGGAGCCGGCCGTCGACTGCGATCAGGCCACCGTTGGCGCTCATGGTGACGTCGGTACCGAGGTCGACCGGCGCGGTATGGGCGACCGTGCCGTCGGTCGTCCAGAGCGTCGCGGTCGTGGCGTCGGCGTCGCCTTCATCCGGCTCCTCGATCGAGGCGACGTCCTTGAAGTAGTAGGCACCGCCGCTGGCGACGAGACCGCTGACGGCAGCGCCAGCGGTGTGGAGCGCGGTGAAGGTGCCGTCGGAGTCCAGGCGCCAGATCGTGTCGGCGGTGCGCAGGAGCGCCGAGCCGGACCCAAGCGGCGTGACATCGCGGATCTCGGACGGGTCGAAGCCATCCGGGAAGGCGACCGGCTCGAGCCCCGAGGGTGTGAGGAGCCGAAGCACGTCGGTGTCGTCGACACGCCCGAGCAGGAAGCGCGCCTCACCGACGGCGATCACGGGCGGCACCGCCGCGTGCGAAGCGCCGCTGCCTGCACCGGGCACGACCTCGTCGCCGTAGAGCGTCGCGGCGCCGCCGTCGGTCACCCAGGTCTCGACGCCTTCGTCGTCCGTCGAGCGAGTGAACACGAGCGCGTCGTCGATCACCTGCGAACCGCTGAGCGAGAGGTCGTCGTCGCCGCCGAACTCCGCGACCTGCTGCGTGGCGCCGGTACTCGGCACCAGCGACCAGAGGCCTCGCGACTCGCCGGTGTCGGCGTCGCCGAGGCTCACGAAGAGCATGCCGCCGGCGCTGCGCAGCGCCGCCACCGACACGTCGGCAGGCCACGCGGCAGGCACATCGACGAGCTCGGGCTCGCCGTTCGTGACGGTGAACAGCGCGCGGGTGGTCGATTCCTCCTCGACCGTGCCCGTGAAGTAGATGTCGCCGCCGACGGCGGAGGGATCCGATGGGGCGCTCGCGACGCCGTCGCCGGCCGGGGTGATCGCCTGCGCCGGGCCGCCGTCGGAAGCGTAGAGCTGATCGGGCCGGCCGGGGCGCGCGACGGTGAAGTAGACCGTGTCGCCGACGCCGACCGCGGCGTTGATCGTCGTGCTGAAGGCCGCGCTGTAGAGCAAGGGACGCGTGCCGTTCGCGCTGCCATCGGTGACCCATGGCGCGTCGGTGCCGCCGAGGTCTCCGGCTTGGAACAGTGCCCAGTGGTCGCCGAAGGTGGCCTTGGTACCGGCGGTGGGGCCGTCGGCGCGCAGCGTGCTGCCGAGGTGACCGTCCTGGTTGCCCGGCGCGACATCGGCGATGAGCTGCGCAATGCCCGGGTCGTCGGAGGTGGCCGGATCGAGCAGGTAGGGCTCGGAGCCGCGCGAGTAGGTGGCTCCGCGGAAGAGCAGCGTCGCGGCCGGGCCCGGCTCGGGATCGCCGATCGCCGGGAAGTCGCCGGGCGCCGTGACGCGATAGGTACCGTCCGGGGTGCCGTCGGTGGCGTAGACCGCGGGCGTGTCGGAGTCGGTGATCACGAAAACGCGGTGACCGCTGACGAGCACCCGGCCGATCGGCTCGCCAGGAGCGTCGCCGAGCGTGACCTCCGTAGCCGCGCCGACGGGATCGACGGAGAGGTCGAGGCTCCAGAGGTGCGTCGTCCCGCTGGGGCTCGTCGTGAAGAAGATGCGGCTGCTGACTTGCCAGTACGCCTCCTCGGCGGCGTCGACGCTCGTGGCAACGCGCGTGGCCGTGCCGTCGGCATCGACGGAGAAGAGGTCGCCGTCGTCGTGCACGAGCGCCGCGCCGTCGGGTGCCGGCGAGAGGCCGCTTGGATCGACGAGCGCATCGCCGCTGAACGCCACGGGCGCAGCCTGCGTATCCGCTGCGCGCCACAGCCCGGCCGCCTGTGCACCGTTGCCGTTCGTCGTGAAGAGGAGCGCGTGACCGGTGACGACGAGGTGGTCGGCGGCGTCCACAGGATCGCTGCCGTCCGTCACCGCGCTCACGGCGCCGGCCTCGTCGACCTGCGAGAGGTCATGCCCGTCGCCGGCCGACACGTAGAGCCTGGTGGGCGTGGTGACGATCAGCGCCGGATCCGTGATGCCAACCGGATCGATGCCTCCGTCGCTCGTGATCCGCACCAGCTCCGGGTCATCGCCCGCGACGACCGCGAAGATCGTCGTGCCGACGGCGTAGACCTGCAGCACGTTCACCGGCGCACCGGTCGTGACGCGCACGGTGCCCTCGGCAGAGCCGTCGGTCTTCCACAGCTGCACGCCATCGGCGTCGGTCGTGGCCGCGAAGTAGAGCTCGTCGCCGATCGGCGTGAGGCTGCGAATCGCCGCGCCCTCGAGCCCGGGCTCGAGATCCTTCACAAGGCTCGCCTGCCCCGCGCCCGTACTCCGCCACAGCTCGGGGCCGTGCACCCGGTCGTCGGCGGTGAAGTAGCTCGCGTCGCCGACGGCAACGAAGTTGTTGGGGGTCGAGCTGTAGCCCGGCCCGATGCCTTGGAGCAGCGCGGGGTTGGCAGCGTGCGCGCTGACCGGAGCGATCGCGGTCACGATCAGGGCGGCGAGGAGTCGCCCGGCGGGGCGCAGGCGGGTCATGCTCCGCGTGGTCGGCGCCCGGCCCTCGGGCTTGAGGTCGGCGGTGCCAGGTGCGCTCGGTCGGCTCGTCACGTGGCCCGCAACGGTACCCGCGCGGCGAGGCGAGCGCACGGTGCGGCGTCGCGCCCGGCGTGGCGTCGACCGCTCAGGCGGCGCGCGTCGTCGGCTCGACCGGCTGCGGGGTGGTGAATTCGACCTCCTCCTCGCGCGCGATGGCGAGCGCCTTCTGGAGGCCGCGCTGGGAGATGCGGTCGATGAGCGGTTGCACGAGCATGCGCGCCGGAAGCATCGGCCCGACCCAGCGCGGAGCGTAGACGCGGCGCGAACGACGGGCGATGCCGCGCTCGAGTGCGTCGATACCGACCTCCAGCGGGGCGACGCGCGTGAAGTACGAGTCGAGGTGCACCGCGTGCGAGGCCTCGGTGTCGAAGCCGCGGCGGGTCATGTCGGTATCGAGCTCGCCGAAGTAGGCCACGCCGACCTTCGCCCCCGTGCGGCGCAGCTCCGCGCGCAGGGTGTTGCCGAGCGCCTCGGTCGCCGACTTGCTCGCGTTGTAGGCGCCGAGCAGCGGTAGGTGGAGCGCCGCCGCCGCGGAGGCGATCGCGATCGCGTAGCCGCCCTCGTGCGCAATGTGGGGCCCGGCCGCGCGGAGCGTGTGGAAGGTGCCCATCACGTTCACCTGCAGCGTGCGTTCGAGCACTGCGGGGTCGCCGCCGAGCATCGGCATCTGCTTCGCGATGCCGGCGTTGGCGACGACGACGTCGAGGCCGCCCCCGAGGTCTTGAACAAGCGCCTCGACGGCGGCGGTGACCGCGGCCCCATCAGCGATGTCGCATTCGCGCCAAGGTGCGCCGCCGGCGCGCACGGCGGTGGCGGCGAGCAGCTCGGGCTCGAGCCCCAGCAGCGCAACGCGCGCGCCACGCTCGTGGAGCCTCACGGCGAGCGCCGCGCCGATCCCGCGCGCAGCCCCGGTGATCAGGACCCTTCGGCCCTCCAGCAACGATCCGGTGGTGCCCATGTCATCCAACCTAACGCGTTGCAGCGCGGCTGGGTACCGGTGAGTCTCCACTCTGGAATCCGGGTGCCGAACCACGGTCCGACATGCCGCGCACGGGGATGGTGTGCGCTCCGCCCATGGCGCCCGTCCCCTGGCCGCCTGACACTGGGCGGATGCCGGAGCGCAGCGTCGTGAGAACCACCTGCCCGCGCGATTGCTACGACGCCTGCGGCATCCTCGTGATCCGCGACCCCGAGGGCATCCACGCGGTGCGCGGCGACCCGGATCATCCCATCAGCCGCGGCAAGCTCTGCCGCAAGTGCACGCTCGGCTACAACGGCGTGTTCCTCGATCCGTCTGCCCGGCTCACCGAGCCGCTCCTGCGCGACGGTCCGAAGGGCAGCGGCGGGTACCGCGAGGCGTCGTGGGACGAGGCGCTCGCCGTGATCGCCGAGCGGCTCACCGCGATCGTCGAGGACTCCGGCCCTGAGGCCATCCTCAACACCCACTACACCGGCACCTTCGCGCTGCTGGGCTACGGCTACGGCTTGCGGTTCGTCAATCGCCTCGGGGCGACCGAGGTGGACCCCGATTCCGTGTGCAACCTCGCGGGGCACCTTGCGCTCGGCTACCTGTGGGGCGCCTCCGAGGACGGTTTCGATCCGCGCACCGCCCGCGACGCGAAGACGATCCTCGTGTGGGGCGCGAACCCGTCGGTGTCGGCGCCGCACCAGGATGAGCACTGGCTCGGAGAGACCACCGCCGACGTGATCGTCGTCGACCCGATCGCGACCGGCACGGCGAAGCGCGCCGCGCTGCACCTGCAGCCGTACCCCGGCAGCGACTCGGCGCTCGCGTTCGCGATGCTCCACGTGATCACCGCCGAGGGCCTCGCGGACCGCGAATTCCTCGCCGCGCACACGGTCGGCTGGGACGAGCTGGAGCCAACATTGGCCGCCTGTACCCCCGCGTGGGGCGAGGCGCAGACCGGCGTGCCCGCAGCGCTGATCGAGGAGGCGGCGCGGCGATATGCGAGCGGCCCGAGCCTGCTCTGGCTCGGGCAGGGCATGCAGCGCCAGCCGCGCGGCGGCAACGCGATGCGTTCGGTCGGGCTGCTCCCCGCGGCCACCGGCAACGTCGGTCGGCCGGGCACCGGGTTCCTCTACCTCAACGGCTCCGACAACCGTGGCGTCGACGCGGGCGCCATCGTCGGGTCGTCGCTCGCGCGCTCGGAGCGGCCGTCGATCAGCCACATGGATCTCGCCGGGCGCCTCGAGGATCCTGCAAGGTCGCGGGCGCTGCTCACGTGGAACATCAACGTCGCGGCGAGCAACCCGCAGCAGCGCCGGCTCCGCGCAGCGATGGCGCGCGACGACCTCTTCACCGTCGCGATCGACGTCTTCCCCACCGACACGACCGCCCTCGCCGACGTGATCCTCCCCGCGGCGAGCTTCCTCGAATGCGACGACCTCGTGCTCTCGTACTTCGACCTCAGCGTGTCGGCCCAAGTGAAGGCGGGCGACCCACCCGGGGGTGCGCTGCCGAACCCGGAGATCTTCCGGCGGCTCGCCGCGGCGATGGGCTACGACGAGCCCGAGCTCTACGAACCCGACCGGACCGTCATCGATCGCGCGCTCTCCGAGACCGGCCTCGGCCTCACGTTCGACGAGCTGGCAGCGGTCGGCACGGTGCCCTACGGCGCCGAGCCGGTGATCCAGTTCGCGGACGGCGTGTTCCCCACGCCGAGCGGGAAGGTCGAGATCGCGAGCGCCGCGGCCGAGGCCGACGGCCAACCTCGGCTCCCCTACCCCCACGCCGATCCACGACCTGAGGGCGGCGCGCTGCGGCTGCTCACGCCGGCGTCGCGCTGGTCGCTCAACGACATGTTCGCGAACGACCGCAAGGTCGCCGGGCGACTCGGCGAGGCGTGGGTGGCGATCCACCCGCTCGATGCCGCCGAGCGCGGCGTGGAGGACGGCAAGCGCGTGGTGCTCGCGAATCGCGAGGGCACGCTCGAGCTGGTGGCCCGCCTGAGCGACGAAGTGCCGCGCGGCGTGGTGCTCTCGCCGAAGGGCCGGTGGCCGGGACGTGAACCCACCGGCGCCAACGTGAACGTGCTCAACGACGGCGCCAAGGCCGACATGGGCGAAGCGACCGCCGTGCACGGCGTCGAAGTGCAGCTGACGATCGCGTGATGTGGCGGCCGGGCGGAGGCGCCTGGCGCCTCCTCTGCGGATCAGGGAGCAGGCGTCGGAGCGTTGGAAGAGACGTGGTCGGCGAAGAGGCCGGGCCACGCCATCACGCCGTAGGGCGTGCGGGCGACCACGAGGCGGGCGCGCGGCAGGAGGCCGGCGAGCTGCGTCGCGGTGTCGACGGGGTGCGTCGGATCGTCGCTCCAGGCGAGGATCAGCGTGCGCGTGTTGATCGTCGTGAGCTCGCGCCCGGGCGGGAGATCCGAGGTGGCGGCGCCGCGCAGGACGCTGGGCAGCAGCGCCTCCGGCACGGTGGGCTCGGTGTGCGGCGCATCGGCGAGCGCGGGCACGACGGGCGCCGTGAGGCCGAGTTCCACGAACGCGTCGATGCCCTCGCGCTCGATGAGGTCGGCGTTGAGGAGGTAGGTCGCGCGCTGCGCCATGCGGCTCTCCCAGACCGTCGGCGGGACGGCGAGCGTGAGGCTGGCGAAGCGGTCGGGGTCGCGCAGGGCGGCGTGGACGAGCGTGGCGGAGCCCATCGACGGGCCGACGCCGTGCACCTGCTCCCCAGGCGCGACGTGTTCGAGCAGCGCCAGGAGATCGCCCGCGAGGCTCGCCCATGTGTAGGTCGACGGAACCGGTGTGCCGGTGGAGTTGCCGTGGCCGCGCGCGTCGTAACGGAGCACCCGGTGGTCGCGGAGGGCGCGGGCGAGATCGAGGCCCATCTGACCGTCGCGCTCCCGGCTGGAGGTGAGGCCATGGAGCTGGACCACGAGCGGGCCGGAGTCACCGGTGATCTCGTAGTCGAGGGAGGCGTCGTTGACGGTCAGCGTGGGCAGAGGTGGCCTTCGGTGAGGCGGAAGATCGAACCCGTAGGGTACGCGCTATGCGGCTGACCAACGTGGCCCAGATGGACCTGGTCAGCGGTCGGCTCTTCAGCTATGCCGTCGAGGTCACGCCGGAACAGGGGCGCGAGCTTCCGATCTCCTACGACCAGCGCCGGCATGTCGGCGAGGGACAGCGGCCTGGCTCCTGGATGGCGCTCGCCCTGCGGCTCGTGGAACCCGCGAGCGCCGACGAGCTCGCCGCGGCGTGGGACGCCGTCGTCGAGCGGCACGGCACGCTGCGCACGGTGTTCTCCGAGGACGAGACCGCGGGCGGGGGCCTGAGGCTGCACGAGGTGCAGGTGTGCCCCGGCGAGTGGACCGAGCACGAGGTCGCCGCCGATCAGCACACGCGCGACGTGCTGCGCGAGGTGTTCGATGAAGGCTGCGCGCCGTTCGCACGCCCGTCGCACCGGCTCGTGCGCATCGAGCCGCACCCCGACGAGCCCGATCAGCGGCTCGAGCTCGTGATCGGCTCCGATCATTCGCACGTCGACATGTGGAGCCTCGTGATCCTCCTGCGCGACCTGCTCTTCTGCCTCGACGATCTCCGGGCGGGCCGCACGCCCGGCACCGCGTTGCAGCCGGCCCGCTCGTTCGCCGAGCACACGGCGCAGCTCGAGCGGATGCCGCCCGCACCCCCAGAGATCGCCCCTCGATGGGCGGCGATCCTCAAGGCGGGCGGCGGCACGATGCCGGCGTTCCCGCTCCCGCTCGGGGCATCGCGACCGGTGCCCGGCGAGGTCGTCGAGGTGCGCGACGTGCTCGACGCTGCCGAGACGGCCCGGCTGGCGGCGATCGCCGAGTCGCACGGAGTCCGGATGATCGGGCTCGGGCTCTCGGTGCTCGCCGCCGTCACCGAGCAGTGCGCCGCGCAACCACTGCGGGCCGTCTTCCCAGTGCACTCGCGGCACGAAGAGGGCTGGCGCGATGCCTGCGGCTGGTTCATCACCAACGCCGTCATCGAGGTCGCCGATTCCGATCCGCGAGCGTGCATGGCCGCCGTCGGCGAGGCCACGAGCCTCGGTTCCTGGCCGCTCGCTCCGATCCTCGCGCCGTACGGCCCGATGCCACCGGCGCCCGGGCTCTTCGCCATCTCGTGGCTCGACACCCGCCGCCTCCCGGTGCCCGAGGATCGGGCGACGCAGCTGCGGTACGTGTCGGCGAAGATCCGCACCGACGGCGTGATGATCTGGTTCCTCGTGAACGCCTCCGGTCTGCACCTGCGCTGCCGCTACCCGGACACGCCCGAGGCGCGCGCAAACGTGGGCCAATGGCTCGACCTCGTCCAGCACGGGATCCGAGCGCTCACCGCCGAGGGCGTCACCACCTGAGTCCGCGCGGCGCGCGCATGTCCGGGCGCAGCATCTTCGGCCCCTTGGCATTGGCCAGCGGGCCATGTCGGCGGCCCGGCTCGCCCGGTGGAATCGGCTGCATGCCCGCCCATTCCTGCTGCACCCCCAGCCCGGCTCGTCCGCCGCGGCTGACCACCGAAGGGAAGGCCTGACATGGCCGACGGCGACATCTACCTGGGCGCTAACCAGTACGGCAAGGCGGAATGCCGGCTCGTCCGGATCACCCGCGACACGCCCGTCCACCAGATCGAAGACCTCAACGTCACGTCGCAGCTGCGCGGCGACTTCTCCGCGGCTCACCTCACCGGCGACAACAGCCTCGTCGTCGCGACCGACACGCAGAAGAACACTGTCTACGCGTTCGCGAAGGAGTGCGGCGTCGGCTCGCCCGAGGCGCTGCTGCTCAAGCTCGGCGAGCACTTCGTGAGCTCGTTCGACTGGATCGAGGGCGGCCGCTGGGAGGCCGAGTCGTTCGCCTGGGAGCGGATCACCGCGGGCGGTGCACCGCACGACCACTCGTTCGTGCGCAAGGGCCAGGAGGTGCGCACGGCGGTCGTGCAGCGCTACGGCGGCGACGTGCACGTGCTCGCCGGGCTCAAGGACTGCATCGTCCTGAAGTCGACGGGCTCAGAGTTCCACGGCTTCCCGCAAGATCGCTACACGTCGCTCGTCGAGACCGATGACCGGATCATGGCGACATCGGTGACCGCCTGGTGGCGTTACACCGACCTGACGATCGACTTCAACGCGCGCTACGAGGCCATCAAGGCGCTGATGCTCGAGCAGTTCGCGCAGCTGCATTCGCTCGCGCTGCAGCAGACGCTGTTCGCGATGGGCAAGGCCGTCCTCGAGACGTTCCCCGACGTCGCGGAGGTGAAGCTCTCATGCCCGAACAAGCACCACTTCGTGGTCGACCTCGAGCCGTTCGGGCTCGACAATCCGAACGAGGTGTTCTACGCCGCGGACCGCCCGTACGGCCTGATCCAGGCGACGATCCAGCGCGAGGGCACGCCGGAGGCGCCAGAGGCGTGGGCCACCGTGCCCGCGTTCGCCTGACGCACCCTTCCGGTTCCGCAACGACCTCGCCCGCTGCGGCTCCGCCGCGCGAGGATTGAACGGGACTCCAAACCCACTGGCGGTAATCGCGGTATGCCGGTAGGCTGCGAACGCGCCCGCTGCAGCGCATCTTTGTCCCACGCAGCAACGCGCGCCGATCCCAGCGCGCACTGAACTGAGAGGTTCGCCAATGCGTCTGTCCCACCGCCTGGCTTCCGGCCTGGCACTTGCTGCCGTCGCGATCGCGCCGAGCTCCGCGCTCGCCGTTGAGAACGGCCCGGCCCCCACGTCGGCCTACCTGCGCGCCGACTCCGGCCCCTACTCGGTCACCGCAAAGGCCTACTCCGATGCCGAGACCGGCTCCGGCTTCGGTGCCGCCACGGTCTACGCACCGAGCAACGGTGCCGCCGGCCAGAAGTTCGGCGTCGTCGCGTTCGCCCCGGGCTGGACCGAGAGCGCGAGCGCCGTCGACTGGCTCGCCAAGCGCGTGGCCACGTTCGGGTTCGTGACCATCTCGTTCAACGTCAACAACACCTTCCTCGACTTCCCGGACTCGCGCGGCAAGCAGCTCCTCTCTGCGCTCGACTTCGTGACGAACACCTCGACGGCGAAGACGCTCGCCGATGCGTCCCGCCAGGGCGTGAGCGGCCACTCGATGGGTGGCGGCGGCACGCTGTACGCGTCGCGCGCTCGCAAGTCGCTGAAGGCGGCCGTGGGCCTCGCGCCGTGGTCGACCGACACCAACTGGAGCGACGTCGTCACGCCCTCGCTCGAGATCGGTGCCCAGAACGACTTCATCGCGCCGGTGAATGGCCACGCGAAGGCCTTCTACAACACGCTCACCGCGCCGAAGCAGTACCTCGAGATGAAGAGCTTCGGCCACCTGCAGACGAACTACCCGTCGGCGCAGGTCGGCGCGTCGACCGTCGCGTGGTTCAAGCGCTTCGTCGACGGTGACGCCCGCTACGTCTCCGCCACCTGCCCGACGCAGCTCGGCGTCCAGGCCAGCGAGCTCAGCGCGTCGCAGAGCGCCTGCTGAGCCGGCGCGCCCCGTGCGGGCGCGAAGGTTCACGCGGCCGCAAGGCCGCACCCGTCGAGCGCCGCTCCGGAGCCTCCTGGCCCCGGGGCGGCGCTCGCCGCTTCAGTGCGGGCGAGAGGACTCGAACCTCCACGCCTGTGAGGGCACCGGCTCCTAAGGCCGGCGTGTCTACCATTCCACCACGCCCGCAGGGGTGCGACGGCAGCGCACGAAGAGCCCTGGCGTGAGACGCTGTGACGGCGGACACGCCGGGCGGTTTGCACGCCGCCGCGACAGACGGGATTATGGACGACCGATGAGCACCACGCGCAAGAGCGAGCCCCAGGACGTGGTCATCACGCACCCGAACCGTGAGACGTCGGCCGCGAAGAGCACCAAGGCCTTCATGGTCGCGCTGCTCGCCGCCAGCTGCGTGCTGCTCTTCATCATCACGTGGGGCGCCTGGGGCCACCAGGCCGGCGCGCTGTTCCTGCAGGTCGTGATCGGCGGTCTCTTCGGCTACTTCGCCTACCTCGTCGCCCAGTGGCGCTCCGGCATCTTGCCCGTCGCCGCCGGCACCGCCGTCTTCGCCGGCGTCTTCGCGGCCGTCTCCGTGCCCGGCTGGTTCGATCGCAACGGCGACGGCTACCAGAGCCCGCCGCTCCCGGAGAACCTCGTCGGCGTTCTGATCCTCGCCTTCGCCGTGCTCCAGCTCGTCGTCATCGTCGTCGCCCTCCGTGCCTTCACGCAGCAGTGGCAGGTCGAGGTCGAGGTGCCGCGCGACGAGTACTACGGCGCCACGCGCGCCTAGCGCTGCACCACGGCCACCGGCCGCGCCGGGCGAACCATCTACGATGGGCCGTCCCCACGCGGCGGTGGCGGAATTGGTAGACGCAGCGGACTCAAAATCCGCCGGCAGCAATGTCTTGAGGGTTCGAGTCCCTCCCGCCGTACTCAGGCCGTCGGGCCGTGCTCCGCACCGATCGCGTCGAGCTCGGCGAGATCCGCGGCGCTGAGCTCGAGGCCAGCCCCGGCGACGTTCTGGCGCAGGTGGGCAACCGACGACGTGCCCGGGATCAGGAGCATGTTCGGCGAGCGCTGCAGCAGCCAGGCGAGGGCGACCGCGAGGGGCGCGGCATCGAGCCGCGCGGCGACGGCGCTGAGCGCGCCGGACTGCAGCGGGCTGAAGCCGCCGAGCGGGAAGAACGGCACGAAGGCGATGCCGTCGCCCGCGAGCGCGTCGACGAGGGCATCGTCGACGCGGTGCGCGACGTTGTAGAAGTTCTGCACGCAGACGACGGGCGCGATCGTCCGTGCCTCGGCGATCTGCTCGGCGTTCACGTTGCTCAGCCCGAGATGGCGGATCAGGCCCTGCTCACGCAGCTCGGCGAGGGTCTCGAACTGCTCGGCGATCGAACCGGCCTCCGGCTCGGAGAAGCCGCCGACGCGGAGGTTGACGACGTCGAGCACGTCGAGGCCGAGGTTGCGGAGGTTGTCGTGGACGGCAGAGCGCAGCTCGTCGGGCGTGCGGGCGTGCGGCCAGCCGCCTTGCTCGTCGCGACGCGCGCCGACCTTGGTGACGATCGTGAGGTCGTCGGCGTACGGGTGGAGCGTCTGCTTGATGAGCTGGTTCGTCACGTGCGGGCCGTAGAAGTCGCTCGTGTCGATGTGGTTCACGCCCGCCGCCACCGCCTCGCGCAGCACCGCCACCGCCTGGTCGCGATCGCGCGGCGGGCCGAACACGCC
>JAGIBJ010000054.1 GCA_017744415.1 Solirubrobacteraceae bacterium
GCGCGAACAGCAGCTGCGGGCCCGTGACCGTGGTGCGGCCCCGGCTGCCGACGATGTCTGCGCGGATCACCCGCGGGCTCACGCCGCGCTTGATCACATCGATCGAGCGGAGCGTGCCCTTCGACCAGCCGCCGAGCTTCTTCTGCAGCGAGGCACGGGTGTAGCGGATCTGCCACCGGTGCTTCGGCGACGCCGTGTCCCACGGATCCTTCACGCTGCGCAGGTAGGGCTTCGGGGTGGAGCCGAGGAAGGAGTTCTCGACGTTCTCGGTCTGCCCGCCGCTCGTGGAGAAGAAGAACGTCGTGATCGGCGTCCCCTTGTAGGTGACGAGCTGGCCCGCCGTCGCGGCAACGGCGGCGTTGGTCGTCGCGACCTCGCCGGCGACACCGCGGTAGACCTGGCTGCGAACGTCCGGGTACTGGTCGAAGTCGGCGTTGCGCGAAGTGGTGACGGCGTAGGTCCGGGCCGCGATCGCCTGGGCCTGCAGCGCGGCCGCCGGCCAGCTCGACGGGCTCTCGCCCGACACCACGCCGCGAACGTAGTCCTCCAGCGCGACCTGATTGATCACGTTGGTGCCGCGCAGCTCGACCGCGCCGCGGTAGCGGCCGCTGGAGATGCCGTTGAGGGCCTTGCCGCCGACGGTGACGGCACCCCCGGGTGCAGCCTGGAGCCGGAGGGCCGTGGTGGCACTGGCGATCCGCTTGCCCGACGACGAGCTGAGCGTCACCTTGCCACCGCCGCTCTGGAGCACGTAGGTGGCCGACGGCGTGAGCTTGCGAGAGGTGCCGGCGAGCGAGGCGGCGCCGCGCACGGTCACCCGCGAGGCGGTGCGCAGCAGCACGCGGATCTGGCGGTTCGTGTCGCCCTTGGCGAGCTCGGTGCCGAGGTAGTAGGTCGCGAGAATCTGCGCGGCGCTGCGGCCGGCCTTCGCCTGGCCGTAGGCGCCGTACTGACTCATGCCGATGCCATGGCCGTAGCCGGCGCCCTTGGCAACGATCGTCGTCGCGGCATGGCCGGCCGGTGCGGCGGCGAGCAGCACGAGGCCGGCGGCGGGCAGCACGGCGCGCGTGCGGAGGCAGGATCGGAGGGCGTGAGCAGTCACGGAGGAGCGGTGTGGTCCAGGGAGGACGATCTCAGGAGCAGGAACCCCTTCTCGCGAGATCGGTAGCGCCGCCGCAGGTCTGAAGGGTGCCGCAATCGGCCGCCCGGCGCGCCGCCACTCGTCCGGCACCGGGTGACCTCGCGTGAGCGCCCGAAAAACCGAGCGATTCCTCATCGACGGGCCGCCGCCCAGGCCGCGCCCGGCGGTGACGAACCGTCGCCCGGATCGCCCCGCCGTTCCGGGTAGCGTGCAGTGCAAGCGGCCCCACAGCAGGCGCCGCACGCCCCTTCAGGAGCCCGCGCCATGACGACCAGCACCACCAGCCTCACTGACCGCGAGCGCGCCGTCCTCGGCAAGATCCCGGCGCAGCTGTTGATCGGCGGCACCTGGCGCGATGCCACCGGCGAAGGCACCGTGGCGGTGGAGGATCCGGCGACGGGCCTCGAGATCGGCCGCATCGCCGACGGCACCGAGGACGACGCCCGGGCCGCGCTCGATGCCGCCACAGCCGCGCAGCCCGTGATGGCCTCCCTCTCCCCGCGGGAGCGCAGCGACATCCTGCAGAAGACCAGCCAGCTGCTCACCGAGCACACCGAGGAGCTCGCGCTGCTGATGACCCTCGAGCTCGGCAAGCCGCTCGCGGAGAGCCGCGGCGAGGTGGCCTACGGCGCGAGCTTCTTCTGGTGGTTCGCCGGCGAGGCCGTGCGCCTGGCGGGTGAATACAAGACGAGCGCCGACGGCAAGGGCCGCACGCTCGTGCAGCGCCAGCCAGTCGGGCCGTGCCTCTTCATCACGCCGTGGAACTTCCCGCTCGCGATGGGTGCCCGCAAGCTGGCCCCTGCGATTGCGGCCGGCTGCACGAGCATCGTCAAGCCGGCCAAGCTCACTCCGCTCACGATGCTCCGCCTCGCGCAGCTCCTCGAGGAGGCTGGCCTTCCCGCTGGCGGCGTGAACGTGCTCACGGGCAACTCGGCCCGGGCCGTCACCGAGCCGCTGCTGAACGATCCGCGCCTGCGCAAACTCAGCTTCACGGGCTCCACCGAGGTCGGCCAGAAGCTGGTCGAGCAGGCCGCTCCGAATCTGCTGCGCGTGAGCATGGAGCTCGGTGGCAATGCCCCGCTGATCGTGTTCGACGACGCCGATTTGGATGTCGCCGTCGAGGGCGCGTTCATGGCGAAGATGCGCAACGGCGGCGAGGCCTGCACGGCCGCCAACCGCATCCTCGTGCAGCGCGGGATCGCCGACGCCTTCACCGAGAAGTTCGTCGAGCGGATGGCCGCCGTGAAGGTGGGTCGCGGCACCGACGAGGGGGTCGGCCTCGGCGCGATGGTCGATCAGGACCAGCTCGACAAGATCGCCGAGCTCGTCGACGACGCGGTCGCCAAGGGCGCGAAGGTGGCCTGCGGCGGCGAGACGGTCGGTGACGTCGGCCATTTCTACGCTGCCACCGTCCTCACCGACGTGCCCGACGACGCTCGCCTGCTCGAGGAGGAGATTTTCGGTCCCGTCGCCCCGATCCGCGTGTTCGACACCGAGGAGCAGGGCGTCGCCGAGGCCAACGCCACGGAGTACGGACTCATCGCCTACCTCTTCACCCGGGACCTCGCCCGCGGGCACCGCGTCGCCAGCGCCCTCGAGACCGGCATGGTCGGCCTCAACCGTGGCGTGATCAGCTCGTCGGACGCGCCGTTCGGCGGGATCAAGCATTCGGGCTTCGGCCGCGAGGGTGGTGCAGAGGGCATCGAGGAGTACGTCGACACGAAGTACATCTCGATGCCGCTCGACTAGCGCCGTCTGCCGCTTCGCGACGGCCGGGTAGCCGCGCTCGGCTGGAGCGAGCACCCGGGATGAGCGGCCGCCCACGGCTGAGCGAGCACCCGGGCTGAGCGGCCGCCCTCGCTGGAACGACGGCGACGGCCGGCCGGCGCGAGTCAGCCGGCGCGAGTCAGCCGGCGCGAGTCAGCGAGACGTGCCCCTGCCAGCTGCCGCCGTCGGCGAAGCTCCAACATCCCCGGGCTCAGCCAGCCAGGGCATGTTGGAGCTTTCCTCGGACGTGTCGAAAGCTCCAACATCCCCCGGCCCTGAGAGCCGGGGCATGTTGGAGCTTCGGCCAGGCGGCCAGGCGGGGGTGGTGGTGGAGCTGTTGCCGGCCGGCGGTGGCTCACCGCCGGCGGTCGTGGCTGCGGCTGAGGCGGTGTTCGCGCGCCGCTCGAGCCGCGTCAGCGGCCGGCGGCTAGAACTGCGTGGCGCTCGCGGCGGCGGGCCGCGCGCGCAGATCGAGCACGCGGATCGCCGGCGCCGTTGCCGAGACCCAGACCGCGTCGACCGTCTCGACGGGCATCACCCAGGCGTCGCCACCTCGGATCGCAGCGGCAAGACGGTGCGGCTGGAGGCCGGGACGTGCGGACGAGCTGGACATGCGCGCACGGTAGAAGGCGCTGCGGACGGCATCACATGGCCGCCACTAGCGTGGCGCGCATGGCGAACGTGCTGACGGGTGGGTGCAACTGCGGGGCGGTGCGATACGAGGTGAGCGGACCGCTGACCGGGGCCACGTATTGCCATTGCAAGCGATGCCAACGGCGCAGCGGAGCGGCGGCCTCGCCGAGTGCGCATCCGGCGCCCGGGACGTTCCGGATCACGAAGGGCGAGCACGTGCTGCGGTGCTGGGCGCCCGACGACGGCGGCGAGAAATGGTTCTGCTCGCTGTGCGGGTCGTCGATCTACGCCCAGCGGCGCGACGGCTCGGGCACGATCGGGATCAGGATGGGCACGTTCGACAACGACCCCGGTGTGCGGCCTGGTTCGCACGTCTGGTGCGAATCCGCGGCGGCGTGGGAGCCGATCCCCGACGATGGCCTGCCGCGCTACCCGCGTACCACAGGCGCGGGAGTCGAGCCGCGCACGAGCTGAGAGCGCCCGGCCTCGCGCCTCAGACGTAGCGGCGGGCGATGCGGCGGGCCTGCTCGGCGTAGCTGCCGCCGAAGAGCACGACGTGCAGCAGGATGATGCTGAGCTGCATCAGCGGGACGCGTTCCTCGTGGCCGTCGGCGAGCGGGTAGGCCTCGTCGTAGGCGTCGAAGCAACGCTGATCGGGGCCGCCGAAGACGCGCAGCGCGGCCAGGTCGACCTCGCGGTGTGAGCCGTGCGCGAGCGGGTCGATGAGGTGCACCTTGCCGCTCGTGTCGGCGAGGACGTTGCCGGTCCAGAGGTCGCCGTGGGTGCGCGACGGTGGCTCGGCTGGACCGACGAGCTCAGGCATGCGGTCGGCGAGACGGGTCATCAGCGCGACGTCGGCCGCGTCGAACGTGCCCGCGTTGTGCGCCTGCGCGGCGAGCGGCAGCACGCGCTGCTCGGCCCAGAACGTGGCGAAGTCGTCGACCGGATGAGCGGGAAGCGTCACCTCCGCGATCTGCAGGGCGTTCGACACCGCCTTCCCCGAGAACGCTCCACCCGCCGGCGGCGCCCAGCCGAAGGCGGCGCAGTCGGCGGCGTGGAGATTCGCGAGTTGCTGGCCGAAGCGCTCCTCGCCCGCCGGCGTGCGCGGGCCGGCCTCGATCCAGCGCAGCGCGAGGAACCGCGGCGTGGGCGGCGACGGATTCGCGACGCCGTCGCCCGGCGGATCGTCGTGCACGAGCACCACAGCGGGCGTTGGCGGCGCGCCGCGGGCGCTCGCGAGCCAGCGCAAGCCGGCGGCCTCCTGAGCGAAGCTGCTGGGCGCGGCGTTCGGGCGCGTCTTCACGAAGAGCGTGCCGGCGGAGGTCACGGCGCGGTAGGCGTCGTTGATATCGCCGCCGGTGATCCAGCGGATCTCGGCGATCTCCACGCCGAGTTGCTCGATCAGGATGTCGCCGATGCCATCGGCCGTGGAATCCGTCATGTGCGTTGCCGTCCCCCCAGCCGGCTGAACGCAAGTGCGTCAGGCGTCGAGCTGATCGACGGTGCACTCCTCGGCGGGCTTGTCGTCCCGCCATCTCAAGAGTTTCGCGCCGTGCCGGATCCGGCCGGCCGACACCTGGTCGTAGCTGATCTCGACGACGAGTTCAGGGCGCAGCGCGACCCAGGCAAGCTCCTCGTCGGGGCGCCAGCGGCTCGGGTCGGCGCTGCCGCTCTCCCCCGTCTCGTACGGCTTCAGCGTCTCGACGAGTTCGCGCTTCTCCTTGGCCTTGAGCCCCGAGGTGTGGCCGACGACCCTGAGCCTCCCGGCCTCGTCGTAGGCGCCGAGCATCAGCGAGCCGACGGTGCCGGGCTCCTTGCCGTGGCGCCAGCCGGCGACGACGAGATCGGCGGTGCGCAGGCGCTTGATCTTCAGCATGCCCTTGCGTGCACCCGGAAGGTAGGGCGCCTCGAGCTCCTTGGCGACGACGCCCTCTCCGCGGCCGTTCAGCCACGGGTCGGCCTCGGCGGCCGTGCGCACGGTCGGGGTGATCGACGCGGTCGATCCCGTGGCCCAGGTGCCCTGGATCGGGCCATCGTCGGCGCTCGTCGCGCTCCCGGCGGTGATCCCGAAGAGGCCCTCGAGCCGAGCGCGGCGCCCCGCGAACGGGAGCTCCATGAGCACCTCGTCACCGTCGGCGAGGTAGTCGAAGGCGATGTAGCGCGCGGGCGTCGCCTCGGCGAGCATGGTGATGCGGCTCTCGGCCGGGTGGATGCGATTGCTGAGCGCGTCGAAGTCCTCGCTCTCCGCCGCGCCGGAGGCGGCGTCGATCACGATCTCGCCGTCGAGCACGTAGCGCCCCTCGGGGAAGCTCAGCTCGGGGAAGTAGCGCTCGAGCGGCTTGCCACCGCGCGAGAGCAGACGCACCTCCGTCCCGTCGACGAACGCGATCGCGCGGAAGCCGTCGTACTTCGGCTCGAAGCTCCAGCCGTCACCCTCGGGCAGCGCCGTTTTGCCGCGCGCGAGCTGCGGGGCGAGCGGCGGCTCCAGCGGGAGGCTCACGCGGAACGGCGGATCATCGGGGCCTGCGGCATGGGCGGAGCCTACTCCGGCGAGCGCCGCCCGCCGTGGTCACGACTTGACGATCACCTTCACCGACGGCGCGTAGTCGCCCTGCGGGCCGACGGCCTCGACGTAATAGGTGGTGCGCGGCGCCTTTTCGCCCTTCTTGCGCTTGACGACCGGGTCGATCGCCACCTTCACGTGCTTCTTGGTGGTCTCGGCGACGGTGCTGAACGTGCCGTCGGGCGCGACCTTGGTGACGGTGTACGACATCGTGCCGCAGCCGCCGCCCGCCCAGGAGAGGTTCACCTTGTCCTTGCCCGAGCGCTTGGCCTTGAGGTTGCGCACCCTGGTCGGGGTGACGTTCGAGGCCTTGTAGGTCGCGAGCTTGAGGATCTGCCGCGGCGTGCCGCGCTGCTCCACGCGCACGAACACCTTGCGCTTCAGCTCCTTGGAGATCGACGGCTTGAACGTGACGCGGCCGCGGCTGGCGGAGGTCGACGTGATGATGCGATCCGTCGCGCCCGCCCGCTCGAGGAACGTGAGCTTCTGCCCGGCGATCGCCTTCGTGCTCCAGCTCACCGTGCGCTTGCACTGCGGCGCCGCCGTCACGCGAGCACTCACCCGCGCGGGCGGCAGGCTCTGCGAGAACGAGAAGCCCTTGATCGCGACCGACGTGATCGACGGCGTGATCGTGAACTTGCCGCTCGTGGGCTTGCCGAAGATGAGCGTCGTCGTGTTCTCCTTCGGTGTGACGATCAGCGCGGCGTCGCCTTGGCTCGCAGCCAGGTTCGCCGGATCGACCGTGAGGTTGAGGCCGCCCGGCCCGGTGACGGTGACGTACGGCGCGGCGCCGACGCCGCGGATCTCCACGCCGACGACCTTGCGAGAGCCGGGGATCGTGAGCGTGCGGCCGCGATCGGTCTGCTGACGCGCCGCGAGCGGCGACACCCCGGGGGTGAACGACTCCTTCCCGCCGGTGGGCTCCGACGGGCCCGCCCCATGCAGGCCGACCCGGATGCCGCTGAGCTTGCGGGCTGTTTGGAACGGGCCGCCCTCGCAGCCGCCGACCTGCCAGCCCTTGTCGTAGTAGACGCCGCGGCCGCGCATCTTGCCGGCGGTCGTGCAGAAGCCGATGCCGCCGTCGTTCCAGAGCATGCGGCCGCTGAGCGACAGGGGACCGAGCGCGGTGCCGCCGACGCCCTCCATCTGCCAACCCTGGCCGTCCGCCGGGAATACGAGCCGAGCGGTGCCCTTCGTGTACATCGGGAAGCCGGTGTGCAGGAACTGGTTCCAGTCGAGCCCGAGGTTGCCCTCGAGGCCGGCGCCCTCGGGCCCGATCGAGAACGCGCCGCGGATCAGGTCGACGTTGGCGGCCTTCAGCGTGCCCTGGCCGTCGAGGCGGAAGGGCGAGATCTCGAGGTCACCGGCGGCGTCGACCGACGCCGCCTCCTGGAACCAGAGGAAGTCGTGCTTGAACCGCGGCAGGAACGAGAAGCCCACCCCGCCGCCGAGGTGCCACGGACGCGCAGGATCGTTGGTGTTGATGCCACCGTCGAGCGCGATCCGCTGCCAGAACAGCGCGGCCTCCGGGAAGACGAGCTTGTTGATGCTGTTCACCGACGCGCCGAGGTGCACCGGGTAGGGCAGCACCGCACCGCCGAAGCGCGGGAACTCGGCCCACTGCATCGCGAGATCGACGTTCATCACGGTGCGGCCGATGAAGTAGTCCTTCGGCAGCGCGCTGGTCGCCGCCTCGCCGGGCTTCGTGTGGAACACGAGCACGCCGCCCGCGTGGACGATGCCCTTCGAGAGCTCCCACGCGAAGCGCAGCTTGGCGATCTCGATCACGCTGGCCGCGGGCGCGCCCTTGCCGCCGCTCACGAGCGAAGCGCGGCCGCTTTTCGTGGTGTCGATGCCGTAGATGTCGGCCGGCGAGAACGTGCCCTCGATGTAGTCGACGCCGTGGTCGTTGTTGGCGCTCACCTTCATCGCCACGCCGTTGGGGTAGGAGATGCGCCCGTTCACCTTCCAAAGGCCGTTGATCGGATCGAGGTAGGCGTTGGAGGTGGTCGGGATCGACACCTGCACGGTGAGGCTGCTCGAGCTGCCGCGCGATTCGAACTTCACGGCCGGCGCGTGCGCAGGCCAGCCGAACAGCGACGAGCCGAAGCCGGTGAGCTGGAGGAAGCCGCCGGCGCGCCCGGCGAGGTTCTGCGTCGCGCTGAGGGGCGTCTTGAGCACCCACGACCACTCGATCGATGAGTTCGGGAACGAGAGGTGGAGCCCACCAGGGACGTAGAACGCGAACCAGTTCTCGCCCCATCCGTCGGCACTGAGCGAGAGCTGGGCCTGCTCGCCGTCGACCGTCTTCTTCTCCGTGTCGAAGGTGATCGGCACGGCGTCGTCATCGGGCGACTGCAGATCGATGCCGTTGAGCCGGAACTTGCCCTTGGCTTTGTACGTGTGCTCGCCGGTCTTGCTGAAGCAGCCCTTGGCGACCATCGACGTGTGGAAATCGATGACGTCGGCGTCGCAGGCCGAGGCACCGCTCGCGGCGAGGTAGTAGATCGACGAGCCGACGGCGAAGAAGCTCGCGTTCTGGCTCGAGCCGTCGATGTTCACCCGCCCGATCGTCGACTGCTGACCGCCCGGCGCCGACTTGCTGGTGACCCAGTAGACGGCGCCCTCGGCCGCCGCGATCTGGCCGATCGAGGCGGTCTTGTCGGTGAAGTTCACGAGCTGCGTGGGGCCACCGCCGGTGATCGGAGCCGAGAAGATGCCGTCCGGCGGCGGGTTGTTGCTCTGCGGGTGGGCCGAGCGCCAGACGATCTTCGACGAGTTCACCGCGATGCTGCGCGCGTACGTGACGTTCGGGATCCACTGCAGCTCGGGCGTGCCGCCGCCGACGGGCACGCGCGCGATCGCGCCGGTCGACGTGGCCTCGAACGCGACGGGCAGATTGCCCCAGTACACGTAGCTGTCGTTGACGGCGAGGCCGCTGACCGAGCGGGTCGTGCTCGAGTAGAGCTCCTTGTAGGCGCCGCCACCGGAGCCCACGCAACGGATCACGTACGGGCCCACGCTGTTGCCGACGTAGGTGCCGCCGCTCCAGCAGATGTGGCCGCCGCCGGCGGCGAGCGTCTCGCCGCCGAGCGCCAGGCTGGGGTCGGTCACCCACTTCGGCTCGGGGTTGGAGCCGTCGCGGCCCATGCGGCCGATGTAGACGTCGCGGGTCGTCGTCGACTTCGAGATCCAGTAGAGGTAGGCGCCGTCGAGGGCGATGTCACCGCCGGCCTCCTGGGTCGCAGGCTTATGGACAACGGTGCGGCCGTTGCCCTGGTCGTCGATCTTCGTGATGCCGTCGGCCGAGTTGAAGAACACCTCGCCGGCGGAGGCAGGCGCCGCGGCGACGCCGAGGGCCGCGAGCAGCGCGAAGAGCGCAGCGATCAGCGCACGGGCGCGCAGGGGCAGGGCGCGCGCGAGATCGGCGACGACGGAGCGGTCGGGCATCGGGGGTGGCTCGCTGGTGTGGTGGGAACGCCTACGCACCGGGGCGTGCTTGGGCGCGGCGAGTATATCCCCGGCGCGTCGGCGCTTTCAGGGTGTTTGGGTGCCCGTCAACAAGCGGGCTCGCGGATGGATCGCCGACCCCCGGCGACGCGTCCGGGCCAAGCAGAGGGTCGGCTCCACCAACGAGCCCCGCTCTGGACGCCCCTCAACGCTCCCCGGCGCGGCCCTCAGCCATGCGTCGAACGCGCCTCATGGGCTTGACAAGGCCCGTCGCTCCGTTCTACGGTTCAACAGTCCCAAGTGTGACTGCGGTCACAAACTCCCTTTCCCGTCAGTCACCCCTCGGAATGTCCCACCGGAGCAGCGCGATGTCCCCGCGTCTCCACCCTGTCGTCCCCCTGCTGATGGGTGCGCTTGCTGCGGCGAGCGCACCAGCAGCACCCCCTCACAGCTAGTTCCCCCACCAGTCCCTCGTGGGACGAGGCGCACGAGCCTCGACTCACGCACAGGAGAGCGCCCCTCGGCCCGACGACCTTGCCGAGGGGTCGCTCGCATCCCACTTCGGCGAACCCAGCTCCCGGTGTTTCTCTCTCCACCGGGAGCGCGTTCGCGGGCGCCGTGAGCGACCCACCTCCCGCGGGTCGTCCACATCCGGATGCCGTCGGCATGTGGTTTGTCCAAGGTCTCGCTCGGAACGGTTGGCACGGCCGGTTCCGCTCGTCTACCTTCGCCGCACGGCACGCCTCCTCCGACTCCGACGGGCGGGCCGCGGGTTCGGGGGAACCCACACATGCGACGCACACCGCTCCTGCTCGCCGCTGCGCTGATCACGGCACTCGGCACGGCCAACACCGTCGAGGCCGCGACCATCCCGGTGACGACCACCGCCGATGCCACGGTCGCCGACGCCGTCACCTCGCTGCGCGAGGCGATCGCCCAAGCCGACGCCACCGCCGGGCCCGACACGATCACGCTGGCCGCCGATGCCGCCTACCCGCTCACCAAGTGCGCGGCGCCGGGCAGCACCCTCACCTACCACGAGGACTCCACGCTCACGATCGAGGGCAACGGCGCGACGATCACCCAGACCTGCGATGCCACGCGCATCCTGCAGACGACGGCCTTCAACGCCGCGCTGGTGCTGGAAGACCTCGAGCTCGTGGGCGGGCCGAACACCACCGACACCACCACCTACGGCATGGCCGTGCTCAACGCGCCCGAGGGCGCCTCGAACGGCCGCATCGAGCTCACGAACGTGGAGGTCCACGGGGTCGACACCTCGGGCGGCACCGTGATCGAGGCCGGCTTCGGCAACGGCACGAGCCCCTCGACCACTGAGGTGAACGGCTCCAACCTGCACGACAACACCGGCACCGCGATCGGCGGCTCGTTCCTTTCGATCCACGTCGCCGACTCCACGATCACCGGCAACAGCGGCTCGGGCATCGGGTCCGTCGACGGCTTCCCCGTGCTCGTCGAGAACTCGACCATCTCCGGCAACGGCGTCTCGGGCGTGTCGACCACCGGCCAGGGCTACCCGGCCAACCAGCTCACCGTTACCGGATCGACCGTCACCGGCAACGGCCGCGGGGGCATCCGCTGCAGCTTCTGCGGCACCGTCGCGGTGACCGACTCCACCGTCACCAGCAACGGCCTCACCGCGCCGTCGAACAAGTCGGGCGGCATCTACACAGTGCTCGGCCAGAAGAGCAACGTGACCTCGTCGACGCTCACCGTCACCGGCTCCACCGTGAGCGGCAACGCCGCGCAGGGCAACGTGGCCGGCGGCATCACGGCCCGCGTGGACTACGTCGACGATCCCGCGAACCTCGCGCCCGTGGTGTCGATCAGCGGCTCGACCGTGAACGACAACGACGCGGCCGAGGCCGCCGGCGGCATCCGGATGGGCCTGGGCACGATCAACGTGTCGGGTTCGACGATCTCCGGCAACGCGGCCGGCACCGAGGGCGGCGGCATCGCCACCTACGCGACCACGATCGCAACCCTCACCGGCTCGACGCTCACCGGCAACACGGCCGGCACGCGCGCCGGCGGCGCGCTCCTCGGGAGCACCGCGGCGATGGTGACCGACAGCCGGATCAGCGGCAACGTCGCCTCGGGCGGCAGCGGCGGCGGCATCGCCTACCTCGGCACCAACCTCGCGGTCACGCGCAGCACGTTCGATGCGAACACGGCCGCGGCAGGTGAGGGCGGCGCGGCGTACATCGACATCGAGGGCCTTGCGAACGTGATCAACACGACGCTCAGCGGCAACAGCGCGGCCCACGGTGGCGCCGTCGCGATCGTCGAGGGCGCACTCGGCCTGGATCACGTGACCGCCGCGGGCAACGCCTCGGCCGACGGCTCGGCCCTGTGGCGCTCCTTCGGCACCTACGCGATTCGTCGCAGCGCGCTCGTGACGCCCGGCGGCGGCGGCGTGCTCTGCGCCGTGTCGGCCGCGAACGGCGGGGCGACCCCGCTCGCAACGGCCGTCGTGCACTCGCTCCTCGCCGACGCCAGCTGCGGCACCGGTGCGAGCGGCATCGTCTCGGCCGCTGATCCGCAGCTCGGGCCGCTCGCCGCGAACGGCGGCGCCACGCCCACCCGCCTCCCGGCGGCCGGCAGCCCGCTCGGCGGGATCGTGCCCGCCGCGGCATGCCCGATCGTGTCCGACCAGCGCGGCAGCGCGCGGCCCCAGGGCCCGAACTGCGACGCCGGCGCCGTGGAGATCTCCGAGTCGGTCGCGGCCGCGGCCACGATCACCGGCACGAGCAAGGCCGACCTGCTCACCGGCACCCCGAAGAAGGACGTGATCGACGGCCTCGCCGGCAACGACGTGCTCCTCGGCCTCGCCAATGACGACGAGCTCCGCGGCGGCGCCGGCAACGACGTGCTCACGGGCGGCGCGGGCAAGGATCGCCTCTACGGCGGCCCCGGCATCGACGTGCTCTTCGCCGACAAGGACGACACGGTCGTCAGTGGCGGCGACGGCAAGGACCTCTGCTGGCTGCCGGGCAAGCTGCTGCCCGTGGACTGCTAGGCAGCGAGCGTCCCGACCGACAACGGGGCAAACACCCAGGCCTGCGCGAAGCGTCCGTCGACGAAGCCCCACGCTTCGACGCGGACGTTCGCGTGGGCGCCCGCGGCGGCATAGCTCAGGGACTCGCGCACACGCACCCACACGAGATCCGGTCGGCGCGGATCGCGGTAGGCCTGCTCGACGACCTGTTCGTGGCGGGGGCCGTCCGTCACTTCCGGATCGACCGCGACCGGCTTGCCCGACGCACGGGCGGCGGGATTGAGCACGTACGTCTCGCCGCCGATGCCGAAGTACGAGCGCGTCATCTTGTCGGCGCACCGCGCGAAGAGCGCGCCGTCCTGCTCGAGCTGCAGTCGGTTCCCGACGCGGGCGCGCCAGTCCTCGAGCGAGAGCTCGCCGGCTGCCAGCGTCATGCGGCACGCGCCGCACCAGCCATCTCGCGTGCGCTCGGCGAGACGGCAACGCGGGCAGCTCGGAAGCTCGCACTCCGCCCGCGTCATCGCCTCGTCCATCTCCCGCATACAGCGGATGGCGCGCTCGTCGGCGTCGGCCGCGTACCTCGCGGCGAGCTGGCGAGTGAACGACCAGTAGTACGCGAAGAACAGCGGCAACAGCACGAGCACGGAGTCGGTCGGCAATGCGAAGATCGCCAGGAGGGCGCCCCAGCCGACCAGGCCGGTGCGGGCCGCGGTGTCGCTGTCGCCGCGGAGCGCGGCGAGCACGCCGGGGAAGGCGGCGAGCACCATCTCGCGGTAACGGACGGTGAACCAGATCCGCTTCGCGGCGCGC
The DNA here is from genome assembly GCA_017744415.1 of Solirubrobacteraceae bacterium. Classification (GTDB taxonomy): domain Bacteria; phylum Actinomycetota; class Thermoleophilia; order Solirubrobacterales; family Solirubrobacteraceae; genus JAGIBJ01. Next base: position 13,384 of record JAGIBJ010000054.1, read on the forward strand.
TCGTCGCTTCCGACCGGAACCGAGAAGCGCGGCGGCCCCTCGACGCCCCGCACCGGGCGCGGGAGGCGGCGCACCATCAGTGAGCCGACGCAGAACGCGACGTTGAACACGAGGAAGATCGGAGCGACCACCACGCCGCTCATCACCCCGACCATCAGCATGAGCGGATGATCGGCGCGTCACGCTCCGCAGTGGAGCGTGACAGTTCCAGGGTGGACGGCTAGGCGGCGGAGCCGGCCGCGATCTTGCGCAGGTCGATCGTCGCGTCGTAGAGGTCTTCGGCGACGCCGTTGCGCAGCGCGACCACCTTCAGCGGCTCGCCGGAGGCCGTGGCCTCCTTGACGATCTTCGTCGCGAGGTCGTAACCGATCGCCTCGTTGAGGGCGGTGGCGACGGCAAGGGTGCCGCCGGCCGAGGCGTCGCAGCCGGCCTGGTTGGCCTCGATGCCGTCGATGCACTTCTCGGCGAACGCGACGGAGGCGGTCGAGAGGAGGTGGATCGACTGCAGCAGGTTGCGGGCGATGAGCGGGATGCGCACGTTGAGCTCGAACTGGCCCTGCGTGCCGCCGATCGTGATGGCGGTGTCGTTGCCGATCACCTGCGCGCTCACCTGGAGGACGACCTCCGGCAGCACCGGGTTCACCTTGCCCGGCATGATCGACGAGCCCTTCTGGAGCTCCGGGAGGAACAGCTCGCCGATGCCCGAGCGCGGGCCCGAGCCCATGAGGGCGATGTCGTTGGCGATCTTCGTCAGGCTCACGGCGACGACCTTCAGCGCGCCGGAGAGCTCGACGAGTGCGTCGCGGTTGGCCTGCGCCTCGAACGGATCCTCCGGCGCCGCGATGAGCTCGAGGCCCGAGTCGGCGATGAGGATCTTGCGCGCGGTGGCGGCGAAGTCGGGGTGGGTGTTGAGGCCCGTGCCGGTGGCGGTGCCGCCGAGCGGGATCTGGCCCACCTGCGGGAGCGCGTTCTTCACGCGGCGCTGGGCGAGGCGGAGCTGAGCGGCGTAGCCCGAGAACTCCTGGCCGAGGGTGACGGGCACGGCATCCATGAGGTGCGTGCGGCCGCTCTTGACGACGTCGGCGAACGCGTCGGCCTTGGCCTGCAGCGACGCCTCGAGCTGCGCAAGCGCCGGCAGGAGCTGGTTGGTCGCGCGATCGAGAGCGGCGAGGTGGACGGCGCTGGGGAAGGTGTCGTTCGACGACTGCCCCATGTTCACGTGGTCGTTCGGGTGCGCGTCGCCACCGGTGAGGGCCGAGATCACCTCGTTGACGTTCATGTTCGTCGAGGTGCCCGACCCCGTCTGGAAGACGTCGATCGGGAACTGGTCGTCGTGATCGCCGTTGGCGATGCTGATCGCCGCGCCGTTGATGCGGTCGGCGAGCTCGGCGTCGAGCTTGCCCAGCTCGGCGTTCGCCTTCGCGGCGGCGCCCTTGATGCGCGCCTGCCAGTGCACGACCGGGAGCGGCACGCGCTCACCGCTGATCGGGAAGTTGGCGACCGCCTTGGCGGTCTCGGAACCGTAGAGCTGCTCGGACATCGCGAGCGATCCTACGCCTCGCATGGCCCGCGGCGCCGGCCGGAGTGTCGCGAGCGTGACAGATGGAGCGTCGGCGACACGGCGGACGCGGCGGCCACACCACGGGAATGTCCAGTGCAGGCCAACCGGCCGTACTCGCACCACCTCGCTCAGGACACCGCACCATGCCCCGAACCCGATTCACCTCACCCGTCGCCGCCGCGATCCTGCTGACACTCGCCGTCGGTGGCACCGCTGGCGCCGCGCCCGGCGGCCCCGGCTCGATCGGCGCGAACCCGACCCCGACGCCGGTGCCGACCGCGCCGGGCAATCTCGCCGGCAACCCGACGCCGACACCGGCCGGCCCCGGCGATCTCACCATCCCGACGCCGCAGCCCGACCCGCCCGCGCCGGCCGGCTCGACCGACTTGGCAGCCGGCCCGCCGCTCGACCTCGACGCGATCGTCGAGGAGCTCGAGAAGCAGATGCACGCAGGCTCGACGCCGTCGGCCGGCTGGTCGTACTCGATCGTCCGCGACGGCTCGCTCGTCGCCGGCAACGCCGAGGGGCTCGCCCGCCGCACCGGTGACGGAGCCCCGGGCCCCCTCGGCCGCAAGTTCAAGCAGACCACGCGCATCGAGATCATGAGCGCGACGAAGCCCGTCACCGCGATGGCGATCGTGCGGGCGCTCGACCGCGCCCACATCCCGGTCGACACGCCGATCGGCAGCTACCTGCCCGCGTCGTGGGCGAAGGGGCCGGGCTTCGATCCGGCCTCGGCGAGCCCGATCACGTTCCGGCACCTCCTGACGCACACCTCCGGGATCCTCCAGGCGTTTCAGGACCCGGACGTCGACCACACCGGGTGGGGGAACGCGTGGGACGGTCTGCAGCCGCTCGTCGCCTCGGGCGCCGTGCCGAACGTCGGCGCCGGCGAGCAGTACAAGAACGCGAACTACGCCCTCCTGCGCGTGATCCTGCCGAAACTCTGGGCGCTCGACGGCGGGCCGAGCTCGGCCGTCACCGAGGGCAACCACGGCCTGCGCTACCTCGACTACGTGAACACGAAAGTGCTCGCGCCCGCGGGCATCGCGGCGACGAGCTGCTGGGACGCGTTCGACGGCATGGCCGCGCGGGTCTACGACAAGAACAACCTCGGCATCGGCGGCTCGCTCGTCGAGTACGCCGACGACCAGCACGGCGAATGCGGCGGCCACCGCGGGTTGCACCTCAGCTCGTACGACCTCGCGAAGCTCACGTCGACGCTGCGCGGGAGCACGGCGATCATGTCGGCGTCCGCCCGCGACGAGATGTTCCACGGCCGGCTCGGCTGGTCCACGCTCTCCGACCGCGCCGGTACCGACCGTGCCGGCCTCTGGTGGCACGGCGGCGACGGCTTCTTCGGCGGCGGACGCGAGGTGCATACGTGCGTGATGAACGCCCCGCAGCGCTACCAGCTCGCGATCGTCATCAACTCGCAGACGCCGACGAGCACCTACCAGTGCACGATCCTCAAGAAGGCCGTGAACGCCGGCCGTTGAGGACGCGCCTCAGTGTTCGTGGGCGGCGAGCCGGGCCAGGAGCTCGGCTCGCCGTCCGCGGAAGCGGATCGTCTCGTAGGCGATCAGGAGGACGGCGATCGCGTTGAGCAGCAGCAGGCTCTGGAGCGCGCTGATCTCGGTGGCGAGCGGGATGCACGCCACACAGAGGATCGCGGCGATCAGGCGGTGCGAGCTGAAGCGCTTCACGTTGCGCCAGCGGAACGCGACGTGTGCGATGAGGTAGGCCGCCATGCCACCGAACATCGCCGTCGCGACCTCGGGGTAGAGGTGGTCCTCCACGTGGCCGATCGTCTTCTTCAGGCCGAGGGCGACGAAGACGATCCCGGCGACCATCGGGAAGTGCAGGTAGCTGAAGCTGTCACGCGCGATCTCGTTCTGCTCCTTGCCGGGCGCGGCGTTCTGGAGCCTGCGGGCTGCCACCTTCTCGACGACGTCGAAGTACATCCACCACATCGCGAATGCGAGCGTCGCACCGAACACCGCGGCCAGCGTCTCCTCGGTCGTCAGCGCGCCCTCGATGCCCTCGGCGCCGACGCCGATCGCGACGATCGACTCGCCGAGGGCGATGATGATGATCAGCGCGTGGCGCTCGGCGAAGTGCTTCGGGGCCACGCGCCAGCCCTCGGAACCGAACACGTACGGGCCCGCCATGTCGAGGGCGATCGCGACGAGCCAGAGCAAGCCCTGCGTGGTGCCATCGGCGAACGACGCGACGGTGATGAGGCCGACGCCGATCGTCGTGCTGACCGCCAGGCCGCTGACCGACCGTGCGAGCCCCTCCATCCCCTCCTCCCGCGCGGCGATCGCGAAGAGCCCGATCTGGAGGTAGCGGACGATCGCGTAGGCGCCGGCAAAGAGGTGCGCGTTCTCGTCGAACGCCTCGGGGAGCGCGATCGCCGCGATGAGCAGGGCCGTCAGCGCGGCGCCGATCATCAGTCGGTTGTGGGTGTCTTCAGGGTCGATGACGCTCGTCAGCCAGGCGTAGCCGACCCACGCCCACCACATCACGCCGAGCACGAGCGCGCCGCGCGCGAGACCTGACCACGTCGGATCTGCGGCCATGATCGCCGTCGCCTGGGTGAGCGCGAGGACGAGGACGAGGTCGAAGAACAGCTCGAGGAAGCTCACCGACTCGCTCTCGCGGAGGGTCGCGTGCGGCAGGTGAGAGCGGCGATCGGAGGGCGGAGCGGTCACGCGCGCATCCTCGCACGACGGCTGGCGGGTCCCGAGGTGCGCACGTCCAAACGGGCCGCTGGTTCCGGGGAAAGCCCGGTGCCCGCGCGGCCGCGACTTCATGGCGGCGTAATGACGTGGGGGCTCCACGGTGCGATCCTGAAGCGATGACGGGTGACACGCCCGATGACCTCCAGACCGAGCGGCCCGTCGCGGCGGGCCCGGACGACGACGCCCCCACGTCGCTCGGGCGGCGCGCGTTCATCGGCGTCGTCGGCCTCGGACTTACGTCGCTCGCTTGGGGCGGCGCGTTCAGCGACCTGCTCTCGAAGAGCACCAAAGTGCTGCCCGAGGGCGTGCGCAAGGCGGTGCCGTTCGGCCAGGGCTGGCGGATCTACTGGGTCAACAAGCCGTTCCCGGTGTTCCGCGCGGCGAGCTGGCGGCTGAAAGTGGACGGGCTCGTCGAGGAGCCGCTCGACCTCGGCTGGGAGGAGTTTCTCGCGCTCCCGCAGCGCGACCAGGTGAGCGACTTCCACTGCGTCACCGGATGGTCGGTGGACGACGTGCGCTGGCACGGGGTCGGGCTGGCCGACATCCTCGCGCGCGTGAAGCCGCTGCCCGAGGCGAAGGGGCTCGAGTTCATCTCCTACGAGGAGCCTTACATCGACACACTCACGCTGGAGCAGGCGTCGATGCCCGACATCATGCTCGCCCACCGGATGGGCGGCGAGCCGCTGCCCCAGGAGCACGGCGCTCCGGTGCGGGTGGTGATCCCGAAGATGTACGGCTACAAGGGCGTGAAGTGGCTCGCGCACATCCGCGTGGTCGACACGCTCGAGCCCGGCTACTGGGAAGTGCGCGGTTACGACACCGACGCCTGGGTCGACGACTCCAATGGCCTCTAGCACCGCACTGAGTCCGAGCCGCTCTCGCGTGCACCGCTTCTCGGCCACCGAGCGCTGGCTGCACTGGATCCACGGCGGGTCGTTCCTGCTGATGCTCGCCACCGGCCTCGTCCTGTTCCTGCCGCAGCTCGCGGGCGTCGTCGGCAACCGGCCGCTCGTGAAGGGCGCGCACCTCGTGGTCGCCGTCCTCTGGCTGACCGGCCTTGCGCTCGTCATGGTGCTCGGCGATCGGCGCATCACGGGTCGCACGTGGCGGCAGTTTCTCGCCCTGCGCTCGGACGACCTGCGCTGGCTCACGAGCCAGGCCGCGCGGGACGTGCCACAGGGTCGCTTCAACGGCGGCCAGAAGGTGCACGGCCTGATCCAGGGCGCGCTCACGGTGCTGTTCTTCGTGAGCGGCACGCTGCTCTACCTCGGCGAGCGCAACCACGCGCTGCGCGCCCCCGGATCGCTGGCGCTGCACGACGCCGCCATGCTGATCGGGATCGTCTTCGTCGCCGGCCACATCTGGATCGCCCTGCGCCCCGGCACCCGCGACTCGCTCTCCGGCATGACCGATGGCACCGTGCCCGGCGCCTACGCCAGCGACCACCACGCCCGCTGGGACCCCGCGAACGAACCCGTCGAGCACCGCCCCGCCCTCACGCCGGCCAGGTTCACTGCGGCGATGCTCATCGCGGCCGCCGGCGTGACGCTGGCCTGGCTCATCGCCTGAGCCACTCCCGGCCGTGGCGGGCGACAGCGATGATCCAAGCCAGCCACGCGGCGCGGGCCGCGGAGATCGGCACCGGCCCTGAAGCGCCCGACAGTGGCGTCGGACCCGTGCGTGACCGACTTGGATGCATCTTGCATGCAAGATAGCGGACGACTTGCATACGTCTGCCGTTCGTTGGACGATGTATCGCGATGAACGGGGCCTCAGACGATCCGGTGCCGGGCCAGGTCACGGCGTCCCGCGATGCTGAGACGGCGCTCGCTACCCCGCTCACCGCCGTGCAACGGGTGTATGCCCACGTGCGCGAGGGCGTGCTCGCAGGCGAGTTCGAGGAGGGCGCGATGCTCAGCGAGAACCAGATCGCGGCCGAGCTCGGGGTGAGCCGCACACCGGTACGCGAGGCATTCGTGCAGCTTCAAGGTCAGGGCTACCTGCGGCTCTACCCGCGGCGCGGCGCGCTCGTCGTGCCCGTGAGCCTGAGCGAGATCACGGCGGTGCTCGAGACCCGCTGGGCGGTCGAGCGCCACGCCATCGAGCGGCTCGCCACCACCGAGCAGGCCGGTGGCCTCGCCGCGATGCGGGAGGCGATCGACCGCCAAGCCGCCCTCCTGGCCGCCGACGAGATGGTCGCGTTCTCGGCCACCGACCGCGAGTTCCACCGCGCGGCCGTCGTCGCCACGGGGAACCTCATCCTGCTCGAGCTCTATGACTCGCTCCGCGACCGCCAGCGCCGCATGGTGCAGGGCACCGTCGCGAGCGACCCCACCATCGCCGACGACATCCTCGTCGAGCACCGGGCGATCCTCGACGCCACCGCCGCCGGCGACGCGTCCACCGCCACACGCCTCCTCCAAGCCCACCTCGAGCGAGCCCGCCAAACGCTCGTCGACTGAGCCGGCGGCTGCGCCGGCGCCGGTGTGGAGTTTCCGCACCGGCGGGCCGGGGGTGCCCGCGAGATACGCGGGCGATCCGCAGCGCGGCGGCCGGGCCGGCACCTAGGTTGGAGTCGCGATGACGACGGCGGCGATCGAGGTGGCAGGGCTCACGAAGCGCTTCGGGGAGACCCGGGCGATCGATGGGATCGATCTGCGCGTCGAGGAGGGCGAGGCGTTCGGGTTCCTCGGGCCGAACGGTGCCGGGAAGACGACGACCATCCGGGCGATCCTCGGGCTGCTGAAGCCGACGAGCGGGAGGACATCGGTGCACGGCCACGACTCGTGGAGCAAGCCGGTGGAGGTGCACCGGCTGGTCGGCACGCTGCCAGGCAACTTCAGGTACGACGACACCCTCACCGGCCGCCAGCTGCTCCTGCACGTCGCGCGGCTGCGGGGCGCGAGCGCCGACGACATCGCGCACGGCGAGCAGCTCGCCGACCGGCTCCACGCGGATCTCACGCGCCCGCTCGGCGACCTCTCCCGCGGCAACCACCAGAAGATCGGGCTCGTGCAGGCGATGTTCCACCGGCCGAAGGTGCTGCTGCTCGACGAGCCCACCAGCGGCCTCGACCCGCTCATGCAGGACCTCTTCATCGACCTCGTCCACGAGGCGCGCGATGGCGGCGCGACGGTGTTCCTCTCCTCGCACAACCTCACCGAGGTCGAGCGCACCTGCCGGCGCGTGGCGATCATCCGGGGCGGCAAGGTGGTCACCACCGACGAGGTGAGCGAGCTCGCCGACCGCGCGCTGCGCCACGTGCGAGTGGCCTTCGACGACGACGTGCCACGGGGCGAGCTCGAGCAGCTCCCCGGGGCGACCGACCTCGCGATCCGCGGCAAGCAGGCGACGTTCCGCATCGCCGGCGAGCTCGACGCCCTCACCGCGCTCCTCTCGCGGCACCACGTGCACGACCTCGTGGTCGAGCACGCCTCGCTCGACGAACTGTTCCGCTCCTTCTACGAAAACGAGAGCGAACCAGCTGCGGTCTCCGCGACCCCTGGCGGTGAGGCCCGCACCGATGCCTGAGCTCGTCCGCCACCTGCACCGCCGGCGCCTGCGCTCGACGATCATCTGGGGTCTCTCGATCGCGCTGACGAGTGCGCTGATGGCCGCGGCCTTCACCGCGATCGATCCGGCCGCGATGGAGTCGCTCACGAAGACCGTCGACCCGAAGCTGCTGGAGGCGTTCGGCTCGACGCCGGAGAGCTTCTCCAGCGCCGACGGCTTCATGGCCGGCAAGCTCCTCTCCTACATGCCGCTGATCCTCGGCTTCTTCCCGATCCTCATGGCCAGCCGGGGCATCGCGGGCGCGGAGGCCGATGGCTCCCTCGACGTGCTCGTCACCCAGCCGATCCCGCGCTGGCAGATCCCCGCGTCGCTCTTCATCGCGTCGGTGATCGGGCTCGTCGAGATCCTCGTGATCTACGTCGTCGGCACCGAGCTCGCCGTCGTGCTCACCGGTATCGACCTCTCGCTGGGCAAGGTCGTCACCTCGGCGATCGGCCTCATCCCGATCAGCCTCGCGTTCGGCGCGCTGGCGCTGATGCTGTCGGCCAGGGTGCGCAAGCCGGGCGAGGTGACGGGGATCGCCGGCGGCGTGCTCGTCGCCAGCTACCTGCTCAACACCATCGTGCTGATCCTCCCCGACCTCGACGACCTGAAGATCCTCACCGCGTTCCACTGGTACGGCTCCCCCATCGAGCGCGGACTCGACGGCACCGGCACGGCGGTGCTCCTCGTGGCGGCGGCGCTGTTCGCCGCGGCGAGCATCCCGCTCTTCAACCGGCGCGACATCCTCGCTTGAGCGACCTCTCGGTGGCCCGCGGTGCGAAGCGCCGAGGTCGCCCTGCACGCTCGTGCGATCGCGCCGAACGGAACGCTGATCTTCGACGGATCTCGCCGAGGCGAAGCGCAGGTCACGGCGTACGATCGAGAGATGCCTGACGCGGACGCCATCGTCGTCGGAGCCGGCCTCGCCGGGCTCGTGGCCGCCCACGAGCTCGCGCTCGCCGGCAAGCGGGTGGTGATCGTCGACCAGGAGAACGCGGCCAACCTCGGCGGGCAGGCGTTCTGGTCGCTCGGCGGGCTCTTCCTGGTCGACAGCCCTGAGCAGCGCCGGATGGGCATCAAGGACTCCGAGGACCTCGCCCTCCAGGACTGGCTCGGCTCTGCGCAGTTCGACCGCGACCGCGAGGACCACTGGCCGCGCCAGTGGGCGGAGGCCTACGTGCACTTCGCCGCCACCGAGAAGCGCGACTACCTCCGCGCGCTCGGACTGAAGGTGCTGCCGCTCGTCGGGTGGGCGGAGCGCGGCGACGGCAATGCGCTCGGCCACGGCAACTCGGTCCCGCGATTCCACCTCACCTGGGGCACCGGCCCCGAGGTGGTGCGGGTGTTCGCCGAGCCGGTGCTCGCGGCGGCCGAGCGCGGACTCGTCACGTTCGCGCACCGCCACCGGGTCGACGAGCTGATCGTCGAGGAGGGTGAGGTGACCGGCATCCGCGGCGCTGTGCTCGCGCCGGACGACGCCGCCCGCGGCGTGAGCAGCTCACGCGAAGTGACGGGCGACTTCGAGCTGCGCGCCGGCGCCGTGATCGTCACCACCGGCGGCATCGGCCACAACTTCGACCTCATCCGCGGTAGCTGGCCGGTCGACCGGCTCGGCGAGCCGCCGGCGCACATGATCAGCGGAGTGCCAGCGCACGTCGACGGGCGCATGCTCGGCATCGCCGAGGAAGCGGGCGCGAGCCTCGTGAACCGAGACCGCATGTGGCACTACACCGAGGGCATCCACAACTGGGACCCGATCTGGCCGAACCATGCGATCCGGATCATCCCGGGGCCCTCGTCGATCTGGCTCGACGCCAACGGCGACCGCATGGAGGCGCCGAACTTCCCCGGCTTCGACACCCTCCGCACGCTCAAGCGGATCCTCTCGACGGGCCACGACTACTCGTGGTTCATCCTCACGCAGGCGATCATCGAGAAGGAGTTCGCGCTCAGCGGCAGCGAGCAGAACCCCGACATCACGGGCAAGGACGTCCGCCTGCTCGCCAAGACGCGCCTCGCGAAGGGCGCGCCCGGGCCGGTGGAGGCGTTCAAGGAGCACGGCGAGGACTTCGTCGTGCGGCGCACGCTCCCGGAACTCGTCGGCGCGATGAACACGCTCGCGCGCGGCCCGCACCTGGATCTCGCGCACGTACGCCGGCAGATCGAGGCGCGCGACCGTGAGCTCGCGAACGGCTACTCGAAGGACGCGCAGCTCATGGCGATCACCAACGCGCGCCACTACCGCGGCGACCGGCTCACGCGCGTGGCCAAGCCGCACCGGATCCTCGACCCCGAGAGCGGCCCGCTCATCGCCGTGCGGCTCAACATCTGCACCCGCAAGACGCTCGGCGGGCTCGAGACCAACCTCGACGCGCAGGTGCTGCGGCCCGACGGATCAGTGTTCCCCGGCCTCTACGCCGCCGGCGAGGTGGCGGGCTTCGGAGGCGGCGGGGTGCACGGCTACAACGCGCTGGAGGGCACGTTCCTGGGCGGCTGCATCTTCTCGGGGCGGGCGGCCGGCCGTGCCGCGGCCGCTGCTGCGGCGGCGGCGGCGCGCGTGGCCTGATCCGGGAGCAGCGCGAGCGCTCGCCGCACCCTCAGCGCTTCCTGCACGTTGATATCAGTCGCCGATGCGCGCATCGGTCCTCCCCTGATGCATGCGGCCCCCTGCCGGCCGCGGTGCAGCACCCTACCCCGCGCGACTGCGCGCATGGGGGCGAGATCGGCGGAACTGGACGGATCGGCATCTCGGTGCGGATCCGGTGGTGTCCCCCGAGCGTCGGCCGATCTTGAATCCGTCTTCAAAGTTGCCGATGTAGGGGTCACGTGCGAACGCTGCGACTCGTCCCGCTCCTCCTGCTCGCGCTCGTCGCGTTCGGCCTCGCGGCCGGCGCATCGCCGAGCTCTGCCGCCGCCGCGCTCTGCGACCCGGGCACCTGGAGCATTGACGGCACCGACGCGGCCCAGACTGGCTGCGTGCCGGCGAGCCTCGGGCACTACGTGGCCGAGACGGGTGCGACGAGCGACCGCGCCTGCCCCGCCGGTGCCTTCGCCGACGTGATGGGCCTGGTCGGCTGCACGCCGGCCCCGCCGGGCCGGATCGTTCCCCGTGAGGGCGCGCTCCTCTCCGAGCCGTGCCTTCCGGGCAGCTACCAGCCCGGCTCCGGCCGCTCGTCCTGCCGCCCTGCGCCGGCCGGCGCCTTCGTCGCGTCGTCGGGCGCGACCGAGCCCACCCCGTGCCCCGCCGGCTCGTTCACGGGCGTCGAGGGCGCCACGGCCTGCGTGCCCGCCCCCGCCGGCACCTACATCGTCGACACCGGCCGCTCGACCGCCACCGACTGTGCGCCGGGCACGGTCAGCGACGCGCAAGGAGCGACGAGCTGCACCCCCGCCCCGGCCGGCAAGTACGCCCCGCTGGCCGGTCAGAGCTCGGCCGACGACTGCCCGGCGGGCAGCTACTCGGACGAGCCCGGTGCCGCCGCCTGCATCCTTGCTCCGCCGGGCCGCTTCGTGCTCAGCGCCGGCTCCGCCTCCGCAACGGCCTGCCCCGCCGGCACCTACTCGCCGACGTCGGGCAGCACCGCCTGCACGCCGGCGCCCTCCGGCTCGTACGTGCCCGATGCCGGCGCCGCCGCTCCAGCCGCCTGCCCGCCCGGAACCTTCAGCGCGGCCACCCGCGCCGTTGCGTGCACCGCTGCGCCGGCGGGCTCGTTCGTCGGCACCACGGGCGCCGCTGCTGCGACGCCGTGCCCGGCCGGCTCGTACGGACCGGTCGCTGGCTCGTCGCTCTGCTTCCCAACGCCCGCGGGCAGCGCCAACCCCGTGCCCGGCGCCACCGTGCCCGTCGCCTGCAAGCCGGGCACCTACGCCGCGGCCACCGCCTCCCTCGCCTGCCGCGCCGCAAGCAGGAACCACTTCGTCGCCAGCGTCGGCGCCACCACGCAGGCCAAGTGCGCGAAGGGCTTCACCCAGCCGAAGACCGGCCAGCGCAAGTGCGTGAAGGTGAAGAAGAAGGCGAAGAAGGCCAAGGCCTCGCGCCGCTAGGCCGCGCGCTCAGCCCGTGTTGCGCAGGCCGCCGGCGATGCCGTTGATCGCGAGGGCGCTGGCTCGGCCGAGCGCCTCGTCGGTGTCGCCCGCGCGGGCCCGGCGCAGCAGTTCGATCTGGATGAACGAGAGCGGGTCGACGGTGGGGTTGCGGCGGTCGATCGCGCGGCGCAGCGTGGGCTCGCGGTCGAGGAGCCGCTCGCAGCCGGTGACGGCGGTGAGCTGCGCGCACGTGCGGTAGTACTCGGCCTCCAGCGACGACCAGATGCGAATGCGCAGATCGGAGTCGTCGCAAAGCTCGGCGTAGCGGCGGCCGATCGTGAGATCCGCCTTCGCGCACGCCATCTCGGCGTTGCTGATGAGCGCCGCGAAGAACGGCCACTCGCGATCCATCTCCTGCAGCAGCTCGATGCCGTGCGCCTCCTGCGCCTCGCTGAGCGCGGTACCGAGGCCGTACCAGCCGGGCAGCACGATCCGCGACTGGCCCCACGAGAACACCCACGGGATCGCGCGGAGATCCTCGATCGCCTGGCTCTGCTTGCGCTTCGCCGGCCGGGAGCCGAGGCGCAGCCGCGAGATCTCGCCGATCGGCGTGACCTCGTGGAAGAACCGCGGGAAGTCGGGGTCGCCGTACACGAGCCCGCGATAGGCCGCGGCCGAGCGCTCGGCCATCTCGGCCACCACGGGCTCGTAGCGCTGGCGGCGCTCGGGCGAGAGGCGAGCATCGCCGCTGCCCGCGCCACGCAGCAGCGCTGCGCCGGTGGTGAGCTCGAGCTCGCGGTGGGCGATCTCCGGCACGCCGTACTTGTCGGAGAGCACCTCGCCCTGCTCGGTCACCTTGAGGCGGCCGCCGACCGTGCCGGGCGGCTGCGCACCGATCGCCACGATGCTCGGCCCGCCGCCGCGGCCGACGGCACCACCACGACCGTGGAAGAAGATCCAGGTGAGCCCGGCCTCACGCATCACCTCGGCGAGCTCGAGCTGGCCGCGGTAGATGCCCCAGCCCGACGCGGTGTAGCCGACGTCCTTGTTGGAGTCGGAGTAGCCGAGCATGAGTTCCTGCTCGTCACCGACGGCGGCGAGCGCACGGCGGTAGCACGGGATCGCGAGTACGGTGCGCATCGTGTGCGCGGACGCCGCGAGCGTGTCGCCTGCCTCGAACAACGGCACGATCCGCAGGCGCGCGTTGGCTCCTCCGGCCCGCGAGAGCCGGCACTCCTTCATCAGGAAGAGCACCTCGAGCAGGTCCACGGGCCCTGTCGTGCCGGAGATGATGTAGGTCTGCAGCGCGGCGTCGTGATCGGAGCGGCGCAGCTCGTCGAGCACGCGGAAGGTCCGGATCACCTCCTGGGCGTCCGCCGAGAAGCCCGAGATGTCCATCGGGATCACCGGGCGGCGGTCCTCGATCATCTTCTCCAGCAGCGCGAGCCGCTCCGCCTCCGAGAGCGCGCCGTAGTCGGACTCGAGGTGGAGCTCGGCGAGCACCTCCTGGATCGTCGACGCGTGCTTGCCGGCGTGGGCGCGAATGTCGAGCCGGGCGAAGTGGAACCCGAACACCTCCACCTGGCGGATCACGTCGCGCAGCAGATCGTCGGCCACGTAGCCGCCACCGTTCGCGCGCAGCGCGACATCGCAGGCGCGGAGATCCTCGACCACCGCGGCGGGAGACGCGTAGCCGCGCTCGTCGTCCTCGAGCGAGGCGCGCAGCCGGCGGGCGATCAGGCCGAAGGCGCGGCGGTAAGGCTCTTCCGGGCTACGCCCGATGAGCTCGGCGGCGGTGTCGGGGAAGTCCTCCTCGCCCGCGGCCAGCAGCGGCGCGATCGCCTCGGGCTCGCCGACGAGCCGGCTGGAGAGCGAGACGCGCGAGGAGAGCTCGATCACCTGGTCCCGCAGGAAGCCGAGGCAGGCGGTGCGCATCGCGACGAGGGTCGCGACCGTCACCTCGGGGGTGACGTACGGGTTGCCGTCGCGATCGCCGCCCATCCACGTACCGAAGCGCAGCAGCGGCGGCACGGGGATGTCGGCGCCGGGGTACACCTCCGCGATCGCCGCTTCCAGCTCGCGGTACATCGCGGGCACCGCCTCCGCGATCGTCGAACGCAGGTAGGCGAGGCCCGTCTGCACCTCGTCCATCACGGTCGGGCTGACGGCGCGGATCTCGTCGGAGGCCCACAGCTCCTGCACCGCACCCGTGAGCGCGTCGGCGGCGACGGCCTGGTCGTCGATCGTGGGGCGGCGCTCGTCGAGCGCGCGGAGGCTGCTGAACACGCGCGCGAGCTTCTCGAGCGTGGTGCGGCGGCGAGCCTCCGTGGGGTGGGCCGTCATCACCAGGTGCACTTCGGCGCGTGCGAGGAGCTCCGCGAGCTCACCAGCATCCACGCCGTCGCTCGCGATCTGGTGGACCACCTCGCGCACCGAGCCGCTGCGCGGGCGCGGCAACATCTGCAGCTCGCGCTGACGCAGGCGGCGGATGCGGTCGTTGTCCTCCGCGAGGTTGAGCAGCTGGAACCAGCGCGTGAGGGAGCGTGCGAGCGAGCCGAGCTCGGCCGCGCCGAGGTCGGCGATCACCGCCGCGAGCTCGCCCGCGGCCGCCTCGTCGCCGCCACGCAGCCGCTCGCCGAGCTCGATCGCGAGGTGGTGGGCGTCGAGCAGCGCCTGGCCCTCGCCCGCGCGGATCACGCGGTCGAGCACCTCGCGCAGCAGCGCGCGATCGTCGGCGAACGAGCGCACGTCGCTCGCGCCGACGCCGGCCTGTTCCACCGGGGTGCTCAGAACAGCTCCGGGACGAAGGTCTGCTCGTTCATCGGCGGGCGGATGTAGCCCGGATCCGGCTGGCGGGTCGGCAGCTCGAACGGCGGCGGGGTGAGATCCTCGTAGTCGAACTGCGAGAGCAGGTGGCTGATGCAGTTGAGGCGAGCACGGCGTTTGTCGTCGGCCCGCACCACCGTCCACGGCGCGTGCGTGATGTCGGTGTAGCGGAACATCTCGTCCTTGGCCCTCGAATACTCCACCCAACGCTCGCGCGACTGCAGGTCCATCGGGCTGAGCTTCCACCGGCGCATCGGATCGTGCACCCGCGCCTGGAAGCGCTTCTCCTGCTCCTCGTCGCTCACCGAGAACCAGTACTTGATGAGCGTGATCCCGCTGCGCACGAGCATCCGCTCGAAGTCCGGGCACGAGCGCATGAACTCCTCGTACTCGGCCTCCGTGCAGAAGCCCATCACCCGCTCGACGCCGGCGCGGTTGTACCAAGAGCGATCGAACAGGACGATCTCGCCGGCCGCCGGCAGGTGGGCCACGTAGCGCTGGAAGTACCACTGGCTCTTCTCACGCTCGGTCGGACTGGCGAGCGCGACCACCCGGAACGTGCGCGGGCTCGTGCGCTCGCTGATGCGCTTGATCACGCCGCCCTTACCGGCTGCGTCGCGGCCCTCGAAGATCACGACGACCTTCTCGCCGCGCGCTTTCACCCACTCCTGCAGGAGCACGAGCTCCCGCTGCAGCCGCGCGAGCTCCGTCTCGAAGGTGACCTTGTCGAGCTTCTTGCGCTTGACGGCGAGCTCCGGCTCTGCGGCCTCGGTCAGCGCCGTGGCGCCTTTGGCATTCTTGCTCAACGTTGCGGCCTCGGGTCGCGGGTGACGGGGTGCGAGGGGGCTCGCGCCGCGAGAGCTACGGCGACTGCTCGGGGCCATCTTGCGTCACGCCACGGCCCTCCGCAACCGCCCAAACGGCGCAAACCTGGACGCCCGGGTTGGACGTTCTGGTGAACCTGCCGCATGACCACCGGTGCCTGGGTGATACTGCGCGTAGCCCCAGCGGCACACCCGTACTCACAGAGGAAGGCCCACCGTGGTCGCGCTCATCATCGTTCTCGTCGTCATCGCCATCGTCGTCCTCGCGTTCATCGCGATGTACAACGGCCTGATCAATCTCAGGAACCGGACGGACGAGGCCTACTCCGACATCGACACGCAGCTCAAGCGTCGTCACGACCTCATCCCCAACCTGATCGAGACGGTCAAGGGCTACGCGACGCACGAGCGCGAGGTGCTGCAGAACGTCACCGAGGCGCGCATCGGTGCCGAGAGCGCCCAGGGCCCCGTGGCCCAAGCAGCCGCGGAGAACGCCCTCACCGGCGCGCTCGGCCGCCTCTTCGCGGTGGCCGAGGCCTACCCGGATCTCAAGGCGAACCAAAACTTCCTCGCGCTCCAGAACGAGCTGACCGACACGGAAGACAAGGTTCAGGCCGCGCGCCGCTTCTACAACATGCAGGTGCGCAACCTGAACACGAAGGTCCAGTCGATCCCGACGAACCTCATCGCCGGCGTCGCCAACGTGACCGAGCGCGAGTTCTTCGAGATCGACGATCCGGCGCAGCGCGAGGTCCCGCAGGTGAGCTTCTAGCCACCGCAACCCTCCCGCCGAGGGGAACTCCCGCACGCCGTGTACGAGCAGATCGCGAGCAACAAGCGCAAGTCGCTGGCGCTGTTCGCCGGCTTCCTACTGATCTACGCGGCCATCGCGGGCGCGCTGTACCTCTACGCAGGCACGGGCGCCGCGGCGGTGATGATCTCGATCGCGGTGATCATGACCCTGGTCGCCCTGTTCGGCGGCGACGACCTGGCCGTGCGCGTTGCCGGCGGCGTGCAGGTGCACAAGAAGGAGGAGGCGCCAGAGCTCTGGCGCGTCGTCGAGAACCTCGCCATCACCGCGGGCGTGCCCATGCCCCGCCTCTACATCTCGCCCGATCTCTCCGCGAACGCCTTCGCGGCGGGGCGCACGCCCGAGCAGGCCGTCGTCTGCGTGAACCAGGGGCTCCTCAACCTGCTCGACGACGCTGAGCTCGAGGGCGTGATCGCCCACGAGATGACCCACATCCGCAACTACGACGTGCGGCTCATGACCTACGCGACGGTGCTCGCCGGCTCGATCGCGCTCCTCGCGCAGCTCCTCACCCACTTCCTGGCGTTCGGCGGCGGCCGCCGCGACTCGCGCGACAGCGGCCCGGCGCAGCTGATCGGGCTCGTCGCCGTGATCCTCGTCGCCATCCTCGCCCCGCTCGCCGCGACGATCATCCAGCTCGCGATCAGCCGCAAGCGCGAATACGTCGCCGACGCCGGCGCGGTCGAGCTCACCCGCTATCCGCAAGGCCTCGCGTCCGCGCTGCAGCGGATCAGCGGCGATCCGACCCCGCCGGTGCGCGACGAGCGCACGATCGCCCACATGATGATCGCGCCGCAGGCACTCCCCAGCGGCCGCTCCTCTGCGCTGTTCTCGACGCACCCACCGACCGAGGATCGAATCGCGAAGCTGATGGAGATGGCCGGCGGTGTGCCTCACGAGCACCGTGCGCCCGTCGCGGAGACGTACATCGAGCGGCAGGCGCCGCCGTCGGTGTCGCCCCCGGTCGTCCCGCCGCCGCCGTCTTCCTGACGCACGCAAATCTGGAGTACTCGCCGGTTCCCGCCGCGGCGAGTACGCTCCGCCCATGACGACCACCTTCGAGCGCACCGCGCGGGAGCGGATCCTCACCGCGCTCGCCGAGGCCGTCGCCCGCGACGGCTACGCGAACGCGAAGATCCAGGAGGTCGCGCGAGACGCCCACGTCTCGCTCCGCACGTTCTACGCCGAGTTCACCGGCAAGGAGCAAGCCTTCCTCGAGCTGCAGCAGCGCGCGCTCGACGGCCTCGCCAACGCCGTGGAATCCACCGTGACCTTCCAGAGCCCGTGGCGCGACGAGATCCGTGCCGGGTTCAACGTCTACTTCCGCCTGCTCACGGCCCGCCCGCGCCTCACGGCCGCCATCACCCACGAACTCGTCAACCTCAGCCCCGAGGCGCACGCCGCCCGGCAGTGGGCCCGCGAGCGCTTCGCCACGATGCTCACCGGCCTCGTCGACGCCGGCCGCGCGCACTACCCGGAGATCCCGTCGCGGTCGCTCTCTCCGCTGCTCGCCTACGGTGTGCTCGGCGCGATCCTCGAGCTCGTCACCAGCGAGATGGTCGACAGCTCGCCCGAGGGCATCGACGAGCTCGTCGAGGCCGGCACCGACATCCTCTGGTCGATCATCACCAACGTCGACTGACCCTCAACCCTCGGCCGCCTGCCCCTGCTCCTTGTCCCAAACGCGCACCAGCCACCGAGACCGCCTGCTCCAGGCCCTCGCCAACGTGATCGCCCGAGAGGGCTACGCCAACACGCGCGTCGCCGACGTCGCGCGTGAGGCGCGGGTGTCGCTGCGCACGTTCTACGAGGAGTTCGACTCGAAGGAGTCCGGGTTCCTCGCGCTGCACGCGATGCTCACCGACGCCGTCGCCAGCTCCCTCGAGGACTCGGCGAACTTCGACCAGCCCTGGCGCGCCGCGATCCGCGAAGGCTTCGACACCTACTTCCGCCTGCTCGTGGCCCAGCCGAAGCTCACCACCGCGATCATGATCGAGCTCACCACGCTGAGCCCCGAGGCCTACGAAGCACGCGAGTATGCCCGCGAGCGCTTCACGACCGTCATGAGCAACCTCGTCGAGCGCGGCCGCGAAGCCAACCCCGAGATCCCCTCGCGGCCGCTCACGCCGCTCATGGCGCGCTGCATCCTCGGCGGCCTCCTCGAGCTCGTCACCACCGAGGTCGTCGACGAAGGCGTCGACCACCTCCCGGAGTTCGTCGACACCTGCACCGACCTGCTCTGGTCGGTCGTCACGACCGTCGAGTAGCGCCGCGGCTAGGTGCTGCGGAGGAACGAGGCGATCTCGCGGGCGAAGCCGACGGGGTCGTCGTGCGCGAGGATCGTACCGGTGCCTGGGAGGGTGCGCAGGAGCGACTGCTCGATGAGGTCGGCGGCCTCGTTCGCGGCGCGTGCTGGCGCGGACGGCGCGTCGGCGCCCCAGAGGATGAGGGTGGGGCAGTTCACCTCTCCGTAGGCGGCGATCAGGTCGCGGAACACCTCAGGGTCCCAGCGCGCGATCACGCGTCGCCAGGCGAGGCTGCGCTCGCTGCTCTCGAGCATCGCGGTGCGCGCACCCGCGGCAAGCGTCTTCACCCGCGACGAGGCGTCGGGACCGATCAGCTCCGCGCGCACGAGACCGCGGGTGAGCTGGCGGGAGACGAGGGGGCCGGTGGGAGCCGCGGCTGCGGCGCTCACGCGCGCGAGCGACCCGACGAGCCGCACGGGCTCGGGCCGGTGGAGCGGCCCCGGCAGGAGGATCATGCGCGAGGGCTCGAGCCAGCCGCGCTGAACGGCCCGTAGGAGGAGCTGGCCGCCGAGCCCGCTCCCGCCGACCCGCGGCCGCGCGCCGCCGATGTCGCGGGTGCACTCGGCGACGAGCCGCGCGGCCCAGTCGATGTCGTAGGGGAACTCAGGGGACTCCTCGGAGTCACCGTGCAGCGGGAGGTCCGGGAGCATCAGCCGCGCGCGGTCTTGGAGCTCGCCAGCGGCAGGCGTGAACTCGCGGTGGTTCAGCCCGCGCGAGTGCCAGAGCACGAGCGGCTGGCCGGCGCCGTCCTCTCGGTAGGCGATGCGCGCGCCGTCGGACGCGTGGAAGAGCCGGAGGCGCAGCACAGGCCACATCCTCGCACGGGTCGAGCGCTGCCTCAGCCAGCTGACCGGCGCGGCGCGAACCCCGCAACGAAAGCCGGCTGCCGGGTCGTGCGGGGGGCGCACGACCCGGCGGGGGAACCGGCTTCGGGGAGAAGTTCGTGAGGGACTGTAAGCCATCCGGCCCGGGAACCGGTGCGGTGGTGTACAGCCTGGGGATATTGGCCCACGATGCATCGGCCGATCGGCCTAGGCCGATCGGCCCAATCGAGGGATTCGATTCGTCGCGCGTCGCCGCCGCCGGGCAATGGCTGCTGGCGGTGCAAGCGCCGGCGGCAGCGGCCCGAACCCCAGCCGCGAGCGGCAGCCGCGCGACCCTCAGTCGCGGGCGACCAGAAGCGCTCGGTTAGCGCGGGGCCGGCGCCGGAGGCGCCGCCGATGACGGTACCGGCGCCCCGCTGCCGGAGAGGCCGACCGACGGCATGAGCAGGGCCGCCGTGAGCAGGCCCGCGGTGACGGCTCGCATGCGGCGCGGATCGCGCAGGGCGGGCACGTGGAGCGCGAGCCACGCGCGGGCACTGGTCGCGCCGGCCATCGCGGCAAGGGCGCAGGCGGAGCACATGGCGTCCAAGCTAGCGCGCCTCACAAATAGAGGCGATCGATTCGCATTAGTAATGCGAACTGTTCTCATTAGCTGCTACGGTCGTCCAATGTCAGATCGACTCCCAGTCACCGTCCTCTCCGGCTTCCTCGGCGCCGGCAAGACCACGCTGCTCGAGCACGTGCTCCGCAACCGCGAGGGCCTTCGGGTGGCGGTGATCGTCAACGACATGAGCGAGGTGAACGTCGACGCCGCGCTCGTGGCCGGCGGCGACGCGCGCATCGACCATGTCGAGGAGCAGCTCGTCGAGATGAGCAACGGCTGCATCTGCTGCACGCTGCGCGAGGACCTCCTCGTCGAGGTGCGGCGCCTGGCCGGCGAGGGGCGCTTCGACGCGCTGCTGATCGAGTCGTCGGGGATCAGCGAGCCGCTGCCCGTCGCCGAGACGTTCACCTTCGAGGACGAGGATGGCGTCACCCTCGGCGACGTCGCCCGGCTCGACACGATGGTCACGGTCGTCGATGCCTCCACGTTCCTGGCGGAGTGCGACGGCCTCGACGACCTCACCGACCGCGGCCTCGGACTCGGTCCGGACGACGCGCGCACGATCGTCGACCTCCTCGTCGACCAGGTCGAGTTCGCCGACACGATCGTGGTGAACAAGGCCGACCTGGCCGACGCCCCGACCCTGCAGCGCACCGAGGCGTTGATCCGCGCGCTCAACCCCGGGGCTCGGGTGGTGCGCTCGGTGCGGGGCGAGGTGCCGCTGGGCGAGGTGCTCGGCACCGGCCGGTTCGACCCGGACGCCGCAGCGCAGGCTCCGGGCTGGCTCAGCGTGCTCCGCGGCGAGGAGGTGCCGGAGACCGAGGAGTACGGCGTGCGGAGCTTCGTGTTCCGGGCCGACCGCCCGTTCCACCCGACTCGACTGCATGCCGCCATGACGGCCGGGTTTGCTGGTGTGCGCCGCAGCAAGGGCTTCGCGTGGCTGGCGACCCGCCACGACCTCGCCGCCGAGTGGTCGCTGGCCGGACGCGTGATGAGCATCGGGCCGGCCGGCACATGGTGGGCCGCGGTGGGGGAGGCCGAGCGCGCCGCATGGTTCGCCCAGATGGACCCGGCCGACGTGCCCGACCTCGGCGGGCGGTTCGGCGATCGTCGCCAGGAGCTCGTGTTCATCGGCGACGGCATGGACGAGCCGGCCATCCGCCGCCACCTCGAAGCGTGCCTCCTCAGGGAGGACGAACTCGCGACCGGGCCCGAGGCGTGGCGCGCACTCGCGGATCCGTTCCCCTCGTGGCTGGCGTCCGAGCCCGAGACAGAAGCGGAGGCGGTGCCTGCGTAGGCTCCGAAGGGTGAGCGCCGCCACCCCACCGGCACCCGACGCCCGCGCGCTCGACCGCCGCATCGTCGCGATCGCGGTCCCGGCGCTCGGCAGCCTCATCGCCGAGCCGCTCTACCTGCTCGTCGACGCGGCGATCGTCGGACACCTCGGCGCCCGCGAGCTCGCCGCGCTCGGCATCGCGACGCAGGTGCTGCTCACCATCGTGAGCCTCTGCGTATTCCTCGCCTACGGCACGACGACGGCCGTGGCGCGGGCAGCCGAGGCCCGCGCCCGGGCCGAACTCGGCGTGCAGGCCGCGTGGCTCGGCGCGATCACCGGCGGAGCCGTGGCCGCCGGCCTGCTGCTCTTCGCCGGGCCGCTCGCGCGCGGCCTCGGCGGTGACACCCCCACGGCCGCGCTGGCGGCGCGCTACCTTCAGCTCGCGGCGATCGGCGTGGCCGCCCAGCTCATCGCGATCGCGGGCCAGGGCTGGCTCCGCGGACGCGAGGCGCTCGGACTTGCGCTGCGACTCGTCGTCGCGGCGCAGCTCGTCAACGTCGTCGCCGAGCTGCTGCTCGTCTACGGGCTCGACCTCGGGCTCGACGGCTCGGCGATCGGCACCGTGATCGCGCAGCTGGCGATGGCCGCGGCGACGCTCTGGCTGATCGTGCGCGAGGCGCGCGCAGCCCGTGCGAGCCGGCAGCCGGACTGGGCCGCCCTGCGGGGCCTCGCCAGCTTCGGCGGCTTGCTCTTCGTGCGCTCCGTTTCGCTTGCCGGCAGCTATCTGCTGCTCTCGGCCCTCGCCGCACGGATCAGCGATCCCGCGATGGGCGCGCACCTCGTCGCCACCAACCTGCTCTGGCTCGGTGCCCTCGCGCTCGACGCCCTCGCGATCGCCGCGCAGGTGATCGTGGCCGGTGCGCTCGGGGCCCGCGACCACGCCGGCGCTCGCCGCGCGGCGGCCCATGTGACGATGCTCTCGACCGGTTTCGGCGTGCTCGTGGGCGTCGGGCTCTGGGTCGCCGGGCCGGGGCTCGTGGCCTCGCTCTTCACCGACGACGCCAGCGTCGCCGCAGCGGCCGAGGAGCTCTGGCCCTGGCTCTGCGTCGTCCAGACCATCGGCGGCGTGGTGTTCGCGCTCGACGGCATCCTCATCGGCGCCGAGGACGGGCGGATCCTCGCGCTGTCGATGGCCGCCTCAGCAGTTGCGCTGCTCGTCGCGCTCGCGGTCGTCGGCACCGGCTCGCTCGACGCGCTCTGGGCTGCACTCACGGCGCTCTTCGTGATGCGCACCGCCACGCTGGCGGTGCGCATGGTGCGCGGCCCGCTGCGCGAAGGGCTGAGCGGGACGTAACCGTCGCCCCGACCCCGGTGGTGTCCCGTTCACGCCCGCGGAGACCTCGGGTCGACGAGATTGGCGACTAGGCCAGGGCCGCGATGCGGCCGTGCAGCTGCTCGTCGGCGCCGGCGACGAGGATGTAGTCGCGCGGGTAGACGCCGTCGTGGCGATCCACAAGCGAACGGCGATCCGGCGTGTCGCGGACGACCGAACGGCGGTCGCGACCGGCGCGCCGCTCGACGATCAGGCGGCCCTCGCCGTCGACCACGATCGAGACCTCGTCACCTGCGCTGAGCTGCGCGCCCGCGATCTCGTCGGCGGTGATGAGCAGCTCGCCCGTGTCGGTGACCTTGGCCATACCTCAACTTACGGTCGCGGCCGGATGTTCCTGGCATCGGGGACGGCTGGTCTGGCCAAACGATCGATGTGCCCCTGGTTTCTAGTACGCGCGGTTACCCGCTCGTCCGGAAACTTTCAATGTCCAGTTGGGCCGCCGCCTGACCGCGTTCGCACCGGCCCGGTCATCCCCCGCGCCTCGCCGACCGTAGAACGAGCGCATGAGTGAGCAGATCCGCAAGGGCACCGAGGTCGAGTGGCGCTGGGCGTCGGGGTCGGCCTCCGGCACCGTGACGGCCGTGCACCACACCCGCATCGAGCGGACGATCAAGGGCAGCACCATCGTGCGCAACGGCACCGACGACAACCCGGCGCTCGAGATCGAGCAGGACGACGGCACGGCGGTGCTCAAGCTCCGCAGCGAGGTGCGGCGGGCATGAGCTGCCGTCGCGGCCGTTCGCGGAGCTGCTCGGGCACGTTGCCATCTACCCGAGCCGCGTCGACGCGCAGGCCGGCGACTTCTACGGCGGCCGGATCACCCGCGAGCTCGTCGAGCCGTTCAAGGGCGGACCAGGCACTCGCAGCTGGCGGCCCGGATCCCATGACGCCGTAGCACAACTGCTACGCTTCGGTGGATGGCGTCCATCCCTCAGCGCGAGCTCCGCAACGACGTCGCAGGCGTCCTCCGCCGCGCGGAAGCAGGTGAGCGGCTGGTAGTGACGGTGAGCGGTCGGCCCGTCGCGGAGCTCGGCCCGATCCGTGCGCGGCGCGAGGTCAACGCTGCGGATGCGCGCGCCGCGCTGGCAGGCCTGCTCCCCCCGCGCGGCGTGCTTGACGATCTGCGCGCGGCCGGCGGCGGACTCGTCGATCCTTGGGCGTGAGAGCGCTCCTCGACACGTCCGTCGTCATCGACGGCATCCCAGGGGAGGTCGAGGTCGCGAGTCTGAGCGTGATCACCTTCGCCGAGCTGCAATTCGGGGTCGAGCGAGCCCCCGACGAGCCCGAGCGTCAGCGCCGACTCACCTGGCTCGCCGCACTACAGGGAACGTTCGACCCGTACCCCGTCGACGGTGCAGTCGCGGCCTCCTGGGGACGGCTCGCGCATCTCGCGGTCGAGCGCGGCCGGCAACCTCGGCGCCGCGCGATGGATCTGCTCATCGCCGCTACGGCCGCCACGCACGGCCTCACGCTGCTCACCAACGACGACGACCTCCTCTGGCTCGGCGACGTGCTCGACGTGCGCGAGCCGGCCACCTGAGCGCGCGCGGCGCCCGCCCGCACGCCTCGTAGCCCGCCACAGGGCGGCGGCCATCCCGACCGACGTAGACTGCGGAGTCCCGTGAGCACGCGCCCGCTTTCTCCGCAGATCGACCCGCAGCAGAGCTTCCCGAAGCTCGAGGAAGGCGTACTGGAGCGCTGGCGTGAGCGCGACGTGTTCGAGCGCTCGGTGAAGCAGCGCGAGGGCGCCCAGAGCTGGGTGTTCTGGGAGGGTCCGCCGACGGCCAACGGCCGCCCCGGCGTGCACCACGTGCTCTCGCGCGTCTTCAAGGACATCTTCCCGCGCTTCCAGACGATGCGCGGCCGCTACGTCGAGCGGCGCGGCGGCTGGGACTGCCACGGTCTCCCGGTCGAAATCGCCGTTGAGAAGCAGCTCGGCCTCCACAGCAAGCACGACATCGAGAGCATCGTCCCGGGCGACGTTCGCGCGTCGATCGAGCAGTTCAACGCAGCGTGCCGCGCGAGCGTGTTCGAGTTCCTCGAGGACTGGGACAAGCTCACCCAGCGCATCGGCTTCTGGGTGGATCTCGACGACGCCTACCGCACGATGGACACCTCCTACGTGGAGTCGGTCTGGGAGGCGCTCAAGACGATGCACGGCCGTGGCCTGCTCTACCAGGGCAACAAGGTCGTCCCGTTCTGCACCCGCTGCGGCACGGCGCTCTCCAGCCACGAGGTGGCACAGGGCTACAAGGACATCAAGGACACGTCGGCCTACGTGCGCCTGCCCATCGCCTTCGAGGGCGAGGTCGCGACGCCGGCCGACGGCCCGCTACAGCCCGGCGACAGCCTCGTCGTCTGGACCACCACGCCCTGGACCCTCGTCGCGAACGTCGCCGCGGCCGTGCACCCGGACGTCGAGTACGTGCGCGTGCAGCCGCTCACGGAGGGCGAGGGTGACGAGGACGCTGCGCTCGTCCCGTCGGGCGGCCCGATCGTCGTCGCGAAGCCGCTGATCGAGGCGACGCTCGGCCCCGACTTCCTCAAGAAGGGCGGCTTCGAGATCCTCGGCGAGCCCTTCACCGGCGACCAGCTCGTCGGCACGGTCTACGCCGCGCCGTTCGTGAGCGAAGGCCGCCTCGCCGGTGGCCGCGGCGCCGTGCTCGCCGCCGAGTTCGTCACCACCGACTCCGGCACCGGCATCGTGCACCTCGCCCCCGCCTTCGGCCAGGACGACTTCACCGCCGTCGCCGACGCGGCCGCCGCCGGTACGCTTCCGCCCGGGCTCGACGCGAGCGCGTTCGATCCGCGTGATCCCTCCACGCTCCTGCACCCGGTGAGCGAGGACGGCACCTACACGCCGGCGGCCACCAGCATCGCCCCGGGCACCGAGCTCGCCGGGAGGTTCGTGAAGGACCTCGACATCGACCTCGTCAAGGACCTCGCCGCCCGCGGCCTCTTGCTGCGCAGCCAGCGCTACGAGCACAGCTACCCGCACTGCTGGCGCTGCGACACCGCGCTGCTGTATTACGCGCGGCCCAGCTGGTACCTCGCGACGGCGAAGCTCCGCGACAACCTCCTCTCCGCCAACGACGACATCGCCTGGCACCCGCCGCACATCCGCGACGGCCGGTTCGGCGAGTGGCTCCGCGGCAACGTCGACTGGGCCATCAGCCGCGAGCGATATTGGGGGACCCCACTTCCCATCTGGCGCTCGACCGACCACCCCGACGGCGAGGAGCCGCGGATGGTCGTCGTCGGGTCGCTCGCCGAGCTTGCGGAGCTGAGCGGCACGAAGCTCGACGACCCGCATCGCCCGTTCGTCGACGACGTCACCTTCACCGGCGAGGACGGGCTCACGTACGCCCGCGTGCCGGAGGTGATCGACGTGTGGTTCGACTCCGGCGCCATGCCGTTCGCCCAGGACGCCGCCCCGCACGACGCGGCCGGCACTGCGCACTACGAGGCCCACCGCCAGGCCGACTTCATCTGCGAAGCGATCGACCAGACCCGCGGCTGGTTCTACTCCCTGCTCGCCGTCTCCGTGCTGCTGCGCGACGAGGCGCCGTACAAGAACGTCGTCTGCCTCGGCCACATCCGCGACGAGCACGACCAGAAGATGAGCAAGTCGCGCGGCAACATCGTCGCGCCGTGGGACCCGATCGACCGCTTCGGCGCCGATGCCCTGCGCTGGTACTTCTTCACGAGCAAGCAGCCGTGGGACGGCTACCGCTACTCCGACGAGGCCGTGCGCGACGGCGTGCGCCTCTTCCTGCTGCCGCTCTGGAACACCGCCAGCTTCTACGCCCAGTACGCCGGCATCGCCGCCGAGGCGGCGGCGCGCGGCGAGGATGCAGGGCGGGTGGCGGCATCCCCCTCAGAGCAGACCGAACTCGACCGGTGGATCACGAGCCGCGTCGAGGCCGTCACCGAGCTGGTGACCGAGCGCCTCGAGGACTACGACGTCACCGCCGCCGGCCGTGCGATCGGCGAACTCGTCGACGAGCTCTCCAACTGGTACGTGCGCCGCTCGCGTCGCCGCTTCTGGGACGGCGACCCCGTCGCGCTCGAGACGCTCCGCGATGCGCTCCTGCGGATCTCCACGCTGCTCGCCCCGTTCACCCCGTTCGTGGCCGACGAGCTCTTCGAGCAGCTCGGCGGCGATGAGGACTCGGTGCACCTGGCCGACTGGCCGCAGATCCACCCGGGTCGCCGCGACCTCGCCCTCGAGGCCGACATGGCGACCGCCCGCGAGACGGTGCGCCTCGGCCTCGCCGCCCGCGCCGCCTCAGGCATCAACCTGCGCCAGCCGCTGCATGCGGCCGTCGTCGTAGCCACCGGCAAGGAGCGCGACGCGATCGAGCGCCTCGCCGAGGTGATCCGCGAGGAGCTCAACGTGAAGGAGCTGCGGTTCGTGGCCGAAGCCGACGAGCTCGGCAAGGTGCTGCTCAAGCCCAACCTCCGCGCCCTC
Source organism: Solirubrobacteraceae bacterium (assembly GCA_017744415.1). Taxonomy (GTDB): domain Bacteria; phylum Actinomycetota; class Thermoleophilia; order Solirubrobacterales; family Solirubrobacteraceae; genus JAGIBJ01. The sequence goes on from JAGIBJ010000054.1 coordinate 40,605, forward strand.
GGGCCCAAGTTCGGCAAGGCGATGAGCCAGGCCCGCGCCGCCATCGAAGCGCTCGACGGCTCCGCGGTCGCCGCTGCCCTGCGTGCCGGTGAGCCCGTCACCCTCTCGATCGACGGCAACGACCACGCGATCACCGAGGACGACCTCCTCATGAGCCTCGAGGCGCCCGAGGGCTACCAGCTCGAGCGTGAGGGCCAGCACGCCGTCGCCCTCGAGCTCGAGATCGACGATGCGCTCCGTGCCGAGGGCCGTGCCCGGGCCGTGCTCCGCCAGATCCAGGTGGCCCGCCAAGGCGCCGGCCTCGACGTGACCGACCGCATCACGCTCACGCTCGATGGCGATCCGGTGCTGCTCGATGCGGTGCGCGCCCACGAGGCGTACGTGACCGGCGAGACCCTCGCCGAAGCGGTGAGCTACGGCACCCGTGGGGGCACCGTGAGCGAGGCCGAGATCGAGCAGCTGCCGATCGCCATCGGCGTCGCCGCGCGCTGATCACGCACAGCACGCTTCTGGCCGAGATAGAGGCCGGCTCAGGTTTCCGGATCGGTAACCGACGTTCCCGAAGAAGTGTTCAAGAGGCTCGCCCCCGCCCTGCGCGGCCGCGTGACGCGGCGCGCCATCGTCCACAGTCCGTACACGTGGAATGCGACGGCGGCAGTCTTCGTCATCTTCTCCATCTCCGACTTCGTCGTCACGTTCACGGTCGGGGGGATGCACACCGAGCGGCTGATCCCGCTCGCCACCTGCATCGGGGCGGTGGGCATCGCGCTCTTCGCCACGCGACCGCCGGAACCGGGCTCACCGTGGACCCACGCGGTGGTGTTCGCGGTCTACGGCGGGGTGTCGGCTGCTGTGTTCGCCCATGCCCCGCAGGGCTCGGCGCCGATGATCACCGGGATCTACATCCCCGTGCTCGCCGCGCTGTGGATCACTGATCGCCGGCTCGTCGCCGCGCACCTCACCGTCGCCTCGGCGCTGCTGCTCGCCGCCAGCCTCTCTGGCGGCAACGAGACGGCCACGCTCGTCGCGGCGCTCTGCTTCATCCCGTCGTGCGTGATGCTCGGCATCTGCTGCATCGCGGTGCTCGACGCCGTCGATGCGCAGGGCGACGCGCTCGACGCGCTCGCACTGCGCGATCCGCTCACCGGCCTCGGCAACCGCCGCGCCTACGACGAGGAGCTCTCCGCAGAGCTGGCCCGGCACCGCAGCTCCGGCCGGCCGCTGGCGATCGTCGACCTCTCGATCCGCCGCTTCGACGACCTCATCGACCACGTCGGCCCCGCAGCCGGCGACGCAGTGCTCGCCGCCGTGGCCCGCGCGCTCGTGCAGGTCGCGCCGACCGGATCGACCGTGGCCCGGCTCGAGGGAGACCGCTTCGCGGTGATCCTGCCCGGCACCGATCGACCCAGCGCCGAGGAATACGCCGCCGTCGTCAACGAGACGCTGCCTTCCCACGCCGGTCGCCACCCGATCGAGCTGCTCGCCGGCACGGCCGCCTACCCGTCCGACGGCGAGCGCCGCCTCGCGCTTCAGTCGACCGCCACCGCGCGCCGCGGCGAGGCCGAGGACGCCCACGCCGGCCCCTCCACGCTGCGGCCCGACGCCGTCGCCGACCCAGACGACGCGCCCGCGCGCCCATGGGCCGTGGTGCTGGGCGACCTCGAGCCGGTCGCCGCGCCGGCCAACATGCCGCGGCGGGTCACCCGCGAGAACCTCGCCGTCGACCCGCTCGTGTGGCGGGCCGTCAGCGCCGGGTTCCTCGTCTACGCGATCGTCGGTGTCGTCGCCAAGCAGCTCGTCGCGGATCTGGCCAGCTCCGAGATCTACTACGTCGCCGGGGTCGCGGCGCTCCTCGGGCTCGTCAACCTGCTCACGCGTCCGCCGCGCATCAACACCGTCCGCAACCACATGGTGGTCTCCGCGGGCTACCTGCTTCCGCTCGCCGCGATGCTGAGCGCCGCTCCGAAGCTCTCGTGGGTGATCGGCACCGCACTGCTCGCCCCGCTGCTCACCGCGGTGCGCGTGATCGACCGCCGCGCGATCCTCGCCCATCTGCTCGCCTTGACGGCCCTCGCTCTCGCGGTGGCCATCGCCGGGATCCCTGATGAGGCGGGCATGGTCGGGATCGTCGCGCTGCTCGCCAACACCTGGGTGCTGACGGTGTCGATGACCGTCGTCTTCGAGGCGGCCGAGCGGCAGTCGGCGGAGATCTCGGGCCTCGTGCTCCGCGACCCGCTCACCGGCACCGGCAACCGCGACCTCATCCGCCAGCACGCGCTCGAGATCCGCCCGCGCCATCGCGACCTCCAGCTGCCGTTCAGCGTCATCGAGGTCGACGCCGTCGGCTTCGACGACATCCTCCACGGCGCCGGCCGAGGCCGCGCCAACCAAGTGCTCCGTGAGCTTGCCCGCGCGATCACGGAAGTCGCAGGGCCGCGCGCCACCGTCGCCCGCGTGAGCGGCAGCACCTTCCGCGTGCTGCTGCCCTTCACGGAGACGGAGGACCTCGCGCCGTTCGAGGAGGAGCTCCGCATCGCCGTGGCCGGCGTCTCGACCGACCACCACCCGCTCGGTGCCCGCGTGGGCATGGCGGAGTTCCCGCGCGACGGGGACGACACCGCCGAGCTCGAGCGCTTGGCCGGCAGCCGCCGCGCCGCCGACGACCCCGCCGCGCACGATCTCCGTGACGCACTCGCGGTGCTCGCCGAGCTGCACGGCCCGCGCCGCTGAGGGCATCACCGGGCGCGATTGCGCGCGACTGAGGGCCCGGCGACGACCGGGCACCTGACGCCCCGTCGGCCTCGGCGCCCAACGTTCTGCGCGGAAATCGGCCCGACGCTGCTTGAGTAGGAGGCTATGACGACGACCGCTGCCGCCTACGGCGCCTCCTCCGCCACCGCGCCGCTCGAGCCGCTCACCATCGAGCGTCGCGCGGTCGGCCCGCACGACGTGCGGATCGACATCCACTTCTGCGGTATCTGCCACTCCGACATCCACACGGTGCGCGGCGACTGGCGCCCGCAGCAGTACCCGCTGGTGCCGGGCCACGAGATCGTCGGCACCGTGGCCGAGGTCGGCGCGGAGGTGACCGGCTTCCAGCCGGGCGACCAGGTCGGCGTCGGCTGCATGGTGAACTCCTGCGGCGAGTGCGAGCACTGCCGCGCCGGCGAGGAGCAGTTCTGCGTCCCCGGCGCCGTGTTCACGTACGGCTCGCCCGACAAGGACGGCACGCTCACCCAGGGCGGCTACGCCACCGGCATCGTCGTCACCGAGGGCTTCGTCGTGCGGATCCCCGAGGGCCTCGCGCTCGATGCAGCGGCTCCTCTGCTCTGCGCCGGCATCACCACGTACTCCCCCCTCAAGCGGTGGGGAGCCGGCCCCGGCAAGCGCGTCGGTGTGATCGGCCTCGGCGGGCTCGGCCACATGGCTGTGAAGATCGCCAAGGCGATGGGTGCCGAGGTCGTGGTGCTCTCGCAGTCGCTCAGCAAGAAGGACGACGGCCTGCGCCTCGGAGCCAGCGACTACCGCGCCACGAGCGACAAGACCACCTTCAAGGAGCTCGCGGCGTCGCTCGACCTCATCATCAACACGGTCAGCGCGACGCTGCCGATGGACCGCTACCTCGGCCTGCTGAAGATCGACGGCGCGCTGGTGAACGTGGGACTGCCGAGCGAGCCGATGGCCGTCAACGCCTTCTCGCTCACCCACGCCCGGCGCTCACTCTCGGGCTCGCTGATCGGCGGCATCCGCGAAACCCAGGAGATGCTCGACTTCTGTGCGGAGCATGGGATCACCGCCGACATCGAGCTGATCGATGCGGCACAGATCAACGAGGCATGGGAGCGGGTCCTGAACTCCGACGTGCGCTACCGGTTCGTGATCGACACCGCCACGCTCGACGCCGCCGATTGATCCGGGGCGGCGCCGCGAACGTGCACCGGCACCTTTCACACCGGATCCAAGCGCGATGACTGTCCAGATTCGAACCGTCGCCCCTCAGGTCCGCTTGGTAACCGCCGATCTCCAGGCCATGCGCCGCTTCGCGCCCGCTCTTTCCGGCCGAGTCTCCCGCCGGGACATCGTCCTCTCCCCACATCTCTGGTCGGCGACCGGAGCGATGTTCGCCGTCTACGCGGTCTCGTGCGCGGTGATCGCGATCGGCTTCGGCACCTTCGACGACACGCGCCTGCTCGTGCTGGCCGGCACGCTCGGCACGATCGCCGTGGTGATGCTCGCGCTGCGCCCGCCGGAGCCCGGCAGCCTTGCGACCCACGCAGCCATCGCCACCACCTACCTCGGCAGCGCCGGAGCGGTCGCCGCCTACGCGCCCCACGGCTCCGCGACCGTGATCGCCGGCCTGTTCACCGGCCCGCTGCTCTCGCTCTGGATCCGTGACCGCCGCACGATCGCCGTGCACCTGAGCCTGGCCAGCGCGGCCCTGCTCGCCGCGGTGGTGCTGGGAGGCGGCGACCAGGGCACCGTCTTCGCCGCCGTCTGCTTCATCCCCGGCACGTGGGTGCTCGCGGGCTGCTGCGTGATCGTGCTCGACGCCGTCGAGGCCCAGGGCGCCGAGTACGAGCGCCTGGCGATGCGCGATCCGCTCACCGGGATCGGCAACCCGACCGCGATCGCGGAGGTGCTGGGCGTCGAGCTCACGCGCCATCGCAGCAGCAACCAGCCGCTGGCCGTCGTCGAGTTCCAGCTCGACGACTTCGCGCGGATCAACACTGCGATCGGCCGTTCCGCCGGCGACGGCGTGCTCGCGAGCGTCGCGGCCGTGCTCACCGACACCGCCCCGTCCGGGAGCGCCGTCGCGCGCATCGAGGGCGATCGCTTCGTCGCCGTGCTCCCGGGTACCGGGCCGCAGGGCGCCGAGACCTTCCTCGAGGAGCTGCGCCAACGCCTCGCCCTGATCGACACCGGCGACGTGCCCCTCGCGATCCGCGCCGGCGTCGCGACCTTCCCCGCCGACGGCACCCGCGAGCGCACCCTCCGCGGCATCGCCCGCGACCGCGTCGCCAAGGCACCCGCCGAACACCGTGAGCCCGGCCCGCACGGCGCCGAGCGTGGGGGCCTCGCCATCCAGATCGGAGAGGTGCGGCCCATCCCGCGGGTCACCCCCGCCGGCATGCCGTCGCCCGAGGCCCGCGAGAACTGGGCCGCGACGCGCGTCGACCGGCGCGGTATCGCGACCGACCCGGTGGTGTGGCGGGTCACCGCCCTCACGTTCCTCATGTACGCCGTGCTGGCGACGGTCGGCGTCGCGATCCAGCCCGACCTTCGTACGCCGTGGGTGCTGGGCTTCGTGGCGACCGGCTACCTCACGAGCGCCGTGATCCTCGTCGCCCGCCCGCCCGCGGTCGGCACGATCGCCAACCACGTCGTGGCCGCGGCCACCTGGGTGCTGCCCCTCGCCGCAATGGCGGCGTGCGCACCGCACGCCTCGTGGGCCGTCGGCACGGCGATGTTCTCCGGCGTCCTCGTCGTCGCCCGTCTCGTGGATCGGCGCCAGATCGCCGCCCACGTCGTCGCATTCACCATCGGCCTGTACGCGCTCATCCTCACCGGCCACACCGACATCGCCTCCACCCTCGCCTGCCTCACGCTGGTGCTCAGCACCTGGGTGATCGCGATCTGCAATGTGATCGTGTTCGAGGCGGCCGAATCTCAGGGGCACCGTATGGCGGAGCTCGTCCTCCGCGACCCCCTCACCGGCGCCGGCAACGAGCGGCTGCTGCGCGAGCGACTCATCGACGAGCTGCCGCGCCACCGCGACATGCAGATGCCGCTCGTGCTCATCGACCTCCAGCTCAGCGGCTTCGACGCGCTGCGAACGCACGAGGGCCGCGGCGCCGCCGACGAGGTGCTCCGCGACGTCGCCGTGCTGATGGGCCACGCCGTCGACGACCACGCGACGATCTCCCGCATCCACGGCCACCGGTTTCGGATGCTGCTACCGCTCACAGGCCCGGACGACCTCGACGGCGCCGTGCGCGACCTGCGCATCGCGATCGCGGGCTGCTCGCGCCGTGGCCGCCTGATCCTGCCGCGCATCGGTCTCGCGGCATTCCCCGAGGACGGTGTCACCGAGGAGGCGCTGATCGCGATCGCCGGCACCCGCATGTCGATGGACGACCCGCGCGGCCACGACCTGATCGGCACGCCCGATCCGGATGAGTCGCTGCCGATCCGTCAGCTCCTGCAGCCCCGCCCAAGCGCCGGCGCCTCACGCGATGAGCAGTACGCCGAGCGGCGCAGGTCGATCGGATGATCTTCCAGCACCTCATCCCCGATCTCGGGCGCGTCTCGCGGCGCGACATCGCCCTCAGCCCCGCGGTGTGGATCGTCGTCTGGGGCACGTTCGCCCTGTTCGGCGTGCTCTGCTGCCTCATCGGGCTGCTCGGGCTCGGCTTCCAGAGCCAGCAGATCTTCATCCTCGGCGCCGCGCTGCTCGGCATCGCATTCGTGATGAGCCGAATGGCGCCGCCCGAGCCCGACACGCGGACGACGCACGCGCTGCTCGCCCTCACCTACCTCGGGCCGATGTGCGCGATCATCGCGTTCGGCCCGCGCGGCTCGGCCGTCGCGATCACGGCCGCGTTCGCCGGCCCGCTCACGGCCGTGTGGATCGTCGACCGCCACCAGATCGCGGCCCACATGAGCGCGGCGACCGTCGCGCTCTTCATGCCGTCGATCCTCGGCGTCGTCGACACCGCGACGTTCCTCACCTGCGCCTGCATCGCGCCCACGATGTGGATGCTGGCGATGACGGTCACCGAGGTGCTCGGTGCCGCCGAGCGCCAGGGCGCGGAACTCTCGCGGCTCGTCAAGCGCGACCCGCTCACCGGCGCCGGCAACCGTCGCCTGCTCGACGAGGAGCTCGAGGCCGAGCTTGCGCGCCTGCCCCATACGCACCGCCCGTTCTCGCTCCTCACGTTCGACCTCAACGGCTTCAAGGCCCTCAACGACACCGTCGGCCACGCTGCCGGCGACGAGCTGCTCAAGGCCACCGCCGACGTCTTGATCCGGACCGCCCGGCCCTACGACGTCGTGGTGCGTCAGGGCGGCGACGAGTTCTGCATGCTGCTGCCGAACACCACCACGGAGGATGCCCGCGCACTCGCCGAGCTCATCCGGGCCCGCCTGCAGGCCGTCCGCGCGTTCGGCAGCGGGATCAGCACCGGCATCGGCATCGCGACCTGCCCGCATGACGGCCATACCGCGGCGTCGCTGCTGGAGGTGGCCGACGCACGCCTGCGGATCGACAAATCGGTCTCGGCCCCGACGGCGGCCGCATGGCGCGCAGAGGTGCCCGAGGTCGCGCCGCGCGACGAGCCCATGCCCCCGGCGCCGGAGCCGTCCGACCTCGCCGCGGACTGGACGATCGACGGCGTCGACCGCCGCCACCTCGAGAGCCTGCCGCTCGCCTGGCGCATGGCCTCGATCGCGTCGGCCGTCTACGCGCTGATCGGCATCGGCATCCTGCTGTGGGCGCCCGACCTCGCTCGCGAGGGCCTGCCGTTCGCGATCGCTGCGGCCGTCGCCGGCGTGGCGCTCATCTCGGTCACGTCGCCGCCGCAGATCGGCACGGTCCGCAATCAGGCCTACGTCGCGATGCCGTACCTGCTGCCGATCGCGTTCGCGTCGACCACCACCCCCGGTGCGATCGGCCTCGGACTCTCGATGTTCGTCGGGCCGCTCGCCGCCGCACGGCTCGTCGACCGCCGCCACATCGTCGCCCACCTCAGCGTCGCGACCGTGCTCTTCGGCGCGCTGCTCGTGCTGCACTGGGACGAGGTCCCGACGGTGCTCTCGACGATCATCGTGATCTCGAACCTCTGGGTGCTCGGCTTCTCGTGCGTGCTCGTGCTCGAGGCCACCGAGACGCAGGGCAAGGAGCTCGCTCGCCTCGTGCGCCGCGACCCGCTCACCGGTCTGGGCAACCGCCGCCGCATGCGCGAGCGCCTCGACAAGGATCTCCCGCAGCACGCCGAGCTCGGCCAGCCGTTCACGGTGGTCGTGCTCGATCTCGAGGGCTTCAAGACCGTCAACGACCGCATTGGCCATGCTGCCGGCGACGAGCTCCTGCGCAAGGTCGGCGGCGCACTGAAGGTGATCGCCGGCCACCCCGCCGAAGCGATCCGCCAGGGCGGCGACGAGTTCGCGATCCTCCTGCCCGACACGACGGCTGAGGAAGCGCGCGCCGCGGTGGCCGCCGTGCGCCGCACGCTCGGCACGATCGAGGTCGACGGCGTGACCGTGAGCACCGGCATCGGCATCGCGACGTTCCCGGACGACGGCGACGACGTCGACGTGCTCCTCGACCGCGCCGACCACCGCCTGCGCACCGACAAGTACGGCGAGCGCGAAGGCGCCCTCGACTCGCTCGAGGCCGAGCTCCGCGCCAGCCGCTTCTCGGATCCGTCCGAGCGCCCCCGCAACTGAGCGTCCAGCGGGGTGTCCCCCTGGACGCCCGCTGCTCATGCGATCCGCGACGATTCGGCCGCGTTTCGGGCGGTACCCCGTGGGACCGCGGTATGAGTCGCGGCGCACACGTCCACAGCCTCTCAGAACACCGTCCCAGGAACCGAATTACCAGCTATGAGTCGATTCATTCCGACACTGGGTTCGGGGGTGTCGCGGCGCGACATCGCCCTCAGCCCCGGGATCTGGATGATCGTCGGCAGCGTGTTCCTCGTGTTCGGCATCGCGTGTGGCGTGATCCCGTGGATCCTCCCCGAGACCAACGCCACCAAGCTGCTCGTCACCGCCGGCGTGCTCGGCGGCCTCGGTCTGATCTTCCTGGCCATGCGGCCACCCGAGCCGGACACGCTGAGCACGCACACGGTCCTCGCGCTGGTCTACATCAGCCCGACCATCGCGGTATGGGCCTTCGCCCCGACCGGTTCACTGCCGCTGGGCTCAGCGATGTTCGTCGGCCCGCTGGCGGCCGTCTGGATCCTCGAGCGCCGGCAGATCGTGCTGCACCTGTCCGCCGCCGCGGCCGTGCTCTGCGTGCCCGTCGCGCTGGGCATCGTCGACCACGCCACCGTCGGCGCGCTCCTCTTCCTCGTCCCCACCGTCTGGGCGCTGGCCGTCTGCTGCATCATCGTGCTCGCCGCCGCCGAGGCACAGGGCGACCAGCTCACCGCGCTGGTCAAGCGCGATCCCCTCACCGGCCTCGGCAACCGCCGCCTCCTCGACGAGCAGCTCGACCTCGAGCTCACCCGCTCGGGCCACCGCCCGCTCACGATCGTCGCCCTCGACCTCAACGGCTTCAAGGCCCTCAACGACACGCTCGGCCATGCCACCGGCGACGAGCTCCTGAAGGACACCGCGCGCGAGCTCGAGCGCTGCGCGCGCCGCCACGACGTGATCATTCGCCAGGGCGGCGACGAGTTCTGCCTGATCCTCCCTGACACCTCGCGCGAACAGGCCGAGGTGGTGGCGGGGCTCGTCCGGAGCCGGCTCGCCGATCTCCCGAGCTACAGCCAGGGCATCACCACCGGCGTCGGCATGGCGACCTACCCGGACGACGGCACCGACCCGATTGCGCTCCTCGACGCCGCCGACGAGCGCCTGCGCCGCGACAAGGCCACCACCCCGCGCTCGGTCGCGATCCGCCCCGACGCCACGCTCACCTTCGCCGCCACTCAGGAGGCCGACACCCCAGCCGATCCGACCGTCGGCGGCGCGCTGATGAACGGCCTCACGCGCCGCGAGATGGCTGTGAGCAAAGCCCTGTGGGCGGCGACCGGCGCGATGTTCGTCATCTACCCCGCACTCGGCCTGCTCATCTACTTCCTGGCGCCCGACCTCCGCACGGAGGAGTTCCTCCCCGTCTGCGTCGGCGGTCTCGTGCTCGCGGCCATCTACTTCGCGACGCCGGCACCGGCGATCGGCAGCGTTCGCAACCACGCCGTCGTCGCGAGCGTCTACATCTTCCCGGCGCTCGCTCTGGCGGCCACGAAGCCGGCGGGCGCGATGACGATCGCCCTCGCCGGCTGGATCGGGCCCGTCGCCGCCGTGCGCCTCACCTCGCGCTGGCACATGATCGCCCACGGCACCGTGGCATCCTGGCTGATCCTCGCGCTGCCGCTCCTCGGCCTCGTCGAAACGCCCACCACCGTCGCGCTGCTCATGGCCGTCGGCACGTTCTGGGTGCTCGGCTTCTGCTGCATGATCGTGCTCGAGTCGGCCGAGGCCCAGGGCGAGGAGCTCGCCCGGCTCGTCCGCCGCGATCCGCTCACGGGCGTCGGCAACCGCCGTCAGCTCCAGGAGCGGCTGAGCACCGAGCTCGCCCACCACCGTTTCGCCGGCGCGCAGCTCACCGTGCTCGCCCTCGACCTCAACGGCTTCAAGAACCTCAACGACACCGTCGGCCACGCTGCCGGCGACGAGCTCCTGCGTACGGTCGCCCGCGAGCTCAGCGGCATCGTCGACGGGCGCGGCGACGTGGTGCGGCAGGGCGGCGACGAGTTCGCGGTGCTCCTGCCGTGGTGCACGGCGCTCGAGGCCGAAGGCGTGATGGCCGCGATCCGCACGCGCCTTGGCGAGATCGTCGTGGCGGGCGTAGCGGTGTCGACCGGCGTGGGCGCCGCGACGTTCCCCACCGACGGCGTGGACGTCGACGGGCTCCTCGATCGTGCCGACAACCGCCTGCGTGCCGACAAGTACGGGACGGCAGAACCACCCGTGCCCAGGCCAGGGCGGCTGGACGCCCGCAATGACGGGCGTACGATGTCCATGGCACTCGACGCAAGCTGGTTGTTCGAGCGCTTCGGCCCGCTCCGGTAGCTCGGAGCGATCACAGAAACTCCGGCGCGGAGTCCCTGCACCACCTCGCATCGCTGCACCGATCGTGACCACCACCACGGCCAATCCCTCACCTCTGGCGCGCGTCTCGCGCCGCGAGCTCGCGCTCAACCGCTCCGTCTGGCTCGCGACCGGCGGCATGTTCGCGATGTTCGCCGTGGCCGTGGTCGTCATCAACCTGCTCGACCTCGGCTTCGTGCCGTGGCGGCTCTGGGCCCTCGCGGGCGCCTTGGCCGTCGTCGCGACCGGTCTCCTGCTCACCGAGCCCCCGCCGCTCGGCTCGGCCGCCAACCACGTCGTCCTCTCCGCGATCTACCTGGGCACGGCGGGTGCGATGCTCGCGTTCTCACCCGCCTCGTCGGCCGCAATGGGCGCCGCGATGTTCATCGGCCCGCTCACGAGCATGCGACTCCTCGACGTGCGTGAGATCAGCGCCCACCTGATCGCCGCCACTGCGGTGCTCGCCGCACCGGCCGCGTTCGGGATCTACGACGACGCGACGCTCCTCGCGATCGTCTCGGTGATTCCCGCGATGTGGGTACTCGCCGGCTGCGTGGTCGTCGTCCTGCAGGCCGCTGAGGCGCAGGGCGAGGAGCTCGAGCAGCTCGTCCGCCGCGACCCGCTCACGGGCGTCGGCAACCGGCGGATGCTCACGGAGACGCTGAGCATCGAGCTCGTCCGCGCGTCACGCACGCGTCGCCCGCTCTCGGTCGTCGCGCTCGACCTCAACGACTTCAAGGCGCTCAACGACACCGTCGGCCACGCCGCGGGCGACGAGCTGCTCAAAGCGGTCGCCGACGCGCTCGAGGGCATCGCGCGCCCCGGCGACACCGTGGTGCGGCAGGGCGGCGACGAGTTCTGCCTCGTCCTCCCCGACACGTCCTCCGAGCACGCCGATCGCGCCAGCAACGCGATCCGTGCCGCGCTCGCGAAGATCGACGCGCACGGGGCACGCGTCTCGGCGGGCATCGGGATCGCAAGCTTCCCGAAGGACGCGGTGCATGCCGGGGTGCTCATGCACGTCGCAGACGAGCGGCTGCGCGAGAACAAGGGCCAGCCTCCCGCCCGGCCGCGCGACGACTCCGGCGACTCCGGCGACTCGCCAATCCGCGTCTACCGGAGCGCCTCATGACGGCCTCGGCCCCCACCCCCGCGCTGAGCCGGCGCGTTTCGCGCCGGGAACTCGCGGTCAACCGCACCGTCTGGCTCGCGACTGGCGGCATGTTCGCGTTCTACTCGGCGATCGCCATCGCCGCCCTGGCGTTCACCGACGTCTTCCCGAGCAACAACCTGGCGGTCATCGCCGTAGGCGCCGCCGTTGTCGCGATCTTCCTGCTGCGCTCCGAGCCGCCACCGATCGGGTCGCCACGCAACCACATGGTCGTCGCGCTCACCTACGTCGTGACCAGCGCGGGCATGTTCGCCTCCGCTCCGAGCGGCGCTTTCACCCTCGGCGGCGCGTTCTTCATCGGGCCGCTGGCCGCCGTGCGCCTTCAGGACCGACGGCAGATCGCGGCGCACCTCCTGGCCTCGAACATCCTGATCTTCGGCGTCGCGCTGTTCGGCGGCCTCTCTACGGCGGGCGTGATGATGACGACGCTGTTCAACCTCGCCTCCTGGGTGCTCTGCTTTTCGTGCGTTGTGGCGCTGGAGGCCGCCGAGGCGCAGGGCGACGAGCTCGAGCAGCTCGTCCGCCGCGATCCGCTGACGGGCGTCGGCAACCGCCGGCTCCTGCTGGAGGTGCTCGAGGACGAGATCGCTCGCCACGGCCGCACCGGGCGCGAGCTCTCGCTGATTGCCCTCGACCTCGACGGCTTCAAGAGCCTGAACGACGACGTCGGCCACGCCGCCGGCGACCAGCTGCTCCACGACGTCGCAAACGCGGTCGTGGCGGCGGTCGAGCCGCGCGACACGGTCGTGCGCCAAGGCGGAGACGAATTCTGCATCGTGCTCCCGGAGACCTCGCCGGCGCTCGCGGAGCGCTCGGCGAACGCGGTGCGGGCAGCGCTCGCCCAGGTGACGACGCCGGACGGCGAGCGGATCTCGAGCGGACTCGGCATCGCGAGCTTCCCGAAGGACGCGCTGAGCGGCGAAGTGCTCCTGCATGTCGCCGATGAGCGCCTGCGCCTGAGCAAAGGCGAGCGCACGAAGAATGAGCCGGGCGCGTCGGCACCCGCCTCGGATCGACGCTTCGGTCAAGCCTGACGGCCAACGCGCCGACCTCCCAGGTAATGGCCGCCACCACCGACTCCCGGGCGAGCAACCTCGCGCTCGTTCAGGGCATCGCCCACACCAAAGAGACCCTGGCGATCTGGCGGGCACAGCCCTGGCCCGTGCTCGGCACCTGGTTCGCCGCCAGCTTCCTCGTCTCCGTCGGCCTATTGGCGAGCGTCGTGCTCGTGGCAAGCCGGTCGACTCCGGATCCGTCAGTGGGCGTGATGCCGGGCATCTTCACGCCGGTCTCGGCCGGCGACGTGATCCACACGGTAGTCCGCAACCTGCTCGTGCTCGCGCTGCACTCGCTCGCGTGCGTCGCCGGTTTCATCGCCGGCAGCTCGATGCCGCTGGAGGCCAAGGAGCGCGGCGGCTGGTTCGGCGCCGTGCACGACTACGCGGGACGGTTCGCGATCCTGTTCGTCTCGGCCGCGACGGTGTTCTCGCTGATGACCCAGGCCTACGTGCTCGGCGGCCTCACCGCCGATGTCGCCGCGCGCCTCGGCCTGAGCGACCTCACGTTCGTCGCGCTGCTCCTGCCGCACGCGCTGCTCGAGCTCACCGGTCTCTTCCTCCCGCTCGCGGCATGGCTCATCGCCAGCCGGCGCAACGAGTGGCACCAGCTCCTCGCGGCGACCGTCGTGACGACGAGCATCGCGCTCGTGATGGTGCTCACGGCGGCGTTCATCGAGACCTACGTGACACCCGAGATCATCCACGCGTACGCGTTCCGCTGATCCATTCGTCGACCGGCGGCGCCCGGAGAAGCGGCCGCCGGGCGGGGTACTCAGGATGGGAGGCCGTCCTGTTCTCACCCCGTTCACTTTCCTTTGTATAGTGGTCGGTGAAGCACCGCGAAGGGAGCCCCGCATGGGCGCGATCAACGAAGTCACCGACAACAACTTCCAGGCCGAGGTCATCGAGTCCGATCAGCCCGTGCTGGTCGACTTCTGGGCTCCTTGGTGCGGCCCCTGCCGCGCCGTGGCTCCCGTCCTCGAGGAGATCGCCGGTGAGCGCAGCGACGTGAAGATCGTGAAGCTCAACACCGACGAGAACCAGCAGGCAGCCGCGGCCTACGGCGTCATCTCGATCCCGACGATGATCCTCTTCAAGAACGGCGGCGAGGCACACCGCGTCGTCGGCGCCTACCCGAAGGCCAAGCTCCTCAGCGAGCTCGAGCCGAAGCTCGGCTAACGCTCGTTCCCCTTCGCTCCGGCCGCTCGCCGTCTCACGACGGCGGGCGGCCGTCGAGCATCTGGGGGATCACTCGCTCGCGCAGGATCTGCCGTACCTGCTCTGGGGCCCAGGGCTCCACGGCGGCGGTCGCGCGAAGCTGCTCGGCGGGATCCGGGCGCGCGTCGAGCGCGCTGCGGATCGCCCGGCCGAGCTCACCGTCGCTGGCGTCGGCGCCGACCACCTGCTCCGGCCAGAGCTGCCGGATCACAGGGAGGGCGGCGTAGGGCCCGGGCGCCTCGGTGGTAACGACGCGCGCGCCCTCGGCGAGCGCTTCGAGCTGTACGAGGCCGTAGTCCTCCCGGCGTGGGGCGATGACGAACGTGCCGACGGAGCGCACCAGCGCGCGGAACACGGGGCGCTCGAGCCGGCCCACGGCGACGACGCCCTCGGTGCCGGCGATCGTGGGCGGGAGCGCTTCGAGACCGGCGACGAGCAGCACCTCCTCCGGGTGGCGGACGCGGGCGAAGGCGGCAACCGTCCGGGTCAGCCCCTTCTTGCCGGGGTCGGCGGCGTAGGTGATCGCCACCGGCCGGCGGCCATCCACGGCGGCGGCATCGTGGAGCGCGCCGACCGCCTGCTCGACCCCCGCGTCGGCCTGCGCCGGGTCGAGCGCCACCGGC